>DATKKG010000088.1:0-63316 GCA_035543015.1 Conexivisphaerales archaeon | reverse complement strand
GACCATAAGGAACACGCAGGGTGTATACCGGGCCTCGGGCTTCTGCATGGAGCTTAGGCTCCCCTACTACTGTAGACACGTCCAGTCTCGTTAACTATGTCTGGCCGCGTGTTATTTAAATGTTATGGTCCCGTCTGGACTCGGGCACTTTCCGAAACAAACCCTCATGCGTGCCACTTAACTTAACAGAATCCCACATCTGTCTTCGCTCTCAAGCCTGAGGAACGCATCACTCGACACTCAGATTGCGAAGTCCAAACGCTTTAATTACGCTTCCACGGAGTGCCCAAAGACAATGAGGATCGCAGAGAACGTCTCGTCGATTCCCTCCTCTCCCCACCGCATGGTTGTATCCATAGCCGATCGGAAGCGAAAGGAAGGCAAGGTGGTCTTCAACTTCTCTCAGGGTCAGCCTGGGCTTCCACCTGACCAACAGGCCCTGGAGGCATTCGCCGATCGGCTGCTGAAGCATCCTTTTGATCTTTCGAAATACGGTGAGACGAAGGGTCTGACCCAGCTCAGACAGGCCGTGAGCCAAGACCTCAAGAGCTACGGCTCGGTCGATGTGCCCCCAGACCAGATGATAGTCACCGACGGGGCCGTCGAAGGCCTGGACCTGACGTTGACATGCCTGACCAAGCCAGGAGATAGGCTGCTCCTTCTGGAGCCATGCTACAGCGTCTACTGGGACCTGCTCCGGCTTCACGGGCTCAGGGCCGTGGCGGTGGGCGAAAAGCTGGGTACTGGATTCCAGCCCAGCCCCGAAGAGTTGAAGGGGGCCTTGGAAGAGGACGTGGCAGCCGTCATCCTTTGCAGCCCCGACAACCCAACCAGCAGGATCATATCCAAGGAGGCCGTGGATACCATTGTCGACGGTGTCATCGACAAGGGCATACCTCTGCTATACGATGAAGCTTACAAACACGTCCTGTATGAAGGAGTGCACCTCTGGATTCACAACCGCACGGGCCTTTCCGAAAACCTCATCAGCCTCAACTCTTTTTCGAAGGACCTCGCCATCCCCGGCTTCAGACTCGGATACATGTACGGGCCCAAGGGCTTCATCGAGCAGGCGACGAAGGTCAAGGCCATGACTTCAATATGCAGCCCTACCCCTTCACAGTACCTAGCCCTCACATACTTCGAACTGGGAAGAAAGGAGCCCTATCTGAGGGAAGTGCTGCCTGTGTACCGAAGGAGGAGAGACGCCCTCTATCGTGCCGTCTCCTCACACCTGAGCTCCGCTCGCGTGCTTCGGCCAACGGCGGGCATGTATCTGTTCCCCGACCTGTCAGCATATCTCAATCCTCTTATGCTGGGCGACGTGGACTTCTGCATGAACCTGGCCGAAGAGGGCGAGGTCATAACCATACCCGGTTCGATTTCGGGACCTAGCGGGGTCGGCCATGTGAGGATGTGCTTTGTGGGAGAGAACGAAGAGAAGCTCGAAGAAGGCGTCCTGAGGCTCTCCAGCTACTTGTCGAAGATTGGCCCTCGCTGAAGTCCGTCAACGCCGACGATCGTCCTGGCGCCCGCATAGACTCACATGCGGATGTGCAGCTTGACTTAATAGGAAATCTAGCGGAAACCCCTTTCGATAAGATTGAAACTCAACCTCGAAGACCAGGCGCCAGGCTTGGAGTTGTTGGACCAAGAGAGGAAGCCCAGGAAGCTCGACGAATTCACCTCCAAAGGGAACGTCTTGCTGGCATTCTTCCCGGGGGCCTTCACTGGACCATGCACGCACGAAATGTGCACCCTCAGGGATTCTCTTTCGCGATTCTCCTCACTGAACGCCCAGGTCGTGGGAATCAGCGTCAACGACCCCTGGACCTTGAAGGGCTTTGCCAACCTCAACTCCCTCAGCTTCCCTCTTCTAAGCGATTTCTCACGTAGCGCAGTCAGAGAGTATGGCGTCGAGCTTCCCGATTTCGGAGGGGTCAAGGGCTACAACGTCGCTCAGCGGTCAGTCTTCATATTGGACAAGACTGGCAAGATCAAGTTCTCCTGGGTTGCCCTGCAGCCTGGCGTCGAACCAGACTACGCGCTCCTGGAGAACCAGCTGGCCAAGATCAAGTGAGCTCGATGGCCGACATCAAGGTCAGGGTGGGCGACCCGCTGCCCGACTTCGATCTGGAAGCCTACCCGAGCGGCGGGACCGCGAAGCTGTCGTCATATCGTGGAAGGTGGCTCGTTCTGTACTTCTATCCGCGAGACGATACCTCTGGTTGCACGAAGGAGGCTTGCTCTTTCCGCGACTCCACTTCATCGATCAGGGCGCTGGGCGCAGAGGTCGTGGGCGTCAGCACGGACAGTATTTCAAGCCACAGGAAGTTCGCCGGAAAGTTCAACCTGGGCTTCACCTTGCTCAGCGATCCAAAGGGCGAGCTCGGCTCTAGGTTAGGCGTCCTCAAAGAGAACGGTACTTCAATGTACAGAGTGACGTTCTTGGTGGATTCCGAAGGACGGATCGCCAAGATCTACCCCAAAGTCGACCCTTCGATTCATGCCGACGAAGTGATGGCCGACCTCAAGGCTCTCCGAGAGAGATAGACATCTGGACCGACTACCGGTCCCCTCCATGCAAGGGATATTAGTCACGCGCAACTGACATCGTCAGGCACTCGCAGTGAAGCACAGTGACTGAAACCAACCATCGGGTTTTCTTCAGGGACTCACGTAACATGCGAACCTTGAAGGATTCCTCGGTTCAGCTTGTCGTCACATCCCCGCCTTATCCGATGATCGAGATGTGGGATTCGCTGTTCGGCCAAATGAACCCGCAGATCGCGGAGCTGCTTCAAGGAGCCACGTCGTCTGATGGCGGGGCGGACGATGCGGTCGCTTCCGCCTACGAATTGATGCACAAGAGCCTGGCCGGAGTCTGGCGAGAGTGCCATCGCGTACTTACCGACGGAGGCATCGCCTGCATCAACATCGGAGATGCTACGAGGACCTTGAACGGCAAGTTCAGGCTCTTTCCCAACCATGCGACGGTCATCGAACGCTGCGAGGAGGTCGGCTTTGTGACTCTCCCCTTCATTGTCTGGAAGAAACCAACCAACAAGCCCAACGCGTTTCTCGGATCTGGGTTTCTCCCGACCAACGGTTATGTTACTTTGGACCTCGAACACATACTGATCTTCCGAAAGGGGGACATCAGGAGGTTCCCGCCGAAGGATACGAAGCGCTACTCCAGTTCGTTCACGAAGGCCCAACGCGACGTGTGGTTCAGTCAAGTGTGGTCCGTCCGCGGCGCCACGCAGTCGTTGCGTATGGGGCGGCGACGCAGCGCAGCCTTCCCCGACGAGATACCCAACCGCTTGATTCGGATGTTCTCGGTGGTGGGGGACACGGTGCTCGATCCATTTCTCGGCACCGGGACAACGATGAAAGTCGCCGGTGATCTCGACCGCAACTCTGTGGGCTTCGAAGTCGACAGAGCCATGGGCCCCACCATCTGTGACAAGCTGGGCCGCCCCAGCGCAACGCACAGCGATGGATTCGAATTCAAGAGACGATCATGACTGAGATCCATTTGACGAAAGCCAGGAACGCAGGTCATTCCTATCGACATCGCTTCTCTGAATCCTCTCTCTGAACTTCGTCATCGCTTCGTAGCGGAAGCTGACTCTTCCCACCTTCTCCTTCTCTTCCAGAAGCAAGTTTCGATAGTAGCCGGCAGCTAGCAGGCGTATGGCCCTTACGAGCACCTCTTCGCACTCCGTCGGCTGGTCGTGCTCTACAAGAAGATGAGCCGCGAGCAAGACGCTCCTCAGATCCTTCACGTCCAGTATCTCCATCTGTTCCACTTCCCTCGAACCCGAAGCTATGTAGTCCAAGATGACCTGTCCCGCTCCGTCGGCTAGGTCTGCATCGCTCACACCATCCAGCTGGAGCCCATCATTTGATCGCTGTATACCGGCCGTGCTCACGACATCCAAACGGCGGTCAAGATTTAAGGAGCCACTGGGCGTCCGCCATCTCCGCCCCGCAGCCAACGCTCCGAAGGCCGAGCGCCGGCTGAACCCTCGCAGACGTTCAAAGCCAACCCTCTTGTCAAGTCGGAAAGCATGAAGTCATACCACAACAAGACACGCGTAGCGTGGGCCGACACCGACGCGGCCCGGATGGCCCACTGCTCAAACTACTTCGGCCTCTGAGGCGCTCGCATATCGCTGATGATGGTTATTACCGGGCTCATTCATGCAGAGCCGGGCCCGGGGACCACAATGCAGGACGTCTTGATAGACAGAGATCACTATGTCAGACGGGTATCGGAGAGGATCCATTCGCTGACCTCAGATTTGATCTCGCAAGCGAAAGAGCCCCTGGACTTCCACAATACGCTACAAAGGAAGGTCACCGAGCTAGGCTCCGAGTTTGGGTTCAGGGGGCTAAGGGAGTACCCGGTTCGTTCGCTGGACGCCGACATCCAGGGGCTGGCCGACGTGGTTTGGATGGCGGGCAGGCGACTGGCCACCGTCTTCGAAATAGATTCGTCGCCCAAGGCGAAGTCGGTCAAGAAGCTCCTGGCCCTGGAAGCCCCGTTTCGGTTCTGGGTATACTACGGCCACCAGCATTACCTCTCCATGGTCAGATCCATAGACAGAAAGGGGGCCGTCGACGTAATCAAGCTCCGGGACGTATACTTCTAGGGTTCTCCGTTCTCTCTTCCGCTTCTGGGCCTCAAAGGAAGGGTTATTTGCTGCCAGCCGACGACTTGAGTTGGATGAGCGGCCCTGATGTGCGCGCAAAGGCACTGATAGTGCGACTCATCCTTTCGAAGGAGACGGAAAGGGCCCTGGAGGAACTGAGCTCAGCGAACCACATCGACGTGCCCCGGCTCAAGGTTGGCGCAGTCAAGGGGATGAAGAAGGCGCTCGCTGTATACGTGGAGAAGGAGAGGACGATCTACGTTTCGAACGGCGAGATCCTGTGGAACCCCTTCGTCATTCTTCACGAGTTCTACCATCACCTTCGATGCAGAAGCGGCAAACACAGGGGAACCGAGAAGCTCGCTGATGCCTACGCCATGGACTACATCAAGGCATATAGGGCTCTGACCATGGTGGGCGTTTGATCGGGCCGCCGGGACGGGATTCACCCATGCCTCATCGAGAGTTGTTCTTGAGGTACGTTAAAACGCAAGGTCGGGGGGCTGTACTTCCTGTTGATCGACGGAGCGAAGCTCAGGATAGGGTGCAGCGGATGGGCATATGAAGACTGGATCGGCCCATTCTACCCCAAAGGCACCCAGGCCAAGGACTATCTGAAGCTCTATTCATCCGTCTTCAACACCGTCGAAATCGATTCCAGCTTCTACAGGATGCCGAACCAGTTCATGGTCAACCTTTGGAGGAACTCCACTCCCAACGGGTTCGTATTCACCGCCAAGGTTCCCAAGAAGATTACGCATGACGCAAAGCTTAGAGATTCGACCGAATTGATGGATCGCCTTCACACCGTAATGGGGAGCCTCGGCGACAGGTTGGGCCCACTGATCGTCCAGCTTCCTCCTTCCTTCAAATACGACAAGGATTTCGAGGCCCTGCGCACCTTCGTCACCGAACTCGACCCGAAGTTCAGGCACTCCATCGAATTCAGGCACAAGTCCTGGTTCAGGCAGGACGTGTACAGGCTCCTCGAAGACAGCAACATAGCATCTTGTTGGGCCATTTCGCAATACGTCGAGACGCCCAGGGTCCTTACTGCCGACTTCATCTACGCTAGGATGGTCGGAGACCGCAGCATCACAAAGTTCAATGGAGTTCAAAAGGACAGGTCGGTGCAGATGGCTCAGATGAGAGACGACATTCAGAAGGCCGCAGATGACGTCGACTTCGCCTACCTGTTCTTCAATAACCATTTTGCAGGCTTCAGCCCAGAATCGGTCAACGAATTCAGGAGGCTCTCCGGCCTGATGGAGATGGATTGGGGTCATCTTGAGGATACCGGGGCTCCCTCTTCCTTCCAGAGGAGCCTTACCGACTTCTGATTCGGGGTTGACCCAGGATGGCAGCGCCCTCGCCGAAGGTAATAATGCACATCGACCTCGACGCTTTCTATCCGTCGGTCGAAATCAAGCGTCGTCCGGAACTCAAAGGGCTCCCCGTAGTCGTCGGCGCGGACCCAAAGGGAGGAAATGGTCGCGGAGTCGTGCTTTCCTGCTCCTACGAGGCGAGACGCTTCGGGGTCCACTCTGGACAGCCGATTTCAAGGGCATTCAGGCTCTGCCCTACGGCAGTGTTCCTTCCGCCGGATTTCCACCTTTACGGGACCACTTCAACCCGCATCATGAAACTCTTGCGGGCGCGATGCTCGAAGCTCGAACAGACCAGCATAGACGAAGCGTTCTTGGATGTAACCCGAGACGTGAGGACCTTTCCCGAGGCAAAGGCGCTGGCGACCAGGATCAAGGAGGAGATCCTCGACGTCGAAGGCCTGACTTGCTCCATTGGTGTGGCTCATAACAAGTCCACGGCGAAGATAGCCTCGGATCTGAAGAAGCCGGACGGCCTCGTCGTTGTCGAGCCTGACCAAACGGAGGACTTCCTGGCTCCGCTCCCAGTGTCCGCGATCAACGGTGTGGGGGAGAAGACCAGGAGGTTCCTGAAAGGAAGGAACATCGAAACGATAGGACAGCTTCAACTGCTGCCAGGCCGGGAGCTAGTGAAGTACTTCGGGAAGGGCGGGGTCTGGCTCTGGGGGGTCGCGCACGGCCTGGAACAGGTCGAGGTCTTCGACAACAGGACAGCCAAATCGCTTTCTGTAGAGAAGACGTTCGAAGAAGACGTGACAGACAGAAGGATAATCGCATCGACCCTGGAAGAGCTGGCAGCCGAACTCCAGAAGAGAGTGGAGATGGGGAGCTTCGAATTCAAGACCGTGGGAGTCAAGATCCGTTTTCAGCACTTCCAGACCTTCACCAGGGAAAAGACCTTGAACTTCCACCAGAGCGGCAAGGGAATCATCTTCGAAGAATCGGCATCCCTCCTGGGCGAATTCAGGGAGGACGATAGGAAAGTGAGGCTCATCGGTCTTAGGGTCTCAAACTTGCGCAGGTCAGAAGCCAAAGGCAGTGGTCTTGAAGCTTGGATGGCCTAGCGGATCGGTCATCAACGGCCGGTAGCGCGCAAGAGCGGCTAGACCTCTTCCTTTTTCAGATTCCCTACTGTCGCCTCCACATCGTATGTGACGCGTTCGAGCCGGGAAGCCACAGGGGTCGGGAAGACGTCATCACCCATGGTCAATGACCAGTTCAGGGATATTGGACCCTATCTACCCGAACCGCCGATAATCCATTCGAGACCCTCTCACCCTCGTCGAAAGACATCCACGACGGTCGTTCTCAGTGAAGACCGGAAAAGCCGCTAGCGCGTCGCCGTAGCTGGATTCCCTACCCTCGGCAGTCACAGGGACCTCAGGGCTTATGATTGCGAAAGGGGCACATGGTCAGCTAAACACGCCCTCTCCGCTTGGTCATCTTCTGAACGCAGAGGAGCGTCCTATCGATGTCTTCCTTGACGATGCCGCGATGAGTGACCATCCGCACCCTGTACTCGTCGACGTCCCCACAGAGCACTCCAAACTCCTGCGCGCTGTCGACGAATTGGTGAGCGGTCAAGCCCAAGCCCCTTACGTCGAAGGCGACCATGTTGGTCTGAACGGCCTTGAGGTCTATTTCGATGCCGTCTATCTTCGCCAGGCCCTCGGCGAGAAGCTTCGCGTTCCTATGATCTTCGGCCAAGCGTCCCACCATCTTTTCTAGCGCCACGATTCCAGGCGCGGCGATTATCCCTGCCTGTCTCATCCCCCCTCCCAACATCTTCCTGTACTTCCTGGCCCTTCCGACGAATTCGGTGTCCCCCACCACCAAGGAACCTACCGGGCAGCTCAAGCCCTTCGAAAGGCAGAACATCAGACTATCGACCCGCTTGGTGAATTCCTTCACATCCACACCGAGGGCCACCGACGCATTGAATATCCTGGCACCGTCCATGTAGAGCTTCAGCCCGTGAGCATGGGCGACCTCCTCTACGGCACCTATTTGGGCCGGAGTGATCACGGTCCCACCCGCTCTGTTGTGCGTGTCCTCGATACACACGACGGTGGTGTCAGGGTAATGTATGTTCTTCGGCCTGATGGCAGCCTCGACGTCTTCCGGGTCCAAGGCGCCCAGGTGTCCTCGGACCGGCCAGGGCAGGACCCCAGCCACCGTGGACATTCCTCCCACTTCGTTCCAATAGATGTGCGACTCCGCTTCAACAATGACGGAGTCCCCCCTCTTGGTGTTGCTCAGCGTCGACACGAGATTGGCCTGCGTTCCACTCGTCACCAGTAGGGCAGCCTCCTTACCCATCCGCTCGGCAGCCATCTCCTCCAGCTTGCTCACGGTCGGGTCTTCGCCATAGACATCGTCCCCCAGCTTCGCTGTCCTGATCGCTTCAAGCATCTCTTTGGTAGGAAGCGTGACTGTATCGCTTCGAAGGTCTACTGGTGCGTCCGCCATTCCTGTTCTCCTCTCTCCGAGTCTGTCATTGTGATCCCAGAGGTTATTTGTGCTTTTCAACGCCAGGAAGAGTCAGGGAGATCCAACGCCCACTTCCTATTCCGTCGTCCTCCACCCCTATCTGATGACCAGCCTGTACCTCTTCCTGACGTAAAGACCCATCACCACGCCCACCACGAGCCCTGCAATATGAGCGCCATGAGCCACGTCGGCCATGTAGGAGGGCACGAACAGACCGATGAAATCCAGCACTGCGTAGAGAGCTGCGAAGACGACCATCGGCATAGGCACGATGAAGTATACGTACACCGGGGTCATGGGCGTCAGGACGGCGAGCATCCCCACTATGCCGTAGATGGCTCCGGAAGCCCCGATGGCGGGGATGGTCGAGCCGGCCGCTGTCAACATGTAGCCGAAGTTCCCCACTATTCCTGCTGCGAAGAAAACTAAAAGGAACAATCTGGGACCCACGATCCTTTCAAGGTATGAGCCGAAGAAGAACAGGGCGATCATGTTGAAGAGTATGTGGTCGATGCTGGCGTGCAGGAAGATCGAAGTCACGAACATCCAAGGATACTGAAAGGCGTAAGCTGGGAAGAAGGCCAGATAGACCCACCCCGGCCAGTCTGGAGCGATGTTCTGCAACAGGAAGATGAACACGCACATACCGATCAGCACGTAGGTCCATCTGACGCGGTAGGGGTAGTACATCCGGCTCTTCCAAGACCTCGACTTGGCGGTTGAAAAGACTTCCGGGCGCAGCTCCTTCTCGTTTCCGGAGTCACCAGCCGCGAACGCGAAGGCCTTCAGCCCTGCCCAAGGCTTAAATCCGGTGAATCTGGACATAGGAACTATGCACATAGCCATTGAGAAGGGCTCCGGAATCGCTTCGATTCAACTTGAGTCTGCCGGACCAATCGCTCGGGAGGACGAGTGATTTGGCCTCCCTTTCGAGTCAGCTTCGCAATTTTATCGTGTTCCTGCTGGCCATAGGCCTCACAGTCTACGCCATCAACTTGACCGTCGAGTCCATCATCTCCGATGAAAGCTTCTTCGGCCTTCAAATCACCGTTCGACAGATGATTCAGTGCTCCAGCGTGATAATCGCGGGCCTTGTGGTTGCGCTGCTGGCGAGGCGTTTCGCTGGTAACTTGAAGAGAAGGGTGGGTCCGTATCCCGCTTCGGTTTTCTCCTACACCGCCGTGGTGATCGATTTCCTGGTCACATTGCTCACGATACTCAGCATCCTGAAGGTGCCAGCTGATTCCCTGCTGCTCGGAGGCGGCTTCAGCGCCATAGTGATCGGCATGGCCGTCTCGACCGTGTTCGGCAACGTGTTTTCGGGCGCTTTGATGCTTGTCGCCAGGCCGGTGAGTGTCGGCGACGAAGTCCTAGTCAACGGAATTCCGGGCCGAATAGAGGAGATCACAACGCTCTTCACGAAGGTTTACAACGATTCGGGAACACTGACGATAATCCCAAACACGGCAGTGGTCTCGGGGTCTGTCATCTTGACGATGGCACCTTCGAGTTCCGCAGCTACGTCGAGGCTACCGTTCAAGGCCGGGGACAGGGTGTACACCACATATGTCGGTGGCGAAGGTTACGTCAAGCTAGTCGAGGCACTGTACACCACAGTCGTCCTGGACGATTCCAAGGAGGTCAAGATCCCCAACAACGGCATCCTGACTGGTGGCATTCAGGTGGCTATGATCAACCCCGCTTCCTCTTCGATTCTTTCATTCTCATTGAAGGTGGGGTCGGATGCGGAGAAGGCGAGCAAAGCCATGGAGGCGGAAGCGGCTTCCGCGCATGACATATTCAAGTCCCCACTCAAGATCCTCTACACGTCCCTGGACGACCAGGTCGTCGAACTCAAAGTGAGCTGTGAAGTCGAGGTCAGGCTCAAAGACGACGCCAGAAGTCGACTCATCAGGGCGGCCTACCTTTCCAAAGGGACGTCCTCATAGTCTCGGTCTTCCGTAAGACGGCGGGTCCAGGCATACGGATATATCGTCAGAACGCGTCCTCAGACCTTATGCGAGAGCTCAGAATGCTCGGCATGCTGGCGGGGACGGTCCCATGGGCCTTCATCGCAGTCTCGGTCCTTCTTTCGCCCTGGTTCAATGTCTACAATAACGCCCTGAGCGACCTTGGGAACACTTCGCTGAACTCCTCCGTCGCCTACATATTCGACTCCGGCCTTATCGTCACAGGTCTGCTGGCAGCCACATTCGGCCTGATACTCTCCTTCCGGAAGAAGGATCGGAGGTTCCTCATCTGGTCCGTCCCTCTGACGATAGCTTCCTTGGACCTTTCAATGATAGGTGCATTCAACGAGTCGATGGGGAGGATTCACGATGTCGTCTCCATCGTCTTCTTCGTCGCGATCGTGATTACGATGCTGCTCTTCGGCTATGCCTCCCGGTCTCTCTCAGCGCCGGGCTTGGGCGTCCTCTCTCTAGTCCTAGGCATCCTGTCGGCTGTGGTTTGGTTCGCACCCTGGCCCTGGAACGGGGTCGCCCTCCAGGAGACCTTCACCTCGGCTCTGATGGCTTTCATGCTCATCTCCATAGCGCAAAGGTTATGCTGAGTCTAACGTCCCAGCGCTGGGCAGACTAGGTGACCTTGGCGGCCTCGGTCTCCCTGCGAAGCTGAGCGAGCCACCTCATGAAGGGCGTTCCACGAGTTTCATTTCCGTCGGGGACCTTGCTTTGGATGTATGAAGCAGCGTATTCAAGATGAATCTGACGAAACTTGTCCATCCCGCCAAGGCAGGAGTTGTATGCGAAAGCTAACTCCCCTCGATCCCTTCGACCGGACGTAGTCTCTGAGAGGCCTGGTCGCTCTTTCGGCAGCCGCAGCTTCCACGGAGCCCGGAGGAGCTCGAGGAGATAAGCCTTGCACTGATTTCCCGCCCCTGACTCCATCTTGACAAGCCCCACAGTCAACGAATGCAGTACTTGTGTTGTCAACTCTTCCTATACCACACCAATTAAAAACCCGCGTCTACACGAACCTGAGGATGTCCGCGCTTAGCTTCGAGGAACTTGAGCGCATGAGGTCCATGGCTCCACAAGACGAACAGACACTCATCAGGAAGCTAAGTACAAGAGCAGTCGAGCCACAGAAGTGACATTACGGTTCCTTAGTTCTTTCAGAGAGCCCACGCGGCTCGGCTAGCTTGGGTCATTCTCGGCTTCCGGAGGTTAACCCTCATAATGAGCAAAAGGAGATATACTTGGTTCTCGACAGCTGTCACGACTCGTAAGGAGGAAAGCGTGAGGGGATGGGGATACCGGACGCACGATCCTTTTCAGTTGCCGGAGGGCAATCCATGGAAACGTCAGCTTCCCCCCTCGGATTCATGTCGAGCGTCATGGAAGGTCTATCTGCTGGCCTTGCAGTCCTGATCAGGGAATCCCAGCACTGGTGGTAGAGGCATGCCAAGCTCCCGCGCCGCAACTGGAATCGCTTCCTCTCTCAACCTAGGGGAGCCAGCGTCCTCGGCTCCGTCGGTGACGGAGTCTCTGAATCCTTCATTTGTGATCGTCGGCGTCCTACTCTCCGCGTTTCTTTATGGGATGCTGTTCGCCCTTAGGAGCCCCACATTCCCGTTCGTGCAGAGGCGGCTTTTCTGGATGCCATCCGTCTTCCTTGTCGGCGCTCTAGTGGTCGCCTCTGCCTCTCTGGGATCGTCGAAGTTCGAAGTCCTGCGCACCAACGCACTTGAACCCGCCTTCTCCTGGATGAAGAAGGAAGCCAGCTTCCTGCGGAAGGACTCCTACATCTTGATGCTAGGGGCGTACGTCTCCCTGTTGCTCTTCTCTTACTTCAGGTTCGGCATCCTGTTCCAGTTCTCCCTTGGCATGTACGCCCTCATGTCCTTGCCTGTTGTCATGGTGATCGGCCGCGGAAGGCTCGTATTCCTGAAGAGCTGGATCCCCTTCCTCATAGTCTTCCTTTCATATGAAGCGTTGCAGGGCGTGGTCAGCGTCATCGTCGCCAACGGCGGCATCATCTCGCTGTACGCCATCGACGCCCCCCTCTGGGGCTTCAATCTGACCGGGGCCGTCCAGTCGGCGCTCCTCTCCAAGGAGATGACCCTCGCGATGACCTTCTTCTACACGTTGCACCTTCCGCTCGTCGTCTTGGCGTCGATCTTCTTCTGGTACCTGGACAAATCCACCTACAAGAGGTACACGTACGCCATCATACTCACTTCGTACTGCGCGTTGGTGACCTTCCTGTTCTTCCCTACGGCTCCTCCCTGGTACGAAGGAGCCGCAGCCAACCTCCTTCAGGGTGTGAACTCGGTTGTCCCAGTCCAAGTGTACTCGAACCTGATGAACGCGATCGAATCGGACAAGTTCGCGGCCTTTCCAAGCCTTCACTCTGCCTTCGCGATAATCTTCCTCTACTACATGTCGCGACGGGGAAGGAAGTACACCATGCTCGCCCTGCCGATCACTGCTGGCATCTTGCTCTCGACGGTGTACCTTGGCCAGCACTACGTCATCGATATAATCGGAGGAGCCGCCTACTCCCTCTCTGCCTGCCTACTGGTCGACTGGGTGATTCGGCGTTCCGAGCGCAGGGCTGCAGGGGGCGGCTCGATCTCCGACGGCGTCCCGTCTGCGAGCTAGCTAAAGGTACCCCTTCTCGTTCATCAGCTCAGCAGTCAGCAGGGCGTTTCCAGCAGCCCCCCTGATCGTGTTGTGTGACAGAAGGGTGAGCCTGATCGAGCGGTCGTCCAATCCACGCCGTACCCGCCCAACCACAACGCTCATTCCGGGTACCGTGCCAGCCAGCCTGTCCAACCTCGGCTGCGGCCTGTCCTCCTCTCTTGTGACTATGATTGGTCTTTTCGGTGCAGTGTGTAGTCCCAACCGCTGAGGTTCTCCGACGAAGCCCTCAAGCTGCGACTCCACTTCTGAGGGGACGATGTTCTCGTCGAACTCGCAGTAAAGCGTCTCCAAGTGGCCATCCAAGGTCGAGACCCTGTTACACGAAACGGCCATGGGAAGACCGAAAGGTCTGATGTCGCTACCGTCCAGCGTCCCCAGGATCTTCTCCGATTCCCTCTCCATCTTCTCCTCTTCGTCCTTTATGTACGGAATCACGTTCTCCAGGATCAGCATCGCGGAAACGCCAGGGTAGCCTGCCCCGGAGACCGCCTGCATCGTGGTGACGACCGCCTTGCTCACGGGGAATCTCTCCGCGAGGGCCCTGAGGACCATGGCGAGCCCCGTCACGGTACAATTGGGAGTCGTCACCAACCCCCTTCCCCATCGTCTGTTCCTGCGCTGAACTTCCAGCAGCCGAAGATGGTCCGCGTTGACTTCGGGCACAAGCAACGGCACGTCAGGTTCCATCCTGTGGGCGCTGACCTCGCTCACGACCGCGATCCCTCTTTCCGCGAACGAAGGCTCAAGACCCAGGGCGGCCTCCGATGGCAGGGCCGAGAACACCAGCTTGCAGTCCGCGGCCGACGCGGGTTCGGCCACTTTCACCCTCTCCTTCGAGATCCTCTCAGGAATCGGAGTGGGAAGAAGCCATTTCACGCTCCCCTCGTACTCCTTGCCCGCAGAGGACTTACCCATCAGCACGGCCAGCTCAAAGGATGGGTGTGATTCTAGCATCTGGACGTATCTTTGGCCGACGACTCCTGTGGCACCCAGAAGCCCGACCTTGATCTTGCCGCTCATCGCTACGATTCCTCCATCATGCCCAGGGCCTCCTCAATGGCTTCCTCTGGCCTTGTCACAGACCACCTGACGTATCCCTTTCCACCCCTCCCAAAGGCGGTCCCGGGAGTCACAACCACGCCTCTGCGCAGAAGCCATTCTGCGAACGCAGTCGAGCTTCCTTCAACCCTCTGCCAGAGGTAGAAAGTGGCCGGGGGCACTTCGGCCTTCAATCCGAGGCGTCTCAGGCCTCTGGCGAGCAACTCGAGCCTGCTATGGTACTCCCTGACCGAGCGTTCCACCTCCTTCGGACGTCGCGATGTCTTGTAGCTGTCCAAGGCGACCTTGGCTGCGCGCTGCACGAATTTCGGTGGACCCGAATCCACTTGGCTCTTTATGGCCTTCAAACCGCGTATCGCATCTCTGTTGCCGACCGCGAAGCCTATCCTGTACCCGGTCATCGCGAAAGTCTTGGATAGGGAATGCACTTCGATAGATGTGTCCCTGTCTGCGTCCACCTGAAGGATGCTCGGCGCGACGTACGACCCGTACGTCATCTCCGAATACGCGTTGTCGTAACAGACGAGCGTGCCGGAGCTTCTGGCCGCTTCAACTACGGCTTTCAGATCCTCCAGGTCAGCCACTGCCCCAGTTGGGTTGTGAGGGTAGTTCACGTACAACAGCTTCACGTCTTTCAGGTCGGCCGCCTCGATGTTCATCCTGAACCCATCTCTGGGAGACAGCAGGCGGGGCGAGGGCCGTGCCCCCAGGAGCAACGCTCCTCCTATCCCATAGACCGGGTACGCCGGATCCGGAACGACGACCTTGTCCTCCGCCTCCACGAAAGCCCTTGCGACGTTCGTCAAGCCTTCCTTCGAGCCCGTCAGCGCGCATACTTCGCTATCGGGATCCAATTCGACTCCGAACCGCCTTGAGTACCAGCCCGACACAGCCTCCCTGAACCACCTCTCCCCTTCGCTGCTCGAGTACCCCCGATCCTCAGGGTTCCGAACGGCGGCTGCCAACGCCTCGACCACGAAGGGTGGAGTCGGGAGGTCGGGGTCGCCCACGTTGAAGGCCAGGACCCTTTCCCCGCGGCTCCTGCGTTCCCTTATGATCCTGTCCAGCCTCGCAAAGGGGTACTCGGGCAACGCGGAAACCCGGCTTGAAGGGGTCAGGGTCAACGCAGCAACCTCGCCGGTATGGACTGCCCGTTGAACAGGTCGGCGTATGCCTCCCTGCGCCTGGTCAGCTCCGCCTGGCCTCCGCTGACCAAGACCTCCGCAGCCCGCGGACGGTTGTTGTACTGGCTCGACATGGAGAAACCATAGGCGCCTGCATTGAAGATGGCTATCAGATCGCCTTCCTGCAGCATCGGGAACGGCCTATCCTTGGCAAGGATGTCCGTGTTCTCGCATATCTGGCCGCAGACATTGACCTTCTCCTGGTCCCGTTGTCCCAGCCTGTTCGCCGCCAGCATAGGGTGGTAGGCGTTGTACAGCGCCGGCCTCAGAAGGGTGTTCATGCCGGCGTCCAACCCCACGAACTTCTTGATGCCGCTCTTGACATGGCAGACCTTCGCCAGTATTACGGTGGAATCGGCCACCAGGTACCTCCCGGGTTCGGCCGCCAAGATGGGGTCCCCCAGGTGATACTGCTCGACCTTCATCCTGAACATTTCCTCGATGGACTTGGCGACCTGCTCAATGGGGAGTTCTTCGTCGTCGGGCGAATAGGGGACCCCGAACCCTCCGCCAACGTTCACAAAGTCGAATTCGATGCCCACCTTTGCGGCGATCCTCCCGGCGATGTCCATGAGCCGCTCCGTGATGGCTGGGAAGTAGCGAGGGTCGAGGACGTTGGAGCCCGTCATCATGTGCACGCCGAAGTGCCCGACTCCAAGCCGCTTGGCGGCCGCGTATCCCTTCGCAGCCACCTCCTCCGTCGACCCGAACTTGGCATCCGGTCCAGCGAAGACGAGCCCCTCCTTCCCGACCATCCCGGTTCCTGGGTTGATCCTGAAACACATCAGGTCCGGGACCATGTCCTTCGACAGCTTGCTCGTCAGGGAGGCATCGTCTAGGTTCACGGGCACACCTGCCCTGATGGCATACTCGATTTCGTCCTTGGTGTTGTAGTTCCCCGTGTACAGCATCTGGTCGGACCTGAAGCCGGCTAGCGATGCCGCGTATATTTCAGCCGGACAAGAGCAGTCCGCGTAGGCCCCTTCGTGCTTCAATAGAGCCAGTAGCGCCAGGTTGGTGTTGGCCTTTACGGCGTAGTAGAGCCTGAACCTCGAGTGGCCGCCGAAGGCGCCGTAGAACCTGTGGAAGTTCTGCCTGATCCTTGCTTCGCTTGTGACGAACGTCGGCGTCCCGAACCGTTCGGCCAACCCTGTGGCCGGAAGGTCCTCCACACACAGCACTCCGTCCCTTTCATGGAAGCTTCCTCTAAGCCTCTTGAGCACCCAATTGTCCAACTAACAGGTTCTCCTCCAATAGACCGTAAGCTTCGTCCAACCTTCTTTCGTCCAGGAAGAAGGTCATGGCGCCCTTGCTCGACGTCACCTCGATTATGTTGATTCCATGCATCGACAGAATCGTGGCGGCCTTGGCCACGATCCCAGGCTGGTCCACAAGATGCGGATGAACCATCTCTATGAAGCCGATGCCGGAACGCCCCGAAACCGCCTTCACGCCCTCAACTCCATGAACGCGCCTGCAGACTTCCTGCCATGTATCTCCATTGATGAAGAACGTCACCGTCGTCCTTCCGGTCCCTATACCCTTTACATCCGCCCCGATGCGCTTCAGCACTTCGCCCAGGATCGCAAGGCCCGAAGCCGACACCACCGTCAGCTCGCTGAGCCCGGTCCCCTTCGCGAAGTACGGGTCGGTGGGTCTGATCGAGCCGGTGATCTCCGTGCCGTCTTCACCTAGGGGCCTCCCGAATGGCACCACCCTCAGCCTCTGGTCCGCCGCTTTGTAGAACAGGGCCTCAGGTCGCACCACCTTGGCGCCCCCGTGGGCGAGCGCGTACATCTCGGCTATGCTGATGCTGCTCACCGGCTTCGCATCGGGCACCACGTTCGGATCAGCGCTCATTACTCCGGCCGTATCCTTCACAAGTATCACTTCGTCGGCATCCAGGCAGTTGCCCAGCACGGTGGCCGTGATGTCGGATCCACCTCTGCCGAGGACGGTGATCCTGCCCTTGCACCTGCCCAGGAACCCCGGCACGACGGCGACCGATTCCTTGAGCGAAGGCAGCAGCTCGCTCCTACAGCGCTCCCTCGTCTCCTTCAGGTCCACGGTCGCGTTGAGGAAGTCTCCGTTCGTGATCACCGGAAAGTCGTCCCGCGTCGGATCGTACTCCCTGACCTTGATCCCCTTCGCCGTCAGGGCCGAAGTCAAGACCTTTGCCGAGGTCCTCTCGCCCATCGAGAGGATCTCCGCGTACGCCTGGTCCTCTATGTCGTTCTCAAAGGACGAAACCAGGTTGAGGAGCTGATCCGTCGTCCTTCCGGGGGCCGACACTACTATCACCTTCTCCGCGTATGGCGCATCCGCCACCATCTGAGCAGCCCTCTTCACCCTTTCACCATCGGCGAGCGTCGCACCTCCGAACTTTACGACGGCCCTGCTCACGCCAGCCCGAGCACCTCCTCCATTCCGTAGCGCCCTGGCTTCTGACGCAGGACCCAGCCCGCAGCCAGCAACGCGCCCGCCGCGAAGGCCGACCTGGAGAAGACGATATGTTCCAGCTTTATCGTCTCGAACTGCCCGGCTGCCAGTACTTCGTGTTCCCCGGGGATTCCTCCTCCTCTTATCGACAGGACCTCCAGCTCCTCGGCCTTCCTGAGGGAGGCGCCGCTCCTTCCATACACGGTCTCGGTGTATCCTCTCTCCTCCCTGATTATGTCAGCAAGCCTAGCCGCCGTCCCGCTCGGCGCATCGCCTTTGCGGCTATGGTGCGCCTCGACGATCGAGAAATCGTAGCCTGAAGGCAGTCCGCCGAGCCTTCTCGTGAGGGCGAAGAGGAAGTTGGCTCCCACGGAGAAGTTCGGGGACACGACCGCTGGCACCGGTTCGACAAGGGCGTCCAGACGTACCCTTTGCTCCGCGGAGAACCCCGTCGTACCCACCACCACGGGTTTGCCCAGTCTCACAACCGCGGGAAGATTCGTCAGCTCTGCTTCAGGGTTCGTAAAGGATACGAACACGTCGCAGGTCCGCATCACCCTTTCAAGGTCCGTCGACGGGCTCAGCAGCACGTCGCTTTCGGCTATGGCGGCTTCCTTCAGCGTCATCCCCAGCTTCGGACTCCCGGTTGATTCGACCGCCCCGCCTATGACGAAAGGAGCGGAGACCTCATGGGCGACCATGGAGCCCATCCTTCCGGCGGCTCCAGCGACGCATACTCTCAAGGAAGAGCCGCCCCTGTTCTCAGTAGCTGTCATAACAAAGACCCGCTAGGCTGGACGGTGAGCTCAGGCGGTCGGCGATATTCACGCCGAAGCCCTCCTCGACGGGTTCGAGGATCTCCGGGTTCCTCTCCCACACTGTTCTAAGGCCCGACACGACCCTCGCCAGTCCCGCCTTGGTCATCCTTCCCAGGGGCCGGCGACACGGACCGCCGGGCATGCCGAGGATGGCGGCCATGGTCTTGACTGGAACCGGGTTCCTGGCTTTCACGACCAGGGCGCCTCCTTGAACCTGCTCTTCTGTCTTCACCGTCACCAGCTCCGCGAGGGGCTTCAGTGCCGTCGCCATGGCCAGCGCGGCTATCATGTCACCCCGTAGCGCCGACGAAACCATGTCCGCTACGGCTCTGGGGGCTATGTTCGAAATCACCGAAATCGTTCCGTCCGCCCGGATGCCGGGGTCGGCCATCAGATCGTATGTTGCATCATCATCGCCGGAAAGGATCGAAAAGCCGTCCCCGCAAAGCGCCCTCACCGACGCGGCGTTCTCCCTGCTCCCTGTGGCCTCCTTCACGGCCCTCACGTTGGGACAGGCCTTCGCCAAGATGGAGAGATCCTGGGGGGAGATCTGTGTGCCCGTCCTGCCTGGGATCACGTATGGTATCAGCCACATCTCGCTCGCAGCCCTGGATATGGGCTCGTAGTATTCCCTCCTGATCTCCAGGCTGCTCGGGCAGTTGTAGTACGGGTCGACCAGCAATGCGGATTTCGCTCCCAGCTCCCACGCCTCAAGGGTGAGTTCAAGGGCCTTCCGTGTGCTATTGGTACCGGTATTGGCGATCGTCAGTCCCCTGCCTTCCGCACCTTCGAGGACCTGCGCCAAGGCCTTCACAAATTCCTGATGTTCGAGGGTCGGGCCTTCGCCGGTCGTCCCCGCGACCACGATGCCGCTCGCGCCATTCTTCAGCTGGAACTCCAAGAGGTGACCGAGCCCGTCGACGTCGAGGTTCCCATCCGGTCCGAAGGGCGTGATCACAGCGGTGATGCAGCCATCCAGTGTTCCCTGCAACACGCCACGCACTGCCGGTGACGGTAATAAAGCTTTGGGCGGGTCGTACGATTTCAGGCAAAGCTCGACGATAAACGATGCCCTTGGCTCTAGTTTGGACAGATTTCGGCATCCAACCTGCGATAGAACGTCATCAACTGACGCTATCCAGCAGGCCTTCCACTTCCGATTCCAGGCCCGCTCTCGCTTCCGCCAGCCCCGTCTTCCTTGGGAAGGCCTGGTCACGCAGTTCGCGCAGACGTTGACGCACGATCCTCCAGTTCATGACGACCTGCTTTTGGGGAGGGCCTCCTTCCGTGGCGGTCTCCCTAGGGACCGTCTCCGGTCTGGGGTAGGCGTGCAGCTGCCGAGCTTCATGCCTGCCCATTGCCAAGCTCGGTTCCGCCTTCCCTATGATCCCCTGACAGCTCGTCTGCGGAAAGCTGCGAGTAGCTCTTCCTGGATTCCGCGAGGGAGCTAGAGACTCTTCCTGCAGTCTTGTGTGCCACCCTGAATGGCACTCGGTGCTTCTTGATCAGCCACTCCGTCAGAGGCAGCGCTCCATGAAGCCGGACTGCAGCCCATGGCGTTCACAAAGACCGGAACCAGCGACATGAACTTCTTCTACCTGACGACGAAGGCCCCCTGCCTGGCCTTCGGCCCGGGTGACGCGGCGTTTTCGTACACGAGTCAGGAAGGCACCGCGGAATCCGACTGCCTTGGCAGCATAGGGGTCTGCTCCTCGTTGATCAGGAAGGTCCTCAAATCATGATGCCAAAGTCGGTCTTCGGCTCGCCAGGGCTGGGCATCACTTAAATACCGTTAAGCTGGTTGCGCGGAACATGGAGGCAGTCCTTGACCGCCATAGAGGTCGTCGACCTTTGCAAGACCTATCCCCCAGACTTAAGGGCGGTCGACGACGTGAGCTTTGAGGTCGATGATGGTGAAATCTTCGGGTTGCTGGGCCCCAACGGAGCCGGCAAGACCACCACCATCAAGATGATCATCGGGCTCACCAGGCCTAGTACGGGCGCCATCAGAATATGCGGCCTGGACGCCCTCTCCTCGGCCTCACAGGTCCGTGAGCTCCTCGGATACGTTCCGCAAGCCATCTCTGCCGACGGAGACCTCACCGGGTACGAGAACCTTCTGATATTCGCGAAGCTCTTCTACGTTCAGAAGAAGGACCGCGATCCGAGGATCAGGGAGGCCCTGGAGGAAATGGGCCTCACTGACAGGGCCAACGACTTGGTCAAGCACTACTCCGGCGGCATGATGAGAAGGCTAGAGATCGCCGAGTCCGTGGTGAGCCGTCCCAGGGTTCTCTTCCTCGACGAGCCCAGTATCGGCCTGGATCCGTCGTCAAAGAGGCAGGTCTGGAAGCACATCAGGCGCCTGAACGAAGAGCTGAAGATGACCGTCTTGATCACGACTCATGACATGGCTGAGGCCGACGAACTCTGCGACCGCATCGCGATAATGAACCAGGGCAGGTTCGTGGCATCTGGGACTCCCGAAGAGCTCAAGCATGGCCTGGGAGGGGACATGGTCACGGTCAAGCTGTCCGGAAAGGCGGACCTTCCACTGCCGCCGGATTTGGGCAGATCCTTCCATGCCTCTGAGGATTCCGTGGACATCCTGACCGAGAACGGGGAGACGGCCATCCCCAGGATCGTCGCCTTCTACGAACAGAACGGATCGCATGTCCTATCGATGGCCCTCAGCAAGCCCACCTTGGACGACGTCTTCCTGAAATACGCCAAGGTCAGGATTGAAGAAGCGGAACGTTTCGCTCAGGCGCGTCAGGTTCGAAGAAGCTTCATGAGGCATGCAGGATGAATCCCTTAACACGCTTCGTCTACAGCTCCCTCACAGTGGCCGAGATGGAAGCCAGGAAGATACGCCACGACTCCACCGAGCTTTGGACGCGGGTGGTTCAGCCTGCGCTGTGGCTTCTGATCTTCGGCGAGGTCTTCACAGGCATCAGGGGCATCAACACTGGAAGCTTCACGTACATCCAGTTCATCACGCCTGGGGTATTGGCGCAGTCGGTCCTCTTCGTGGCGATCTTCTATGGAATCACAGTCGTCTGGGAGAGAGACGCAGGTCTCCTGAGCAAGCTTCTCTCCACGCCCTCTCCTAGGTCCTCCATCATTGTGGGCAAGGCTATGGCGGCAGGCGTGAGGGGGGTCTTCCAGGCGATCATGATCTTCGGTCTGGCGCTTATCATCGGTGTAAACCTGAGGTTCGACGTCCTCGACGTCCTCGGTGTCTTCGTCGTAATCGTGATGACTGCAATGTGTTTCTCCAGCCTCTCCATGGTTCTGGCCTCCTTCCTGAAGACGAGGGACAGGATGATGGGCATCGGTCAGGCCATAACTATGCCCCTGTTCTTCGCCAGCAATGCAATCTATCCCCTCTCCCTCATGCCATCCTGGCTACAGACCATCTCGGTGTTCAACCCGCTAAGCTACGGGGTGGACGCCGTCAGGGCCTTAATCCTCACAGGCGAGTATTCGGGCCTGCCCGTCGACGTCGCCGTCCTTGGGGGCTTCACCGTCCTATTCCTGACCATCGCTTCCATCTCGATACGCGGCATCATAGAGTAGGGACGTCCTTTCCACTCCCCTTGCTCACGCTGGAGCCCGGGAGATGAAACATGAACCTGCGAGGATGCAGTTCCTTCTAACCGAAGAGGGCAGCTAGGCCTTCGAGGGCCTCTTCTTCCTTCTTCTCTTCCTTCTTTTCCTCTTTCTTCTCTTCCTTCTTGGCCGGAGCCGCAGCCGGGGCAGCCTGCTGTTGGGCAGGCATCGCCACCGACGCCTTCAGTGCTTCGTCTATGTTGATTTCCCCGAGGGCCGCCACTAGCGCCTTGACTTTTATCTCGTCGGGCTTGACACCCGCGGCCGTGATGATCTTGTTAATGCTCTCTTCGTCCACCTTCTTCCCAAGTCTGTGAAGTATGAGAGCGGCGTAAACGTACTCCATCTAGTATCCCACGCAGAGACAAGCACCAGAAAGAAGGTATTTAGACATTTCCTTTGCTACCGGACATGAAGGGGATATCCTCTGTGCGGGCGCGCCGCAGCGGTGGCGACCGAGTGGAGAAAAACCCGAAACTGCAAAGCGTCCTGAATTGTTCCTGAGCACAGTCGCCCCACCCAGCCGGCGACAATTGAGAGTAGCGCTGGACTAAGAAGCTCTAGCTTGCCTCGGCGCAAGGTCCTTGATCTGGCGAGGCGGAGAACTAACGCATGTGCCGCTGGTCATCGCTGCGATCCTACCGGTGCGCCGGCGACTTGTGCGGTATGCCCTCACCGGCCCTTTCCGGATCAGAATTCGAATAGACGGAAGGACTAGCCGCTTTCTGTTCATGTGTTAATCATTTCCTTATCAGCACGCCTTTCTGCTAGAGCGATTCCTAGCACAAGTCACGAAAAAACGCTATATAGCCCAGAGGCGTACAGGATTGCGAGGGCTTCGAGCGTGAGTCTTCTGAGACAACCGAGTTGGATGCGGGCAATGGAAGTGGTGACGGGGATTCTGGCCGTCATCTCTGCACTCATCGTTTTGTTCTATCCGGGCCTAGGCGCCGACTTCCTGATCGTGCTCCTCTCCGTCGGCCTCCTATTCGTGGGGATGAGATCGATCTTCGTTGCAGGGATAGGTCATATCTCCAATGGCCTCAAGGCGCTGAGCGTGATCTCCGGCGTGATAGCCCTCGTCTTCTCACTGGTCATCCTAATCTATCCGAACTACGGTGCAGCCGGCCTGGTCGTGCTCTTTTCCTACGCCCTGATGTTCTATGGAATAACAAGGCTGGTGCTCTCCTACGAGCTCAAAGCGAGCTACACCTGGGTCAGGGCCATGATTGCGACGGTCGGCGTGATCGACATCATACTCGGGGCGATCGTGCTGGCATACCCGGACGTGGCGCTGCTCACGCTGGTGTTCCTCCTGGGGGCAGGGCTCTTTGTAATGGGTGCTGAAATGATCGCTTCCGGCGTCTATGGCAGGACCTGGCTGGGCGAGATGGTTGAGGCGTCCGGGGGCCCAAAGCCAGCCTGATGGAACAAAGACAGCCCGGCACCTGCCAGTGGAACAGCGAGTAGCTCTCCCAGGCAGGACGAGGCAGGAAGAAACGAATGGAACCACGGCCAGCCTGGCAGGATGACCACATGCTGGCCGTCCGCCTTCGACGAGGGCATTCCCAATGCAGAAGTCTTTTATGTCGCCTAACAGCTCAGAGCCCGTGAATTAGCAATGCCTCATGGACGGCCGGAGGGGCGTGGTCTGTTTGGTTGATCCCGCGCTCATCCGAAACGGAACCAAGGGTCAGAGGCTGCTTCTGTTGGGAAACGAGGCGATAGTCAGGGGCGGTCTTGAAGGCGGCTTCACCGTGTTCACGTCGTACCCTGGCACGCCGGCTTCGGAGATACTCGACGTAGCCGCTCAGATCGCGGAGGACTCCAGCCTGCACGCCGAGTACTCCATAAACGAAAAGGTCGCGATAGACACCGCCGCCGGCGCCGCAATGAACGGCCTCCGTGCCATCACTTCGATGAAACATGTCGGCCTGAACGTCGCGTCCGACACCTTCATGGCCCTTCCCTACTTCGCCCCCAAGACGGCCTTGGTCATCGTCGTGGCCGACGATCCCGCCGCCTACAGCAGCCAGAACGAGCAGGACACGCGTAACTACGGCTACTTCGCCAACCTGCCGATGTTGGAGCCGGCGGACCCCCAGGAGGCTAAGGACTGCGTGGTCAGGGCTGCTGAGATCTCCGAAGCGCTTGAGCTGCCGGTCCTCATCAGGCTGGACATACGGGTGAGCCACGTCCGGGGGCCAGTGGTTCTCGGCGCGCCAAAGCTACCGGTGCCCAGGAAGGATTTCGTCAAGGAGAAGGGTCGCTATACGGCCATCCCGCCGTATCCCCTGAAAGCCCACGCGGCCCTCCTCGCGAAGCTTGAGAAGTGCAAGGAGCTGAGCTGCTCACCCGACTACGTCAGGGTCATAAACCGGGGCTCCGAGAACGGGGTCATCTCTGCCGGCTCAGCCTCCACGCATGTGCTGGATGCGCGGCTTCCGCCGCCTCTGCAGCCGGACGTCCTCAAGATGACGATGGTCAACCCTCTACCCGAGGAGGCCATACTGAAGTTCCTGGCCTCCCACAAGAAGGTCCTGATAGTGGAAGAGCTGGACCCCATATTCGAGACGAGGATCAAGCGACTGGCATACGACAACGACCTCAAGACCGTAATCCTCGGCAAGGAAGCCGGCATCCCCTCCGTCGGAGAGCTCATGCCGTCCGACGTGCTATCAGCGATGTCGACCCTTTGTGGGATTCCGTCAGCCAAGAAGGCCAGCCGCATCCTTCCCGCCGGCCCGGCACGTCCCCCGGTCTTCTGCGCAGGCTGCCCTCACCGGGCTTCGATGTACCTGATAAAGACCCTCGCCGGCAAGAACAGGGTGGTGGTCTCCGACATCGGTTGCTATGGGATGGGCGCCCTGTCGCCCACCGATGTCGGCGATGTCCTTCTGGACATGGGCTTCAGCATAGGTGCTGCCGGAGGCTTCGCAATTGGGGCCAAACAGAAGCCTTTGGCCGTCATCGGTGACTCCACCTTCCTGCACGCGGGGATACCGGCGTTGATCAACGCCGTCTGGAACAAGCACGACCTCGCCCTGATCATACTCGACAACTATATCACGGCAATGACCGGGCTGCAACCCAATCCTTCGAGCGGCCTGGACTCGCAGATGCATGAGACGGAGAGGATCTCCATTGAAGACCTGGTCATGGCCTGTGGCGTCAAGAGCCTCAAGATCATCGACCCCTTGAAGGTCAAGGAGTCGAAGAGGGAGATCAGGGAGATGCTGGACGAAAAAGGGGTCTCCGTCATGATCCTCCGTCAGCCATGCGCCCTGCTGATGAGCCACCAGCTCCGGGCCACCGGCCGGAGCGCGGCACCCTACGTCGTTGTGGCCGAGGACTGCAACAACTGCAACGCCTGCCTGGTGCTGGCCAGCTGTCCCTCCCTCGTTCCCGCCGAACTGGGAGGTCCGGGGGCCTCCGGGAAGGTCAGCGTCGACCTCGCCTCTTGCACCGGGTGCGGATTCTGCGCCGAGATATGCCCCTACGGCGCGATCGTCCGGGGTGGCGAGTAGACTATGGAGAAACCTGTTTCGGTGGTCGTCTCCGGGGTGGGCGGCCAGGGCGTTCTGCTCACCTCCGAGATACTGGGAAACGCCGCCATGCTCTCCGGGCTGGACGTCAGGGTGACCGAGACCCATGGTCTCAGCCAGAGGGGCGGCTCGCTTGTCTCCTTCGTCCGGATCGGGAAGGAGGTCCACTCGCCTCTGGTGGACCACGGCAGCGCGGACTACATGATTTCAATGGAGCTCTTGGAGGCACTTAGGTCCTCCATCTACTCCGGCGGCGACACCCTCCACATCGTCAGCACTCTCGAGATCCCTCCGGTGACCGTGCTCAGCGGCAAGGCCAAGTACCCCCCTTCGGCCGAGATCCGCTCCTACGTGGCCTCGGCCTGCAGGAAGGCTTACTTCGTCGACGCTCCGGGCATGGCTGTGACCGCGGGGAAGAGCCTCTATCAGAACGTCGTCCTTCTGGGCTTCTTTGCGGGCGTAACCGGGGGCATGATCTCGCGGAAGGACTTCGGCGAGGCGCTGAAGCTGCTCGTCCCCGGGAGGGCCGTTCAGCCCAACCTGAAGGCCTTCGACCTGGGCTATCAGGCGTCCCTCAAGGGGGCCCTGCTGAGACGAAGCGCTGGTCGTTAAAAAAGCGCAACGGCTACTGTAACGGACACAAGTGGAGACAGCGGGGGCCTTCGCCACAGCGCACAGCCTAATGGGGAAGGGCGGCACACCAGGCATAACCAGCGGCAACGAAAGCATCGACGGCCTCCTCGGTCCGATCGAAAAGGGAGCTTCGTACCTGTTCCATGGCGACGAGTCGGTCATCGGCCACCTCGTCCACCGCCTGCTGGTCAGTGAAGCGTTATCAGCGCTGTCGAAAGCCGAAGACTTCCGCATCATATACATCAACAACACCGACTACTACTCCTACCGCACCCTCCTGGACGTAGACCTTCTCGGCCTGCTCTGCAAGCGGGCTGGGGTGGATCCCTACAGCGTCTTCAACGGGATAACGATGTTCGCCGCCTACAGCCCCGGACGCCAGCTGGAGGTCGCCTCTCAGGCGAGCCGCATGGCGAGGAGCTGCGGCGACACCTCTCTGGTGATCTTTCACAATCCCTCCTGTTTCATGGACAGCGAGAGGACGAGGGATTCCGGATTCGAGTCCCTCAGCCGGAGCTTCGTGGAGCTCTGGCAGGCGAGCATGGAGGCCGGTTCCACCCTGTTGACGACCTCTCCTTCATATCCCGGCGAGATGGGCGCGCTGCCCGAAGCGGTGGGCAGCAGGTATCTGCGCCATCTTTCATCCATAGTCGCCCATTTCGAGAAGGCGAGGGGAGCCCATGCCGATGCCAAGGTCACCCTAGTCAAGCATCCGAGCCGCCGCACCCCCGTCTCCGCCTTCGTGGACCTTCATAGTGAAAAGGTGAATCAAGGATTGGGTAGGGTAACTCCGCCGTTCCACATGCTTTACGACCAGATGATGGAGGACCTCCGACGGCGATATCAGGCGACGCTGGTGGACCCCGACAGGAGGAGGGCCTTCGACTCCCTGTTGGACGAGGCCTGGTTTCCCGAGCAGGCTGCCATGAACAATTCCTTCCTCCCCAGCGTAATCGACCAGCTCAACCTCACCGCCAACGTGGACAACAGGCGCCTGATCTCCGCGTTGCTCGGCAGGATCTCCGCCTTGGAGAAGGAGGTCGCGGCCCTTCAAGAGAGGCTGGGAGAGGGGTAGATGGAGCTCGAAGCCTGGCTCCTGGACGCCTACGCAGACAGGGGCAACGCGGTGGCATGGTTCGTCGACGGTTCCGGCAGGCCCCTGAGGGCGCACTTCAGGTACAGGCCAGAATTCTACGTCTACGCCGACGAAGCCCGGCGCGACCGCCTGACGGCTCAGCTCGAGTCGCTCACGGGCGTCATGGGAGTGGAAGAGGTGACCCGCAAGGAGGCGCTGCTGGCGGAGCCAAAGAACGTGCTGAAGGTGACCATGGCTGACACGGTATTCTTCTCCAGGATCATGAAGAAGCTGAAGCAATCCAGGTTCGTCGAGCTCTACGACACGCATCTGATGCATTCGCAGAGGGTCCTGTTCAAGCTCGGCCTGGAACCCGGCTGCAAGGCGCTGGTCGACGTGGGCTACGACGGCTCGCTGCTCGGCGCCACCAAGATAGACGACCAGGAAGTCCTCCCTCCCCCGTTCAAGATGATCTCCTTCAAGCTGACCAAAAGGGGGAACCACAGCATCGACAGGATAGAGGTGTTCAACGACTCCGCCAAGCTGGGGGAGTTCGCGGGAGAGCCCAACAGGATGCTTTACGAATTCGCGAGCGCGATCATGGCGGAGGACCCCGACGTGCTGATCTGCAACTCATGCGAAGAGACGTTCTCCATGCTGCTGGGGATGAGCCGTCTCTATGGGATGAACCTGCAGCTCGGGCGCGACAGGACGGACATCGCCGGCCTGCCCAGGCCCCTTCCATACTGGGTGCGCGGCAGGGTCGTCCTCGACGAGGAGAACTTCAACCCCCTCCTGGGATGCTGGGGGCTGGCGGGGATACTGGAGAGGTCCAGGTTCGGCTTCATCCCTCTCGACCTGGCGGCGCAGTGGACCAGCAACCGGCTTGTGGACAGCAGGAACAGCTACGAGCTCATGCAGCGCGGCTACATCGTCCCCGAAAGGCCGAAGTTCTTCGAGCATCCGAGGGACGTGCAGGAAGTGGGATCCGAGGACAAGGGCGCGATGATCATCCCTCCTGTCGTTGGCCTCCAGGACAACGTGGCCGAGCTGGATTTCGAATCGGAGTTCGCCAACGTCATCATCAACAACAACATCAGCTACGAGACAGTCGATTCCGCCGAGGGCGAAGCCGAGGGCCTCCTTCCCAGCGTCATGCGGAGGTTCCTGGCCAGGCGGCTGTACTTCAAGCGGCTCCGGAAGACCTTCCAGAGGGAGAGCGTTGAGCTGGACTACTGCGAGCAGAGGCAGACGAGCCTGAAGCTCATACTCTGCGTCCTCTACGGCACTTCGGGTTGCGCCTGGAACCGCTTCGGCAACGTGCTGACCTTCGAGAAGGTGAACTCGGTGGCAAGAGACGTAATGCTGAAGGCCGTCAAGAGGGTGGAGGAGGACGGATTCAGGGTGGTATACGCCGATACCGACGCGCTTTTCGTCAAGCGGGACGGGGCGACCTCCTCGGACTACACGAAGGTCGCGGACGCCGTGCAGGAGACAGTTGGGATTCCGATTGCCCTGGACCACTACTATCGCCACCTGGTGCTGCTCCCTCGGAAGATGGATTCCCGGACGCCGGCCTTCAAACGCTATTTCGGCCTGACCTATGGAGGCGAGCTCGTCTGCCGCGGGATCGAGCAGCGCCGCCATGACACCCCGCTTTTCGTCAAGGAGGTCCAGGAGGCAATGATGAGGGCGCTGCTTTCTCATGAGGGAACGGAGGTCTATTCGAAGGGCGTCCCCGCAGCCTTCAAGATACTCGAAGGAGCCGTCGAGCAGCTCGCCGCCAAGGACATCGACATCTTCAAGCTTGTTGTGAAGAAGGAGCTGCGGCAGGACGCAGAGCTCTACGACACCAGGCCGCCACATGTCTCCGCCGCGATAAGGATGGCTATGGAAGGGCAGGCGGTGGGGTCGGGGGATATGGTGAGCTTCGTCTACGGGGATAGCGCGCACCGGAACCCCCTCTGCCGGGCGGTGCCTTCAGGCATGGAGAAGGACGGGGCATACGACGTCGCAAAGTACAGCGAGCTGATGGTCTCCGCCGCGCAGACGATACTGTCTCCATTCCTCACCGACCCGAAGGAAGGCCGCGACCCCACGACCCTCGACACATACCTCTGAACGCTTCCGTCCATACCCCCTGGTGGGGTTCGATGTGAGGATGTTTCCTGGCCATAGCCCTCCTTCTGTTCTAGGCGGGATTCAGCTGAGAGGTCTACCCGGGCTTACAGCAGAGAGCCTGTCATCAGCCCCATTCGACCTTGCTCCACGCGGGTTGGCCGTTTCATCCCTCATCCGGGAGTCCTCCGGCATTCCTGCCTTCATGGCGTTCCCGGCGCGGGTGTCGTTTCTGTTCCAGAGCCAGCGGTCTCCCGCTGCGTCTCTCGACGCCGCGTCTCCTGCACGGAGGGAGGAGCTTCCTCAGGGCTGTGCCCCGAACCTGCCCACCAGCTCACATCCTCGGCCTAGCTCCGATTGCCGCGGACATTTAAACGTTAAACGGCGAAGCCCAGCTCTCGCATGAATGTGCGCTGGGCCTGCACGACCGCCGCGCTCGATTCCGCTTCGGCGTAGGCTTCAAGGTACTTCAGGTTGAGCTCGAAGAAAGAGTGGCCCCACCTGAACGACTCCATGATCCTCTCAGCCTGCTCCTTCATTCCGGTTATGAACAACGCCGCGGCCAGCGCCTCGGCGGTCGAGAGGTTGACGGGTATTCCGTAGTTCGTAGGGTTCGCTGCCACAAGGTAAGGAAGCGCACGCCTGTGGTCGCGTCTCCAGCCGACCTCCGTGAACGACTCCACGGCCTTCTTCCAACTGGCGTCGATTGCCGTCAGCCCCTCCGCGAGGACCACTTCCCGGTCCGTCCTCGAAATCGACGTGTCGCAGTACGGATCGAGGAGGAGGCCCCTGCGAGTATGGGCAGGGAGGAAGCTCACCATCCCGAGGCGCCTGAGCTTGGAGGCCGTGCACTTGGATGGGTCGTCCTGTCGCAGGTGCAGCACGAACAGTTTAGCTATTCTGGGCGTCTCAAGGTTCAATTCTCTCTGCGATTCTCCCAAATGCTTAAAATCACCTTCTATTAATGTGCTAGGCAGATAAGATTGCCAAAGGCATTCGTCCTCATCAACGCCGACCTTGGTTCTGAGGAGGAGTTGGTGGCCGAGCTCAAGAAGATCACCAACGTCACCGAGGTGTACGTAGTGTACGGCGTGTACGATCTAATAGCGAAGGTCGAAGCCGACACCATGGAGAAGGTGAAGGAGACCATCACTTGGCATATCAGGCGCCTCGAGAAGGTCCGCTCCACCCTGACCATGATCGTAGTCGAAGAGTAGGCACGTTTTCATTGGTAACAGCCGCCGGGCACTACGCTCAAATAGCGACAGCGAAGGGGCCTCTTCAGTTGCCTCTGAGGGGGACGGGCGGATCACCTGTAATGCTTCACGTCGGCATCGACGACACCGATTCGTCCAAGGGGATGTGCACCACCTACCTCGCGGCTGTCTTGATAGACGAAATCAAGCACAGGTTCGGCCTCGGCCTGGCGGGGTTCCCGCGCCTGATCAGGCTGAACCCAAACTGCCCGTTCAAGACCAGGGGGAACGCGGCCCTGTCGTTCAGGCTTCTCGTGCCACCCCTTCTCCTTCCTCAGGTGAAGGAGCTCGTCCTCCAACGGGTCGGCGAGATGGCCATGTTGGACGACGAAGGAACTGAATCCGGAGTCGCCTTCTACCTGGGCGATGAGATCCCACCCCTCCTCGGCGAATTCTCCTCGAGGGTGGTCAAGGAGATGGTGACCATCGAAGAAGCCGATCAGGTAGCTCGCCAGCTGGGGATCGAGGTGCACAAGTTCAAGCTAGGTCGAGGCATCATAGGCGCCCTGGCGGCCATAGGGAACCGCCTCGAATACGGGAGGACCTACGAGCTCATCGCCTACCGGACGCCAGAGTTCGTCGGTACGCCGCGGAAGATGGAAGAGGGGTCCATCGTAAGGATGAACGACGCCACACACCCGTTCACCTTCGACAACCTGGACACGAACACCGGCGAGGTCAGGATAATGCCGCACACCCCTTGCCCCGTGTACTTCGGCATCAGGGCCTTCAAGCCCCAATACTTGGAGAGGGCCTTCGGCATCGTCGAGCCCCTCCAGCCGGTTGAGCGCTTCCAGATCTACGAAACCAACCAAGGCACCGACGCGCACATATCGGACGCAGTCGCCGGCAGGATAAGGCCGCTCACCACTGTCAAGGTCTCGGGGACGGTCGCCTCCAAGCCCCGCACGATTAGAGGAGGCCATGTGATATTCCACATCAAGGACGACACCGGCTCCGTTGACTGCGCGATCTATGAGCCCACGCGCGGTTTCAGGGACGTTGGGAAGGCCTTCCTGGTAGGCGACGTGGTCAGGGTGTATGGTGGGGTGAAGGAGAAGCCGGAAAGGCCTCTCACCGTCAACGTGGAGAAGCTCGAAGTCCTTTCCCTGGTGCCAAAGACCGTCAGGCGGAACCCTCGATGCCCCAGATGCGGGAAGACGATGAAGTCCGAAGGGAAGGGGAAGGGCTACCAATGCCCAAAGTGCAAGTTCAAGTCCACGGCCCTCGAAGCCGAGGAGGTGCCCGTGGAGAGGGGAATCTCACTCGGACTGTACGCGGTGCCTCCCCGGGCGCGTCGCCATCTCAGCAAGCCAGCGACTCCCTCCTACGAAGTCTGACCAACTCGCCGCAAAAACCTTTAATACGCAACGGGCGGCAAGCCTTCTCTGGTCCTTCGTAGCGGGGTGGGGAAGCCAGGCCTATCCCGGCGGGCTCATAGGATGATTTCATCTGAGGAACCCGCAGAGCGGTGGTCCAAATCCACCCCCCGCTACCATCTTCATCCTTTTCTTGCCACGGACACCGCAGGCTGGCCGGGCGTTAGTCCCAAGTTCGCGCGATAAGGTCTAAAGGTCGCAACGGGTCACATCGACGCGTCCGCCATGCCTGTCCCTAGACCTTTCGAGTATTTCGCTCCGGCCTCCATCGAAGAGGCCGTCGGACTTGTCGTGGAGAACGGAGACGACGCGAAGGTCCTCGCCGGCGGCCAGAGCCTTGTGCCATTGATGAAGTTCAGGCTGGCGAGTCCGAAGGCCGTCATCGACCTGGGAAAGCATCTGAAGGAGGAGCTATCGTATGTCAGAGAGGAGGACGGCCAGATCAGGATGGGGGCCCTGACTACGCATTACGACATCTCTGCCTCGCCAATCGCGAGGGACCTTTGTCCCATGCTCGCCAAGGCGGCCAGCGACATCGGGGACTACCAGGTGAGGAACAGGGGAACCATCGGGGGAAGCCTCTGTCACGCCGACCCCGCCGCTCACTACCCGCCCGCGCTGACGGCGCTGGGTGCCCAGTTGGTGGCCCGGGGCCCACGCGGGAGAAGGGTGATCCCAGTCTCCGAATTCTTCCGAGACCTGTTCACGACCTCGCTGGCCCCGGACGAGCTGCTCGTGGAAGTCAGGATTCCACCTGCTGCCGGGAGTCATTGGGGATACGAAGCCATCCGCGGACAGGGAGGGAGCTACTCCACCGCGATCTCCGCGGTCCTCCTCAAGACGGACGGCGCGACCTGTTCCCAAGCCACCATCGTCATCGGGGCCTGCACGGCGGTCCCCTTTCACGCCTTTGGCGCCGAGGAGATCCTTCGAGACAAGACCATAACCGCGGAGCTCGTCGCGGAGGCCTCTGCCATAGCTCGTTCCGAGCTAAGGGGGCCGTTGGTGGACGCGAGGGTGCGCGCGGACTACAGGCGTGAGATGGCTGCCCTGGCAACGAGGCGCGCGCTGCTGGCCGCGGTCGGGGGTGCCTGAATGCACATCGTGTTCACCGTCAATGGCAAGAAACGCGAGGCCGATGTTGAGCCCAGGGTCCTCCTGGTCGACTTGTTGAGGGACTCGGGTCTCCTGAGCGTTCACCAGGGATGCGACGAGGGAAGGTGCGGCGCGTGCACCATCATCATGGACGGCGCTGCCGTCAAGTCATGCCTTCTCTTCGGGGTCCAGGCAGATGGCTCCTCGATCCTCACCTCGGAGGGGCTTTCCTCCGAGGGCGGACTGCACCCCCTTCAGGAAGCCTTCTCCGAATGTGCGGCCGTCCAGTGCGGCTTCTGCACTCCTGGGGTCCTGATGACCTCATACGACCTTCTCCAGAGGTCGCCTGGGCTAGACGAGGCGTCAGTAAGGAAGGCCATCGAGGGCAACATCTGCAGGTGCACTGGATATTCGGGGATCGTGGACGCCATCCTGAAGGCTTCGAGGTCCATACGAAGTGAGGGCTAGGCCGGTTCCCTCGGCTCGAGCGACGCGTGCAAGTTTCCGAAGACTTCCCTGACCAGCCTCTCCGCGACGGACCCAAGCACCCTCTGCCCGAGCGATGCTAGCGTTCCGGAAACGTTCGCATCCGCTTTCCATTCTAGGGCCGTGTTCGGGCCGTCTTGAGTCAGGTCAATCGAGATCTCCAAGTCTACCGCGCTCCCTGCCCCGAGGCCATGCCCCCGCAGCTTGACGTACGACGGAGCCAACCGCTCCAAGACTTGGAATGTAATGTCGAAGCTGGCCCTGATCATGGAGATGCCCAGTTTCGCCACCACCTCGAACCTGTCAGGTCCCAGGACCGTCACTCTTTGTATGTCCGGAATGCCCCTGGAGAAGTTCTCCGCGTCGGTGATGTAGCCGAAGACAGCCTCCCTTCCGGCCCGTATGAGCTCCGACCCTCTGAACTCCATCCGTTTCCGGTTCCCCGATTGCTAGCCTAATACGGCTTTCCGGGAAGCTTCACGCGGAAGGGCTTGGGATCGCGAGATAGCGCCAACCCTTAACTACCCTAGCGGTCAATCACGGAAAGGCATCGGCGGAGAGGGCTCCTGGCTTGAGTGACATCGACAAGTTCCTTTCTGGCAGAGCGAGGTTCGTCGACGACATCAGGTTCGAGGGGACGCTCCATCTGAAGCTCCTGCGAAGCCCCTACGCAAGGGCTAGGATACTGAAGCTGAAAGGTGGCATAACGGGCGACGAGTTCAAGGGAAACCTGGTCTCAGTGGGAGAGGGGGCATGGGGCGGCCCCGCGCCGGTGGACTACCCGGCTCTGCCCACCGGCTACGTCAGTTATCGTGGCCAGCCAGTGGCCGGCGTCCTGGGGAAGGACGCCTACGAAGCTGAAGACCTCCTGGAGGAAGTCGAGGTCGACTATGAGCCGCTCAAGCCTCTGATCGACCCTGAAGAAGCCGCAACGTTTGAACCCATACATCCGAACATCAAATCGAACACTGTCAGCTCCTTCAAGATAGGTGAAGACTTCACCGACGATTCACCCATCGTCCTCGAAGACGACCTGACAAACGCCCGGATCTCCCCTAACCCGATGGAGCCGCGCGGTCTCGTCGCCAGGTACGACGGCGAAAGGCTGACGGTCTGGGCTTCGACCCAATCCGTTCACACCTGGAGGGAGGCCCTGAGCGAGATCCTGGGGCTGCCTCCTGAAAGGGTGAGGGTGGTCCAGATGGACACGGGTGGCGCCTTCGGAGCCAAGAGCTCGCTCTATCCGGAATATGCGGTCGCCTGCTACGCCGCCATCAAGACCGGAAGGCCTGTCAAGTGGGTGGAGTCGAGGTCTGAGCACCTCGTTGCGACCAGCCAAGGGCGTGGAGCGCGAGCCCGGATGCGAATCTTCTCTGACAGGGAGGGTCATGTCAGGGGCCTTAAGGCCGACATCCTTGTGGACAACGGAGCGTTCGCCATGGGGATCGGTTCGTCCGCTCCGGGCTTCATAGGCCACCTGCTCACTGGACCCTATGCGATCAAGAAGGCGTACATCTCCGCCTCCTCCGTCTTCACCAACAAGGTCCCTCTTGGGCCGTACCGAGGCGCGGGGAGACCTGAGGCCGCGTTCTTCATCGAGAGGATGATGGACCTCTTGGCCGACGAGCTCAAGATCGACCCCGTCGAGGTCAGGCTCAGGAACGCCAGCCCCAAGCAGTTCATTTCCCCCACGGGGCTCAAGGTCGACCCGTTCGAACCCTTCCTCAGGACCGCAGCGGAGAAGCTGCGATACTGGAACCGGGCGGCCGAAGAAGGCGTCGGCTTCTCCTGCTTCATCCTTACCTCCGCCGTCCAGCCGGGCGAATCGGCGAGGATCTCCATCAGGGAAGGCCTTGCGAGGGTCTGGATCGGGGGCTCTCAGAGCGGGCAGAGACACATCGTGATAGCTCGGCGCATCCTGCACGACGAGCTGGGAATTCCCGAATCTGCGGTCAGGCTCGAACCAGGGGACACCGATGAGCTGGACGAAGGGATAGGCACCTGGGGGAGCAGGACCGCGATAGTCGCGGGCGGAGCCCTAGTCGAGGCGGCCGGCAAGATCAGGGAGCAGGCCAGGGCCTCGGGGATAGGCTCTCCTGAGGAGCTCCTCAAGCGCGAGTTCGACGTCAGGGTCTTCCACCACATGCGGGAATCCGTCGGCACCTTGGGCGCCAACTTGGTCAAGGCGTCCCTCAGTGATTCAGGGAAGGCCAAGGTTGAGGAATGCCACTCCTACTACGACATAGGAAAGGTCTTGGACAGGGACAACGTGGCTGCCCAGGTGGTCGGCGGCGCTGCCCAGGGAATCGGTCAAGCGCTTTCCGAAGAGTCATGGTACGACGCCGAAGGGCAGCTGGTGACAGGCACTCTGGCTGAGACCGGTCTCCCCTCCTCGACTTCCGTCCCCCGTGTTACGGTGGAGCTCGCGGAACACGAGTCCTCCGAAGGGGCACAGGTGAAGGGCGTGGGCGAAGCCGCCACGACCGGGGTCCCTCCGGCAGTGGTCAGGGCTCTCGAAAGGCTCGCCGGCAGGAGGCTCAAGGGTTCCCCCGTCCACCAGGACGAGCTCGTTCCCCAAGCGGAGTCCAGGCAGAACGGGGGACGCTGAGGCACGCAGGGCACGTTTCTGCCCAAGGTTTTTATTTTTCACTTTGCTAGGCCTTTGTTGAACGATTTTGTCAGCCGACGTTCTCCAAGAGCTTCTGAAGACCCATGTGGCCAACCTTTCCTACGTAAGACAGCCCGACGCGAACCCGGCCGGCTTGGACAGGGCCAGGGACTACATCTGGGGACGGATGGTGGAGAGCGGTTGCTACATGGTGGACCAGAGCTGGAGTACGGGGAAGTTCGTCTTCCACAACGTGGTGGGCGAGAAGGCCGCCGGCTTCAACGATCCGCCGACCCTCATCCTCATGGCCCACTATGACACCGTCGAGAAGTCCCCGGGGGCCGACGACAACGCGAGCGGTGTCGCCGTAATGCTGGAAGCGAGCAGGCTCATCGGAGCCTCGGGGATCCCCGTCCGGGTCTTCTTCTCGGCCATCTCCATGAAGGAGACATGGCAGGGCATCGCCCTTAGGGGAAGCGAGAGTTACCTAGCCAGCATCAGGTCCCGGGGGATTCCGGTGACGGCGGCGATATGCCTGGATTCCGTGGGTGCATCAGGCCAGATGAAACAATCAACGCCGGAGGGGCTGCCCGAGCCGTTGCCGCCCAAGGGGGACTTCCTCGCCATCGTGGGTTGCGAGGGCTCGAAGCCGCTCTTGGACTCCTTCTCGGCGGTCTGCAAGGCCGCCGTTCCCAGTCTGTCAACAGCTCCTCTGGTGCTCGCCGGCAGGGGGGAGTCGGCCCCGGAGGGCCTTAGGGGAGACCAGACGACTTTCTGGGCGCGCGGGTACCCCGCTCTACTGCTGACGGACACGGGGGCCTCGAGGTACCAGAACTACCACGCCGTCGGGGACTTGCCCGACAGGCTCAACTACGCCTTCATGGCCGACGTCTGCAAAGCCATCGTGGCCTACGCCGCGAGCCTGTCCGACAAGACCTAAAACCGGAGCAAGCTGGTCGCCCCTCGTTGACTTCCTTCGTACAGCCGACCCCCCTTCTATTGATTGCGGGCATTGGCATGATGGCGGTCGGCATGCTCCCCGTGCTCTACTGGAAGCGGGTCACGGGGGTCTCCTGGAAGATCTTCGGCCTTGGAGGGGTCACGTGGCTTTCGGTCACGGTCATGAAGGCCACGATGGACATCTTCGTCACCCCGTCCGTGGCCGGAGCCGTGCAGGGGGTCAGCGCTGTCGGAAGCGCAGCCGCGTACGGCCTGTACGTAGGCCTGCAGACGGGCCTCTTTGATTCCGGCTTCACTTGGATTTGGGCCAGACGCTTCCGGCTGTTCGGAGCTTCGTACATGGACGCCGTCGGCTTCGGCCTGGGGTTCGCCTGCGTGGAGGCCATCGCCCTCGGATTCAACAACTTCCTCGGCGTGCTGGAGCTTGTGATGAATCCCTCTTTCTTCGGAACCCTTGACCCAGCCATACAACAGGCCCTGTCGGCTCAGTATGCCCTCGGCCCGGCTCTCATCGGGGCGCCGATACTCGAAAGGACTTTCGCGCTCTTCGTCGACACGTTCACCGTCGTCTTGGTCTTCATGGCCATCAAGGGGGCCAAGGGAGTGTTCCCTCTGGCCGTCGTCTACGCTTCCATCGCCGAACTGGTAGCCCCGCTCCTGAACCTCGGCCTGTCGAGCACGACCATCATGGGCGCATATCTGCTGGAGGCGCCCTACGTGCTTCTGGGGCTCATAGGGGTCCTGGGGCTCATGAGGTCACGTCAGGACCCCGTGTTCATGGAGAAGCCTAGGCGCGGGGCCAAGCCGCATGCCCGCTAGGCGGCCTATCCGCGGAGCATTCTCCTTGGATCTGGCCTCGTAGGCTTCGTAGACGACATCTGCGTCGGGAGCGGGGGCTTTGACAGCGCAGCACTCGAGACCTGATCCTGCCACTCCTCTCGGCAGGCTTCAGACGCCGGACGTCATTCGTTCCAGCGGTTCACAAGGTAGGTTGCCGAGCCGCGGGAGCCCCTCCTCTCGTCAGCTGATATCTTGCCGCCCAAAACGGCGGGGCGGATGTCCATCCCTTTCATCTGTTCGATGGGCACGAATCGGACCCTCCCCTTCGTTCCGCCTGGCCCCATCAACGAAGGAGAGCTGACCAGGAAGTAGAGTCCCAGCTCCCTCTCATCCTCACCTCTGAACGACTCGATGACGTAGACGAGATCCCTCACGGCGCAGAGACACCCCGTGTCCGCCCTGAATCCCTTCGACACAGCCATCTCCAGGGTCTCGTCATCCTCGAGATACTTACCCGGGGGAAGGTACCAGGATTCGGGCTCGGGGCCACCCGCCTTAAGGAGCAGATTCCCCTTCTCAATCAGGAGAGCGCCGGCGTACACCCTGGTCCGCATGCTCCGCTTTCACCTGCTCCGCAACTGGCCGTCGGTCCTTCGGCTCAGGAACTCCACCATGTCATCCTCGCTGTGGAAGATCTTGGTGGAGTAGTACTTGAAGAAGGGCGACTCCTGGCCCGCGAACAAGGCGTAGACGTCCTTCTTGTTGGTATATCCGTAGGACATCTCAGATAGCACTCCGGGGGACATCACCGGGAGGAAGTAGTAGACCACGATCAAGTCGCTCTGATCTATGAGCTGGTAGTCCCTGGCCACTATCTGGTCGCTCACGTCTTCGCTCACCTCTTCCGCCTCCTTCAGGCCTATGGAGACGCTGGAGCCCACCTTCTCATACGTGATCGAATCGACACCCTTCGCCTTCGCCTCATCCAGGAGCGTCAGCAGCTCCCCGTCCCCGATGGAGACGGGATCGAAGACCACGAGCCCAGCGGTTCGCAACCTCTCCTTGAACACATCCTTCTTCTTCATGTCATCAACATCCGAAAGCGTGTGAGTCATAGGGTAGCTCAGGTACGCCTTCGGGGCCCTCGGCGAGTAGAGCAATCCGTAGAGAGTCTCTGGCGGCTCTTCCCTAGGAATCATGTAGAAGGGCCGCCTCTGGAAGTCAGCAATCGATTTGGTCACGAAGACCTCCTCGTCTCTCCAGACCATGATGTCCTTCATGGAGAGCTGGCCCTTCCACTGGGGCATCTCCTCCTGCCTTGCCCTGACCGTCGTGACCGAATCGATGACCGACAGGTAGACGTCCGGCCTTATCTGGTCCAGATAATGGAAGTCGAAGGCCTGTATGATGTGCTTCTTCCAGCGGAAACAGGCGTGCGTGCTTATGATCGTGTCCTCCACCTCCTTCGATTCCCTGATGATCCGTTCGAACACCGTAGTCCGTAGGAAATTGAGGGTGGACGGGGAGAGGTCGAGGATCTTGTCGGCCGGGATGTTCACTCCCAGCTTCTCCGCCGTCTCGAACATCATGTCTCCCGTTTCGAACACATGCACGCTCCTCCCATTGGCCCGGGCGAGCTCTGCGACCTGCGAAAGGTAGGAACCGCGGCCCGCGCCGCTTATCCCCGTGGCCACGACCTTCATTCGGTTCGCCTAGCACACCGTCGCCTCTTTAAGCTATCACGGAACCTCGTCGACCGGATGCTACAAGCTTAAATGAGCCGGTTTGAACCGACAGAGACGGGAAGCTTTCAGCTTCGTCGCGGGGCCGTGGGCTAGCTTGGTTACGCTACCAGCCTCGGGCGCTGGTGATCGGCGGTTCAAATCCGCCCGGCCCCACCATATCACCCCTTCACCGGAGGTAAACCTTTTTACACCTAGATATAGCAAGTGATGTCAATAGTGGTTCTATGAGCACTCAGGTCTCCATTCGTCGCGTAAAGACGATCTTCTCCGTCATCGCTTCTCCCAGCCGGCTCGAAATCCTCAAGATACTGAACGCCAAGGGGCCGATGACCTACTCCGAGCTGAAGACGCTTGCGGGCTTCAAGTCGAAGAAGGAGTCCGGCAAGTTCGCGTACCACCTGAGGAAGCTGCTCAGGCAGAACCTCATCGCCCAGAACCGGGCCGAGCGCAAGTACATGCTGACCACCCTGGGAAGGCTGGTGCTGAACGCCGCCAAGCAGATAGAGGAGCAGGCGCTCCTTGAGAGCGGAAGGCTCTTCGTCCGGAGCTCCAGGCACAGGATGGAGGAGTTCACCACGGACAAGATCGTCCACTCCCTCGTCACCGAGGCGGGCATGCCGGTCGAGCTAGCCCAGAGGGTCTCGAGCGAGGCCGAATCGAGGATATACAAGTTCCAGACCGCCTACCTTACGGCGCCTCTCATCAGGGAGCTCGTGAACTCGATCCTCATCGAAGAAGGGCTGGAGGAATACCGCCACCGCCTGAGCAGGCTGGGGATGCCAGTCTACGACGTGACCGAGAACCTGGAGAAGCTGGGCGAGGGACCCTACGGCCTGGAAGCCGTCCACAGCCAGACGGCCGGCTCCGTCCTCTCGGAGTACCTGATGCTCATCCAACTCCCCAGAGATGTGGTGGATTCCCATCTGTCGGGCGACATCCACATAGCGAACGTCAACTACTGGGGCCTTCGGCCGGACGCCCTCTTCATCAACGTGAGCGACCAGTCCCTTTCGCTGGCACGGCTCGGTGCCAAGTTCCCCCACACGCCACGGGAGGGATACGGCAATACCGATCACGAAGACCTCACCAAGCTGCTCTCCCTCAGCTATCTCCTCACAAGAGAGGCGGGGAGGGAGGTATTCTACACTGGCTTTGCGGACATGGCCTCCAAGCTCGACCTTGGCGCCAGAGGCCACTCTTCCTTCTTCTACCTGATGGCCTACGCGTTCCCGGAGGGTGCGGAACGGCCGAAGGTTGAGTTCGAAGTCGACGCTTCGAAGGTCGGAGGGGCCCTGCTGAGCTCCCTCCTGAAGGGCTACCTGGACTACACCAAGGTGACGCCGTCCCCCTCCATCGGCTTGGCCATAGTCAATTCTGAGAAGTTGGAGAAGCCGGCCTACAAGCTCCTGGCCGAGATATCAAGGAACAATGGCGTGCTCTCCTTCTCCAAAGGCGGGGCCAGTCGGAGGACGTTCCAGGGGCTCCGGGTGGACGACTTCAAGAAGGGAGGGCCGGTGGTGCTGGATTCGATCTCCATCAACCTCCCGCGCATCGCCCTGGACGCCCACAACGACGACGTCTACTTCCGCGCCAGGGTCACGATGCAGCTGGAGAACGCGGTCAACGCGCTGAGGGTCAGGCGGCGCCTCATTCAGAACAACATCAAGAACGGCCTCCTCCCCGCTCTGGACGTGCTGAGCAACCTCCTCTACTCCGAATCGCCGTTGCTCCGCGTCAACCTGACGGGGCTGGAGGACTCCCTGAAGCTGGTGAGCCCCGATTCCTCGGCGAAGGAGCTTGCCGAGCTGCAGGAGAAGACCATCTCCTCGGCGAGCCAGTACCTCGAGTCCGCGGGCAAGGAGGGCGAAGAGAAGTTCTCCCTGGTACTGACGACCGACGACAGCTCCTCTCGTTTCCCTCAGCTGGACGTGGAGAGGTTCGGCCGTGCGAAGATGAAGAACCTGAGCGCCTCCATTTACGGTCAGGCCTTCTCCATCGAGCCCAAGGAGCTCGAGTCGGAAGCCATCGGTGACAAGCTAGTCGACCTGGACGAAAAGGTGGTCGGGGGCGTGCTGGCGCGGCTGCCTCTCCCGGTCGGTGACCCCATCGAAGCGGCGAAGATCCTGGAGAAGGCCAACTCGCGCTTGCCCTTCTTCAGCGTCAGGCCCCTGGTCGCCCTCTGCAAGAAGTGCGGCAACAAGGAAGTGGCCGGGACCGAGCGCTGCAGCATATGCGGCGGGGCGACGGCAGCCGTCCAGTGAGATCAGGCGCTGACGCACAGGCTCCAGCCGCAGCTAGGGCAGGTCGCGCAGCCTTCCTTGAACTCCAGCTTGGTGCCGCACAGCGGGCAGGTCGTCAGGTTGCCAATCTTGCCGTCCAGGCTCAGGCGTGCGCTTAGATTCTGCAGGGTCGGCACCGCCGATGCGTGAACGACCTGGGGAGGGACGGTGCTCTTGGACGGGGGGACCGCTGGGCTCTTCTCGTCCTTCGCCGCTGGAGCCGCTCTGAGGACCTGGCTCGTTATGGACTTGTCACGATAGACGGTGACGTCCTTGCAGCCCAGCTCGTAGGACAGCATGTAGACCTTCTTGACGTCCTCCACGGTAGCCTCCGCCGGAAGGTTCGTCGTCTTGGAGATGCTGGAGTCGACCCACTTCTGGAAGGCCGCTATGGCCCGGACGTGGTCCTCCGGCATTATGTCCATGGCGGTGACGAAGACCCGCCTTACCTGCTCGGAAGCGTACGGGACCCCCAGGACGCTACCATGGTTGCCCACGACCTGCTTGAGCAGGTCGTCGTCGAAGATGCCCTCCTTCTTCATGGCCTTTTCGAAAGCGGCGTCGACATAGTAGAAGCTTCCAATGGAGACGTTCTTCTCGTAGACCAGGGCGAAGACCGGCTCGATGCCGCTGCTGCAGCCGGCTATCATGGAGATGCTTCCCGTGGGGGCGATGACGGTGGTGTACCCGTTCCGGATGCCCTTCTCCCTGATTTCATCCGCCAGCCCCTTCCAGTCGAAATGCCAGGAGGACTGGTCGGCGAACCCGGAGAAGGGGAGCTTTCCCTCCTTGTAGCTGCTCTCGTCGAAGGTGGGCAGTACGCCGCGCTCCGCCGCAAGCTTGATCGAGGCCCTCTTGGAGTGGTAGTTGACGAACTCCATGAGCCTCTCCATGAACTTCAGCCCTTCTTCGCTGTTGTAGGCGATTCCGAGCTCGAAGAACAGGTCTGCCACCCCCATGACGCCCAGCCCGATCTTCCGCGTCTTCAGGGTCATGTCCTCTATGGCCTGCAGCGGGTACCGGTTGATGTCGATCACGTTGTCGAGGAACTTGGACGTGACCTCCACGGTGGAGCGGAGCCCGTCCCAGTCCAGGGAGACGTTGTCGTCGTCCTCCTTCACGAAAGCGGCCACGTTGATTGAACCCAGGTTGCAGGATTCGTCTGGATACAGGAGGACCTCGCCGCAGGGATTGGTCGTCACTATCGGGCCCAGCGACTTGAGGAACGGATTGAATTCGTTGACCTTGTCGGAGAAGATGACCCCGGGCTCGGCGCTCTCCCACGCCTGGAAGGCTATCATGTCCAGGAGCTGCCTCGGGTTGACGAAGCGCGTCACCTCCCGTGTCCTTGGGTTAATCAGCGGGTACGGCTCGTTCTTGTTGTAGTACCCCCAGAAGTCGTCCAGTATCAGGACTGAGATGTTGAAGTTCCGCAGCGCCTTGTTCCCCTCCTTCGCCTTGATGAACTTCTCGATGTCGGGGTGGTTGATGTTCAGGATGCCCATGTTCGCGCCCCTCCTGATTCCACCCTGCTTGATCACCTCGGTCATCGTGTCGAAGAGCCGCATGAAACTGACGGGGCCGGACGCGATGCCCGAAGTGCTCTTCACGAAATCGCCTTCAGGCCTGAGCTTCGAGAAGTTGTAGCCGACCCCTCCGCCGGCCTTGAATATGATGGCTGCGCTCCTCAGGGTCTCCATGATGTCGTCGATGGAGTCAGCCACGTCCAAGACGAAGCATGCCGAACCCATGCCAAGGACGTTCCCGAAGTTCGCCAGCGCAGGCGTGTTCGGCATGAAGTGCTTGCTCACCATGAGCCGCACATAGTCGTCGACCTCCGTCTCATACGAGGAGAAGTCGCCGTTCCGAATCATGCCCACGAGCTCTCCCCAGGAGACCTTGGACTTCCCCATCGCATTGAAGCGCTTGAAGACGCGCAGGAAGGCATCCAGATGGAACTCGTTGAGCTCGTACTTGCCGACGGCCAGGTCCGCAAACTCCTTCAAGTCGACCCCTTCGGGGACCTCCTTCGGCTGCTGGGACCCGCCGACGTCGAAGATCCTCGGGTCGTAGAGAATGCTGGCCAACGTGGTGTGCAGAGCGACCCTGACGAAGAGCTCCTTGGGAGATTCGAGGACGTGGCCGTTCTCGTCCTTGCGGAGGTACCGCGCCCTGAGGACCTTCAGGGCGTTGCTGTCGAAGCTCTTATCCACCTCGTCGATGTCGGTCTTCTCGAGGATCTTCATCTTCTCCTCGCGAATCTCGGCGCGCTTCTGGCGGTAGAGGATGTAGGCTTTGGCGGTCTTGGCATAGCCCCCTTCGATCAACACGTGCTCCACGGCGTCCTGCACGTCCTCGACGGACGGCACGGCGCCCTCGCCGAAGCGCCTCTCAAGGATCTCGATGACCTTCACCGTGAGTTCGTTGGCAACCGACCTATCCTTGCCACCGGTGGCCTTGATGGCCTTCCAGATGGCCTCTGAAATCTTGTTGCTGTCGAACGCAACCACTCTTCCGTCGCGCTTGCGGACTGACACGATCTTTGACGAGGGGACCGCCATGTTACCTAACCACTGACCTCTTAAAAGCCGCCTCCACATAGTCTGGCCCTTTATTAGTGTTTTTGGTTTATCGGATTTGACAACCATCGTTTAGCCCTACGTTGAAACGCCAGCGTTTGCGCTGGGATTCTCAACGCATTTAGTCAACTAGTATTGACGCCGGCGTCGACCGGTCTTGTGGGGCTACGGTTTGAGCCGAAGGATCGCCAGGGCGATGTCGCCGTTGGCCTCCTCTAGCGCGGTCACAGCCCTCTCCTTGCTGACGCTGGCACTGGTCATGACCAGGGAGACGTCCTCCTCCGTGAACTTCGGAACGTCGGTCGCCTTCTCAGTTATCTGCTCCGCGGTGATCTGAAAGACTCGCGCCTCCTTGACCTTGATCTCATAGACGGACGGCTTGTCTAGATGGATCTCCTTGTCGCGGGTCACTATCACGACCTCCTTGACCTCCTTGATCTCGTTCATGTTCATGCCCATGCGCTCCATCATCCGCCGGGCCTGCCGGTTGTCCATCAATTCAGAACTGCCTTTCCAGTTCCGGCGCTTAAATCCTTTCCTGAGGTCGTCTCAAGTGCGCCTTCTCTCACCCTCACGGCCGCCCCGCTCTTGATCCTTCCCATGTAGTCTCTGGGGAGTATGGCCCTTCCCACGGCAAGAAGGGTGCCGCCAGCGTCCAGCAGACAGACCTCCAGCCCGGGTTTGACGTTTGGTCCCGCCCTGATGACGTGTTTTGAGAAGAGGGACTTGCCCATGCTGACGAACTGGGCCGCATCTTCATTGACCACGATGCAGCTGTCCCTGAAGGCGGCGCTCTTCATCAGGTACTTGGCGCACTCCAAGCTGAACGCCACGCTCCCGTCCTCCCTGACCGTCGCCAGGAGCCGGTCACCCAGCAGGACCTTCTTCATCCTTTGGGACTTCTTTGATCTGACGCATACCATCTCGTCCCAAGGAAGTCGCTTGGCCACCCCCCTTCCGTAGAGATACTCGAGTGTGGCCTCCAATTGCAACCTGTCGGCCGCGTTCACGGGTCCGGTTAACGGTAGTAGATTTATAAAAGAAGAGGGCGCAGCGATTAACGACGAGTTATGGCCAAGTGTGAAATCTGCGGCAGCAAGATCATGGGCGAGAGCCACAGGATCGTGGTGGACGGCGCAATCATGAACGTCTGTGGCAGGTGCTCCAGGCTGGGCAAGCCAGCGAGGGAGACGACTCCTGTGGCTGCTGCGCAACGGTCTCCTTCCGAAGCCGTCATGCAAGTCTACAGGAGGCCTGCGGCCATGGTCCCTGACGACCAGCTGGTCCTCCGCGAAGATTACTCCGCCGTGCTGCGCAAGGCGAGGGAAGCTTCAGGGCTGACGCAGGAGCAGCTCGGGATGAAGCTGAACGAGAAGTCATCCGTCGTGGGCAAGCTTGAAAGTGGCAAACTCAAGCCCAGCGTCGCCCTGGCCAAGAAGCTCGAACACCTGATGAAGATACGGCTTTTCGAGACCGAGTCCTCGTAGCAAGGTCCTCCGGATTTGTTGAAACCGGCCGTCCTCATTTCCTACAAGTACCCCGACGAACTGGAGGAGGCAAAGGGCCTCTGCGTTGCCGGGGGCTACCAGCCGGTTCACATAATCCTGATCCGGCAGCTGCGGCACGGCCGGTTCGGCGTTGGGGAGGGGAAGGCGGACGAAGCGAAGCAGGCGGTGGCCGACTTCAAGCCCTCCCATATCATCGTGGATGACAAGCTCACGGTTCAAGAGAACTACAACCTGAGCAAGCACTGCGGCTGCGAAGTGCTGGACAGGGAGAAGCTCGTCCTGGAGATCTTCAAGGCGAGGGCCACTACGCAGGAGGCCGTCCTCCAGATCAAGATGGCCGAGCTGACGTACGAGCTGCCCAGGGTCAGGGACTACGTGCGTTTCGTAAGGATGGGGGAGCAGCCCGGCATGTTCGGCTTCGGAAGCTACGAAGTCGAGAAGTACTACAGGAACATCAAGGCCAGGCTCGACGCCACCCGGAGGAAGCTCGTGGTCCTGAAGAAGCGGAGGGAAGTGTTCAGGGAGGACCGCGCCAGGAACCACCTTTCGATCGCCTCGCTGGCCGGGTACACTTCGGCCGGCAAGACAACTCTCTTCAATCGACTGGTCAAGGAGAACCAGCCCGTCCTAGGCAAGATGTTCAGCACGCTGACGACCACAACGAGGCGTCTTGAAATCGGCGACGTGCCGCTTCTCCTCTCCGACACGGTCGGATTCATCAGTCGCCTACCGCATTACATGATTGAAGCTTTCAAGTCCACCCTGGAGGAGCTCACCTACGCGGACCTGGTCCTTCTGGTGGTCGACGTAAGCGACCCCGAAGAGAGGTTCGGGACGAAGTATAGGACATGCCTCGACACCCTCGCCGACCTGAACGTGTCTCCGCACAAGACCGTCGTCGTCATGAACAAGGTCGACCTAGTCGGCCTGGAGGAGGCCAAGAGGAGGGCCTCCTCTCTGGAACCGTGGGCGCAGGCGGTGGTGCTCGTCTCAGCCAAGACTGGAGAGGGGATCGGCGAGCTGCTTTCCGTCATCAAGAAGGGAATCCAGGAGGCCGCCGAGCTCGACCTCATACTCCCCCCGGAAAGGGCCGCTTCCCTCTCCGAGAAGGCCAAGTTCTTCGGAAGCGTCGTTAGGGTGGAGAAGTCGGAGGCCGAAGACGGAAAGGTCCATCTGGTAGTACTGGGCCCGGAGTGGGCGATACACGAGCTCGCCCCGCGGGCGTCCTCCGGGTCAGCCGCCGACGAGTAGCTTCTTCCCCGTCTTCTGAGGGACGATGCGTAGCCTGGCTCCCTCGTGCGTCAGCTCCAGCTCTCTTCCCTCCAGCAACCTGTCTAGGAAGATCGCTAGGGCGGCGACCTCTGAATGGGGCTGGCTGGTGACGGCGATATTGAAGTCCGCCAACCGGTACATCGTTCCTGGGACCTTCTCCCCGCCCACGACCACGAGAAGGTCATGTTTCAAGGCGGCCTTTCTGACGGCCGTCATCCTGTCCTGTATCCTTTCTCCGTACATGGTGCAGTGGACGACGACCCCACCTCGCTCCTTCCACTTCCTGATGTAGCTCTCCCAGCGGGGCTCATAGGTCACGGAGAAGTCCCCTCCCCAGCTCTCGGCCACCTTTCCGATCCTCGATATCAGGTCGTCGTCCGGCTCGCCGGAGAACACCATCGATTCAGCACCGAAGGCCCTGGCGACCAGCGCGCAGTGGGTCGTGATCCTCTTGTCTCTGCTCGGCCTATGAGACAGCCTGAAGACGAAGAGCCTGGGCAATGGTTTGGGATGACGTGACATGGTAAGGTTTTAAAGTCTATCGATGCCCTTCACACACTACCCAAAGGAGAATACTTCTTGAAGAAACTACAGTACGAAGACTCATTCGTCAAAGTATCTGGCCTACTAGGAGGGGAGGAATACGTCAAGGTGGCCCGTGCGTTGCTGAACAACGAGAACGCCACCGACGAGGAGATAGCCAGCGCGACCGGCCTCAAGATCAACGTCGTCCGCCGTGTGCTTTACGACCTGTTCGGGAAGTCCCTCATTACGGGGATCAGGGTGAAGGACCCGAAGAGGGGCTGGTACGTCTACCAGTGGAGGGCGCAGACTGACCAGGTGGACGCCTTCCTCAGCAACAAGAAGAGGAAGATCCTTGGGAGGCTGAAGCAGCGCCTCGATTATGAGACCGGGCACAAGTTCTTCTTCTGCGGGACCCAGACCTGCAAGAAGAGGACCTTCGACGACGCCATGGACCTGTCATTCCGCTGCCCCGAGTGCGGCAACGAACTGAAGGACTACGACAACAGCAAGGACATAGTCGCGATCCAGTGGAAGATATCCCAGCTGGAGAAGGAGCTCAAGGCCGCCAGCTGACCAAGAAGGACGGAGCCGTCTCCTTGAACAGCCAGAAGGAAGCCCTCGAGCAGCTACTCTCGCCATGGTTCGATTCCCTCAGTGACCCAGCAGGGGCTCAGGAGACGGCGCTGCGGTCCCTGCTGAAGGAGTATGGAAGGACGGGTTACGGCGAGGAGAGGGGTGCCGCCTCCATCTCTTCCATTTCGGAGTTCAGGGAGGCTTTCCCGGCTCTGAATTACGAAGGATATGCTCCGATGGTGCAACGGGTCCTACAGGGGGAAACGCGCTACCTATGCCCCGAGGAACCCCTCACATACGTGATGACCAGGGGGACCACCGGCGAGTCCAAAGTGGTTCCCTGCACCCAGCTTCACCTTGACCGGGTCTTCGAATGCGGCGCAAGGGAGCTCCTCTGTCAAGCCTACATGACGGACGATCTCTCGTTGGTCGAGGGACTGGTGCTCAACCTGAACTTCCCCTCCGTCGTCTTCGAGAAAGCGACTCCGGCGGGTCCGGTCCGCTACGGCTACAGCTCCGGCACATATGCCAGGCTCAAACCCACGCTGGGCAGCGGGGGCCTCGTCCCGCCTCAGGAATCCATCGACGCCCTCGGCCCCGGGGTAACCAAGAAGGATTGGCTGAGGAGGTTCGAAATGGTGTTCGAACAAGCGGAAAGGCTGCCGGTCGTAGCCGTCATGGGCGTTTCCCCCGTCATACTCTCCTTCGGCCGGTACGTCAAGAAACACCACGGAAGGGCCCCTTCGGAGTTCTGGCGCATGAAAGCTCTCTTCTGCACCAGCGTGGCGAAGATACACTCGGTGTACGGTCCACAGCTCCAACGCCTATACGGACACGCGCCCGTGCGGGAGATCTACTCAGCGACGGAGGGGGTGTTCGCGCAGCAGCTGGACTCCTACCCATACGTCGTCCCGAACTACGACGCGTATTTCTTCGAAGTCATGTCCGACGGCAGGGCCCTCCCTCTCCATGAGATGAAACGGGGCCAATGGGGCCGCCTGATTGTCTCCACGCCGGTCTTTCCCAGATACGACATCGGCGACCTGATCGAGTGCCTGGGGCCCAACTACTTCAGGGTCTTCGGCCGGGCCAGGCTGACGGTGACCCTAGAGCACATGCTCTACCGAGCCTGCACAAGCTGGGCCACCTAGAACGACGGCCTTGGTGCAGGACTCCTCGAGCGGGCGAGGATGGCCGCCGCGATCACCCCGACACCAATGGCGATCAGTATCAGGGGCCACCAGTTCGAGATGTCCGCATACAGCGAGACCCCGACGGCCACCAGGATCAGCCCTCCGATTATCCCTCCGCCCCTCCGTGCTCCCTTCGCGGCATAGTACAGGTCCTGCGCGATGAGGACCACACCGAGGGCCACGATGAAAAGGGCCCACCAGCGCGTCTGATTCAGGTAGGTCGTGTAGTAGGAGAGGTAGGATAGCACACCCAGGAATATCAGCACGAGCCCGCCGACGAGGGCACCTCCCATGCCCCCCTTCTCATGCTTCTCGCCTTTCTCATTCTTCTCGTTCTTCTCGCCTTTCTCATTCTTCTCCTGGCGTCTGTACGCCCTCCTTTCATCTCGGGAGCTCAGCGGTGCAGACGGCGGCGGTGGTGGAGGTGCGGTGCCTCCCTGTTGCACAGGGTTCCCGCACTTGACACAATATAATGCGCCATCCGGGACCTCTGCTCCGCACTTGGTGCAGTATGTCAACGCTTTCTTCGCAGTTAGCTCAGGAGTTCGTATTCGATTTAAAGTTGCTGGTTCCCTTCTGCCACTGTTTCAGGGAGCCCGACGCTTCGTCATGAGCAGAACGGAGTCGTTTCCGGCTTTCAGCCGCCTCTGCAGGGCCAGCCCGCCTTGACGCAAGACAATGGACTCATCATTGGCCGCCTCCCCCCTCCACAGGAGCGAGAAGACCGCCGAGCCGTCTTCCTGGAGGCAGGCCACCATCCCCTTCATTGCCTCCCTCTTCCTCCTGAAGTTCTGGAAGGAAGTGAAGCAGACAAGGGAATCGAAGGCTCCGGGCCGCAGAGGAGGCCAGGAGGCGTCGGCGAGCACGAGATCCACCTTCCTCCGCCTTTTCGCGAGCCTCAGCATTCCAATTGAGACGTCCACGCCCACGGCCGCGTCGCAACCCCTTGCGAGCCTGCTCGTCAGGAGCGCGGTCCCACACCCGAAGTCCACGAGCCTTCCGCGGGCCTTCCACCCCGCACCCAGTGCCGCTTCGAGCTTGGTCAATTGCTCGTCGGCATAGAGTGCGTCGTAGCTTCTGCTGTCTTCATCATATCTGGCCGCCCGCATCCTTGAAAGTCCTGGCGACGAGTCATCAGCGAAATGCGGGCGACCCTTCACATGACATCCGGCTTGGTCCTGCGTGATAAGCGTATCGAGGCGGGGCCCTATCTCGAAGGCTACGACTTCGCCAGGGACTCCTTGATCTGTCTCACCAGGATGGGCACGTCGGTCACACGGTTTGTGGATCCCAGGATCCGGAGCTTCGACGAATCGAGGTTCCTGCCGCATGACTTGCATGAGGCAGTCTTGCGGATTCCCTGCACGAAATGACAATGCGGGCAGCGCACAACATTGTATGCCTTCAGGTGCAGGACGGGCCTGGACGATCTGCGAGCCATGCTTGCCAAGTACCTCCGATTCGCGTCGCTCCGCCGAAGCCGCGGTCTTCCTAGCGGACCTTGGCCCCGCACACGCCGCAGAATTCGTCTCTCATGCTGACCGGGCGCCCGCAGCTGGGGCAGAAAACGACGTTCTCAGGGTAGCCGTTCGGCGAGGGGACTGGTTCCTTCTCGGTGAGCGACTTGAGGACGAGGGGGTCAGCCGACCTTATGGTTATCCTGCTCGCGGCACCTCCTATGATGAGGCCGATGCCGAGGATGGCCATCAAAGCCCCCACCCCAGCGGCCACGGTCATCTGTCCGCTGAGAGTGGAGAGGTCCGGCGGGAGCGAGGAAAGGACTTCCTGAAACGTGGTTCCTCCTGACGTCATGTAAAGGTAGCCGGTGACCCCTGCAAAGCCGCCTATGAGAAGGAGTATCATTCCCGCGAGGAACATCCCTAGGCGCATGTCAGCCAAATTACAAGCCTCCCCCCTATTTATGTGTCGTGAGGGCTTCTCTTGCCTCCTCGTCGTTTCATCATCTGAATACTAATGCAGCGTCATCTGCGCCTTAGGAAGAACACCACCGAGCCCAGCTCGGCCGCCGCCATGGCTCCGGCCAGGATCACCGACAGAAGGTGGTCGTGGGACAGAATGTAGCTCCCGAGATAGACGAGCTCGGGAAGAAGCATCAGGGAGACCCCAGCCAGAAGCCTGACCATGTCGTGGAGCACAGCCGAGGTCCTGGTCTGAGAGGCCACGCCAAGGAAGAGCCAGACCTCGACGAGGCTTCCGGCCATCACCGATGCCATGAGCTCCACGGGTAGGACAAGCGTCAGCCCGGAGGTGATAGGCTTCGTCAGGGCCAGTACCAGGAGGGCCAACGGCACGGGGCCGAATGCCAAGGAGGAGATCACCGCCTTGGCCGACACTATAGTCCAAACCCTCACCGGCAGTGTCCTCGTGTACGTCAGGCCGGACCCCTCCGCGTTCAGAAGCCCCAGAGGAAGGAAGAGGGCGAATGCCCCTCCCATGGCCGTGGCCACCATGATGACGGACGCCCTCAGAACGGGGAGGCTCAGGGTCGATATCAGGACCACAACGGTCTCGAAAACGGGAAGGGCGTAGAAGAACGCCGTCGCGGGATTCCGTGAGGATGCCCTCAGGTCCTTCCACACATATCCCATCAGTGGGCTCCTGACCTTGATCGAAAGATCAGCTACCTTGGATGCCTGCCTTGAAAGGCTAGCACCAACCGACATCTCCCTGATGGTCCTGGATCCCCACCTCAGAAGGTAGAGGGCGAGACCCATGTACAGGCTCGAGGCGACAGCCGCGATCAGTGCCGACGAAGCGCTCACCTCGTAGCCCGAGGCGGCCGCGACGGCTATCGACAGGCAGAGCGGGTAGACTGCTGAGATCAAAGAAGCGAATGGACTCGCACCAAGCAACGCCTCATTGAGGTAGGGGATCAGGTAGCTTGTGGCGCTGAACATGAACCCCAGGCTGACTATGAGAAGGCCCCACAGACCCAGGAAGGCTATCCTCAGCAGCGTCCCCCTGCGCGACCGCCCGCCTCTCGCCAAGCTCCCGTAGAAGACCTTCGAGAACCAGAGGGAGAGCGTCACGGCCAACGCCATGTTGACGGTCGACGCGACGGTCATCAGGAGGATGCTCGACGGGGACTTGGTGAGAAGCGTCACCACCGCCACCTGGCTGACGATCGCACCCGCGACCATGTAGTCAACCGTCCTGACGAACGAAAGGAGGGTGATCGCGGACATGTCCTCCTTCGTTACGGGGAGGCTCCACAGGAAGGCCCAGGACTCTGCCTTCAGGAAAGACGAAAGCGTCTGGACGGAGTAAAGCATCACGAAGGCGAACGAGGCCGCCAGGCAGAGCGCCACCGAGCCAGCCAGGGAGGGTGCCGCTCCTCCGAAGAGCGAAGACCAGAACGGGAGCAGAGAAGCGGCCACGCTGATCGCTGCGACGACCACCTTGTCGAACCGAGCTATCCTCAGAGCCCTCAGGATGAACTCGGCGTCGTTCTGCATCGCCTTCCCCTGGTCGGCCCTTCCATAGGACCCCCACCACATCCCGCTACGAGTCTGGGCGAGCGACCTGTAGGCCACCTCGCCGTACGAGACGCGGCTGATCCTCCAGGCTTCGGCGAGCTTCATGCGGGCCATCACCTTGTGGCATTCCGACGCATAAGAAGGTTCATCTCCGAAGCCCCGGGAGGAGTTACTAGGAGTACGTCGACGACGCGGTGACGATTCCAGTGGACGTCAGGTATGCCCCCATCATCCCCTCCTTCTCGTAGAGGACGACGTAGCCTTTCTCCTGAAGGTCCACAAGGTCCCTTGCGAGGGAATCGCTCCCGATTCCGATCCTCACGGCGAGGCGGTCCAAAGGCTCGGCCTGGTCCCTCGACTGGGCACCCACGATCAGGAGCGCGGAAAGGATCAGCTTCCCATCTTTACTCATATCTGGCATCACCTATGGCGGCACGGTATACTTCCAGCGTCTTCTCAGCGACGGTAGCCCAGCTGTACCTTTTTGCCTTTTCCCTTCCCCTGGCGGCCAGCTTCTCCGCAAGAGGCCTGTCAGCAAGGAGGCGGACTATCGCCTCGGCCATCCCATTGACGTCCTCCGGCTTGAAGTGAAGCCCGTCCGTCCCATCCTGGACGATCTCCGCCAGGCCGTCGACGCCCGAGACAGCCAGCGGCGCCCCCGCCGTCATGGCCTCCAAGGCCGTTATCCCGAACGGCTCAAAGCGGGAAGGAATGACGACGGCGTCGCACGACTGCAGGACGCCAGCAAGGTCACGGTCGGTCACGAAGCCCGCCAGTGTCGTCCTGTCGGCGACTCCCTCCTTGCGAGCTAGCTCCTCCAACTCCGGTTTCATGTAGCCCTCTCCCATGATCAGGAGCCGACAGCCCGGGGCCTTGCGAAGCACCAGCGGAAACGCGCGGATGAGGTTGTCGAAGCCTTTCTGCGGCGTCAGCCTCCCTACGGCAGCCACCAGCTCCTCGCCGCTGCCGACTCCCCATCTCCTCCTCACCGCCTCCCTGTCCACTCCGTAGTTGAACTTCGCGGGGTCGACCGCGTTGCAGATGGTCGCTATCTTCGAGGAGGGTATCTGGAACTGGGCTTGCACATGAGCCACCATCGAGTTGCTGATCGTTATGACTCGGGCGGATTCGAAAGCCCCCCACCATTCCAGGCCCTTCACCAGGTTGGACTCAGGAGACATGGAGCCTGAGGACCTCTTGGCCTCGGTGCTGTGGAAGGTCATCACCAGCGGCCGCCTGAGCATGTGCTTCGCCGCGACGCCCGACGTCACCGTGAGCCAGTCGTGCACGTGTATGACGTCGGGATGGCCGTAGGAATGGGCCAGCTGCCCGACCCGCTTCTCGAAGAAGTGGTTGAACATCAACACCCATGTGTGAAAGGTAGGGGAAGGCAGCTCCACGGGGACCCTGTGGATGTGCAGCTGCCCGCTCTGCTCATGGGAGGGCGATCCGGGAAAATCGAGGGTGACGACGTGCACCTCGTTACGCTTGGCGAGTTCCCCAGCCAGCCCTTCCACATGCCTGGCTATGCCACCGATGATCCTGGGCGGATACTCCCAGGTGAGCATGAGAATCCTCAGACGCCAATCTCCTCCCTATCACGGAAGGCCGGGAGCAAGACGGCGAAGCGCACACCCCTGATTCAGTGATGCTTCTAATTAGCGTTACCCTCCGAAGTCTTATTAGCCGTACAAGGTGACGTTCCGACGAGAACGCGGGTCTGTCGCTTGGAGACATTGCATAGCCCTTCGTCGATTTGCGGGCAACGGGACCATATGCCTATCGGAGGCCCTGGCGCTGACCCTGACCCGCATCTCAGGTTGGGTTGACAGGTGGGGAACACGCGCCCCGGCTCTCCTCCGCTCCAGCCCGACTGGTACAGGGACGCGATCATATACGAGGTCAACGTTCGGACGTTCTTCGACGGCAACGGGGACGGCGTCGGGGACTTCGAAGGTCTGACGGCGAAACTGTGCTACCTGAAGGACCTTGGGGTCACCGCGCTCTGGCTGCTCCCCTTCTATCCTTCGCCGCTGAAGGATGGTGGGTACGACATCTCGGATTACATGGGGGTCCTCCCCGGCTGCGGAACCCTCGACAGCTTCGATCGGTTCCTGGGCGCCTCCCATGACCTAGGGATCCGAATCATCACCGAGCTGGTGTTGAACCACACTTCGGACCAGCATCCCTGGTTTCAGAGGTCCAGGAGGGCCGACCCGGGATCCAAATGGAGGGACTTCTACGTCTGGAGCGACACAACGGCCAAGTACGGGGAGGCCAGGGTGATCTTCAGGGACTTCGAGAAGTCGAACTGGACGTGGGACCCCTTGGCCCAGGCCTACTACTGGCATCGCTTCTTTTCCCACCAGCCTGATCTGAACCATGATTCCCAATATGTGCGGACCGAGATCACAAAGGCGGTTGACTTCTGGCTGAGCAGGGGCGTCGACGGCTTCCGTCTCGACGCTGCGCCCTTCCTCTTCGAAAGGGAGGGGACCAGCTGCGAGAACCTCCCCGAGACCCACCAGTACCTGAAGGCCCTGCGTTCCCACATCGACTCCAAGTTTCCTGGAAGGGTGCTTCTGGTCGAGGCCAACCAGCCCGCCAAACAAGTTGCATCATACTTCGGTTCTGGAGACGAATGCCACATGGCGTTCCACTTCAATCTGGCCCTGGGCCTGTTCAAAGCCGTCCAGTCGGAAGACAGCGCCCCCATCGTCGAAGCCCTTCGAGGAACCACCCGATTGCCCGACAGCTGCCAGTGGGCCATCTTCCTCAGGAATCACGACGAGCTCTCCCTAGAGCAGGTCGGGGCCAAGGAGAGGGCGGAGCTCTTCAGGGCGTTCGCCAGGGACTTGGACACTCGGGTCAACCTCGGGATAAGGCGCAGGCTTGCCCCTCTTCTTTCAAACGACAGGTCCAAGCTCGAGCTTCTGAACGTCCTGCTCTTCTCGCTCCCGGGAACGCCCGTAATCTACTACGGGGACGAGGTGGGCATGGGCGATGACTGCAGCCTGCCCGACAGAGATGGCATCAGGACGCCAATGCAGTGGAACGGCGGGCCGAACGGAGGGTTCTCCGGCTCCGATTCGGGGAAGCTCTATCCTCCTCCGATCTCCGATGGCCTCTACGGCTTCAAGGCCGTCAACGTCGCCGCTCAGCTCCACGACAGCTCTTCCCTGCTCGCATGGATGAAGCGCCTGATCCGGGCCTCCTCAGGGAGCGCAGCCCTTAGACGTGGCAAGTTCGTCCTCGTCCCATCGAACAACAGAAAGATACTCTCATTCATCCGAGCCAACGGTGATGAGGAGGTGCTCGTTTCGGTCAACCTCTCCGGCGCCGCGCAGGAAGCCATCCTGGGGCTCGGAGGCTTTCGGGGGAGCAGGCCACGCGACCTGCTTTCGGAAGCCGCGCTTCCGCGTCTCGGCCCATCAACCCTTGAACTCGGGTTCCGTCCATACGGCTATCACCTGCTCTCTCTGGAGGGCGGCCCTGGGAGAGGCAGACGTTCCGCCTCCCAAACGACCAAAGGCATAAGGGAGGTGTCCTAGGTACAGCCATGGCTGGCGAAGGTGCCTCGAAACCCCACGTTGTAGAGAACAGCCTCCTCACTGACTACGACGTCTACCTCTACCGTGAGGGCAAGCACAGCTCGATATACGAAAAGCTGGGCTCGCACCCCATGGTCTTGGACGGCAGGCCGGGCGTCCAGTTCTCCGTGTGGGCCCCTTCTGCGAAGGCCGTCTCCGTCGTCGGCGACTTCAACGGTTGGAGAAATGGCGACATGCGGCTCTTTCCCCGGGTCGACGGCTCGGGCATTTGGGAGGGCTTCGTTCCCAGCGCGAGGAAGGGCGACCTGTACAAGTACTTCGTGGAGTCCAAGACCGGATATAAGGCCGCCAAGGGCGACCCCTACAGCGCCAGCTGGGAGGAGCCCCCCGGCACCGCCTCTCGCATCTGGAAGCTGGACCATGAATGGGCAGACGATGCCTGGATGAAACGGCGTGGTGGCTCGGACCTCCTCTCCTCGCCTGTCTCTATCTACGAGGTGCACTTCGGCTCCTGGAAGAGGGCCACCAGCTCGCGACTCCCGACCTATCGGCAGGTCGCCGAGGAACTGTCCGATTACGTCACTGACATGGGGTTCACCCACGTCGAGCTTCTCCCAATCATGGAGCATCCCTTCTACGCGTCGTGGGGCTACCAGATCGTGGGCTATTTCGCCCCCACCAGCCGATACGGCACCCCCGAAGACCTGATGGCGTTCGTCGACCGGATGCACTCCAAGGGGATAGGCGTCATCTTGGACTGGGTGCCCTCCCACTTCCCCAAAGACGAGCACGGCCTAGGGTACTTCGACGGCACCCACCTCTATGAGTATGGTGACCCCATGAAGATGGTGCATCCCGACTGGTCCAGCTACATCTTCGACTACGGTCGGACGGAGGTACGCTCCTTCCTGCTGAGCAGCGCCGCCTTCTGGCTGAAGGCTTACCACGCGGACGCCCTCAGGGTGGACGCCGTGGCCTCAATGCTGTACCTGGACTATTCCAGGAAGCCCGGCGAGTGGGCGCCGAACGTCAACGGGGGGAAGGAGAACCTCGAGGCGGTGTCATTCCTCAGGGACCTGAACAGGATGGTGTACTCGAGCTTCCCGGGGGCCCAGATGATAGCCGAAGAATCCACCGCATGGCCCCTCGTGTCCCGCCCCACGGATGTGGGCGGGCTGGGCTTTGGCATGAAATGGAACATGGGCTGGATGCACGACACCCTGGAGTACTTCTCCAAGGACCCTGTCTACAGAAAGCACCTCCACGACAAGATAACGTTCAGCATATGGTACGCGTTCACGGAGAACTTCGTCCTCCCCCTTTCTCATGACGAGGTTGTCCACGGCAAGGGCTCTCTGATAGGGAACATGCCCGGCGACGATTGGCAGCGGTTCGCCAACCTCCGCCTCCTCTACGGCTACATGTTCTGCCATCCCGGCAAGAAGCTCCTCTTCATGGGCAGCGAATTCGCCCAAAGCGCCGAGTGGAACCACGACTCCCAGCTCCAGTGGAGCCAGGCAAGAAGGCCCCTGAACTCCGGGGTCCAGCGTTGGGTGAAGGACCTCAACCGCCTTGTCTCAGAGGAGCCCGCCCTCCACGAACTGGACTTCTGGCCCGGCGGATTCGAATGGATGGATTCCACCGATCGTGACAACAGCGTGATCAGCTTCCTGCGGAAGTCGGGCAAGGACGAGGACGACGTCCTGGTCGTCTGCAACTTCACCCCCGTCGTCCGACACTCGTACCCCCTGACCGTGCCCAGGGCGGGAACCTGGCGCGAAGTCCTGAACAGCGACGGCAAGGAATACGGGGGCAGCGACGTCGGAAACATGGGCCAGGTCAAAGCCACCAGGAGAGCTTCGTCAAGGACGGGCTTCGGGGCCAAAGCGACCCTTCCGCCGCTTGGAGCGCTCATACTCAAGAGGGCTGAGGCATAACCTGGCCTCGCTCCAGCTGCCCCATCCCGCCGGAACGCGTCAGGGGACCTGAAAGCCTTGGCCACGGACCGCTCCATCTGCATCCACGGGCACTTCTACCAGCCTCCAAGGGAGAATCCCTGGACCGGGAAGGTGGGCAGGCAAGCGTCCGCCGCGCCGTTCCACGACTGGAACCAGAGGATCACGAGCGAATGCTACGCGCCCAACGCCGCTGCCAGGCTCCTCGATTCCTCCGGCGCCCTACTGGAGACCCTGAACAACTATTCCCTCATCAGCTTCGACTTCGGGCCGACACTCCTCTCCTGGCTGGAGGTGAACGATCCACACACGTATTCGAAGGTGCTCGAAGCGGATAGGCACAGCGCGAACGCGTTCTCCGGCCATGGTTCCGCCATGGCGCAGGCGTACAACCACGCCATAATGCCCCTGGCCGACGCCGAGACCAGGCGGACGCAGGTGGCGTGGGGGATCGCCGATTTCAAGAGGCGGTTCGGAAGGCAGCCCGAAGGCATGTGGCTTCCCGAGACGGCCGCTGACGTGCCCACCCTGGCGTCGCTGGCCGAAGGGGGCATCAAGTACACCGTCCTCTCTCCCCTTCAAGCTCTGCGGACGCGTCCGGCACATTCCGAGACTTGGACGGAGGTCGGCACGGGCAGGATAGATTCCAGGAGGCCCTACCTCGTCGACCTGCCCTCGGGAGAGGAGATGACCATCTTCTTCTACGACGGAGGGCTCTCTCATGGCGTCGCTTTCGGCCGGCTCCTGGAGGACGGAGAGTCCTTCGTCCGGGCACTGAGGGGTTCGTTCTCCGAGGGAAGCAGGCCGGAGCTGGTCAGCATCGCCACCGACGGGGAGACCTACGGCCATCATCGCAGGTTCGGAGAGATGGCCCTGGCCTACTGCCTGAGGCATCTGGGAGACGGGGTCCGCCTGACGAACTACTCTGAGTATCTGTCTCTCCATACCCCGGAAGACTACGTGGAGATCGTCGAGCCCAGCTCCTGGAGCTGTCCTCATGGGGTCCGCAGGTGGCGGGGAGGATGCGTATGCGGCTCGACCGGGGCTCCCGGATGGAGCTCCCAGTGGAGAGAGGCGCTCAGGGAAACGATCGACTGGCTCGGCTCCAGGATCGACGCCGTCTACTCTGAGGTGGGCGGCCAGTACCTGAAAGATCCAGTCAGGGCAAGAGATGACTATTGCGCCGCCTTCTTGGGGGGAAGCGACGCTCTCGACGCTTTCTTCTCTTCGCATGCGAGGACCCCCGTCGCTGGCGCTCGAGGAACCATGGCCGAGCTGCTCGAAATGGAGCGCTACGGCCAGCTCATGTACACCAGCTGCGGCTGGTTCTTCGAAGACATCTCCAGGATAGAGTCCAAGCAGGTCATAGCCTACGCCCTCCGAGCCGCGCAGATCGCCGGCCAGATGGCAGGAGCCGACCTTGTGTCCGGCTTCCTGAAACGACTGGAGTCCTGCACGTGCAACGACCCCCGCTACGCCACTGGCAGGACCGTGGCTGAGGAAGTCCTGGCGACTTCAAGAACTGGCCCCTCTCGACCCTGACCGCGCCAGGCCAATGGTCGATCCTGGACAGGTTTCTAGGGCTAGTCGGCTGCGGCGTACCATTTCGTGAGATACTCTCGGACCATCCGGTGGGTGTTGAACCTCGGCCCTATCGTGGCAATGGAGGCCTTAGCCATCTCCAGCCAGCGGCCGCGGTCGTTGTAATAGAGGGGGAGGATCTCTTCGGAGAGCTTCGAATACAGATCTCTCAGGTCCTCAGCCTCGTCCGACTCCGAGAGGTCGTCCCACTGCGGCCGCTTCCCGATGCCCCATCCGTTGACCCGCTCCACTCCTCCCTCGAGCCACCAGCCGTCCCATGTGCTGAAGTTGAGGACGCCATTCATGGCGGCCTTCATTCCGCTGGTGCCGCTGGCCTCCAGTGGACGCTTCGGGTTGTTCAACCAAAGGTCGCAGCCTGAGACCATCGTCCTGGCAATATCGATGCTGTAGTCTTCAAGGAACGCTACCCTGACCTTGCTCGTCTTCTTCATGACCGCGGCTGCCTGGGTGAGGATATGCACTATCCCGTTCTTACCTATGTCGTCGTCGGGATGGGCCTTGCCTGAGAACACTATCTGGATGCCGCCAGCGGAGTCGGCTATGGAGGCCAGCTTTGACGCGTCGGTGAGGATCAGCCCGTTCCGCTTATACGCCGTGATCCGCTTGGCGATCCCTATCGTCAGCACATCAGCCGCGAATCCCCCCTTGGAGCTCGCGTTCGCCATGGCGACCATCTTGGCCTTGGCCGCATCATGAGCCTTGGCCAGGTCGGCGGACGGTATCCTGTACGCGTTGGAGAGCAGCGATGGCTCGTCCCCCCAAAGGGGCAGATACCTGTCGAACACCCTCCTCAGGTCCTCGTGAACCCACCTCTTGTGATACACTCCGTTGGTGACGTGGTCCACATCGTTCCTTCCCAGTATGATGCGAGACACGTATTCATGCTTCAGGGAGACCGCGTTCGTCACGCAGCTGTACTTCGAGGCCAGCCTGGAGAGGTTCAGGGAGCCGTCGACGCTCTCGGAGCGCCAGTCCATCCAGGTGTAGGCCTTCATCAGGTCCTGCACCATTGGGATCGGGAACGCGTCATGACCGCCTGCGACGGGAGTGTGCGTGGTGAACATGCAGCGACGCCTGACCTCCTTTGGTGACTTGAACTCCTTGAGGAGCTCCACCGTTAGGAGTGCCGCGTGTCCCTCGTTCATCATGTACAGGTCGACGTCGTAACCCAGCGCTTTGAGCGCCCTGAACCCGCCCACGCCCAGAAGCAGCTCCTGGGTCAGACGGGCCGCGCCTGTGCTCTGGTACAGCTTCTCGGTGGCCGCCTTGAAGATAGGGGGGTTGTCCTGCACGTCCGTGTCCAAGAAGATGACCGGGACGTCCCGCTTCCCCTTTATCGTATATTGCCACATCCTGGCCTTCATCTGCTGGCTCCCCGCTTCAAGCTGAACAACGGGCGCCAATGGCGTCAGCTTCTCCTTGTACGGCCACCGAAACTCCTGGTCCATCTGGAGGCCGCCAGCGGTGAGCTTCTGCCTGGTGTAGCCAGCCTTGTAGAGCAGGGTCACGAAGACGGCGGGGATCCCCAAATCCGCGAACGTGTATGCAGTGTCGCCGGCGAGGATACCTAATCCGCCCGCATACGTCGGCATGTCGCTTTCCAGGCCTATCTCCATCACGCAGTAAGCTACTGTCAAAGAACCGCCCTCGGCAAGACCCCTAGACTGGCATTTCGCACATCTATATCCGTTGTGCCCCTCTCAGACGTACGAACGACCCCTCCCCACAGGGCCGCACAACCTCTTGCGGTCCTTACCCTAGCCGTCAGGGTTGTGCCAGCCAAGGCTTGGTTCGTCGAAGGCTCAGGTGTTCAGAGGAAGATCAGGAGATACTCGAGGGCGCCCTTGGCATATGAGAGCTGAATCTGCCGGTTAGCGAAGTCGCCTCCATACGCCTTCTCGTATTCTGCCAACGCTTCGTTTACGGTCGCGATGTTGTTCAGAGTCGTCTCGATAAAGGCCCGCGGCGTCTCGGTTGCTCCCTTCTGCTGGAGCGTCGCACCCATGACTTTCGCCAGCTTTTCAGACCTGTCGTCGGTACCCATACTGCTTTCCGCGACGCCAGAACACAAAGTGATGATTTATCCCTTTCTGAGAGGGTCGTTTCGCCTCTAGGGGGCCGGGGGATGTGCGTTTGGATCGTCTCACGCCTGTAGGCCTTGAAACTATATATCGTCTCACCAAGCTATTGGTGACGATAGGCGTTGGTCGACATCGTATCGACTCTCATCTTGGTCCTTGATTTCGTCCTCTCAATCTGGAACAGCTACTCCGCCGGCCTCAGCTACGGGATGCTCAAGAAGAACGGAGGACCAGGCTGGGCGTACATCTCCACCATTCTGGGCCTTTCCCTAGGTATCGCAGGTTCCGTCTACGTCACGGCGATTGTGCTGGGATATGCGGGATACGCGCTCGGCTACGTGGACGCAGGCACCGTGGACCTCCTCTTCGCGTACAACTACCTGGTGACCGGGGCCTCGATCACGGCGCTCGGGATTGGCGCGACTATCCAAAGCATCTACATCGCGGCCAAGCATCCGGGATTCTGGACAGTCGGTCAGGCACTGTACAACACCTTCGCTTCGATCTGGAACGTGTTCGCCTACATGAGTGACTTCGGTCCCCTCGAGAGCATCATCAACTACGAGAGGCAGAACGATCGCCAGTCGGACCTCGTTGTGCTGATAATCCTGATCATCATCGCCGTCCTGCTCGGCGTGCTCCTGTCACTCATAGCCTTCAACGCGGGACGGAACCACGGCGAAGGGCGATACCTAAGATCCATGAGATC
>DATKKG010000087.1:0-1450 GCA_035543015.1 Conexivisphaerales archaeon | reverse complement strand
CGACCCGAACCAGCTCTTCGTGGGCTGCGATACCACCTCCGGGGTCATCGGGTCGCAGACCGGGCAGTTCAAGAACTTCTCGATCCTGTCGACGGGTTGCATCGGGTCCACCGGCCCCTTCGCGGCCAACACGCAGAACTCTCGGAGCAACATGGCGATCTCGGGTGCCACCAGCACCGCCGCTGGTGCCATCAAGGTCATGTATATGCACCCCATCGAGAACAACAGCTTCTCGTCGGTTGGTGCAGCCACCGCTGGCTCGGCGATCAACGTCCGTAAGTGGGTGTTCAAGATCGTCCAGCAGGTGCAAACGCAGTCTACCCAGTTGACCGCCATGGTCAACACGACGTCCTAAGGGGGCGACTAACTCATGCCTACACTTAGGACTACGCTTCCGAGTCTGTACCTCAACCGCTTGGCGAATCTCGAAGACGTTCTGTTCGACGAGATGCCCATCGAGGCTGGGGTGTTTCAGCGCATCCTGAAGGTGCGTGATATGGGCAACAAGCCGTTCGTCAAGACGACCACCGTGGCCTCGTTTGGCTCCGTGCCGATCAAGACGGAAGGCGCTCCTGTGACCTACGAAGACCTGGCGGCTGGCTTCGACCAGACCTACCAGGCCGACACCTACGAACTCGCGTTCCGGGCCTCCAAGGAAGCCCTGGACGACGAGCAGGAAGAGGTCGTGTCGGATGCGGCCCGCGCCCTCGGGTCGAGCATGAACTACACCTACGATGTGGACCACGCAAACCTGTTCAACAACGGGTTCTCGTCGTCGTTCCTCGGTCCCGACGGGGTGTCGCTCTTCAGTACCGCCCACCCGCTGGTCGGGGGTGGGACCTATCGGAACCGTCCCACGACAGACGGCGACCTGTCGGTCGCCCAGTTGCGTGTGGCGCTCAACGACATCTTCAACACGGTGGATGACGCAGGCAAGCTCGTCCACTGGCGTCCGAAGATCCTGCTCGTCCCCGCGAGTGCCAAGTGGCTCGCGATGGAGTTGATCGGGAGTGAACTCCGGGCGGATACCGCTGACAACGCGCTCAACGCGTTCAAGGACGACGGGCTCGTGGTGGTCTCCACCCCGTACCTGACGGACTTCAATGCGTTCTTCCTGTTGGCGGAGCCCAGCAAGCACAACGTCCGCACCTACTGGAGAGAGAAGCCGAACGTCCTGCACGACTGGGACTTCGAGACCTCGTCCATGAAGGTGAAGATCCGGGCGCGGTGGAAGAAGGGCTGGTCGGACTGGCGTGGCGTCTACGGCACGTCGGGGAGTTCGTAAGTCGTAATCTAGGGGGTTTGGCCGGGTTCCCCCCAAAAACCCGGCACCATCTTGCAGTCTGGGGGCTGACCCCCAAAGGACCATCATGCCGTACGGATTCGGAAAAGTCGGCACCTTCACCACCTCGCAGGACATCGGGGGTGGTCGCAACTACACCCGCTTCAA
>DATKKG010000086.1:0-4351 GCA_035543015.1 Conexivisphaerales archaeon | reverse complement strand
TCGTCAAGGATACCGGCCCGAAGGTCCGCTGTCAAGAAAAAGGGCCCGTCCCCCGCCGCAGGGGGACGGGCCCTCGAGATTCCGGTTCGCGAGTCGCGCGGCTCAGAAGGAGAGCTTGAAGCCCAGCCGCGCCGACCAGGGCATGAACCTGGTCGCCCACTTGTTGTAGCCGAGATTCGTATCGCCCGCCTCGGCGACCATCTGTTTGTAGGTCTGGGCCAGCGTTCCGTCGAGAATCTGATCGTTGCTGGCATAGATACCGTCCAGGTTGAGGTCGGTGATCCTGCTCTGGATGGTGCTCGTGTCGGTCACGTTGTTGATCTGGAGGTTGACGGAGGCCCGGTACCTGCCGGCGATCTTGAAGCTGTAGTCGAGGTAGAGGTCGGCCCAGAAGGTGAACGGCAGCCGCCCCAGGTTATCCCGGTTCTCGGGATAGATCCACCTGTCGTTGAGGAGGAGCTTGGTCGTCTGGGGCAGACCGCTCCGGCCGTAGGCGACGAGGCCGACGGTCAGTCCGAACGGGAAGGAATAGGATCCGTAGGCCTTGAGAAAATGCGTCCGGTCCTGCGGCAGCGCGCCATGCAGGACGTGGCCCGAGGCGTCGTACATGATGAAAAAGTCGTCGTAGTATAGCTCGACGTTCGGGCCGACCCGAGCGACGCCCGCGTAGTCATATCCGACCTCATCGGTGCTGGCCAGCCCCGAATAATTCCCCACGAGGCGGCTAAAAGTATAGTTGACCCCGCCCTGCCAGTTGTGGCTGAACTTCTTCTCGAGGGAGATGTTCAACCCGTAATAATCCCGCGTGGCCTTCGGGGTGGGCCAGAGGAGGTACGATAGCCCGTCGTCGGCTGTGCCGAGAATGCCGTCCGGGCCGGGGTCCGTGTACGTGTTGGAGAACTTCCCGCCCTCTGTCGTGGGCAGGGACCAGCCGGCTCCGGGGTTGCAAATATAGAAGGTTTCCGTCCAGTTGACCGTGCCGTCGGGGTTGGTCACGGTTTGCCACGCGCCGACGTCTTCGATCGTCCGGATGAGGTGTTTCTGGACGAAACGGACCGAGAGAGAGACGTTCTCCATCAGCTTCTTCTCGACGCCGAACGAGATCTCCCTCTGGGCGGTCGGTCTCAGGTTGGGATCGACCCGGCCGAACGAGGGCGGCAGGAAGTCGAGGGATCCGATGTACGTGCCGCCGGCAGACTGGCTGGTCCGGTCGTCGAAGGCGCCGCTCGCCGCGATCAGCGGCCAATTCAGGGTGTTCAGGGAGTAATAGTCCTGCACGCGCTTCCAGCCGCCGAAGGTCAGCTCGGCCATGTAGAGCTTCATGACGTCGTAATAGATGCCGAAGCTGCCGAAAACCTTCAGACTCGAATCCCCGAAGACGTCGTAAACCACGCCTAGGCGCGGGGCCAGCATCTTGCCCAGGTCGAACTTGACGGGTTCGGCCGTATAGTCCGGGTAGGATGCTTGGTTGGTCATGGAGGGGATGTACTGGCTCTCCGCCCGCAGGCCGAAATTGACGGTCAGTCTGTTCTTGATCGTCCAGGAATCCTGGGCATAAAGGGACCAGTTGTTGGCGTGGATATTCCAGGCGCCGCCGTTGATCGGCTGGGTCCAGGAGCCCCGGACATAATAGTATCCGTACTGGCCATAGTTCGGGTTGGGCGTGACTCCGTCCGGCAGGAACGGGTCGGCGCCGACGCCGATCGGGTCGCCCAACGCATAGGTGGTCCTCCCCCAGCCCAGGTAGACCCTGGGGTGAGTGGCGGCCTCATAGACATCCTCATGAAGATAGGCGTAACCGATGCCGAATTTGAGGGCGTGCTCTCCCATCCAGGAGAGGTAGTAGGAGACGTCCAGGTTGTTGCTGATCTTCTCCTGCAGGCGCCTCTCGGTGTCGCGGAAGGTCCCGCCGTTCGTCCAGCCGGAGGAATGGACCAGATCCGGGTTGGCGACGTAGAAGGGATTGCTGGCATAGCGACTGTTGGAATAGCTGAAGTAGTCCGTCGAGGAGTCCGGGGGCAGGATCTGCTGATTGTTCTGGTTCTGGTTGTGCCAACCGCCCCGGTAGCTGATGAGGAGATTGTTGCCGACGGAATAGTCCGCGTTCAGCGACCCTGTCCAGTTCGGATAATCGTAGCCCTCTTTCTGCCATTCGTAGGTCGGATCGTCCAGACCGAGGATGCTCGGGAGGGCTCCCCGGTACCTGCTGAAATTGTTGATGAAGCTGGCCGACAGGCGGAGCCCCTTCACAGGGGCTGCCGAGAGCCGGATCGAGCCGTTCCAATCCGTGTTCTTGTTCGTAAAGGTCGAGAACGGCCCCTCGCGGTAATTGAAGTCTCTCTGGGCCGCGGTCTGGTAATAGGTCGGGTTGAAGGATCCGAAAAACCACAGTCTGTCCTTGATGAAATAGCCGCCGAGGCTGAAGATGCCCTCGTAGCGATTGTAGCGGTCCCTGTCCTTCCCTCCATTGAAATAGAGGGCGTCGTTATTCACATATTCCCAGAGAGTGTAGTCGTCCGGGTTCTGCCTGAGGTAGGTCCGGGAACTCCCCTGCATGTACTGGCGATTGTTCTCATAGTAGCCCATGATGTCGCCGTGGAACTCGTTCCCGCCGGACCTGGTGATGACGTTGATGACGCCGCCCATCGAGCCTCCGAACTCGGCGTTATAGCCGGAGGCCGTGACCTTGACCTCGTCCAGGAGTTCGAGGACAGCGTCCTGGCCCTTGACCCCCAAATGGAAGTTCGTGATGTCCGCGCCGTCGGCGTACCATGTGTTCTCGACACCCGTGGCGCCGTCGACCGAGACGCCCGCAGTGAAGTCCTCATTGGTCACGCCAGGGATGGTGCTGATGAGGGAATCGAAGCTCCTCCCCCGTGGCAGCGACAGGAAGACGTCTTTAGTCATGACCTGGCCCTTGACCGTGCTCTTGACATCGATCAGGGGAGCCTGCCCGACGACCGTGACCGTTTCCTGGACGGCCGCCTGCTCCATTTTCTCGTCCAGCGCCAGCGTCTGGGACAGCTCAAGATAGATGTCCTTGCGGATGACCGTCTTGAACCCCGGCATGGTGAACGTGATCTCATAGAGTCCCGAGGGCAAGGCCATCAGGCGGTAGGTGCCGGAGGCGTCGGTCGTCGTCGCCGCCTTCCCGACGAGCTTTGGGCTCGTGGCCTGGACGGCGACCCCGGGAAGCGGGTTCCCCTGGGCGTCGACGACCTTGCCGATGATCTTCCCTTCGGGTGTGAGCTGGGCGAACACCGTTCCGGCGGTCAGCAAAGAGAGGATGATGGCGAGGGATAATGACTTATGTTTCATTCGGTTTGACTCCGCCTTTCACACACTTCTCACTCCACTCCACTGTGGCGGGCCCGACGGGACACGCCACGGCCTCGGGCATTTTGGCTAGGATAGAGCTTCCGGGTGATTCACACTCCTCAAAACCTCTCGGCGCGCCGCTGTCCCGGACGATAACGATCCCCTCCGGCATGGCGCCGCCCCGGCCTCACTTCCGGCTAATGATATTTCCGCTCGAGTCCGCTTGTCAAGAATCTGTTTGGGGAGAGGAGGAAGACGATGACTCCGCAGACCTTCATCAGAGGATCGGCCAGGCCTTCGGCAGGAAGATCTGCTCGTAGAGAGCCATGGCGTAGCGGTCGGTCATGCCGGCCACGAAATCCCCGACCCGGACGACGAGCGGGTCGCCGGCCGGGTAATCCTTGACGTAGCCTTCCGGGTGCTCGGAAACGTAGGCGAACAGGTCGCGGATGATCTTCTCCGTCTTCCGCAGCTCCTCGCGGGCCGTCGAGTTGTAATAGACCCGCTGGTAGAGGAACTCGCGGAGCTCGAGGACGGCCTTCATGATCCGGTCGCTCATGGCGATCCGCTCGAGCCCGGCTGCCAGGCTGGCCTCGACGACGTCCATGACCATCCGGTCGATGCGCGTCGCCGGCCACTTGCCGAGGACCCGGATAAGGTGCCCCGGGATGTCCTCCTCGCGGATGATGCCGGCCCGCAGGGCGTCGTCGGAGTCGTGGTTGACATAGGCGATGACGTCCGAAACCCGGACGACCTGGCCCTCGAGGGTCGAGGGCATGTCCTCCGGGTCGGCGTCGAAGATCTCGCCGCGCCCCTTGGAGTGGCGGACGATGCCATCGCGGACCTCGAAGGTCAGGTTCAGGCCTTTGCCCTCGTACTCGAGCTTCTCGATGACGCGCAGGCTCTGGTCGGCGTGGTGAAAGCCGCCCGGCAAGAGCTTGCCGAGGGTGTCCTCGCCGGCGTGGCCGAAGGGGGTGTGGCCGAGGTCGTGGCCGAGGGCGATGGCCTCGGTCAGGTCCTCATTGAGGCGAAG
>DATKKG010000085.1:0-48340 GCA_035543015.1 Conexivisphaerales archaeon | reverse complement strand
ACGATCAACATGCTCACCACGATCCTGAAGCCCACTTCAGGGAAGGCCACGATCTGTGGCTATGACATCGTCAAGGACGCCATGGAGGTGCGGAGGTCGGTCGGCGTGGTGCCGCAGGAGTACACCGCCGACGAGGATCTCTCCGGCATCGAGAACGTCCTTCTCTGCGCCGACCTCTACGGCATTCCCCGTTCGGTTTCTAAGGACAGGGCGTGGGGGCTGCTCAAGCTGGTCGAGCTCGATTCGGCCGCGAAGAGGAAGGTCGACACGTATTCGGGTGGGATGAGAAGGAGGCTGGAGCTCGCATGCGGCCTCATAAGCAGACCCAGGCTGCTCTTCCTGGACGAGCCCACTCTGGGCCTTGACGTTCAGACCAGGACCGCCGTATGGGACTACATCAAGAAGCTGAAGGAGGAGTACAGGATGACCCTCTTCATGACGACCCACTACCTCGAGGAGGCGGACATCATGTGCGACAGGATCGCGGTCATAGACAATGGCAAGATTCTGAAACTCGGCTCCCCCAAGGAGCTCAAGGACAGCCTGGGAGGGGACGTGGTCGAGATAGATGTCAGGGAGGACGCGGCAGACATCTCAGACGATCTCAAGAAAGTGGAGCTCGTCAAGACCGTCAAGAAGGAGGGCCACACGTACCGCGTCATGGTCGAAATGGGCGAGGCGGCCGCCCCCGAGATAATAGAGGTCGTCAGGGACAAGGGCATCCACATCTCCAGAATCTCAGTCACGAAGCCCACTCTTGACGAAGTCTACCTCGCCATCACTGGCAGGCGCATTCGCGATGAGCAGGCCAACTGGGAGGAGACCATGAGCACGCGCATGACGATGTCGAGGGCCAGGAGGTAGAGGTGACCGCAATGTCAGGCCAGAAGACGATAGACCCAGAACAGGTCAGGGTGAACAAGAGCCCGCTCCATGGGGTCTGGGCGCTGACCAACAGGGAGCTGAAGAAGTGGTACAAGGCTCCGTTCGTCCTCGCGATGTCGCTCGTGCAGCCCCTGATATGGATGGGCCTCTTCGGCAAGGCGATGAACATCGGTGCCATCTTCTCGGGCAGCACATTCAACATACCCGGTGTCACTCCGCAGGAGATGGCCGCACTGGCAAAGACGATGATGCTGAACACCTTCGGCACTTCCGACTACTTCTCGTACCTCGCGGTCGGGATGCTCTCTTTCATCACCCTCTTCACGGCCATGTTCACCGGGATGTCCATAGTCTGGGACAGGAGGTTCGGCATACTCAACAAGTTCCTCAGCACCCCGATCTCCAGGAACGTGATCCCCGTCAGCAAGGTCCTCAACTCCGCCATCAGAGGCATCATCCAGGCTGCGATCGTCCTGGTCATCGCGGTGGGGTTGGGCATGGACATATCCCACATCTCGGCTCTAGGGATATTGGGCACGTTCGTCGCCCTCTTCCTGATGCTGCTCGGGTTCGGCTCCCTCTTCGTCACTCTGGCCCTTAGGGCCACCAGCTGGGAGACCCAGATGGCTCTGATGAACCTGCTCAACCTGCCGCTGCTGTTCGCCAGCAACGCCATGTTCCCTGTGTCCTTCATGCCCACCTGGCTTCAGCCCGTCGTGCGCCTGAACCCGGTCAGCTACGCTGCCGACATAAGCAGGCAGCTGCTCCTCGGTTCTCCTGGCATGACGGGGCTGTGGTACGAATTCCTGTACCTGGGAGCCTTCGCCATCATCATGGCCATCGTCGGCCAGATAATGGCGCGCAGGCTGCTGTCTAGGTAGGCGGGACCGCCAGCCAGCGACGATCCGAGGCCGGGGGCCCACCCCCGGCTCCTTATTTCTTCATCCTCACCCGAGCCCTGCTTCTCGTATTATCGTCTCCCCTAGCCAGCCGGCCAGCCATGGAAATCTAATTAGAGACGCAGGGCGAACGGCCCGTTGTGGAGAAGGTCGACGTAGTCCTGTTGACGAAGGACAGCCAAGGGGTACTGAGGGAGTGCCTCGACTCCGTCTACGCCGGCATCCCCGTCGGCAGACTGATTGTCGTCGACGCCTTCTCGCGGGACGGCACTCTTGACATAATTGCGGAGTACAACGCCGCTCACGGCAACGTGAAGGTCATCCAGGAGAGGGGTACGAGGGGAAAGGCTAGGGAGACGGGCATCCGTGAAGTCAGGACGGACCTCTTCGCCTTCGTCGACAGCGACGTCGTCCTCTGCAAGGGTTGGTTCCAGAAGGCATCGGAGTCCCTGGCCCCGGGGGTCGGGGCTGTCTGGGGAGTCGACATACCCGGTTCCGCGACGGGCGACTTCACGATCCGTTCACTGATGTGGATGGAGGCTCAGGTCTTCGACATGAGAGGCGGATGCCACGACATCCTCATCCGTTCGAACGCGGTCAGGGACATCGATATCCCAGAGAGCCTTCATACGATGGAAGACGCCTTCATCAAGGAGTGGATCGAGTCCAAAGGCTACCGCGTCGTCAAGAGCTTCTCGGCCCAGTGCCGGCACTTCAAGACCTGGGGTTCAATGCTCTCCGCGGACAGCATCCGCTCATCCGTGCTCGAGATAAGGAGTTCCAAGGCGAGGGGAAGGTGGATCTACAACGTCGTCTTCGCGTTGATGTGGACCATCTACGGGTTCCGATCGCGCGCCGACAGGACTTGGCGAGAGTGAAGCATGGGCGGGCCCCGGACTCGCAGACCCAAACCTAAAATACCATTCGCGCGTAACAGTCTCAAGCCGTCTGACCCCAATGAGAATGCTATTCGGCGTGTGCGCCTGGGGCCTGGGACACGCCACGCGCACCCTCCCAATCATTAGGAAGACAGTCGAAGAAGGGCACGACGTTACAGTCGTGTCCAGCGGGAGGGCGCTTACCATGCTGAAGCAGGAGCTAGGCGGCGGTGTCACTTTCGCCCACCTGGAAGACTACCTTCCCCCCAATATCCCCAATTCCAGCTTCTTGGCCTTGGCGACGCTAATGAGGTTCCCAGTCTACGTGACGGCGATGTTCCACGAGCACGACTACGTCAGGAGGTTCCTCATGGAGCGGCACTTCGACGTCATCTTCTCCGACAATCGCTTTGGCTTCTACTCGAGGGACGTCCCATCCTTCTTCATGGGGCACCAGCTGAGGATCCTGAACCCCCTGGGCAGCCGAATCCTGGAGGACGGCACCGAGGTCTACAACAAGTACTTCCTGGACAGGTATGCGGGGGTGCTAGTCCCCGACTTCGAGGAGGACGGGCTGGCGGGGCGCCTTGCTCACGACCTCTCGATCTTCGACGAGAGCAAGATCAACTACGTCGGCGTCCTCTCCGAGTTCGCCCGCCGACCTTCGCCCGAGGACATAGACGTCTTCGTGTCGATATCAGGCCCAGAGCCCATGAGGACCTCCTTCGAGCGCCTGGTCAGGAGCCAGCTGAAGGGCTACGGTGGGAAGGTGGTCGTCTCTCTGGGCAAACCCGAGGATAACGGGCACGAAAGGCCGTATCTTCGGTCCTACATGAGCAGGAACGAGAGGGAGGAGCTGCTGAACAGGTCGAAGATAGTGGTGGCCAGGTCGGGCTACTCCACCCTGATGGACCTCTCGGTCCTGAAGAAGAGGGGCTTCCTGGTGCCCACCACGGGGCAGCTAGAGCAGGAGTACCTGGCGAGGCACCACATGCAGCGCCAGACCTTCTACAGCGTCAGCGAAAGAGACCTCGACTTTCAGAGGCAACTCGACGATGCGCTTTCATTCAAGGCCCCTCCCCTGATGCACTCCACCGAGAAGGCGGTCGCGAAGGCGGTCGACGTCATCACTCAGACAGGAAGGAGCGGCTGAGCCCCTAGAACAGGCTGTCCAGGTATGGCCTGAGCGAGGAAAGGACACCCCTGGGCGACAGGAAGGAGTCTGTGGCGAAGTACTGATACCAGTGGCAGTTCAGGCTGCAGGCCCGCATCCTCTCCCTGCTCTCCGCCGCGCTTCTCGACGACAGGAACTCCATCAATGGCTCCTCAGAGGCGTCTATGCTCTTGTCCATCAAGGTCCGGCAGGGGTAGCAAAGGCGGCCGTCGGCGTCGACTATGATGGATGCCGCGTTGCAGGCGTGGGCCTCGTCCAAAGAGCGGAGGTACTTGTCAGTGGTGATTATGGTCCCCGGGTACTTCAGCTTGAGGCGAGAGACCTCTCTTCGAAACGCGTTCATTTCGGGGAGGTAGTCGGGCGTACCTGGAATGCGACAGGCGGGCATCACCACCGCCTTGGCTCCCGACAGGTGGCACCTGCGGACCTTCTCCTCCAGCGCCGGGAGGTCCTGCTTCGTCACTACGATCTGCACGCATGTGATCGGGCCCCATGAGACGAACTCACCCAGGGATTCGTAGAGGTCCATGTTGCCGTGCCCTTCGTCTATGCTGACGTGAAGGAAGTCGATCCATCGGGAGTACTCCTTCATGGGGCGCCTGTCGAAGAGCTTCCCGCTCGTCGTGAAGAGAAGGTAGAGGGGCTTGGCCCTGACATACTCAAGTACGTCGCCGATATCGCTCCTGAGAAGGGGCTCCCCGCCTTCCAGGCTGAGTAGAAGGACGCTCGAGTCGGCGACGTTGTCGATCACCTTCAGGACCTTCGATTTGGGCAAGTCAGGCATCCGCGAACGCCACACGTTGCAGAAGTCGCACCTCGAGTCGCACCTCTGTATCACCTTGAAGGAGCAGTAGAACGGGTAGCGGAAGTCCCTCGCCGAGTAGTCTGCCACGACGTACTTGGCCGTTGCCGCGTACTTCGCTGCGGGAAGGCGCCTCAGCCGGGGCATTACGGTCTGGAGAGCCCATGGGTCTAAAAAGACTTGCGCTCCAGGAGCGAGTCGTAGAAGGAGACTAACCTCCCGGCGACCTTTGCCATGTCATGGCCCTCCAGGGAGTTTCTGGCCCTGCTCGCCATGGATCGGGCAAGGGGCTCGTCATTCGCGGCCCGCTCCAGCGCTCCGGCGAAATCCTCCGGGGACTCTCCTAGCAAGGCGTTCCTGCCGTCCTCTAGGAGGCCCTCGTAGACCGGCAGGCGGCGCGCCACCACCGGCCTCCCCACAGCCATGGCTTCCATGACAGCTATGCCTTGGTTCTCTGCGAAGGAAGGAGCGAAGAAGACGTCCCCCCCGCAATGGGCTTCTAGGACATCACCGATCCCGCCGACGAACCTGACGTTGGGGGTGCACAGTGAGATAGCCCTTCGAACTTTCACCGGATGATAGAGGTTGGACCTCCTTCCCACCCACACGAAGTCCAAGTCCGGCAGGAGCCTCGCCACCTTCGGGATCACCTCGACGCCCTTCTTGAGGCACACCACGCCCACAAGGTAGACGGTCTTCCGGCCCTCGCTCAGCCCGATCCTGTCCCTGAATCTTGCCCTCTTCGCACCATCGAAGCTGAACTCCCCCAGGTCGATCCCGTTGCTTAGGACCTCCACCGGAGCCTTCAGACCTCTGGCCCTGAGGCGGGCCTTGGTCCACTCGCTGGGGCTGAGAACGAGGTCGGCCATGTTGTAGAAGGCGTTGAGGTATCGTCCAACCCAGCCTGACAGGACGCCGCTGCCTGTCCACGTCCCCTCGGCGTCTTCGGCCGTCGTGTGGGTGTGCATAATCACGGGGATGCCCGCATGCTTCGCTCTTCTCACCTCCAACGCGTTCCCTGGAGGGAACGGGGTATGCACGTGCAGGAGGTCGTAGCTCCTTTCATCCTTTTCATCGGTAACGGTCACTCCTTCTCGCTCAAGTGCCTCCCTGAGCCTTGCGGCTGATATGATGTTCCCGGACATCAGGCCCACCGGAGTTACTAGGAACTTCACTTTCACCCAAGGCTTCGCCTCCGCGAGTCTAAGCGTGGATGTGAAGGCATGAGCGGCGGGAGCTTATTATCCATTCCAGTGCACGAAGAGAGAAGGGGGCACTTCGGAGGAAGCGACCTGGAGTGGTGCGCTTGCAACGTACTCATGGCCTTCGGGGCCATTTCGCGTGATATGCACATGCTTCAAGATCCACTTGTCATATCTCTCGTAAAGACCGTGCTTTCAGTCCCTCATGGGCTTCCGACCGCGAGCCCGGACTTCGAGAGGTTGCTTCGTCATGTGGCACTCGACTCCCAAGGGCTCGAAGGAGACTGGAATCGAATTCTTCACGAACACCGGCAACGCCATGACCAGCCAGAGCATGGCCTCACTCCGAAACGGAATGGTCCAAGAGCGTCAACTGCATGGACTCGCAGCCCTTCTTCGGTCCCGACGCCTATCTGGCGTGATGACAGGACGACGGGGAAGCTCCGCCGAACCCAACAGGGCCAGGAGCCTTCGTGAGCGCACAGTACGGCCGGGCGCAGGATGCGCCCATTCAGCTTGTCGACTCCAGGACAGAGTTAGGACCGAAGTCCCCACCATCTAGGGGTCCGTTCGGCGTCAGGGTGACCGGACGAGCGACATTGCTTAGCGACCTCGTGAACGCCGGCATCGAGAAGCCCGAGAAGACCGCTCCCCCCTCGGCCACTATGGATATGCTCTTGCCATTCTTGGGGCTGGTGGTGCCACTGTAGGCTCCGCTTCTTATGAACATCGATCCTCCCGCGTCCGTTGCGGAGATGGCCTCCTGGATCACGGCGCCTGCATCCGTGCCGGAGAAGTCGACTGCCGCCGTCATCCCGTTTCTCGCCTTGTATGGCTTCAAGGGGTCACGGGCGTCCTTGAACACGAGGTACGACGTCGGCAGGACATACGAATCGGGATAGGTTACAGGGGAGCTCACCTGAGGCGCGGAGGCGCCCGATCCACCTGTCAGGAAGCCAGCCCCGAAACCGGCGACGCCCCCAACCCCCAAGCCAAAGAGGAGCCTGCGCCTAGCTTGGTCAACCTTTCCCCTGGTTCTCTTCATCCCACGCCCCTGCGGCGTCAGAGAGCTGATTAAGATTGCTTCAACTCCGATTCGTTTCTCGGCTGGCGCCCTTCGTGGCGCTGAAGGGGGCTCCGCCCCCTGGCCGTTCGGCGGGGGCGCTCCATCACGTCAGGCTTGGAAGGTCTGGTTTGCCGGTGGTTTTCCCGGGAGCCGGGGAAAGTAGCACAACATCCTAGCAAGTGTGTGGAAAAGGAGGAACGTGGAGGAACGGTTCATTCGAGGATGCCACGACCTCGGCGACAGCTCGTCTCAATGGTGCTCAGCTTCCCACGGCGGGAACGGCCGTCGCAAGACGTTCCACAGATAGTCTTAATTCTATGGCGTTTTTGTGAAGGGTTCGCTGATGCGATGGTAGAACTTGCCGAAGCGGAAGAGCTCCGTCGCCAGGTCGCTCTTCTCAGGCGCAAGCTGATTAGGCAGAGGGTCTTCCACAAAGCTCTGACCCCCATCGAGAGAGGGATAGTCTACCTCACCTCTCGACCTGGCTTGAAGATGACGAGCGAACTGCTGCAGGGCGTCCTTAAGGCCATAATTTCGCGGGCGTCCTTGTGGCTGCAGCCGTCGTTCGTCTCCAGGGCCTTGGTTGCAGGCTGCAAGCGGGCCTTGGCGAACGTAAGGACGGCGCTGCTGATGGGCAACAAGGCGGCGCTGTCCTGGTCGGACGACCGTCAGTACCTCATCCTTCTGGGAATACACTCTCTTGACTCGGGACCTCCCTGATCGATCGTACGCGCGACCCGTCCTTGCCATGCGGCTTGGAGCCCAGCTGATTGCCTAGCCTGAGCTCGCGCCGCCTGCTCGCGGTCATGGCGGCCGTTGCCGTCCTGCTCACTCCATTCCTCTCCAGGCCCCTGCTGGCCGACGGCGGCACGCCGGACCAGCTTTATTCCGAGATATCCGCGGCCTTCGGGCGCGTGTCCGTCGTCCAGGGAGAGGGCGGAAACGTCACCGGCGTCGTCCGGCTCCTCAATCAAGCGCTCGCCCTCGTTGAAGAAGGCGCGTCGGTGCAGGGGAGCGACGCGGCCCAGGCTCAGACCTACTATCAGCAGGCAGAGGATGTCGTCCGGTCCGTCAATGCGCAACTGCCTTCCGTGGAGCAACAGGGGCTGGCTTCCTCTCGTTCTCAGTTGGCCTGGCTTGCCGCGACCATGATCGTCCTTGCTTTGGCGGGAGCGCTTGTGTTCCGCTTCGGAGGCAGGGCGTTCTGGGCCCTTTGGGTCAGAACCCACCACGACTGGGTGGTTCGGAAAGCATGATCGTCGACAAGATAAGGGCCGTCGCGCTGGCGGGGATAATCATCCTGGGCCTGATGACCGCCGGTCAGTTCTGGCTTGAGCATCGCGTCGCTGAGCCGTTCTCAGAGGTCAGCGTCCTGGGCCCCAGCATGACGATCGGAGGGTATCCATCCACGGTCTCCGCAGGGCAGAACGCTTCCTTCTTCGTGCGCGTCAGCAACCACGAGGGGCATGTGGCGTACTACGATGTGCGAACCAAGGTGGGGGACATGACGACCGTCGTCAACCAGACGGCTTGGGCCGACCTCCCTACGTCTCTGGACGAGAGGGTCATACTGGTCGACGGCGAGAACTCGACCCTTCCCATGCAGCTGGCTTTCCTGCAGCCCGCAAACGATACCAAGGTCATCTTCGAGGTATGGGTGTTCAACTCCGCCGTTAACGGCTTTCAGTACTCGGGGCTCTGGGGTCAGATCCTCTTGAACGTCACGGCGCCCTAGCTTGGCTGAAGGTTCTCGGGAGATGCCCGCGTTCTTGCGGGACGGAGAAAGCACTGTCGAGGAGGTCATCAGGAGGGGGGAGGAGTCCGGTCTCACGCAGGAGGAGGCGGCCAGGGAGCTGTGCTCTCTGTGGGACGATGGCAGGGTGAAACTGTCCGAGCCCAGACCGCTCCGAGGTTTCTCAAGCTACCTCTTTGGCGTGCGCGGGCTCGGGTTCTTGGGGATTCTGGCATTCCTAGCCTTGGACGGGTTACTAATCTACGCAAACTCGCCCAATGAGATGTTGACTTACCTTAAGTATTTACTTGGGACGATCCTGGCGTTCTACATGCCGGGGTACGTAGTGGTAGAATCCGTCTACTCGAATAGGAGGGACCTCGACGAGCTTGAACGGCTCGTGCTTTCCGTAGGGTTGAGCCTGACCGTCCTTCCCCTGTTGGCCCTGGCACTCTCCTACACCCCCTGGGGCGTCAACTTGGGTTCAGTGTTTTCCCTAATCTCTATATTTGTGATCTCTGTGGGGTTTGTGTCGGCCCACAGGAGATTTGAATCGTTGACAGGAGGAACGTCGCCGTGACCGAGACCGTCAAGGACGTCAAGGCGAGAGGACAGGCTATTCCGCCGCCGAACAAGCTCACACGCGTTATTCCAGGTCTGGCAGTTAGGAAGTTTGTCGTATCACCGAGGCAGGTGACAGTGGTCATTCCCACGCTCAACGAAGAGTTGGGGATCGGCGACGTAATCGACGAAGTCAGGGCCGCCGGCTTCACCAACATACTCGTGGTCGACGGAGGTTCAGCGGACAGGACCATCGAAATCGCCGACGAGCACGGCGCCAACGTCGTGCTACAGGAGGGCAGGGGGAAGACCAAGGCCATCGAGTCTGCGACAGGCTTCGTGAGCACGGACTACTTCGTGGTGATGGACGGAGACTGGACCTACCCTGCGTCCCACATCCAGGCGATGGTTGACCTCCTGGATCACAACGACGAAGTCATCGGATGGCGCCACTACGGTAGGAAGAACATACCCTTCTTCAACAGGCTGGGCAACCGCCTCCTTTCTAGGCAGTTCGGTCTGTTGTTCAACGTAAAGGTTCACGACATCTGCTCTGGCATGTACGCCATCAAGACCTCCTTCGCCGACGAGCTCTTCTACGAATCGGGCGGGTTCAGCACGGAGGTTGAGCTGGCCGCCCAGGTGGCGTCTTCTGCTGGTCACATTGCGGAGATACCGATCGAGTACAGGGAGAGGAAGGGGAACAACAAGATGAACCCCTACCGCGACGGGCCCAGGATCGCTTACGACATCGTGAAGCTGTCATGGACCTACAGCCCGATCTTTTCGCTGGCCTTCGCGTCGTCGCTGATGCTGGTGCCGGGGGTCGTCCTCGGGGCGTGGGTCGCCTTGACCTACCTCTTCACCGGTGTAGAGCACTTTGTCTGGGCGATGATCTCTGCGGGCCTCTTGGGCGGAGGCATCCCCGCCTTCTCGACAGCTCTACTTTCGCTTCAGCTCAAGAGATCGGAGATAAGGCAGCGCAGGATGAACCGACTGTTCCTCGAGCGGAGCGGCAAGTAGTGGACTCCCCCTTCGCGATCCCAGCACTGCGTCCCATTTCTTCGTCTGACTGAGCGTAGGGATCACAAGGTTGCGTCTCAGACTCTCCAGGGAGGTCAAGCTGGCCCTTCTGCTCGAAGTCTACATAGGGTTGGCCGCCTACTCCGTTCGGCTGGGCCCAAGCTCGTTTCCGTACGGAGTTTCCACCCTGATCGGCACCTCGCTCGTCGCCCTCACTACTCTGCGCAGTTCAGCGGCCTCCTCCCTGTTCAGCGGGCAGAACGTCGGCAGCCTGTTCTCGAGCGCCTTGGTGGACGCCCAAATCCTCGTCACCGTCCTCTGCATTTCCCTGCTGGCTTGCATTGAGATTGCGAACCCGTCCTACGAAGGGACCTCCGATTTCCTCCTTGAGCTGAGGAGGACTTGGGTGGCAATGCTGGCCGTCGTCCTTGTTCTCTTCGCGGTGACTGTGGCAGCCAAGATCCTCCTGCTCGGCTTCTAGGGAACTGACCTGCGCACACGACCATGTCTGTGACCGCCCCGACGGGGACTCGAAGGGCAGCTTTGCACGCGCCCCGCTCCTTCCTATCGGAGATCACGCTAGTGTCCGGCGCGGTCATCCTTTCCTCGTTGGCCGCCTATCTCCTCCTGGAACGGTTCTTGGGCCAATCCTATCTCCTGCTCTTCGCGTCAGAAGACTTCTTCCTGTTCGTGTGCCTGGCGGTCTCCCTCTTTGGAGGGTCGGAGGGGCCGCTTTCCTTCGTCGTCATGGTGCCGGTCGCGCTCCTAGCCTACATCGAGGAGCTGTTCTTCAACGGCACGCTCGCCTGGGTGGGTTTGGTCCTAGCGTTCTCCGCCCTCATCTTCCTGCCGGTCGTTGGCCTCCTGTTCCGAAAGACCAACAGAGACGTGTCTGCGGCCCTCGAGGTCTCCTCCCTGGTCTTCTTGACCAGGCTCGCCCTCTCTCCCTTTACCGTCTCGTTCCTCCAGTCGTCTTACATGATTCCTGTGGCCTACGCTTTGCTCTTCTCCACTCTGATCGCCTACATCTGGGTCAGGAGGATGCCCCTCGCCGAAGTCGGATTGAGCGCCGGCTCAGGCAGGATCTTGGAGCAGATCGCCATCGGTCTCGTAGCTGGCGCCGTCCTCGGCTACGCGGGGCTGAAGGTCCTCCAGCCTCCGGTCTCCGTCGTGGGCTCATCGCTTCTCACGAACTCGCTGAACGTGGCGGTGACGACCATGGGCCTCGTAGCACTCGCGGAGGAGCTCCTCTATCGAGGGCTGGTCCTGAAGAAGCTGGTCAGGATCATGCCCAGGTGGCAGGCGGTCCACATAACGGCCCTCCTCTTCGCTATCTTCAGCATAGGATGGTTCAGTCCCCTCGTGGTCATTCTGACGTACGCTGCCGGCTCAGTGTTCGGATACCTGATGCTCAGGTACGACAGCCTGGTCGCACCCGTCGTCGCCCACGGCTTCTGCAACATGGCGCTCTACCTCCTCGCCGTCTTCCTGTGAAGTAGGCATTGGCGAACGACATCAGGGCAGCCGTCATCGGGCTCGGCAAGATGGGACTCCTCCACGCGAGCACGCTGGGCGCGATGGGAGGTGTGAAGGTCGTCGCGCTCTGCGAGAAGAGCCGCTTCCTGACGAGGTTCGCCAGGAAGGCGGTTCCGAGTGTCACCGTGGTCGAAGAGGTGTCGCAGCTGGCCGGCAAGGGACTGGACGTCGTCTTCGTAACCACTCCGATTCCGAGCCACACGCCCATCGTCAGGCAGCTATACCTCGAAGGGATAGCATCGAACGTCTTCTCGGAGAAGACCCTCTCCTCGAACCACAGCGACTCCTTGGAGCTCTGCTCGCTGGCCGAGCGCGCATCCGGGGTCACCATGGTGGGATACCAGAGGAGGTTCGGCGTGACCTTCGCCAAGGCCAGGGAGCTCCTCCATGAAGGTTCCATAGGGGAGGCCGAGAGTTTCGAGGCGCATGCGTTCTCCTCTGACTTCGCCGGCGTCGAAGGAGGCGACATGCTGACCGGTCGCGGAGGCGTCCTGAGGGACCTGGGCTCGCATGCCATCGACATGGCCCTCTGGTTCTTCGGTGACCTGACCCCGGTCCGTTCGACGGCTCCCTCGCCCTCGTCCTCTGTCCCGACCCTCCCCATGACCTTCGGTGCCAGGACGGCCGGCGGCCTAGAGGGCGAGATCAAGGCCTCATGGTCTGTCAAAGGGTACAGGATGGCCGAGATCGGCATCTCCGTCAAGGGAAGCAGGGGCATGGTCAGCGCGAGCGACGATATGGTTGTGCTGACCTCCGCCGACGGCGCCACCAAGAGGTTCTACAGGCAGGACCTCCATGACGATGTGCCTTTCCTTCTGGGCGGTCCTGAGTACTTCCGCCAGGACGCCGAGATGATCAGGTGTCTTCGCGAAGGTACATCGCCCGAAGACTCCTTCCTGTCCGCATCCAGGGTGGACGGGATCATCGATGCCGCGGAGTCCTTCCTGAAATGACGGCTGACCACAGGTTCGTGCTCGTGGGAGACAACTCCTTCCACGGGATCAGCCACCTCTCTCAGGAGAAGGCGCGGACGAGGGGAGAGGGCGTCCTGGACCCCGGCAACGCCGCGGGCCTCGTGCAGCTGGCACTGGAGAACGGTGCCGAGGGTTTCATGTTCTCGGTGAGCCCTACCACGCTGGCGATACTCAGGGCGACGAGACGCCGTCCGTCCGGGTCGTCGATGGACCTGTACCCGATAGTCCCCTATGCCTACGAATACGTTTCGAAGTCCACGCGCTCCGGTGGGATCACTGGGATGGCGAAGAGCTTCATGGCAGAGACCCTGCGTTCCTGGAACATCGCCGCCATCTGGAAGAGTGCCGCTGGTGTCCTGACCACCAGCCCACCGGACCTTCTGGAGGCCTACGTCAGATATGAGGCTTCGAGGGTCCGGTCCGCCGCAGGCGGCGGTGCAGCGATGAGGTCGATGTTGCTTCATGAAGTGGTCACAGATATGGCTCTCGCGCTGGACCTGAAGTGGGTGTTCGAGGCTCACCTCAAGTGCTCGCGGCGACTGAAGATGAGCGCGGGATTCGAGACCCGCAACTTCTCCTCCCTTGTGAACAAGCTCAGAGATTGGCAGATGCCCATGGAGGGGCTCACCATCGCGGCGCCCTTCAATTCCGTGGGCTTCCTGATGACCCCTTCGAAGGAGGAATGCGAAAGGGCCCTGGCCCATGCCCGGGGCGCTACGGTCATCGCGATGAGCGTCCTCGCAGCCGGCTACCTGAAGCTGCCCGAGGCGGTGGAGTACGTTTCCGGGCTGCCACACCTGTCAGGAGTGGTAGCGGGGATATCCAACGAGAGCCAGGCCGTGGAGACCTTCGGGTCGTTGAGCAAACGGTTCAGGCCTCCGAAGACGGAGCGCGTCTGAAACGAAGGTCCTTTTCGTCGCTCGAGAGTATCCGCCCTTCGAGGTCGGAGGCGTGGCACGTCACACGTACAGTCTTGTGGAGCATCTGAAAGCTCTGGGGGTGAGTTGCGACGTGGTCTCCTTCGGAGACTCGGAGCAGTCACGAGACGGAGTCACCTTCATCTCCCCGAGCAGCTCGATTGTCAGCCGCGGAGAGAGGTCTGCGCTCCTCGACCTCCAGGTGCCCTTCGACATAGTCCGCTACACTTCAAAGGTCAACAGGATGGTCGAAAGGGGAGGATACGACGTCGTCCACGTCGAGGAGCCGTACGTCGGCTCTTTCGTCTTCCACAGGAGGAAGGTCACGACGATACACGACACCAGCTACGGCGAGCTCAGGTCGATCTTCAACGCTCCGGCAGGGCTCACCGACTTCAGGCGGGCTGTCTTCTACATCTACTTCGGCTTCCTGTTCGAAAGGGAGAGCTCCAGGACCAGCAGGGCGATAATCGTCCCCTCCGCGCAGGTGAAGGAGGAGCTGGTCGCAAAGTACGGCTTCGACGCCGGGAGGATAAGGATCATACGCAACGGCGTCGAGCTGCCGCCACCCGGCTCGATGACCAAGGCGGACGCGAAGCGCAGGCTGGGCCTCCCCGAGCTCCCCCTGGTGTTCTCGGCGTCGCAGCACGTGGCGAGGAAGCGTCTAGAAACGCTGGTGGAAGCAGCGAAGAGGCTCCGGGAGCGCGGCGTCTCCTTCCAGATGGTCATCGCTGGCGACGGACCCCTGAGGACGGGGCTGATCGGCCTCGCCAGATCCTACGGCCTTGGGGGCCAGGTATCCTTTCCCGGCTGGGTGACAAGGGACGAGTTGGACCTCTTCTATAGGGCTGCCGACGTATTCACCATGACCTCCGAATACGAGGCGGGCCCGATCACGATGCTGGAGGCGATGTCCAACGGGGCCACAGTGATCAGCACGAGGATCGGAGGCTTCGCGTCTCTGATCGAGGACGGCAGGGAGGGCCTGCTTTTCCCGGTCGGGGACAGCAAGGAACTCGCCTCCAAGATCGAGCGAGCGCTCTCAGACGAGGCCTTCCTCGAGAGATCCTCCTCCCTGGGGAGGGAGTTCGCGGAGCGGTTCGACTGGGGCCATGTCGCAGAGCAGACCCTTTCCCTGTACGAGGAGATGACCTGAACGGAGACCCTCAGGATACTCCAGGTGACGCACTCCTTCCCACCGTACATCGGCGGCCTCTCCCAGATGACCGAGATGGTCTCAAGGAACCTGGCAAGGGAAGGTCACGAGGTCGAGGTGGTCACCCTCGACATCGACGGCAACCTGCCTGCCCACGAGGAGGTCGGAGGCGTAACGATCAACAGGTTCAGGGGCTATGCGCCGACGGGGGCCTACTTCCTGCCCTCGCGCAGGGCGTACAGCCACATCCGTTCCACCAGGTGCGATGTCGTCCATGCGCACAACATCGGGGCACTGCTCGCGCCGGCAGCCTGGCTGGCGGTGAGGGACAGGCTGAGCTCGACGGCGTACGTCATCACCCCCCATCATCACTCGGCAGGGAGCCAGAGGATGACTCGGCTGCTGTGGCGGCCCTACTGGCCGCTCGCGAGGCGCGCGGTCCGCGCCGCCGACTTCGTCCACTGCGTCTCCAACTTCGAATCACGGCTGGTCGCGCCAGACTTCTCGGTCTCACCTTTGGTCATACCCAACGGAGTGTCGGACGACGTCTTCTACCATAGATGGGCTCCCCCCGACCATACGGTCCTGACCTACGCGGGAAGGCTCGAGAAGTACAAGAGGGTGGACAGGCTCATACTGGCCGCCTTCTCCCTCCAGAGCCTCGGCACCAAGGTCAGCGTTAGGATCATAGGGGACGGTCCGGACCTCGCCCGCCTCGGGGCCCTCGCCCATTCCCTGGGCGTGGAGATCGAGCGGCATCCCTTCCTAAGCAGGGAGGAGTATCTCGAGGAGATGTCCACGGGCAGTTGCTTCGTGAACCTGTCCGAATACGAAGCATACAGCATAGTGGTGGCTGAAGCACTGGCGATCGGCGTGCCCGTCGTGGCGGCCCTCCCCTGGGGCGAGACCTTCGGCGAATCGGAGAGGGTCCGTCTGGTCGACGGAGAGTCCACGGCGGAGACCGTCAAGGCCATCCAGGACCTCTCCGGCCTCGGCCCCGGGACCGAAGCCACGATCCCCAGATGGCGGGATGTCGCGCGAAGGCTAGTGGCCGAGGCCTACATGCCGGCGATGGTCAAGAAGGTCTCCTAGTTGTCAGCCGGAGCTCGAAAGCCGGATTCGATGTCCAAGCTGATTGAGGACACGACGCAAGCCGCCATGTCGGAGGGCGGCCCAGCCGACCTCGGCGAGTCATGGAACTCCGCCCTCTCGTCCGTTCCGGCGGCCCGGCTGGGGGAGCTGGCCCGCGTCGTGAACGAGAACCGCCTGACTCTTCCGGCCTATCGCCTCCTGGGGGAGGGAGGCTCCCCCAACGCGAGATCGCTGAGGAACTCCCTCGAGCCCGCCGTTAGGCAGCTGCGGCAGGCGGAAGCGGACCGTGACAGGCAGTTGAAGAGGCTGGTGGATGTCCTGGCGGGCAAGGGAATCAGCTACGTCGTCTTCAAGACTTTCAACAGGACCGGTTGGGTGGGCGTGGACATCGACGTAATGATAGGCAAGGCCGACTACCAGACCTGCGTGGACTCTCTCCTCGCCGCGGGCTACTACTCAATCGACGACCTATCGAAGCAGTACGCGACTGGCTTCATGTCGAAGGGCAACCCGATAATAGTGGATCTCCACACGCAGTTGGCTGTGCTGGGCGTCTCGTACTTCTCATCCGACGTCCTCCTTTCGGACGTCAGGGAGGCGCGCGTGGACGTTCCGGGAGAGGGCTGCCTGGAATTCAGCAGGCTGGGCCCCAGGACCGAGGCCGTGGTCCGGATGGCTCACGCGGTCATCAAGGAGGGGATAGTCACGGGCGGGGAGATCGCCGAAGTCCTCCCCGACGTCGGATTGGACGGCGTCTCAGAGCTCATTGGGCACGAGAACCTCCAGCTGGCGGGATCGGTATTCGGCTACGCCGCCGACGGAGCCATGGGAGGAAATGGGTTCGACCGTGTCGTCGCGTTTAACGACAGCGCGTTGCATGGGCTGGCGAAGGGAATGCTGGACGAGACGTTGCGCCGCAGGAGCCTCCCGAGCAGGATTCCGTCGAACGTTAGCGTGCTCTCCCTCATCGACAGGCTGCAGGCTGAGGGCGCCCTCAGCATCTCGCTTCCGACGCTGATGAGGAACATCACATTCCGGAGGAACGCCGCCTACATTGGTCACACGCTTCTGGAGCGCCTTGGCATCTCCTAGGGTCGTCGTGCTCACCCCCGCATACAACGAGAGCCGCAACATCGTCGGCATGATTCACGGCGTGGGATCGCAGACCGTCAGGGCGGAGGGGGTGCTGATCTGCGACAACGGGTCGACAGACGGCACCGCCACGACGGCCGCGGAAGCCTGCCGGAGGGAGGGCCTGAGCTGCAGGGTGATAGCGCTCCCCAGGATCGCCTCGCTGGGGAAGCTCAACATCAACAGAGCGTATCGCGCTCTGGCCGAGGGCCTCGCTGCGACGCGCCCACGGCCCGACTTCGTGGCCACCATCGAAGCGGACGTCATAATGGAGCCGACCTATTTCGAGGAGATCCTGAAAGGGTTCAGCGCAGACCCCCTCCTGGGCGTTGCCGGAGGAGCCCTTGAGCCGCTCGGCCTGCTCCAGGGCGGCTTCCCGCTTGGACGGGGCGGCGTAATGGTCTGGGGCGCGAACCGGGTCTACTCCTACAGGTGTTGGGAGGAGCTCACATCGATGGTCGACCTCAGGGACCTGCCGGCCTGGGACACCGATCATGCCGTCCTCGCTGCCATCCGCGGATACCACGTTCGCGCGGACGGAGACGCCATCTCCCGGGCCTCCCGCAGCGTCAGCACCTCGAGGGGAAGGCCGAAGGGCGAAGCCGACGCGGCGCACGGGCTGCCCGTCTGGTGGGCGTTGTTCAAGGCCACGCAGCTCCGGGACCCCTCGTACCTCATCAAGTACGGTGTCAGCAGGCTCTCGACCCGGAACAGCGAGCTCAACAAGGCGAACGTCTGGCTGAAGGCTCTGGGCGACGTCTACAACAGGGCGGCTGTCCAGGTCCTGCGAAGCACGTTGGAGGGCGGCCGAAGCTGATTACCCCCTCCGTAGCGTCGAACCTGGTGCCGGTCCTTGGCAAGACCTTCACGGCCAACCTGATCATCTACACAGTGGTCCTCGCTGCGCTGTTCACAGCTCTCATGCTCCTCGCCCTTCGCCGCCCCGATCGTGCGACAGTTGAGAGGAACTTGGGCCGCTACGTCGGCTACCTGCTCGTCGTGGTGGCCACCGTTTCGCCCTTCGTCGCCATGATGTCGACGGAGCCGTTCGCCCGCCCGGATGCCTTCTTCTTCCTTCAGGGGGCTGTCGCGGGGCTCCTGATGCTCTACGTCGGGCTGGGCAGATCGAACCGGAACCTTGTAGCCTACGTCCTCGTCGTCTCAGCCATCTCCATGACGGTGACCGTCTTCCTTCTGAACGGCCTCTATCCGTTCGCGAGCATCAAGAACGAGGCCCTTTACAGCACGGGATCCATCGCCTCCTACGAGCAGGCCTCCGCTGAGGGAGGGTTCTATTACTTCGTGCCCATAGGGACCCTGACCGACGTGGCGTTCTCGATGGTGACAGGGATCGACCTGGGACTGCCGCTCGTGGAATCCGTGGTGACCCTGACGTTCGCCATGCTCAGCCTCCTCGTGCTGACGAGGAGGTATGGTCTGGAGAAGGCCGCGCCCGCTGCCATGCTCGTGATTTCGACCCCCCAGCTCTCATACCTGGTGGGAAGGACCCTCTCCATCCAGTACGCCATGCTCACGATGGTCCTCATCTCGCTTCTGGCCACGAAGCTGGCCCCAAGACAGACGGTAGGGTTGCTGGGAATGGTCATCCTGGTCATGGTCCTGGCCCACCCGGTGGGCCCGATAGCCCTCATCGCCGCCTTCGCGGTCCTTCGGGTGGTCCTCTCCGTCACGAAGAGGGTGCGACGCGAAACGGTGATGTCGGTCGGGCCCGCCATCAGGCTGCTGATCATCATCACCGCGGGCTACTGGTTCACGACCTACATCTACACCCTGATAGTGACCAAGGCGACACACATCTTCGACTCCACCCAGGGTTTCATCAGGATGCTCATCGGCGGGAACTCCCGGGCTGTGCTCGGAGCGACCATCCCTACTGCCATAGCCCCTGGATACTCCGCCCAGGCATTCTGGGAGTTCGCCTACGCTTGGGCCGCTCCGATAGCCATAGGCGGCGCCCTGGTCCTCGTGTGGCTGGGGCTCCAGGCCGCTCGGCTCAGGAAGGGGAAGAGCCTGGAAGGCGGGGGGGTGCTCAGCACAGCCTTCGAGCTCATCGCCGTGTCCTCCGCGATCGGGGCCTTCGTTCTTCTCGGCACCTCCTTCGCAGCCTATGCTCTCGGCAGCGAGTCCGGCCAGTACGCCATCCCGTCGGCGTACCTCCTTCTGCTGTTCCCGGCGGCGATGGTGTTTCATCGCCTGCTGGACAGCAGGAAGCTGGCGATAGTAGCCGTGGCAGCCCTAGTCGTTTCCTCCGTCGTTCTTGTGGGCACTTACAGCCCCGATTGGGCGCCTCTGGAGCACCAGAACTTCGGCGTGGAGGCGACGATAAGCAACAGGAACAACTTCGTCGCTGCCGGCGAACTGGCGGTCCTGACCGGCCAGGGGTCTCAGACCGTCTACCTGGACTATGACCTGGCCGCGGCGGCCGCGGTCCCGAGCTACAAGAGCGTCAGGTCCATTCTCTCATCAGTGTTCGCCGGCAACACGACGTTCGGGGACTACGCCAACTCGACCTTCGTCCTGCAGACCGCGAAGCTCGCCAACGCCGTGGTCTACCAGGAAGTGCAGGGCCTTGACGTGATCTACTCATCCAACGATCACTTCGGCCTGTACATACCGTAGACTCAGCGGGACCGAATCTTTCGCAGTGTGTCTTGATTGACGAGACCTATCGTGGGGGAAGGTGAGCCTAGGACGCCGGAGTCCGCGTCCCCCGGCCTGGGATCCGAGGACCTTCCGGAAGTCTGCGTCGTCGTCCGCACCTACCAGGTCGGCCCCAAGCTGGAAGAGGTGCTCGACGCCGTCTCCGAGTTGGACTACCCCAGGGGGAAGGTTCGCCTGGTCGTGGCCGCAACGTCAGGAGACGACAACGCGAAGGAGTGCTTGGAATCCTTCAGGGCCGCCCACAGCGGCGTCCCTTCGGAGCTCCTTGTCATAGATGCCAACTCGGCGGACGTCGGTCGGAACGCGGGGATAAGGACGAGCGATTGCGAATACGTCCTCGTCATCGACGACGACGTCGTTCTGGACCATGGGACTCTGAGGCGCCTGATGGAGGTGATCCAGGGAGACCAGTCGACCGCGGCCGTTGCCTCTCCGGCAGTGGACGAAGCCCCGACCCTCGCCGGCCGCCTGCACTTCGGGCGGTACTTGGGCAGGATCTGCAGCGCGTACACGGTGATGCCCTGCACGCTGTTCAGGAAGAGCCTGGCGGAAGGATGTGGTTTATACAGGGAAGACATGGGGCCGCCGTTCTCCATACACGAGGACTGGGAGTTCGGGACCAGGCTCCGGCGGCATGGCTATCGGGTCATTGTGGACGGCCAGGCCGTCTCCCGGCACCTGAAGCAGCAGGGCGGCCGCGTCCACGCCGGAGACAGCCCGTCGAGCACACAGGCCAAGCTCGGGGGGAAGAAAGGCCCCACAGGCAGGATCTCGGGCTACGTTTCGTCATACCTGCACAGAGGTTGGTGGAGCATGCTGCAGGTCATGAAGGTCAGCCCTCCGGGGCAGGCCATCGAATACGCAGGCTATGCGCTCATTCCCATTCTCCTCCTGTTCCTGCTGGCCTTCGACTTCCGGTTTGGCCTTGCGGCCACGGCCGTTGTCCTGGCGGGGACGTCGCTCTACGCGCTCGTCCGAGGGCAGTACTCTGCATACGGCCTCGAGCGGCGCCTGTCGTACCCGATCATCCTGACTTCGATAAGGTCGGCAAGGACCTACCTCTTCCTTCTCGGAATCGCCGTCAACGCGGGGCATCTGGGGAAGAGGCCCTAGGCCAGGGAGGCATAGATCGCTTCATGGCGGGTTCAAACGTGGTCGTCTTCTCGGAGACCCTGTGGCCTGACGGGGGTGGCGCGGAGCTGGCCACCTACCTCTTCGTCAAGCATCTGGTCAGCCAAGGCTACGGCGTCACGGTCGTTTCAGGACGGCAGATGCCCGCCTTCTGCGACGGGACCAAGGTCGTTTCGGACGGCGCCCTCAGGGCCGGCTCGAAGACCGAGCTCTGGGCTAAGATCCTCTCCCGTGAGGACCGTCTGAAGGGCTTCATTCGGGACAGTGAAGTCGTGTACATCCCCAGGCTCTGCTACCCGCTTGCGCCGGTCGCGAGGAAGCTTGGGAAGAAGGTATTGGTTCACCTGCACGACTATACGCCGGTCAGCTACTCGGCCGCAGTCCCATCTCCATATGAGAGAACAGCGGACTACCCTCACAGAGTGAAGGCGTTCAGCATATGGCTCGAGGGGAGGCGGGGCCGCAAAGCGCAGTCTCTGGCGGTGTTCGGTGACGTTCACACCCGCATGGCGAGGTTCTGGCTTGCTGAAGCCGACCATATCATCTGCGTGTCAAACAGGCAGGCACAGATAATCTCAGAGACGGCCCCGGAACTGAGCCACCTCCTCACGCGCATATACAACCCGCTGCCCGTCCGCCCCGGACCTTTGAACGGAGCCCGGCGCGGACCCCTCTTCCTCTACGTTGGTGGAACCAGCTACCACAAAGGGTACCATGTCTTCATCAAGGTCGCCAACCAGCTCCTGGATCGCGGAACGGGCGTGCGTTTCCTGCTGACACGGGACACGGGCTACGCCAACGACAGGATGCTGAGCCAGGCCATGCGCACGTCTGGGGCTGCCTTCGAGGTATTGGGAAGGGTGCCATATGGCGAACTCCTGGGGACCTATTCCAAGGTCAGAGGTCTGATATTCCCTTCCGTGTGGGAGGAGCCCCTGAGCTATGCCGTGGCGGAGTGCATGGCCGCCGGGACCATACCCATCGCCTCGAACGTCGGGGGCAACGGCGAACTGGTGAAAGGAAGCTCGGCAGAACGCTTCCTCTTCGAGCCCTTCGATTCCTATTCCCTTTCAGGCAACATCGAGGCCATCCTGTCGATGTCTGACGACGAACTGCGAGGCATTGGGGAGAACCTGACGGGATGCATACACCGCACACTCAGCGCGGAGGAGACGACAGGTAGATTCGTCAGGCTGTTCGGAAACTGACCAGCCAGGCTCCCAGCCCAGTCCAGGAAGCGTCTTCGATGGTCGACATGTCGCAGGTTAGCTCGTAGGTTTGGCCCTAGTCTCCCTTACCTTCGACGATGGTTTCCTTCGTCACTACGACGTCGCCAAGGCACTTCACAGATGCGGGGTCTCGGCCACGTTCTACGTGCCGACGGGGAGGACCCCCTTCTTCGCTGAGAACGGAGGTCCTCTTTCGACAAGGCCCGACCTGTTGGGGGAGATGGTGGATATGGGGCACGAAATCGGCTCTCATACGCACACCCATAGGAACCTGACCCTTCTGGAGCCCACCGATGTGAGGTATGAGCTCCAGAAGTCGAAGGAGGGGCTTGACGGGCTTCTCGGGTCGCGTTCCCGCAAGTACGGACTCGCGTATCCCTTCGGCGAGTTCAACGAGGTCGTGGTGAGGGAGGTGAGGAGGGCTTTCGTCTACGCGAGGGCGGGAAGCTACAGCAACAGGTGGAACGCCGTGCTCGACCCATTCGCCGTAGGCAGCATTGGGGTGAGCAGGCATTTGGCGAAGATACCTCTCAGAGCCGCATCGCATCCTTCGAGCCCGATAGTCCTGATGCTGCATTCGGAGCCCCTGCCGCTGGTGCTCGGCATCGTCCGGGCGCTGAAGGCCATGAACGTCGAGATCATCCCCCTACGGACCTCCCTTGGCAAGCTCGGAGTGAATGTCGACTGAACTCCGGCTCGCGCAACTCCGGTTCATGGGCTCGCGGTGCTCCAGGCCCAACCGTCCACTCTCGAGGCGAAGCCTCTCCATGAGGGTCGCCATCATAGATGACGCCGGCTTCGGCTCCGGTGGCACGGGCCTCTTTGGAAAGGAGCTGTATTCGTGGCTTCTGGCCGAGGTCAACGAACGCCTTCTCGGAAACCAGGTGATCAGGGTCGACTTGGGCTCCTCTGGCCCGCAGCGCAAGTTCCGGTCCTCGAACGGCAAGGGAGTGCCGCTGCTGAGGCCTTTCCGGGACCCGGAGACCGTGAAGGGGATGTCCTCCCTGGTAAGACGGGAGGGGGCGGAGCTGCTCCACGCGAACGTGGTGAACGCGCGGTTTCCCCGTTCCATCGTCAAGGTCGCCAAGGATACTGGAGTCCCCCTCGTGACCACCGTTCACAGCTACAACCCTGTCTGCCCGACCGGGTGGGCTACGAGGCTGCCGGAGCTCAGCCCGTGCGGGGACCTCGGGCTGCAAGCCCACTGCCCCATTTGCCTCCTGAATAGGAGGTCCGCCGGGGGAAGCACGGCGAGATCCCTCCTCGACGGGTTCAACCAGTACGACGCCTTGCGCCAGCTCATCAGGAGGTCGAATTCCGTGGTCGCGCCGTCCAAGACGCTGGCTCGAAGCTTGTCAGCCAACATTGGGTCCCTGACGCCTCACGTGCTCTACAACCCCCTGCCGTCAGAGCTCCTGAGCTCGGTGCCCGTGCCGGCCTCCGAGAACTGCGCAGCATTCGCAGGCAGGCTCACGCCTGAGAAGGGCGCGCATCTCCTCCCCAAGCTGTCTGAGATGCTGGGAGGGGCCAAGCTCCACGTGATGGGCAGAGGTCCCCTGTCGGGGTTCTTGGAACAGCAGGCGCGGACCCGGCCCAACTTGGTCTATCATGGATATGTGCCAGAGCAAGAGAAGCGTGACATCTTCCGGAGGGCGGCGGTCGTCGTGGCCCCGAGCCTTTGGTTCGAGGCCTTCGGATATTCGGCCGCGGAGGCTCTCGCCATGGGCAGGCCGGTCGTCGGCTTCGGCGTGGGCGGCATCGGTGAGCTCATATCCGAATCCGGAGGGGGGATCGCGGTCAAACCTTTCGTCCTCGGAGAGTTCGCAGCGGCGGTCGAGTCCATCCTCGGCGACGCAGGCTTGTCAGGGGAGCTGGGGATCAAGGCCAGACAGTTCGCGGAAAGGGAGCTCAGCGAAGAAGGTTTCTCGGGAAAGCTACTAAAGGTCTACGAAGAGGCACGGAGCGAGGGCCGTTGAAGCGTTTCCTCTTCATCGGAGCGCCCTTCGACTACGCGAGCGGCAGCTTCGTCAGGACGGCCCGGATCCTTCCTACGCTGGCCGGAATGGTCAGGGAGAAGACGGGCATGGAGGTCGTGCTTCACGTGCCGGCGAACTCGATACGTTACGTTGCGACGACGCTGGCACTGTCTGAGGGGCTCCCGGCAGCGTATGAGACGACTCGTGGGGTCGTCGAAAAGGCGTTGCGCTCGATGAAGAGCGCAGGCATCCAAGTGGAAACGCAGACGGTGGAGGCGTCGACGTCGGACGTGATTTCATCGATCATGCACAACGAGAAGCTGTACGCCCATGGATCTCTGTTCAGGAGGCTTCTTGCGTTTGGTAGGATACATTCTGGGCTGATCGAAAAACACGAGAGGCCCTCCATCGACGCGCTCACCAAAGGCTTGGCGGACGGGGCCGAGGCCTGCACTGCCTACAGCTGCGAGGGCGAACTCGAGAGCCTCTACATACTGAGAGGGGTCGCAAGGAAGATGCCCGTCTCCTCGATGGTCATGCTTCAATCCGAGCCGTACCAAAGCCGTGCTCTACACCTCGGATCTATGGCCAAGGGCATCTCCTGTATGCAGTTTGACTCCCGGGCGCGGGAGCTGTTCGAGGGTCTCATGGCGAACGGCTCCGTGAAACAGGTGCTGTCGGTCTCCCCTGCGCCGCTTCAATTGTCCGGGCTCACGGCCGTCGCGCGCAGGAGGGGGGTCGGGCTCGGGATACCCTATCCGGCGAACGGACTGGACCCTGAGGTCACACGGGCGAGAAAGGTGTCCGGGAAGGGACCGACGGCCGTGTACTTCGGCAGGCTGACCATAGAGAAGGGCGCGCTCGACCTCCTCCGCGTCTGGAAGGTCGTGAACCGGCTTCAAAGCGATGCCAGCCTGAAGATAATCGGCGCGTTCGAGAGCGAAGGGCAGAGGAAAACATTCTTCGCGCTTCAGCGGTCGCTCGGGCTGAAGAATATCGAGTTCCTCGGCCTGCAGCAAGATCGGAGGGAGCTCTTCAAGGAGGTCGCCGAGTCGAGGGTGATGCTTTATCCCTCCTACCACGACGCCTATCCCCTGGTCGTTTTGGAATCGGTGGGGCTCGGCTTGGCCGTGGCGGGATACAGTACCCCGGCTCTCGACTACCTCTGCAAGGGGCTGCCTACCGTCTCGCTCGCCCTCCCCGGGGACGTCGCGGACCTTGGCGCGCGCGTCGTGTCACTGTTGACCATGGACGACGGCAAGTTCCGCGAGAACCAGGAGAGCCCCGAGGTCGCGCGATTCCTGGACACCCACACATGGAGCAACGTCGCCGCGGCAGAGATGCCGTTCCTCGAAAGGCTGGCGGGCCCCTCGTCGCGGAGGCCATCCCGATGAAAGCGACGTTCCCAACCACAGCAGCGGGGGCCGTGTCGGTCGTCGGGCCGGCCGGGGCACGGAATCGGCATCGCCCAAGCGATCCGAGGTCGGTCATCTGAATGCCTGACATATCAATGGACACAGCAAGGGCACTGAGGGTGCCGGGGCGCGCCGGCATCGAGCTGATCTCTCCCACCGAAGTGATGCGCCAGGTCAGGAAGTCCAACATCCTTCTGGACAGCCTGTACGCGATCCCGCCGCTGCTTCTCAACCTCGGCCTGTACGGCAGGAAGGACACCTGCATATATGTCGGCTTCAAAGGAAACGTCATGCCGGTCGTGCTGAGGAGGACTCTCGGCTTCTACGCTCTTTCGCAGCACTCCCCCCCTCAGCTGGAGGACAGGCGCTCCGGAACCGCAAGGATCGACACCGAGGAGAACATCAGGGTCCTCAGAGCCGCCTATCCGGCAATGCTGGTCAAACTCAGACAGCATCCCTTCGACGATCCATATCTCCAGTCTTGCCCCGGCTCCATAGGCGAACCCAGGACCGCCGAATTCGATCTTCGGCTGGACGTCGGGAGCCCCATCAGGAACCTATACCAGAGTCTGAGCAAGGACCACCGCAACCGCATCAGAAGGGCCCTCGCACTTCGCGATGATGAGGTGGTCTCCCTCACCTCCGAGTCCCTGCCTCCTTGCGTCAGGGACGAGACCAACGTGGATGGCCTACGCAGGTTCGGTCAACTGCTTGCCCATACCCTCGGCAAGATCCACATGAGGGCGGACCAACGTGAGGCGCCGGGTTTCATCCAGTCCTATACGAAGGACTATGCCCTCCTTGAGAAGGTGTTTCCGACGATCCGAGACTACGGCCTCGTCAAGATCTTCACCGCATACGACAGGGAAGGGAACCCAGCCTCCGGGGCTGTCCTTCTCGTTTCAAATACCTACGTCAGCTCGCCTATGGCCCTCTGGTGGCTGGGCGGATCGACGGCGGAGGGAAACAAGCAGGGCGTTTCCGTGACCCTCCAATGGTCCATGATCGCCTGGCTGGCGCGCAACGGATACCTGAGGTACTACATGGGTGGGATCTGGCCGGAGGGCATGAGAAGAGGGCCGACGAACTTCAAGAAGGGCTTCGGGGGGGACGTCGTCGTTGGGCACTCCCTGCAGTACTCTCCCCTGCCCTTAGTCGCAGACTTCCTGGGCAGAGACGGCGCCTTCTACCGGCTGAGGAATTGAGCCGATCCAAGCGTGCCGGCCCCGCCCAGCATGGCCCCGGCGTCCCTCGCAGGGCTCCAGGCGCCCACTTAGTGACGTTCAACGAGCAGCGAGGGGGCCGTGCACACGAGGGGTAACCGATCGTCGCCGATCAGGGTGGTGGACTTCCTCGGGCCCGCAGGAGTGGGAAAGTCAACCCAGATTCGCCTTCTGGAGGCGAAGCTGAACGGCAGTGGATACAGGGCGAGCTCCACCTTCATCAAGACCGGCCATCTTTTCTCGTTCCTGCTCCTTCGGCTTCTCGCCAGAGGCTCTGCCGGCGGTGATAGAAGCACACCGTCCATAAGGGTCCTGATGGAGTCTCGGCCCGAGCTCTTCCGACGCCTGTTCGGGACCTGGCTGGCCATCGACATGATGAGCGTGCTCACGAAGTACTTCCTTGCCGTCTGGCTGCCGGTCAAGGCGGACTTCAGGGTCCTGGTGGAGGAGGGAATCCCGGCGACCATCGCGGACTACCTCTACATCTCGCAGAAGCTGGGGTTGCCCGCCGACGCCAGCCATGGCGCGATCGGGCTCCTCTGCGCCGTTCACAAGAGAGGTGCCATGACCGCGATTGTGTACCTGGACGCCGACCAGGGAACCACGAGGTCTCGTCGAATCGGGCGCGGAGGGATGTATGAAACGGACGCCTACGTCCGTGAGCAGAGCAGGCTCCTTCCAAAGGTTGCGAACGCCCTGTCGGGCGGCGCCCTGCTGTATCTTGAAACCACTTCACGCAGCGTGGAAGAGATCTCCTCCCTCATCGAGCAGTGGGTCCTCGATCGGCTCAGGGGGGCTCCTGCCCCGGGGCACGGCGCGGAAATGTCCATCACTCTGGAACCGGATAGCTAGGGGAGGAGCACGCCCTGCCGCTGATATGCCTCTTCGGTCCCGACGGATCCGGCAAGAGCTCTCTCGCAAGGGCGCTCAGAGAGGAGTTGAAGCGGAAGGGGCTAAGGACCCGGGTCTCCTGGATGAGAGGCACCCACACCTTCGCCTCCCTCCTGGCCACGATGATGTCCAAGTTCCCCACCCTCGCTGGATCCGACAACTTCTACTACCACATATACATCCCGAAGAAGCTCTTGCGCGTCTGGCAGCTGGTCGAGTTCGTTTCCATGCTCCCCGTGCTTCTGGTGAGGTTCACCCTTCCGAGTCTTCTGGGAGCCTACGTAGTCGCCGAGAGGTACATCCCCGATTTCCTCGTCTGGGTCACGCTGACGACGAGGGACCCTTCCTATCCCCGAACCATCTACGGCAGGTTCCTGCTGTCGTTGCTCTCCAGGACCAGGACCAAGTACTACATCACCGCGGACTTCCCCGAGCTGGTGAGAAGGAGGGAAGACATGGACCCAGCGTTCCTCAAAGCACAGCTGGAAGCCTATTCGTGGATCGCGAAATCCGTCGGGGCGGCCACCCTGAACACCACGAACATGACGGTGGAAGGATCGGCTAGGACTCTGGTCGGCCTGGTAGATCGGGACATGGCTTCCGCGTCGGCATCCTAGGAAGCCGATGGAAGGGTCCCCGGCCTCGACGCTGGTCACGATCTCCGATCTGGAAGGGCTGGAGGAGCTGGCCTCTTCGTGGGACAACTTCGTGCTGTCCCAGGGTGCCTCCCCCTTCCTCCTCAGCGGTTACGTGAAATACTACATGATGCGCTGCAAGGTAGAGGGTTGGACGCCTGTTCTGCTGGTCGAGACTTCCGACTCCGGAATCACGGGAATCGGGGCCTTCAAGACGAGGCGCAGGATGGGAGTCAAGACGGCCGAGTTCCTGCTATCTGTGCCCTATTCCTCCGACTTCCTTGCTGATGTGAAATCGGAGGGGCCTTTCATTACCGAATGCATGGAGGCGCTCTTCGGGAAGCAAGGGTGTCAGCTCGCCGAGCTCATCCTCCCCAGCGGATCCCCCCACGTCGACTCCTTGAGAAGGTGGTCTCGCTTCCGTGGAATAGGCTTCCATTCTCTCCCTCCTAGGAAACTGCTGAAACACTCCGTGCTCCCGGTCCAGGGGACCTGGGAGGGCTTCGTCAGGTCGAGAGGGCGGGAATTCGCGAGGCATTACGCCAAGATCGAACGCAAGCTTGGGGAGAACGGGACGCAGTCCCTCGTGTCTGAGGAGATCAACGGACCCGAGGTCGGCTCAGCCATAGTCGAGCTCGACGGAAGGAGCTGGAAGGAGGAGTACCGGAGGGACGCGGGAAGGACCTTCGATCCTGACCTGGAGCTCCTGACCGGCTACTGGAAGCGCGCGTCTCCGGTCGGTTTGAGGGCCCTCCCCAGGGCGTACTTCCTGGAGCTCGATGGCAGGCCGATCGCATTTGCTATAGCCGTAATCCTGGGGAGGACCGCCTACCTTGTCAAGACCTCCTATGACGCCCATTTCGCCAAGCTCTACCCCGGGGATCTGATCCAGAACTACGTCGTCAGGGACATGTTCCAGTCCGGGCGCGTAACCCTGGTGGACTTCCTCACGAAGCTCCCATACCATCGCAGGTGGACCTCCGTCTACAGGGACAGGGAGCGGGTTCGCCTGACGAAAGTCGGCCTGCTCGCTGCCCTCCTCATGATGACGGACTCGAACAGGACCGGTTCGCGGCTGAGCAAACTCATGCTGTCAAGGCTGACGATCATAGACATACCGTGACGATCCCCGGTTTCCTGTCGCGCTCCTCGTGCCTGCCGTTCCGCCGTTTCGCCGCCCCCCTGCCTCAGGGGGAGTAACCCCCACAGCGCGGGCCTAGCCCAGGTCCGCGGGGGCCGGAGGGAGTTGGATGCCAGGCCTGGCCTTGATGAAGAAATTGCAGAGTCCTTAATTGCCTTCAGCAGCAACCACTTCCAGAATCGGCAGTTGTCACTCTTGCCTAATGACCGCGAGACCTGACCCACGGGAGCTTGGGGGAAGATTGCCAATCAGCGTGGTTTCGGACCCAAAGGAGTTGCAGAGGATGGCCGAGGTCTGGGACTCTTTTGTCGTCGCGCATGCTGCTAACCCCTTCTTCCTGAGCGGATTCGTCAAGTTCTTCATGCTCAGCTGCCGTGCCAGAGGCTGGGAGCCGGCGCTGCTGGTCAAGACATCAGGCGGGGACCTGGTCGGCATCGCAGCGTTCAAGACCAAGACCACCCTGGGGGTGAAGACAGCCGAATTCCTGTTTCCAGTATCGTTTTCGCCTGACTTCCTGACCACGCCTGAGGAGAGCCTGTCCTTTCCGCTGGAGAGCGTCGACTACCTCTTTCGCAATCTGGGGTGCCAGCTCGCTGAGCTCGTACTGCCCGGCGGCTCGCATCACATGGCGACTCTGAGGAAGTGGTCGGACTCCAGGGTCGTGCTCTTCCGCCGCCTGCCGCCGAAGGGGCTCCTGGCCCATTCGGTCCTCCCCGTGGCCGGTACCTGGGAGGAATTCTCGAAGGCGAGAGGGGGGAACTTCGTCCGCCACTACGCCAAGATCGAGAGGAAGCTTCGCCAAGAGGGAGAGCCATCGTACGAATCCGTCACGGTCGATCGGCAAGAAGTGGTGGACAGGGTCATCCTGGTCGAGAAGAAGAGCTGGAAGGAGGAGTACCGCAAGGGGGAAGGCGGGGTAGGCGACGCCGATCTCGAGATGCTCCTGACGTACTCAAGGGGTTCCTCCGAGGTGGGGCTCCAGTACGCGCCCAGGGCCTGGTTCTTGAAGATCGACGGTGAGCCGATCGCCTACGCCCTGGCGATCCTTTTCAAGGGGAGGGGCTTCATCGTCAAGACGTCGTACGACGCGGGCTACAGCCGCTACTATCCCGGTGACTACGTGCAGAACTTGGCCATACGGGACATGTTCCACAGCGGCCGTATCTCACTGATCGACTTCCATACCTGGCTCCCCTATCACACCAGGTGGACAACCATGTTTCAAGCTAGGGAGAGGGTTCGCCTCTGCAAGACCGGAGTCTTGGCCGGCCTCCTGGTTTCGTTCGACCGGACGCCCACGTCGTCCAGGATCAGCAAGGCCGCGATGAACCGGGTCGGCATGATCGACATATCCTGAGAGGCTAAGACGTCTGCGTTCGAAAGGACAGGTGGGCCCATCTGACCTCGGCTTCTTCGATTCCGTCCGGCGGGCGTGTGGTCATGGAAGGACATCGCGAGGCCCACCGCAGGTCTCGCCGTCGAATCGCGCATCTCGGTCCGCCCTTGCGGTCTCAACTGCCGCCCTAGGTGCCTTGCGGGCATGTCTTGCTAAAAAGTCGATGAACTTCCCCTGGTCGGCACGTCAGCCTGGCGGTTCCTTTAGCCGAATGCGTCATAGGGTCATCTAACGCAGAGCGGAAAGCGTCTGGCTTTGGGAAAAGGCTAAACCCCGTACCCAGGATATGCTAATCGGGCAGCCCATCTATATATGGGTGGGCAAAAGGATATTAAGGCGACAACTTATTTGGGATATGCGTAAGTATATGCAGGTCATCGCGAACGGAACACCAACCGAGTCAGTAAGCGTATGTGATTGTAGACAAGACGTCCAAAGAAGGTTGGCATCGGGCTGTTATAAGACGCCAGCGCCTCTCGGCGTATCAGCAATGGTGATGCCCGCCAGCAACCACTACGTTCCCGCTCCCGGGGGTGCCTAGGTTGAACGTTGACAGGCGCAGTTTCATCAAGGTCCTCGCGGCTGGATCTGCGGTCGGCCTGGCGGTGAGCGGAGCCGCTGGCTTCGCATCCAAGACCGTATCGGGCAAAGCCCCGACGGGGCAGTCTCAGTTCCCCAGCAGCTCGTCTTCGAGCAGCAGCGGCGGCGTACAGCCCTACTCCTATCTTGTTTATCGAAACTCCAGCACCGGCCTCTACGATGCGTTGAACGGCCTGACCGGCGCAATCGACTATTCGGGTTCGAACGCCGCGACTGTGATTCAGTCAGCGGTGAACGGCGCCCCGACGGGTGGCAGCGTGTTTCTGCACCTCGCCAGCTACACAGGGACCGGATCCGTCACGAACACGAGGGGGCTCTCCATAATCGCCCAAGGGGGGGCGACCTTCTCAGGGTTCATGATGCCTGCCTTCGCCAGGCTCGCCAGCACGGTGACGAGGCACATCACCGTCACCCCCAGCGGGCCCTTTGACGGGGGAGACTTCGGTCCGAACACTTTGAGGTAAGCGAATTGACAACCATAGGTCCATACGGCGTTTTCACCGGGAGGAGGCTGTACTCCTCCAGCAAGATCGACAACGAAATCGAAGGGGTCCTCCATAGGCAGTCGAAGCTCGAGCCGCACCTGAGGATGCCGACGAACCCCAACGACTCGGTATTCACCTCTCAGAGAGCTGGTCACAGCTCGCGTGCCGAATGGCTCCGTGAAGCGAAGGAGTGGGAGAGGGGGCTGGTGGGGACCGAGGACGACAAGAGGCTGAAGGAAAGGATCCGGAAGACCATCGTCGAGAACGAGAGAGGGGGTTCGACGGTCCCCGGCCACATAGCCATAATCCCGCCGTGGATGAAGATAGGGGAACGGGCGTTCAAGCGCTATTACGGCATCGACTATTTCGGGGGCAAGCACGCGACCACCATGATGCCGTCGCTCGCCGACCTCCAACGTATGATGCTGGGCAACTTCGTCAACATGTCCATGTCCACGGGCTCGAGCAGCCCGACGACCACCGCGGGTTTCCAGGAGGCCATAAACTTCCTGTCGGCCCAGGGCACCAACACATCGTACGCCCAGGGCGGCGTCCTGGAGGTCTTCCCCGGCTTCTACTCATGTTCGTCTCCGTGGCAGCTGCCGTCGAGCACGGCCACGGCCTTCGACTTCACCATGCGCGGAGGAGGCAAGAGCAACACCTTGATCAGCATCGCCCCAACCGGCTCCCAGACGGCGGCGATCAAGGAGGGCTACAACCTGTGGATCAAGGGAACCATGGGCCCTAGGTTCGTCGCCAAGGAGCTCAGCATGGACATCACCGGCACCTACTCCGGCACGACCGCTCCCAGCGGCGACAGCAGCGGAGGGGGCGTCGTCAGCCTGCAGTTCTACAGCGTATACTTCGACCACGTGGGCATATCCATCAACGTGAACCTCACGGCGGTGACCAACCTGCTCAAGGCAGGGACCTTCGCCGGGCCGTCGCAGCCCTGCGTCTGGAACGACTTCCACATACTTGGCTTCGCGGGGGCCAACCTGGCCTCCGTGGCGACCGCATGGTTCGAGGGCTTCACTTGGCAGACAGGAGCGTGCGAGCTGCAGAGCGGTGGCAACAAAGGGACCGGCATAAACATCCGAAGCAACGGCCCCAACTACCTCGGCCAGATCGACTCCTACGACTACCTGGCCCCGGGCGGAGTGGGCGTGAACTGCTGGTTGAACTTCGTGGCGGCCAACGGGATCGTCACGCTCGACGAGCTCGAATACCCGTTCCTTGCGAACATCTTCAACGGCGTCAACGGCGGCTCGGTCGGCGCAGGGCCGGGGAACTGCCTTACGATAATCGGGATACAGAACGAGTCCGCCATATATCCGGGAGACCCGTCGCAGTTCGCCATCTGGAACGGCGGGGCGAAGTACCTGAAGACCATCGGGTTTTCGCTCGGGCTTCAGAACGGAAGCCAGTGGGTTTCCTCATACCTCACAGGGCCGTTCAACAACAACGTAGCGGGCGTAGGGTACCTGGTCGGTCCGAACACCTACAACGGCGCCAAGGCTCCGACCGCCAGCACGGTCTATACGGCCTCCTCCGACCTGATCGTCAACAGCTCCGGCGGCTCAGGAGTGAACATCACGATATACGACCAGCTGGGCAACGTGATCCTCTCCGGGCTCTCCTCCCTTTCGGGCTTCAGGATGAGCATCGGGATGAGGGTGAACTTCGGGGCCTTCACGGCGGCGCCCGCTGTGACCGTGTTCCAGGTGGGCAGCTAGGCCGAACGCCTCTGGGCTTTCCTTCCTGCGTTATCCCCGACTGGAAGTCAGGGAGCAGCCGGAGCCGCCTCCGGCGGCCTGGACCGCCGGCGGGTCCTAGCTCCTTCTGAAGAAACCGTAGTACTTGATCCCAAGACGAAGGAGGCTCACGAAGGGGCCGGTCCCCTTGAAGTAGGTCTGAAGGACGGCCAGGTCCTCGTCAGTAAGGGACTTGGTGACTGCAAGCAGCGGCACGAAGAGGATGAGGTATGCCACGCACCCAAGGAGCGTGACCACGATAGGATGGAGGCTGAGCCATGAGATGGGGACGACGGCGATGGCAGCAACGGCCGCGGCGACGTAGATCCTGGCGACTTCGGAGAGCCTGGCGTTGTCTCCGAGCTCTTTGGAAACCATGACCCAAGACGCGACTAGGGCGGCTGCTGACCCGGCCATGCCTGCCGCGATGATGCCGATCACCCCGAAGGGCGCCACGAGGGCGACGGACGAACCCAGGGAGACCGCCGACCCAACGATCGTGGCCAGAAGCACCTTCCTCGTCTTCCCCAATCCGTTCAGCAGGGGACCCTGAGATAGGTTCCCGAATCCAACGAAAAGGTTTGGGGACACCCCCAAGAAGAGGTAGATCGCGGAGAACGTGTAGGCGCTTCCGTAGATGGCCTGAGAGACCGGGATGCTCAGAGCCATCAGCACCAGGGTCACGGGAACGACGAAGAGAGTGGAGAACTTGACCGAATTCCTGTAGGTCTTGCCAAGGAGCTGCCTGTCGTCGCTGAGCCTGCTGAAAAGCGGGAAGAGGGCCGTGGAGATCGGGTAGGCCACCAGGGAGATGAAGGTCGAGATGTTGTTAGCCGCGCCGTACCCCCCTATGTTTCTGTTCGTGGTGAAGTACGCTAACAGCGTTCCCTGGATCGGGCCGATGAAGCCGCCCAGAAGGGTGGCGAGGTAGAGAGGAAGAGAATACGGCAGGGCGACCTTCACGTCGTCGCGGAGCCGCCCCAGAGGGAAACGACGGGTTAGGGCGACGACCGCGGCCACTCCCACGAGCCCCGCCACGGCGTAGCTGAAGCTGTAGCCCACCAGCGCTCCAGTGACGGCGTATCCGGCCAGCACCAGTCCCGCTGAGAGCGCCAGCTTCAGCACCGCGAGCAGCACCTGAAGGGTCGCCGACCTGTCCATCCTGCCCAGGCCCTGGTATCCCGAAGTCACGACGTTGTAAAGCGACTGTCCGACGAAGCCCAGGGTGACGAGCGGGATCAGCGGGGCCAGCTCGGGTCTGCTGAGGAACCTGGCTATCATGCCCGACATCGGGATGGCCAAGAGGGCCAGGGCGATGGCCACGAGCCCCTGAAGGGTGGTCATCGAGAGGAGGAAAGACTTGGCGTCGTCCACCCTGCCCTCTCCGATGTACTTCGCGGTGAACCTGGTCACGGCCCCTGAAATGCCCAGCCCGGCTATCACTATCAGGTAGGAGGTCGGCAGGATGGCGATCACGTAGAGGCCGTACTTCTCGGGGCCCAAGAGCCGCGTGACCAGGATGGCCGTGACGGCCATCAGGAAGGTGGCGGTCGTGTTCCCCAAGAAGAGGTGGTACATCCCCTTGGTGACCGTGGTTCCTTCCTCGCTCTCCTTCACGACCAGTACTCCATCCCCTTTCGTACTTAAGCCGATTGCAGGTAGGCTGAGATCGGGTTCCAATGTTGAGAGAAGCCTACGACTGCTCCCGGAACTTCCTGAGCTCCTTGTTCACCTCATGCGCCGCACGCCCGGCCTCGTTCTTCGTCGGCACTTCGAGATCGCTCCGATGGCCTCCGGTCAAGTCAGCCGTTATAAACTGCGGATGGCCACGTGTGGGAGAAGGCGTCTTGCTGAAGCCGGTGTTCGATAGGGATCGGAGTCGTCCTCCGACTCTCCGCTGTCCGATCTCGCGGCATCGCGGCTCCACGGCGACCTGCGGCCCGGGGGGGACGGCTTGAAGAGGTTCGTCGAGGACGACGACAGGGGGTACTACACTTTCGAATGGATATGCCGGGATCCGGCGTGCTCTGGCGAGAATCAGCTACACCGGAAGCGCATCAGGGCGAACAGTCTCGAGAAGGCATGGCTCGTTGCCAAGGCGATGTCGATCCCCGATTGCGCCCGGGTAGTCGAAGAAGAAGAACGGAAGCTCAAGATGACCATCGCCTGGTGATCATCCCGGTGTTCAGCCGAAGGCTCCAGCGACGAGCCGGGTCGACGGCTTCGTTGGTCTTGCCGGGACCCATGACGGTACCGACATCGTGATTCAAAACGCTTAAACACCCTAGCCGTTAGCCTGCACCCATGTTCCCTGAGGTATCCTCGAGAACCGAGGAACCGGCAGTTCGGAAGTCCAGCGGCGGCAGGCTGGTTCTGGTGGCGCTGTTGATTGTCATCATCACACTGGGAGGCGGATTGGCGTACGTCTGGGTGTCGTTGTCCGGACAGATAGCGAGCCGTGACCAGACCATCGCCAACCAGGACGCCACGATTACCTCGTTGACATCTCAAATCCAGGCCCTCACCCTGGGGGCCCAGAACCAGACCACGGGGAACGCCACCGCCGATGCCCTGATCCACGCGCTGAACGAGAAGATAGCGAGCCAGGGTGCCCAGCTGGCGAACGACCTGGCCCAGATCGCATCTCTCAATTCGACCATCACGAACCTCAACCTGACCATAGCTTCCCTGAAGTCTCAGCTGGCGCTCTACACCTCCCAGGGCTCGAACACGACCGCCATCATAGCCAACCTTTCGGCCCAGGTCGCGTCATTGCAGGCTCAGGTGAACTCAGACCAAGCCCAGATTTCGACCTTGAACTCCCAGAACGCCCAGGACAACCAGACGATCGGTTCCCTCAACTCCCAGATTGCGTCGCTCGACTCCCAGATTTCGACGCTGAACTCTCAGATCTCGAACTACACGTCGCAGGTGGCGACCCTTCAAACTCAGGTTACCTCGCTTCAGAGCCAGTTGGCCACCCTTCAGGCTCAGGTCGCTCCTCTTCAGAACCAGGTGACCTCACTTCAGAACCAGGTCAACACCCTGCAGAGCCAGCTGGCTACGGCCCAGAGCCTGGCCGCCACGCTTCAGTCCCAGGTGAGCACGCTTCAAGGCAACGTCACCGCGCTTACGTCGATCTTGGCGCTTTCGAACGCCACCCAGGAGGTGTCGCCCACGTTCTTCAGCGTGCCTGCAGCTATTCCGCCTCAGATAGGTCAGACTCAGATAGCAAACTTCAGCGTCGGCTACGCGGGTTACGTCAGCATAACGGTGTCGTCACCGAGCGACTTTTCGAATGAAGGGGTCTGGATTCTGAACAAGTTCGCCTCGAACGTCCAGTCTCCCATCTACGATAGCATCCAGCTGCCCCCGCCGAACAACGGATACCCCTCCTACTTCGTCTTCGGTTCGGCTTCGGACACCTTCGTCATCCCCGTCCTGCCTGGCACGGTGACGGTCTACCTGGCCACCGTCGATTCCACCACGCAGAACGCGACTCTCTCTGTGACGTACCACTTCTGATCGCTCACCCACCTTGCCGCCGCTTCGGTTTGAGACCGCTTCGAGTCTTCAGGCGACATATTGATAAGCAGAAAAAACTTCAGGAGTGTCGTCGCAGCTGGTAGACGGACCTGCAGATGAAAGTCCACGCGCGGATCATCACCGACTACAAGAGGCTGTCGGAGGGCCGGGCCGAGCTAGATGCCTTCCTCAAGGAGAACAGCCCCAATCCCTTCCTGTTCCTTTCTTTCATCGAGAACTTGATGAGGTCGAACGCCACCAAGGACCAGGTCCCAGTGGTCATAGTCGTCAGAAACAAGACTGGGATCATCGGGGTCGCCCCTCTCGCCCTGAGGAGCTACTTCGGCATACGTTACGCTGAGTTGATGAACGACTATTGGGCCTCTCCCGATTTCGTCCTCAGGAAAGGATACGAACACGTGGCCCTCGAAACCGCGGTCGAGGCCGTCTTCGGGAACCTGAAGGCCAGGTTCGTCGTCTTCGACCTCAACGAGGAATCGCGGAGCATACCAACCCTGATACGCCTGTGCCGGGAGAGAGGCATTCCTTATTTCGAGCACTCTCATGCGTACATGACCCATGGAGTTGTGAAGGTCGATCGTCCTTGGCACGAATACAAGAGATCCTGCGGGCACCACCTGCCGAAGGATCTCCGGAGCGTCAAGAACAGACTGGACAGGGCAGGCAAGTGGAAGCTGGTGGCCGTCGAGGGCTGCGAGGAGGGAAGCGAAGGGGAGCTATACCAGAGGCTCCAACTTGTCGAGAAGTCGAGCTGGAAGGAACACTACAGGCACCTCACCAGCCAGGCCGTAGACGAATCCATCAGGTGGTTCCTGGACTCGTCCGCCTCGGCGGACGAGTGTGGTTCGATACTCAAACGCAAGGTCTGGTTCCTGGAGATGGAGGGCAGACCCATAGCCTACGTGCTGGTCTTCCAGCACGGGGACACGGCGTACATCATGAAGACCTCCTTCGACGAGCGGTACAGGAAGACGGGCGCGGGGAAGTACGCGATGTATGCGGCCATGAGGGACCTTTTCGATGCGAACGAAGTCAGGGAGATAGACTTCATGACCAACCTGCCGATGGTCAGGTTCTGGCGGGCCGATCTCAGGAAAAGGATCAGGCTGCGGATGGGAAGCAAAGTGATCGTGTCGCTGGCGGAGGCCAGGTCGATATTGCGGGAGGGCGCCTCGCGTTTGGGAAACGGCAGCCGGGGGGCGTTCTTTGCCCCCACAGCCAGGACGCAGCTCGCCGAGGCCACAAAGAACGGCCACGCCTAGCTGGCTGAACCCACCGGGCGCGGTGTCTCTGCGGCTGGTGTGCCCTCTCTTAGGGCATACGCTTATTATTCGTCAGCTGGATAGCTGTGTTCGGGTCTCAGGAGAGGAAGGGTAAGGGTGAATCCACTGGAACGCGGCAGGATCGGCAGGACCGACGTCTATGTGACCAAGCTCGGCCTAGGCACCAGCGGACTCGGCGGCACCTACGGACCGGTGCCCGTCGAGCAGGCTGTGGCGACGGTGCGCAGGGCGTTCCAGCTGGGCATGAACTACTTCGACACTGCCCCGCAGTACGGCTTGGGAAGGGCCGAGCGAATACTGGGCAGTGTGCTTCCGACACTGCCGAGGAGCGAATTCGTCCTTTCTACCAAGGTCGGCAAGAGCTTCGAGGATGAGCGCTCGGACGGAGGCTGGCACTTCGACCTGAGCGGCGCCGGCGTTACGAAGTCCCTTGAAGATAGCTGCCAGCGCCTCGGTCTCACGAACGTGGACATCGCCTTCATCCACGATCCGTACCAGAACCATCTTGAAGCGATCGAAGAGGCATACCCCGTGTTGGTAGAGAAGCGGAGCGAGGGGATCATCCGCGGCATAGGCGCAGGGATGGAGCAATGGGAGATGGAATTGGAGCTTGCCAAGGAGCGAAGCTTCGATTGCTTCCTCCTGGCGGGGCCCTACACCCTTCTGGAGCAGGGCGCCCTGGACCGGTTCCTCCCGTTCTGCCTCGAGAAGGGGATTTCGGTCATAATAGGTGCCCCCTACCAGTGGGGGAACCTCCTCGACACCAAGCGCGTGCTCAGCGCAAAGAGAACATACAGGCGCGTAAAACGCGTTCTTGGCCTAGAGAGCCAGCCCGCGCAGCAGGAGACCCCGGAGCAGCTGAGGATCAAGCGCATACGCAGGTTCTGCAAGGAGCATGATGTCCCGATCAAGGCAGTCGCCCTGCAGTTCCCTCTGGCGCATCCAGCTGTGGTTTCGGTCATCCCCGGAGGGCGCTCGCCTGGTGAAGTCGAGGAGAACTTCCAGATGGCAAGACATGAGATAGGGAGAAGCTTCTGGAAGCAGCTCAAGGAAGCAGAACTTGTCGATCCCCGAGCACCCGTGCCTGAATAGATCGGGACGCGGTCTCCGGCCAGGTAACCTCTTTTAGGATTCCAATGGTCGGGCCGGTGGAACCAGTGCTTGGATGGGTGCTAATCGTCTGCGGGACCGGGCAGGCACTAGCTTCCTGGCGTACGATCCAAGGCCTCAGCCAGCCTGCAACGGCTCTTTGCTCCCTGTGCAGACATTGCAACGGTGATTCAGCATGACTGAGCCGCCTCCGGTAGGATGCGTCGCCTGGGTCGGAGCCTAGGGAACGTAAACGGTCACGTAGCCGTTTGAGCAATTGCCACGGCTGGTCACCTGGTTGCTGGCCTTCACGCCGTTCCCGTACACCCGGTGGGAGTGGCCGGCGTCGACGGTGGGGATGTAAACCGTGCTGCCCGGTTTGAGAGCAACGATGCCGTTGGAGTTCAGCGGAATGCTCGTGGTGCCCTGTGGGCCTCCGTTGAAGCTGTGGCCTGGGGTTATCGAGCCGCCGGCGCACGGCGCTCCTCTCTCGAAGACCTGCACCGTGACGGTGTCGGTAGGAACACACTGGTCATCAGAGAGTACCGGAGGGTGAGTCCCGGCGAGCCAGATCAGAGACAGCACGCCTTCGTGGGACATCAAAAGGGCCGGAGGTCTCGATTCCGAACCTGACAGGCCTCTTGGAAGCGACGGATCTTGCGGAGGAGGGGTCCAAGAGCGGCCTATGTCAAGTCCAAGCCTTTCCTGACTTTCCTCCTGATGGTGCTTAAGGTGCTTCGAGTCGTGTAGGGGAAGCGGCAGCTTCGACAGAGCTCACTCCCATTCCATGCCAGCCGCGACCTCAGGATCCTTCGGTAGGTCTTCGACTCCATCAAGCCGTCGTAGGATGTCTCCATCAGGTTTCCCAGCACATGTCTCAGCCCGATATCCATGTGGCAGAGGACCGTCGTCCCATCGGGGAGCATTACGAACTTGGGCCCCGATAGCGTAGGGCAAAGGAAGGGTCCTCGGAAGTGAAAGGGCGGCGCGTTCTCGGAGTTCCCCGCCCAATAATGGTCAACGAAATACCTGTTCATTATCGCCATATCCAAGACATGGATCTTTCTCAGTGTCAAGGAGAGGACCTCCTTGTACTCTTCGGTCATGGGGATGCGGGCTATCCCGAAGGGGTCGGGGAAGTGTATGACGAAGCCGGCAGTGTCGACCCTGGCAAGCCGATCTACATCCGAAGGCTTCAGCCCAACCAGCGTCGAAATGACGCTCACATCATAGCCGCGGTCATGGGCGAGCTCGACCATGTCCACCGCCTGGGGATTCAGGAAGGGCTCCGAGAAGCCTGAGAAGTCTATCCGCACATCGGTCGGAACATGCGAGAGGGTCTTTGCGAAGTCACCTAGCGAAAGCATGGGTGAACCATGATATACAGAATGGAATAGCTTCTGAGGGCAATAAGGGTAGCAATTCACCGTGCAGGAATCGTTGGTCGTTATCAGAAGCCATCTCATTTGAGTGACTCTGTTTCGATGCACTTCCTACTATTTGGAGCTTGCCTCTTCCCCATTGGTCTCCGGTAACTTGTCAGCAGAACCCAGTCAGAGGGTCCGTCTGTTCCGGGTACACAATCTCAGTAGACATGCAATCCTACTAGGGGCTCAAATGGTGGCGGGCCAGGTGAAATTAGGGCCTGAAACAAGCGTAAGGGAGGGGTACCCTAGCGACTGACGGGCGTATCATCGCAAATCGGCCTGAAATTGAGCTGATAGAAGCGGCACGCCACTCTGAGGAAGGGAAGATTAAGCAGGAATCACGGCCACAAGATCGGAATCAAGCAGAAACAACCAGAAGCTGTCAGCACAAACGGCCTTGAGCCCTTTTTCGCAGGTCCAGGGCCACGCCCTCCGACAACAGCTGTTTAAATATGACTCAGTGAGAATGATGGAAAGCTGTTTGTTTCTTGGTGTTACGATACGTCTTCTGAGAGGGAGATTCATGGAGGCGACCCCGATTCCCAGGCGGAACGCTGCCCCAGGTGCGGGAGGCGAGCCATGGTCGTGGACTCCGCCAAGGGTGAAATGGTCTGCAATTCGTGCGGGTACGTGACCAAGGAGAGGATCGAGGAGACGGGCCCGGAATGGCGGGCCTTCTCCAAGGAGGAGAAGGACGACAGGAGCAGGGTGGGGATACCCGCTTCTCTGGCCATGCACGACATGGGCTTGGCCACAGTCATCGGCTCGGAGAACAGGGATGCCTCTGGAAAGAACCTGGCTGGTAGCGTCAGGTCGGCAATGGAGAGGCTCAGGACCTGGGACGGGAGAAGCCAAGTCCACGAACCAGTTGACAGGAACCTCAGGCAGGCCTTCAGCGAACTGGACAGGTTGGCCGACAAACTGAACATCTCCGATGTGGTTGTCGAAAGGTCTGCTTACATCTACAGGAAGGCTATGGAGAAGGGCCTCGTCAGGGGAAGGAGCATTAGTGCACTCATCGCAGCCTCCGCCTACGCCGCCTGCAGGGCGACGGAAACCCCGAGGACCTTGAAGGACGTGGCGGCTGCGAGCGGGATGAGGAAGAAGGACGTAGCCAGATGCTATCGGCTCCTCCATCGTGAGCTTGAGATGAGGATGCCTGTGACGGACCCCGTCAAATGCGTTTCTCGGATTGCCAGCAAGGCGGGCCTAACTGAAAGGACGCAGAGGCGTGCCGTGAGCATATTGAAGAAGGCCATCGAATCCAGGACGAGCGCCGGGAAGGACCCGATGGGCTTGGCCGCGGCGGCCCTTTACGTAGCCTGCGTGCTTGAAGGTGAGAACAAGACACAAAAAGACATCGCTGAGGCTGCAGGCGTCACGGAGGTCACCATAAGGAACAGATACAAGGATCTGAGGTTGAAGCTGAAGATTCAAACGCCGCTTTAGGCCGGAGGTTGGATTATGCCGCACCTCATATCCGCATTCGTGCTCCTGGCATGGCCTCCGCTAAGCGAGAGAAGGTGACTCATCTCGACTCTGGCTACATCGTCAGCGTTATCTCGATGCTGCTGACGTTGCTCACTACGCCCGTTTCCGCGTCCTTGAGCTGTTCCGTGTCGATCTTGATGTCCTTCACCTTCGCGTTGGTGGCAAAGCGTTTCCTCACTATCTCGGCCGTATCGACAGCCGTGCTGATGGACCTCCCTCTAGCCTTGATGAGCACGTCGTTGGACCCGCTCTCGAAGTGGATAAGGCACGCCTGTACGTAGGCCATTACCGGTTTCTTTCCGATGAATACGGTGTTAGGAGTTGACATTGCTGTTACTTGTGGCCACGGCGGCATGAGTCTTAAACTTGTCCCAGCAGCCGGCCTTGGACTCCCTTGGGCCTTCTCTAGCCCTTTCTGGTTCCTCTGACTAAGCGAGGATCATCATTTCGGATGCGACGCCACGAAAACTTAATTATGTCTTCGTTCTAACAAATAACGCCTTCAAAGTACTGGGAGGTGAGTGAGAAATGGAGGATATTTCCCTGTATAAGGCAAGGATTTCCGTATTATGGATACTCGAAGCGTTGGCCTACCTCGCATACTTGGGGTTCATGATAATGGCTCCCGGAATGATTTCTGCGGTAGGCACGGGAACCATCAACGGAACCCCGGTCGATTTCGCCGTTCTTGTATTCGCAATTCTTCTAACGATCATATTTGTGATGGCCCTAGCAACCTTGACGCTAAAGGATAGAATAAACCGCTGGGCTAACGTCGTCGCAGGTGCAGTCTACGCCGTCCTCGAATTCATTGCTCTTCTGGGCGTCCTGTCGAATCCGTTCGCAGGCATCATTCTGATGTCAGCTCTAAAGGTGATAATCGGAGCGCTGATCTCTGTTCTCGCTTTCAGATGGCCAAGCGCGGCAAGCTGATCAGCTAGAGTGACTCGGCGCGGAGCCGGGTCCGATTCTTAGAAGTATCGACCCAAGAGAACTCTGTGGATGATAGGACAGAACTGACCAGTCCTCCTAGATCAAGCTATGCCGGTTTAATTCCTGGATCGCCTGTTTGCCCCAGGCAGCCTCTTGTGCTCAATGGTTTCTGACAACAGCTTGACCTGCTCTTCGATTTCGTCGACCTCCTTCCTATCTTCTTCCAGTTGAGGGAGATGTCGTTCATCTCGCAAAAGAGCTTGATGGGCTTGAAGTAGTTAGGAACCGTGGCCTCTGAGATCTCCTTCCTCTCTGCACTCTCCTTCTGGAGCCGCATGTACTCGCTGATGACGTAGGTGGCCCACTGGCTGTCCTCCTTCGCCCTCCTGGCAAAGCTGGGGGCCCTTTCGCTGAAGGTCGACCCTTCTGCCTTGATGTGCCTGAGGAAGAGGTCCAGCCTCCTCTCGCCCTCTTCCTTCGTGACGGGAGATTTGATGTCGTCATAGAGCCCAGTCAAGGGGTCCATCCGTTACGGGTACACAATCTCAGTAGACATGCAATCCTATGGGGGGCTCAAATCGTGGCGGGCCAGGTGGGATTAGGGCCTGAAACGGTTCATGAACCGGACTCCGTTGGCTTGTCGCCGTGGAGACGCTGCAAGCGGCCAAGCCCCTCTGGCCGCGTTACTCAGCTTGGGGTATATTCCGGAAGTTCCTTGAGAAGAAGCTTTCGGAGCGCATCGTACCCCTTCAAGGCCTGCTCCTCCGCAACTACCACGATCGCGTGGTCACCACTGGTGATGTACTCCAGGATGTTGATGCCGTTCCTGGCAAGCTCCCCCGTTATCGTCGCAGCAACCCCTACGGTATAGAGCGCGCTCTCCGAGAAAGATACGATGATTTCAGCGAGGCCCCTTAGAACTCCCAAGACGTTCTTCTCGGGGACAAATCGGCTCAACCGTTCTAGGTTCTTCGAGTCGATTACGACAGCGACAGTTTCGACAGCGGAGACAATATGAAGCGTTTCGCCTCTCCCGTAATCAACACCTTCGGAGAATCGTGCCAGGGCCTCGGGGATAGATGGATCGTTGGTTATCCTGACATCAACAATCCTATCCTTTAGCGCCAATTTCGAAATGAAGCTTTCCATCGCCTCGCGCCTGCCTGCGGCATTCTGTGCGGAGTCACTCCTGAGCACACTTATCATAGGTCCGGGCGCTCCGGTTTCCGGTTTGGCCTGCCTCCTCTGCCAGGGTAGCCTCAATACGTAGACGTCGACTGGGAACGCGATGTTCTTGAGGCTGGGCGATTCAAGCTTATCGAAGGAATACGGGACCTTGTTTCTAATCTGATCGTATGTCTGCTCGGAGACGCATATGCTGCCGCCTTCCGAAAGAGGTTCTATCCTCGATGCTATGTTAACGGCGTCACCATAAATGTCTCCTTTCCGATGAACGACGTCTCCTACATGAATTCCTATTCTGACTAGCGGCTTGTCCTTTGCTCTCCCCTTGTACTCGTGTAGAGACTTCTGCATCTCGACCGCACATCTTGCCGCTTCGAGAGCACTGCCAAACTCTACCAGGAATGCGTCCCCCATCGTCTTTATTTCTCTGCCGTGATGCCGCGAAAAGATAGGTCTAAGCAGGGCCCTATGTCTCTCCAGAATCTTCAACGCAAGAGATTCGTTACTCTGCGCAAGGGAGGTAAAGCCCACCATGTCTGTAAACATTATCGCAGCAAGTCTCCGCTCGCCCTTGGACAACTGGCTTTCCTCCAGATAGCCTCCTATGAAGCGATAAAACAGTTGTTAAGGAACTCACATGAGTTCGAGCATTCCGCATGACCAAGCCCGACTCACCTAGTAAGAGACCCTCGCCGAGGAATGACGCGCTAGTCAAGACTGGAACCTATGGGGAAAAGCTAGCGGGCCCGGTGGGATTCGAACCCACGACCATCAGCTTCGGAGGCTGACACCCTAATCCTGACTAGGCTACGGGTCCAACGTGGGCTTTCTCTCGTCAGCTTTTAAGTTTGACTCGCACCCGGCGAAAGGACCGCCTGACTTCATTTCATCCTTCTGTCACACGTAACCGCCACGCCTTCTTGAAAAGTTATATAGCCGCTCAGGCGTGATAACGACAGACTTGAAGGGGCTGAACGCGGAGTCTGAACTATCTCTCTCCAACATAGTCCGGAACTTCGCATACGAGAAGCTCACCAAGGTGGTCTCGATTCAGGAGCGGTTCTCCAACCACTACTTCTTTGACCCGCCCATCGACAAGGAGATTTCGGTCCCCTATGCCAACATCCTGAACGCCCTCACCGTACTGGAGAACTGGGGCTACATGACCAGCTCGAAGTCGGTGACCAGGTACTGCGTGGAATGCTTCACCATGGGCCTGAACGTGGCCGGACGATGCCCCTTCTGCGGGTCCACGCGCATCAGGAAGGGCAAGATCTTCGCCCACAAGTGCGGCTACAGGGGCTTCGAGGAGATCTTCCGGATGGGCGACAAGTGGGTCTGCCCCAAGTGCCAGAAGCAGCTGTACATGGAAGGGGGGGACTACAAGGACGAAGGAAGCCAGTTCAAGTGCATGACCTGCGGCAACATCTTCGAGAACTTCGCCACGTTCTACCAGTGCCCCAACTGCCACACATACTACGAGGAGGAGCAGGCTCCTTCCATCGAGTTCATAACGTACAACCCGAGCAACAACCTGATTACGAGGAAGGGCACGCTGAAGAGCTCCTACAACGTCACCGAGCGCGTCGCCCAGTTCCTCCAGAAGGCCGGCTTCGACGTCAAGATGTACGCCCTCAAGGAGCTGAAGGAGGAGTTCTACTTCTGGGACGTCCTCGCGCACAAGGAGGAGGACGGAGGGGTGGACATCGGGGTGAACACGCTCCCGCTCTTCGACATCATCGACGATGACTTCGCCAAGGAGCTCATGGAGAAGAAGGAGCACTCCGACCTGCATTCCGCCCTGTTCATCACGCCGGCCCAGGTATCCAAGGAGCTGGCGGCCAAGCTGAAGACGAAGAACATCTTCGTCGTGGACCCGAGGTTCGAGACCCTGATGAACGAGGACATCCTAAAGGAATACGTGAATCCTCTCCTTAAGGTCGACAAGAAGCGCTGATACGGCTCTTCTATGTTTCCGTCTTCTTGCTCAGCTGAGCGTACGCCTTCCTGCCCTGGGGGGTTATCGCCACCAGGGTCTTGAAGCCGCCCTTGTCGCTCTTCTGCTGAACCGTAGCATGGCCGATCTTTGTGAGGATTCCCAGGATCTTCTCGAATTCGCTGGCGTCAAGCCCCGTGCTCTGCTGCAGGAGGGTCTGGTCGACGGGATCGTTGGCCTCCGACAGCGACTTCAGGATCTTGAAGCTGCCTGATTCGAGGAACTTGAGAGTCGGCGCCACGGCCACCGTGGGCGAGGCAGCCGGCTTGGGCTCTCCGACCTTGGGCACGCCGGCCTCGACCGCCGCCGTCCCTGCCCCTTCGACGGTGGGCACCTCCTTTACCGCCTCCACCTCGATGTTCAGCCTGCGGAACAAGCCCTTGGCGTCCACGTAGTACTCGGTGACGTACTTGAAGACCTCCTTGACGTTCCTGATGTTGTTGGACTGCAGCCACCTCAGGAGGGCGCGCCTCTTCTGTATCTCCTCAAGCATGTCTCCGAAGCTCCTTCCGGTCCTGTAGGCGAACCTGTGGAGCATGACGGACCTCTTGGTGTAGTTGTAGTAGAGATCCTCCGTCGGCGACCATTCGAAGACTGGGACGTACTTGTTGAAGTCCTCCACCTCCCACACCGTGGTTATGCGCCTGCCGAAGGGGACGCCGGCCACGGTCTTGGGAAGCATGACCCTTTCGAGCATTATGGCGACGTTCATCAGAGGGATGTAGCTCTCCGCTACGTTCATGGGCGGGCTGGTCAGCCTCTTGACGGCCGAATCGAAGGACTCGCCGTGGATTGTGCACAGACCGCCGTGGCCGGTGGCCACAGCCTGGAACAGCACGAACGCTTCCTCGCCCCTGACCTCTCCCACCACGAGGAAGTCGGGCCTGTACCTGAGCGAGGTCTTCACGAGGTCAAACAGCGAAACCTCTCCGATCTTCGAGCCCGTCATGCCGTAGCTCTCCCTGCTCGTGAACTGGACCCAGTTCTCGGTGGGGATGTTGATTTCGGCGGTCTCCTCCACCGTGACGACCTTATAGCCTGGCTTGATGAGGCCCGCGATGGCGTTCAGGATGGTCGTCTTGCCAGCGGCGGTGCCTCCGATGACGAGCATGGAGGCCCTGTTCTCCATCATCAGCCAGAAGTAGGCCGCTATCTCGTCGTTGATCGTGCCCAGGTTCATCAGGTCGATGACCGAGTAAGGCTCCTCCCTGAACTTCCTGATCGTGAACGTAGAACCCTTGGGAGATACCTCCTCCCTGAACGAGGCGGCCAGCCGGTGCTTCCCGAAGATCATGGCGTCTACGATGGGGAAGGCGGAAGAGACGTGCTTCCCGGACTTGTGCGCCAGCTTGACGATGAAGTCGTCGAGGAGCTCCTTGTCCACGAACTTGACGTTGGTCGGGATGGACTCGTAGCGCCTGTGCCACACGTACATCGGGGCCATGACGCCGTCGCACGAGATGTCTTCGATCCTCCAGTCGGCCATGATGGCGTGGATGGGCCCATAGCCCAGGAGGTCCCTTTCCAGGTAGTAGAAGATCTTGTCCCTGGTCTCGGGGTTCCGCAGCCTGGCAAAACGGCGGCTGTATTTGTCCAGGATTCTCTTCGCTTCTTTGAGGACGGCCTTCCTCACATCGTCCTCCTTCCCGATGGCACCTGGGTTGATCTCGACTGAAACGAACGAAATCACCTTGTCGAGGAGCTTCTGCTCTCCGGGGGTGAGCGAGACCTCCTGAACGAAGTACTGCAGGGAGCCTCCCTGCTCCGGCATCTTGGCAATGGCGATCCCGGCGAACGGTTCCCT
>DATKKG010000084.1:0-1429 GCA_035543015.1 Conexivisphaerales archaeon | reverse complement strand
AAGCCAGGCCAGGAAGGTTTCATCGAGTCGAGGAGGTCCCTGATGAAGGGGGTTTCAGACTACAGGACCACCATCGACAGTATGATCGCGGAAGGTGACAAGGTTGCCGTCTGCGTCACGCACACGTTCACTCACACGGGCAGGTTCTTCGACATCCCCCCGACCAACAGGAAGGTCTCATACACCGAGATGACGGTCTGGAGGATCGTTAAGGGCAAGATCACCGACAGGTGGTGCACCAGCGACAGCCTGGGGATGCTGACCCAGATAGGCGCCACCCTAACGTTCCCCAAGAAGTAGCACACAGGACGCCTCTTCCGGCAGGATGACTCACCGCGACGTTTTTTTCACCCGGCGAACACAGGAGGGCAACCACGGGCCGTCCTGTTCATGCCGAAAGGATATCAGTGCGTCCAGGCGACATCATCATGAGGAGAGATGCCAGGGAAGGCCAGGAGGATACCGCGAGACGGCATCGTCAAGGCGCTGGAGGCAGCTGTGAAACCTCTGCCATACGTCCGCTCCTTCTGGGAGGGAGGGGCGGTGTCCTTCGACCGGGAGGACAGGTTCTCCGACATAGACGCCTACCTCTACGTGGACGAGGGGAAGGAGGCCGAGACATTCGAGGTCGTCGAGAAGGCCCTCCTCAGGCTGTCGCCCATCAGCTTAAGGTACGTGCCGAAGGAGGGCCACCCCGGCGTCACGCAGGCCTTCTACAGGCTGGAGAGGGCGGACGAGTACCACCTCCTGGACCTGGCGGTGATGACCCCCAAGAGCCCGGAGCTCTTCCTTGAGCCGGAGATCCACGGCAGGGCAGTGTTCCACTTCAACAAGAAGGGAGGGGTGAAGGTCCCCCACCTCGACGAGAAGGCCTTCTCAAGGCAACTCAGGGAGACGTTCGAACGATGCAGGGCGAGGTTCCTGATGTTCAACAACTTCGTCGAGAAGGAGATCGCCAGAGGGAACCTCCTCGAGGCCATGGACTACTACTACGGGATCACGCTCTCCATCCTCGTGGTCCTCCTGAGGATGAAGCACGACCCGCACCACCACAACTTCAGGATGAGGTACGTCCACTACGAGCTCCCTCCCGCCACCCTGCGCAGGCTGGAGAGGCTCTACCTCGTGAAGGACGTAGGGGACCTGAAGGCCAAGTACCGCGACGCTAGCCGCTGGGTCTGGGAGCTCCTTGAGGCCGGGCCCCCCTGACGAACTCAGTGCCGACATCTGCTGCACCCTAGAGAGAAGGACGTCGGGGCCCTCGCGCAAACGGGCGGCGGGGGGAACGGTTTTAACTCGTGGCCCTCAACCGACGTACCATGTTCAGCATAGTCGAGCTGCACACGTATTCTTCAACGGTTAGGCGGAAGTTCCTCGAGAAGCTCTCCACAATGCCCTGGGAGGAGGTCACGAAGAACCGGGAGGCCTC
>DATKKG010000083.1:0-19434 GCA_035543015.1 Conexivisphaerales archaeon | reverse complement strand
GTGCTCCGGCAAATCGCTTAAGAGCAACCGAACCCTCTTCTTGGCGACAAATCTTCTTGAATTGCAGTGAAGCGAGGGCATACCTATCACAGATAGATGCCCGGGGAGAGGCGGTCGGTCCGATCCAGTCCGCCGACCTGGACTACCTCTCGACCAACGGGTACGTGCTGGTGACGAGCAAGGACGATCACGACAGGAGCGTTGAGGACGTTGGCAGGCTGTCGCAGTTGGTCTCTCAGGTGTACGCGGAAAGGACCGCCGCCCAGAACGCTGCCGATGCCCTGCAGAAGGATGAGAGCAGGGAGCATTCCATAATGTTCCACTTGGAGGGGCAGGAGAAGCAGCTGGACACGGAACAGAGGGTGGAGACCGAAAAGGAGGCGGTCACCAAGGAGGAGTCCGAGCTGGCCGCGATGGAGGCGAACCTGAATTCGCTCATCCAGGAGAAGTCGACGGTCGACAGGATGGTGCCCTACGGAGACGGCTACCTGTCGCTCACCGATCTCGGAGGCATCATCCTCAGCGACTTGAACGTAAGGAACTACAGGGTTGCGGATCTGGCGTTCCCCGACTTCCTGGCTGAGATCAGGTCGACCTACGCCGAGCTGCGGGGCATCGCTGACAGGGCCTCGTCCTATGCCGGATGGCTCCAGGTCAGGATCCCCAACCTCGACGAAGCCGGCTCATCGGCGGCTCCTTCGCTGCAGTGGGGGACGGCCATAGGGCTTGCGAAGCTTCAGGGTGACACCAACCAGATAGGAGAAAGGTTCTCGCAGTCGCTGAACGTGCTCCAGGGCTTCGATTCCACCCTCCCCAACAAGCTGATGGCGGCCGAGGTCATCACCGCGACGGCTAGCCAGGACGTGACAGGGCTGGAAGCGACCCTCAAGGATCTCAACCGGCAGCTGCTGAACGAAGGGGTCCCCAAGGAGCTGTCCGTCGGGATCGCGACCACCATGATGGCGGGCCGGAGGTTCGACGGATCCTATCCCCTGGACCGGTTCCGGCTCTTCAGAACGCTGACCCCGTCGTACGAAGCTGCCTCGATACTGGCCGTGATGAACCTTGAATACCAGGGAGTGAGCTCTGAGTTCCAGGCGTTCGAATCCATGTTCTCCTCCTGGGGGTTCATGAAATCGGAGGACACCGAGATCGCCTCGGCCTATCTGGCGATCGGGGGTCTTGCTGCTGGCGATGTGGGCGAGAAGCTGAAGTACATCATCGAGCAGCTGAGGAACTACCTGGAGTACCCCCTGGTGGCCGCTGCTATCCTGGCCTCGATCCCCGTGTTCGAGGCGCATGAGGTCCTCGACCTTATGGAGAAGGGGGTCACCCTGCTCTCCGGCTACGCCCAGGGACTGGAGCGCTCCGAACTGGTCGCCCTGTCGGTGAGGATGATTCACGGGGTCCGGAACGAGCTGGTGCGGCAGATCGACCCCACCGCCACGGTCGCGAACGTACCTGTGCAGTTCACCTACCCGGCGGGCCCCGGCATGTTCAGCTGGTACTATCCCGTCATAATCGCGCACTCATACTACCATGCGACCTTCAGCGGCATGGGAGGCTTCCATCCGGCGCACAGCCATGGGATAGGAGGGTTCGCAGGTTGAACCCCGCCGGCAGGGAGCCGAGGTTCACGCGGGCCAGGGGGTCAGGGCGGATCGGAAGCCTCGGCGGGCTCCGCGGCTTCCGAAGGAGGGGAGGACGAATGAAGGTCCTCGGATTCATGCTCGTCTCGTTCCTGCTCGCCGTTTCGATCTTCGCGACCGTGCGTGCGGCATCGGGCTACGCGCCCCAGGCGGGGGAGCACTTCAACTACCTCCAGACGATCACAGTCGACAACGGGCAAGGATCGTACTCGGGATACACGGATCAGTCCACGGTGACTGGCGCGGAGCACATGGACTCCGTCACGGGGGACCTGGTGTCGGCTTCGTTCCAGACCTCCTATCACTACTACAACAACCAGGGGAACTCCAGCTCCGGCACGGCATCCGGCGACTACACCTGGTCATCGGGCAACCTCACCTATGTGAACGGGACCGACGACCAAGTCGGCTACTCCTCGCCCACCTACGTCTGGTTCTTCATGGACGCCTCCCTGCCGGTTGGGGGGACATTCTATCTCCTGAACACCCAGTTCGCGGTGATGGACAGGAACTACAGCTACCAGATGCCCGCCGAAGTGGGCAGGTACGTCCAGACCATCCATGCCAGGGGGACGGGCCAGTACCAGCGTAGTGACGACTACGGCGTCTTCGCGGCTTCCTACACCTGGGACGAGTACTTCGACCCCAGCACGGGATACATAGTCGGCTACAAGTACGTGGAGCAGGACAGCGGCCAGTACCAGGGAGATGCTGGAAGCTTCACCTACACCGACACGCTATACGTCACCTCGACCAGCTATCCCCTGGCCACGGCCAGCGCTCCGCCCGCCACCGGTTCCGGCGGGCTGGACCTGTTCATCGTCATACCCATCGCGATGCTGGTCCTCTTCCTGGTCGTCGTCATCGCGGCGGCGGTCGTGGCCCGCAACAACAGGCGGAAGCACCCTCTCCCCGAGCACTCGCCCACCCCGCCCTCCCTCACGCCTCCCCCTCCGACGCCCTGGGACTCCAAGATCAACATAGGCTCGAAGCCACCCGAACAGGTCGTGATCAGGGAGGTCCCCATGGTGACTTGCAGGTACTGCAGGACCCTCTATCCCGCGACGGCCGACAGGTGCCCCTACTGCGGGGGCCCCAGGCAGTGAGGCGGTGAAGGCTCGACCCAGACCATCACGAAGCGGACGCCCATCATCCTGAGGGGGGTGCCGATCAACCTCAACTTGTACCGGGGGGCGGGCACGATGACGAACAGGTACTTCAGGAGCTTCCAGGTGGCTGATTTCGACAGGATCCACCTCCCCGACAGCGCGAAACCCTTCACCGTGGAGGAGCCGCTTGGTACCAGGGAGCTCCTGATAGACGACAACAGGAGCGCCGTCGGCAGGGAGCCCTGCGCGACCATAGACGGCACGGACTTCTACTTCTCCGTCAAGGGGATCGGGTCCACGACCAGCCCCTTCAGCCGCCAGCTCTTCACGAAGGAGGAGATCTGCGGGCTCCTCAAGGGCGGCAGCCTGAAGGAGAGGATCATGAACGCGAAGGAGAGGGAGAGGTTCCCGAGGTACCTCACGGGGGAGCTCTGGTCGAGGGGATGCCCCTATGGCTCCCAGGGACTGGAGTTCGCGTCCATCGCCATGAAGGCCGCCGAGATGTCCGACGCCAGCACGACTTCGATTCACGGGTTCAGGATCGCCCCCCTGGTGAAGATAGTCAGGCTCCCCGAGGCCCTTCAGAAGGAGTTCACCCAGGTGTACTGGTATCGGAGGTTCAGGCAGGAGATGGTCCAAGAGACGCGGCTGGTCCCGTCGAACGTGAGGATCTACTTCCATTCGGACTGGACCATCGGAGACGACACCGGGGAGCTCTTCGACTTCTTCCGCATAGACGACAACGACAGGGCCCTGGGGTTCCTGAGGAACTTCCTGAAGAGCGGCATCGCGACCCTCACCCTGTTCTGCAGGTCCCTGAGCGACAACGGCAACGGCACGTACAGCGGCCTGGACTTCTACGACGTCTGGCTCGACAAGGACGCTCTCCTGGCGCCCGACGGGACGATCTTCTGGGCGGACCTCGAGGGGTTGCAGTCGATAACCATCGGGGGCAGGGACAGGGCCGAGCTCGAGTTCAACGTCGAGGAGAACATGGAGCACCAGATCTACCGTTCCCTCTACGAGTTCATGTACGCCTACGAGCAGATAGAGAGGGAGAGGGTCAGGAGGTTCGGCCACGCGACGGACCGCAAGGTCCAGTTCGAGTGCCTGCTCAGGGACGCCCTGAAGGACGACGAAGTGGTGGACCTCCGCAGGAACGGCGACAGCCTGGAGCTGGTCATAGGGAACATCCTGGGTGAGGAGAGCCTGGCGAAGACGTTCACAATCCTGGATCTGTGATAAAGATGGCACAGGGAGGCGACCCCGTCAAGGTTTCGAGGATCCTGGTGGTCGGCGACGAGCTCGACGGCCTGCCCAAGGGGCTCTCCTTCTTCGACCCGTTCCTCCGGCATGACGTGGAGGAGGAGATCGAGGCCGGCGGTGAAGCCTACATCGCGCGTGACCGGAACGGCGCCCCCAGCGGCCTCTTCATCTACGACGGCTACGAGGCCACGGGGACGGTCTTCACGAAGTCCAGGGAGGCCTTCGACTCCTTCTACCGGCTCAAGCCCTCCAGCTACGTCTTCTCGGAGCTCGAGGTGGAGGGCCTTCCCAGGGAGAACTGGAACATCTGGCAGCTCGACGTCGACAGGGCCCCCCTGGGTCGCAGGATCAAGCATCGCGTCAGCATCGAGCACGACGTCGGGGAGATCGAGCGCTTCATGGCCATGGCTCAGCCCGAGACGAACATGAAATGGATCCGGGTGGCGCTCCGGCACGGCGACAAGTGCTTCGTCGTGAGGGTCTCGGGCAGGATAGTCGGCATCGCCTGGATGGCCATCGTCGGGGGAATCGCCAGGTCGCACAGCGTCTACGTAGAGCCTCAGTTCAGGAGGACGGGCGTTATGAGAGACTCCATGGAGGCCAGGCTCATGTATCTCAGGTCGAGAGGCATCCACACCCTCATCAACGAAATCGCCGAGTCCAACGTCGCGTCCTCCGGCCATGCCGCGAAGGTCGGAGAGAAGGTCGTCGGCAGGATGTACCTGTACACCAGCCCCGGGCTCAGCGGCGAGTCAGGGTCCCAGTGAATGGAGCGCCGCTCGCGAGCCCTCCTCTGGAGGCCCGCAAGGCCGGCGTCCTCGGGAGGAGGTACGTGGACCTCCCCTTCTTCATGGCCAGCCCCGACCTCCTCAACACTCAGAGCCTGGTCAGCCTCCTCGTGCCCCTTGGGTTCGTCTCCTTCTTCGCTCTCATCAGGCTAGTGGACAGATGAGCGGGGAATAGACGCAGGCCCTGAGAGGGCGCCTTCAGGGCTTCAGTTCGACCACGAGTATTTTGTCAAGGGACAGGAATCTCTGCGCGAGCGCCCTCCTGAAGCGATACGGAAGGACGTCACCCAGGCCGTGACCGGGGCTCTCGAGGAAGATGTCGAAGCCATGCCTCCTAACGGTCGAATACCCGGCCAGCATCGACCTCAGCCTAGCGTAGTCCATGCAGTTGATGTGCTCCGGGTCGCGAAGATAGGCGTCCCCAGCATGCAGCGTCCCCAGGTTTGGGGTACTGACAACCGCCACTCCGCCGTCCTTGAGAACCCGCCGTATCTCGTCGACGCACTTCTGTGGGTTCCGGAGATGCTCTACGACCTCGCCACAGGCCACCGAGTCGAATGCTCCTTCCCTCAGAGGCAGGTCTTCTGCATCCGCCATTATGTCGCCGCCCGAAACGTCCAGCCCGAAGTACTCATGCGAAGGAAGCAAAGGTTTCAAGCTTCTTGCCTTGCACCCGATGTCAAGCGTAACTCCTGGAGGCAGAAGGCTGGCCATCAGCCTTTGGCGACGACGGTGGTATGTTGTTTCTCCTTTGACTTTGGTCGACAGGCAGAACGCCCCCTAGGCTGACGTCCACAGCATTCGGAAAAGAGAGACGAACTCCGAACATACGTTGTCCCAGCTGCGTCCCGCGCCGAATCGCCTGCTTCTCATGGATACTTCATTCCAGTAGGACTCGTCCTCGATGAGCCGATCCACCGCATGTGCTATGTCTCCGGCGTCCTCGGCCAGAATGAGCCCTGCTCCCTCAGCCTGGCTCTGCCTGAACTCGATGAGGTCTGTGGCCACGACGGGTAGACCGGCAGCACTGACCACGTGGAGGACGCCGCTCGTCCCAGTCGCGGATACGTAGGGCAGAACGAGAGCGACGCTACTCCCGAAAACGGAGGAAAGCTCGTCGTCAGTCAGGAAGCCGAGGAACTCAACGCCCTCCATGCCCTTGAAGACGTTCAGCCTCGACTTCGAATCCGGGAAGTTGGGGTGCGGAACCGTTGCCAGCTTCAGTTTCAGGTCGGGATGCCTCGTCTTGAGCTCGCGAAATGCCGACGCAAGCATCTCCATATCCTTTCCGGGGTGGAGGTATCCGAGGAAGAGCAGAGAGTCCCTTGGCTTCCCTGGCCGATCACGTGGAGGAGGGTATACCCAAGCGCCGTGCGGGATGTAATAGGAGGGAAGACCAAAGCGATGCTCGATGACCCTCTGATACATACGCATCGTGACCACGACCGCGTCGCAACTCAGGGCGAACTTCTCCGCCAGCAGCAATCCCAATCTGTTCAGGAAGCTCGGTTTCAGACCGTAGAGCTGCGTGTCCACTGCCTCAGGGATGCTGTGCAGCACGACCACGGTCTTGTATCCGAACAGCCACCCGAGCTTGCACACAAGGAAGATCGAGAGGAACCCGATGAAGTTGGTGGGCTTGCTCCTGCCGAACACCGCGAAATGGGAGTTGAAGAGGACCAGCCTGGGCCTGCTTCTCAGGATACGGAAGGGAATGCCCAACAGCGAAAGCGGATTCCCCGGCTTCCAAGCCCTGGTCACCTTCACGTTGGACGCAGAGCCTTGACCAGACAACTCCACGTCGGCCAAGACTTCCGTGATGAGACCCCTAGCTTTCAGCCCCTCTGCGAGCTGTTGAGAGTGCTCGCTAAGCCTGCCCCTATCTGGAGGATAGGGCGAAACAAGAACCAGGTCCGCATGAGGGGCGTCCACGATGTGTATCACTACCTGTATGTGAGTTGTCTATAAACGCTAGGCCCGGGACATCCCCCTGAGCCTCCAGAGGTTCTTGCCGAAGTACCAGTACGTGACGCAGATGACCGCAGCTGAGCCCAGCCACTTCACAAGGGTCCAGGTGAATGAAGCGAGCAGAGATTGGGACAGATCGACCGAGTAGGTGGATTCGATCCAGGGGAAGCTCAGCATCGGCGCGTGCACTACCACGAACAATGTCAGCAGGCCGGTCGCTATCCAAAAGGGCTTGACTGTCCGAGCCCGGTCCAGCAGGATGAGGATGAGGAACAGCGAAGCCGGGACGATGAATTGGGGGTCGTTCACGAAGGTCCGACTGGCGAAGCTCGCAAGGACGGCCGCTAGTTCCCAGAAGACCAGCGCCCTGGCGTCGGTGCCTCCGTTTCGGTAGACGTAAAGGAGAGACACCGCAACCGCGGCCACGACCCACAGGACCCCCAATGCAGGTGTTATGAGGTAGGGTTCGCTGCCGGTCAACACCGCCGAGGCGGCGGTCCAGACGATGAAGAGGCTTCCTCCTCCGATTACACCGGATATCTGGTAGGTCTGGGAGGCCAAAAACCCCCCGAGCGGCCAGTGCAGTGCGAGAAGCAGCCCCACGGAGAGGGCAGCGAAGCAAAGCAGGTTTGCAGCCGTGAAGTAGACCGCGTTCCTGATGGAGCCCTTCTTCCACAGGAAGGCTGCGAGTACAGGGAGGATGACAATGCCAAGGGGTTTGAACCCATCGGCTATCGCGAGAAGAACAGCCCCGGCGAGCCAGTTCCCCCTCAGCAGGTAGTACGTGGAAAGAACGATGAAGAGCAGTGGAAGGATGTCCATCTGGCCCCAGACGACCCCTGACAGGAGGACGAACGGGCACACCAGCCACACCTTGGCGGCCAGATCCCCCGAATCCCAACTTCCCGTAGCGCCGGAGACGAACCTTGCGAGGACAAGCGCGAACGCAATGTCTCCTAAGATGACGGGGAGTTTGAGGGCGAACATGTAGACATTCAGGTTGTGCGTGGTTGCATACGACCCCTCGTAGAGTGCGGCTGTTATGACTCCCCACAATGGCGGATAACCTATCCCATAGAGGACCCCCGTCTCGTCTCCGTGGATGATCGCCTGTACTCCTGGGAACAGCTGCGTGAGGTTGTAGGTCGAATACGGCGATTCTCCATTCGCCACGCCCGCCCCCACAGCCATGAAGATGCGCGAATCGTACCAGTGTCCGAACCACGGAGCCAAAGCGAGCCGCAACACGAGACCGACTATGAGCCACTGCCATAGAGGTCGATTCAGGATGCCTTGAAGGGGCTTCCAGGTCCTGGCTCCCAAAGCCCATGACCCTCGTACGTCGATCAGCGATACGGTGGCGGTGGAGGCGGAATCAGAAAGATAACGGCCAACATTACGATGGCCCCCGTGATCAAGAGGACAATCATCGCCCAGAACCAAGGAGGCGGGTGGTTCCTGTTGTTCCCATTGCCGTTCCCATTCGACGCAGTGTGGCGCAGGCGCATCGTCACAAGAAGGGATAGGGGAAGCCATATGAAGGAATGCTCTAGCTCCAGCACTAGCCGGTCGCCGCCGGATACTAGACCGTTCGCCAACCCAGATATGTCCGGACGTCCCTCCAGATAAGCATTTGACAGCACTCCCAGGAGCTTCCCTGCGGTCATCAATCGGCAAGGCTTTATTCGGGGAAAGACTCCGCGAGAACGGTCCTTGCGCCTCGCGAGCCTCCTCACACTTACGCAACTCATCGTTACAACCAGGAATTGGAGCGTGGCGCTCTCGGATTATCTCGGGCGTACGAAGTCGCAGACGATAGAGCTGGTCACAAGAAGCGGCATTCCGTGCCTCATGCGTGCCAAGACCACGGACCTCTCGATCTACCTCGAAGTCTTCGTTAAGAAGGTCTACAATCCCCGAGGATTCGAAATACACGCCGGAGATGTCGTTGTGGATGTCGGGGCGCACATCGGGGTCTTCACCGTTTTCGCGGCCTCCCTCGCCAAGTCGGGCAGGGTGTACGCCTTCGAGCCCGACAACCGCAACTTCGAGATGCTCCTGACCAACGTGGAATTGAACCACCTGACCAACGTCGTTCCGAGTAAGGTGGCCCTAGCCGGGAGCACGGGTCGGAGGGCACTCTACCTGGCGGAGGACGGGGGCTGGAGCTCCTTCTTCAAGCTGGAACACCTGAACGGGGAGACGGAAACCGAAGCCCTTTCCCTCCGGGACGCCCTTGCCCTCAACAAGATCGAAAGGGTCGACTTCCTAAAGATGGACTGTGAGGGCGCGGAATATGAGATTCTCTTTGGATGTCCGGACGATACCCTATCGGCTGTTTCGAGGATAAGCATGGAGTGCCACGACATGGACAACAAGCTCACAACGGAGAACATGATGCTGTACCTGGAGGGCAAGGGTTTCTCCGTCCGAATGGTGACCGACCCTGAGAATCGGAGGATGCACTTGGTCTACGCCAGCAGGACCCAGATCACTTAGTAGCCTTCGTCTTGACCGTAGCCTTCTGGTAGACTCCAAGAAGCCTCCCGATCACCACGCTCCAGTCGCAACTCTTGGCGACGAGTTGTGGTCCCTTGGCAGCGTTCTTGAGCAGCGGGCCGGGGTTCTCCACGAATTGGGCGAGCATCTCAGCTGCCCCAAGGGGGTGGCTCGGCAGGAGGAGCCCGAGCTCGTCGCTTCGCGGCCTGTCATCATTGAACGCGGCGACAGGTGTGCCACACGCCAGAGACTCCTTCAGTGAGGCATCCCACCCTATGTCGATTCCTTCCATGTGCATCGGGACGAAGGTCAGCCAGCTCGACGAGTAGAGTGGCGGCAGGTCCCTCTGATCAAGGAAGCCCAGCATGTTCACCTCTCCGCGCAGGCCTAGCTCGTCCACGATGGACATGAAGTGTTCCATTCCAGGCCCGTCTCCGGCCACGTCCAGCTTGAAGGAAACGTTCAGGTCTTTGAGGGCCCTTAGGATTCTGAGAACCCGACTTGGAGACTTCTCCCAGAGGCTTCCTGGCTCCAGGGGTATCCGTCCCACGTAGAGGAACTGCGGAAACTCGGTCTTTGCCATTACGGGCCTGAACGTGCTCGTGTCAACCCCGACGTTGGGGAAGACGGTTATTCGCGCCCGGTCGACGTGAAACGCGTTCTGCAGATGCAGCTCCTCGGCTTGCGTCGGGACGAGGTACCTATCCACCAGCCTAAAGGAAGGCCAGAACATACGTCCCCTTTGGAAGATGAGAGGGTCAGGTCGGCCATGATACTGAGCTATGAGAGCGGTGCCTCCGGCCTTCAGGAGAGGGGCGTTGTACAGGAAGTTCCATGCGAGGTAGTTGTGATAGTGGATGACTTCAGGCTTCATCTGCCCGACTTCCCTGACGAGCAGCACGCTGTGCGCATTGCCCGACATCATGCGCGGCGGGAAGTGGGCGTCCACCGGGAGCACCCTGACGGTGAAACCATCCTCGCGAATAGACTCCACGCGACGGTCCTCCTGGCCGAGGCAGAAGAGGGTGACTTCATGTCCGAGGGCAGCCACTCGGCGAGCGTATTCGGTCGAGAAGTGGATTCGCGACAGGGCCTCACGCGGAGTCTTGCCGGCGAAGCGAAAATCGAGAGGCAGTACGTAGGCTACTCTCGATTCAGCACACCTCGGCAGGAGTAAGCCAGTCGGCGAAGGACCTCATCGGACGGAGTCTTCCCAGCGGCGAGGGCTTGTTCCAGATGATAGCTACCGCTTCGATGAAGTAGAGGATGGCGAGCAGGAACATCAGGATGAACCTGGGCTCGGCCAGGACGTAGTTGTTCAGATAGAGGTCCCAGTTGAAGAAGTTAAGTGAGATTGGGGTGAAGAACCTGATTAGTAGCGTGTTGTTCGTTATGAAGAAGAACTGCGCCACCGTGGAGAGGGTGGCGAACCTCAGGTAGCTGTCCTGTGTCCCTATTATCAGGAGGAAGGCGAGCGCGTACCCGGTCCAGTTCTCAGGGAGGAAGGGACGCAGGACGCAGAATGCAAGGAATGTGAAGAGCATCCCTTCCACAAGGGGTGTTCGGCGCTTGTAGATGAAGTAGTATGAAGCGAGGACCATCGGGACCCAGATGAGGCCCACGCCCTGAGTGAAGAGAGCGGGGATGTCTTTCACAGCGACCAGAGGATTGAAGATGCTCATGGCTCCGAACACCGGGAGCACGGTCTGCCAGGCGAGGCCGTTGTACATGTTTGATAGCTGCCAATTGTAGATGTAGGCGGGAACCAGAGTCCCCAGAGCGGGGATGGCCAATGCGATGGCGCAGTAGTATGCCCTCTGCTTCCAGCTCAATCCTCTCTGAAGAAGGAAGACCGGCAGGAAGATCAGGGCGCTCTGCTTGTAGAAGATTGCGAACGCAAGGGCAATAGAAGACCAAACGTACCTGTTCTCCTGGAACAGATACAGCGCGACAAGCGTCAGGAGTATCACGACCGAGTCCAGCGAACCCCACAACGTGGAAGTGAAGAACGACAGCGGGAGGAAGAGCCAGAGCAGGGCCGCGCGGCGTGCTGACCCCACCACCCTACCAGACGATATGATACGGAAGAGGACCACGGAAACGAGGAGGTCGGATATCACCATCGGCTGCTTGAGCAGGAAGTAGTACAGGTATCTCGTTGGCTCTCCCAGAAGGGCATAGAGCGCGTACGTGCCGCCGAAGACGTAACCGGAAAGCGGGAGATAGGCTATCGACCCCAGGGTGCCGTAGGGGGAAAGGCTGAGTCCGGGTGTGTAGTTCAGGTAGACGTATGGGTTCGGATTGGTCATCAGCGATTTGCCCAGCCTCACCCAGATTTCGAAGTCGTATGGGTGGCCCGTGAAGGGCGCCAGGGCCTCCCTGATCAGCAGCCCGATTACGAGATAATTCCAAGGGAAGCCGCTGAGCCTGGAACCTCCGGCGCCAGCGGCGGTCGCGGAGATCCTCTCTACGGTTCCCATGCCCAACAGCTCAACCGTGATAGCAGCCCCGAGCTAAATCTGCTTTGTGCTCTGGATGACCCGCCACTGCTTGTAGCTTGTGTGGAACGCCCTGGACGCGCCCGCCAGCCCGAGGCACATCACCTCGAGGATCACGGCCAGCCCCAGCGCGGGGACGTAGGCGGGTCCCAGCTCGCCCAGCGTCTTGCCGAGCACCTTCAAGTTCCTCACTGGGGACTTGGGGGTCGTGACCTCGAAGGTGGTCGGAAACTCCTTGTGCTCGCCTATGAGCTGGAGATGCCCGAAGAGTATCCTCGTCCTCTGGAAGATGTAGTCGGTCGGGGTGCGTGGGCCGGCGATCCAGACTACCGCCCTCTTCGACTTGTGGATGTGGTAGCCCATGTCCCTCAGCGCCAGTCCGATGAAGGCGTCCTCGTTTATGACGTCGGCCGGAGGCACCGTGGCCGCTTCTCGTCTCAATGCGTAGACATCGCCCAGCATGCCCAGCTTACCCTCCTCGTTCAGCATCTGATTCATGTTGTTGAAGAGTGTGAAGATCAACACGCTCGCCCTGTCCACGATCCCTCCTCGGTTCACCAGCTTGATGTGTGACACCACAGCCCCGCACCCTGGATCGTCGACAAGGTCTTGCACCAGGTTCGGTATGGCATCGGGCTGTAACCTTACGTCCGCCGAGATATGGATGAAGATCTCCGAAGTTGCAGCCTTGAGGACCTTCCTGAGTGCTGTCACCTTCCCCTCTCGCCTTTCCTCGGCTATCACACGCACCCTCGGGTCCTTCCCCTTGAGCTGCTGAACGATGGCCCGGTTGGGGGTGGCGACAATCACTTCCTCTACATTGAAGCGAGGACTGTGGACGGCGAGGGCTTCGTCCACCAGTCGCAGGGTGCTGTCCAGTTCGGTGTACGCGCAGATTCCAACTGAAACGCTGGGTGGCCTTGAGCCCGCAGCCGACTTCTCTACGTGATGGCCTAGGGTCTCAATCTCATCTGGGGATCCAGAAGACACTTTTCAGTTCTCCTAGGGGACTATCTCTATGACGTTGAACGTGTCGCCTGTGTCGACCTTCGCGTTGCCGTTGGAGTCTATCCACTGAATGAGCATCGCCCTACCCTGGAGGGTGAAAGGAAGCTGGCCCGTGTTCGCCATCTGTAGAGCCAGCCCAGCAGCTCTGCTGCCGTCCCCGCCGAATCCGCCGACTTCCATCACCCATCTTCCCTCCGAAGGCACGTAGACGGATTCAAGGAGTGCGAGGTCGTGGCCAGGGCTCACCCAGGTCGACGAATTGTAGGTGTTGGTGGGGGTTATCATATAGACCACGCCACTGGTGAAGTTCTCCTGGTAGTAGACCGGCCCGTACCACGGATTGAAGAAGTACTTGTAACTGAGCATGTCGACTCCAGGCCCTCCGACCGCTATTACGTTGGTCACGTTGGGGAAGCTGTAGTAGACCAGATCGATCGAGCTGTTGTACTTCGCTATGTCCGTGTCTAGGTAGTACTGCCCTCCGAGTCCTGAACGGTAGACTCCCATTCCTTCTGCTACCTGCATCCCTCCGACCGTGTCGCCCGTATTCGCTGCGCCGCAGGGAGGATGTGGAACGCTGTTACCTACCACAACCGTGGCATTCACGTTGCCCGAGACCAGATAGGGATAGAAGAAGAAGTCGCTGCCAAGGTTGATCAGCCAGGCGTCGTTGCTTGAACTGAAAGAGTTGGTAGTGGCGGCTATCACGTAGCCATCCACGCCTGAGCCGGTTATCGAATAGGCCACGTCGTCTCCGGAGCCGCCGAACGTCATGTTCCAGATTTGGCTTCCCTGGCTGTCAGTCTTCATCACGAAGACGTCCTGGGGGCCGCTGGTGGAGTTCCTTATGGAGCCGGCCACAAGGAGACCGCCGTCCGCCGCTCTCAAAAGCGAGTAGCCGAAGGTGTCATGGCTCGATCCGTAGACGTGGCCCCACGCTTCTGACAGCGTGCTGTTGAACTTGAGCAGCCACATCTGGTAGGAGCTGCTGAAGGAGTTGGTGACGGCCTCCACGTAGAAGCCTCCGTCGCCCGCCTGGACGACCCCGTGCGCAACGTCGACCCCCGGCTCCTGCAGCATGAAGGAGGTCGCCTCGTGGCCGACGGTGTCCGTCTTGACAACAAAGAGGTCGTCGGTCCCCGAAGCGTTGGTGTACCCGGCCGCGACGTACACGCCGCCGGAGGCAGGGGTCACGGCGTAGGCCACCGTGTCGCCAACCCGGCTGACGGTCGAGGTCCACTGCTGGTTGCCGTCCGAATCCGTCTTGACGAGGTACATGTCGAGCTGGCCGAGGTCAACCGAGGCGGTCGCGCCCGCCAGTATGTAGCCCCCGTCGGCCGTCTTCACCACGTCGTAGGCATAGTCGTTCGCCGAGCCTCCGAAGAGCCTCTCCCACTCAAGGGATCCCGTGGAGGACACCTTGAAGAGCCATGCGTCGTACCCGCCCGCTCCCCTGGCGGGAGTATATCCAATGGGACCGGTGGAGTTTGTGAAGCCCACCGCGACGAAGCCGCCGTCTCCCGCCGCTATCACCTTCTCGACGACGTTCCCCGCCGTCCCGCCGTAAGTGTAGTTCCATACCACGTTCCCGTTCGAATCCGTCCTGACGAGCCAGCCCTGCTGCGTCGTCACCCCGAAGGAGTTCGTGTTCCCTGCCAGAACGAAGCCTCCGTCGCCCGTCGCGACGGCCGACATGCCCGTGTCGTTGCCGGTGCCGCCGTACAAGCTGTCCCAATTGACGGTCGGCGGCGGATCGCCACCCCTGGACTCGTTCACCAAGGTGCGCCAGCCGAGCGTCCGCAACTCATCGCGGGCATTGGAGGCGGTTCCAACGGGCGTGACGTTTCCAGTCCGAATGAACAGGAAGACGAAAGCGCTCGAGACCAAAACTGCTGTGATGAGAACTGCACCTAGGATGAGCGATTTCCTCAAGTCACGATAGGTAGAAGGCTATCTCGGATATAAACAGCTAGCATGAGGATTCATGGAGCTCAGCCCGCCGACTGCGGCCGGCTAGCCCTGCGCGAGTGTGTACAGCGCCCAACCGTCCCAGACCTTCAGTATGGTGGCGTTGCCCACGAGGGCGCCGACGCGCGTGCTCACCTCCAGAGACAGGAAGTCCGGGCCCACTTCGTTCGCTGTGTTGGAGACCTTGGGGAACAGGGCAAACCGTATCCCGTGGCTCAGCAGGAACGACCTCAGGGCGGCCGAGTCGTTGATGTATGGAAGGAGGGGGGCTGCCTGGGCAGGCTGGCTCAGGTCCAGCGATGGGACCCCCGCGTAGTATTCGATTCCGTAAGCCTCGAAGGTGATGAACGCGCTTCCTTGGAACATCGAATGGCTGGTCGCGATGTATCCGAATGGGGCCCTCAGCCCCAGGTTCCAGGTGGGCCCGGTGTCCCTGACCTGTGAGATGTCGGCCAGGGCCGTCCCCTGGATCGTCGGGAGGAAAGGTGCGACGACGAGCGAAATCAGAACGAGGCCCAGCACGCCCCACGCCAGGTTCCTTCCCCCGCCGGTCGGCGCCAGGGCCTTGATCCTCAGACGAACGGCTTCTCCCCTGGAGGACCTCAGGACGAGATATGCCGCCGCCATCAGGGCTGAGCTGACGGCCCATGGGACGATGGCCGGGTCGACCCACGCGCTCATCCCACGCACGGTGTTGGCGAACCAGAAGGAGCTGGCGTTGAAGCCGATCGCCGTGCCGATCAGGGTGGAGACGTAGGCGGCGGAGAAGACGGCCGAGGCCGGGACGAGCCACTCGCCCCCGGCAATTCTCTCCAGCGCCAGGGCCATCAAGATAGCGAGGACCGGGACGGTGAGGTAGAAGTACCTCCAGTTGTCGACGCCTATGCCTCCCCCCGCGAAGGCGAAGACGGAGGCGATGACCACGAGCGCGAAGGCCAGCAGCTGGGCGATGTGCGGCTCACGAAGGGCCACGAGCACGGTGGCCGCGGCCAGGAAGGCGAGCAGGGCGAGGGGGAACGCATAGAAGGGATACGACAGCAGCCCGGTCATCGCGTAGAAGACGTTGACCAAGTTCGAGGGAGCCCAACCGGGGCCCGTCGGGGGCAGCTGGACCAGCGCGTGAACCGGATGGAGATAGACCTGAAGGTACCCGAAGAGGGCGGTCCAGGCCAGGGCCGGAGAAGCTCCGAGGAACCATAGAAGCGCAGCCCGGGGCCGGGGGCCTCCTTGTCTCATCGCCCAGGACAGCGCCAGGGAGACGGGAAGGATCAGCAGGACTATGAAGCCCTTGGGGTCCGCCATCATGGCCGCGCCTGCGGCGACGCCTGAGAGAAGGCCCCATGTCGCGGAGCCTGCTCTCCCCTTCAGAGACTTCAGGGAGGCGTAGAAGGCGACCAGGACGGCGGCATAAACAAGGAGGTCCATGTCGAGGCCCCTGTAGGAGTAGAGGAAGGTGAGAGGCGAAGCCAGGATGATGAGGGCGGACGCCAGACCAGCCTTCCGACCGAAGAAGTCCTTCGCGATCGCGTAGACCGCGATACATGTCGAAAGGAGGGCGGCCAGGGGGACCGAGAAGACAGAGGCCGCGTCTCCCACAACCCCGCCGAGGGCCACGTAGCTCCAGTAGGCCGGGAAGCCCCTGAGGTCGTACCACTGCTGGAGGAGCGGGTTTGCCATGTTGCCATCGTGGAGCGCCCACCCGATGGCCTTGTAATTGGCGTAGTAGAAGTCGTAGTTGGTGTCGACGGACTGTGAGACGTAGAAGTAGGAGATGACGAAGAGGAGGGAGACCAGCACCGCAGCGTAGACCGCTTCCTCGGGCCGCAGGCTTGCTGCGACGGTCCCTCTCTTCAAGTCAAGGAAGAAGAGGACCGAGCCCGCTGCCGCCATCAAGGAGATGAGCGGCCCCAGGACCCCAACAAAGGAGGATGCGGAGCCGAACCCGACCCTCAAGGGGAAGCTGCAGACGCACACCAGGAAGACGACGGAGATCAGGCTGGCAGAGAGCCTATGGCAGGGGGAGGCTGCAAGTGTCAGTCCCGCCCTCCGGGCGATCGGCTGCGCCACGGTAAGCATGAAGTAGCCGGCAAGGAGGTAGACGAGGCAGGCTAGCCAGGTCATAAGGAGAGCGACCAGGGTCTCGACCAAGCTACCTCACAACCCTCACCGGCGGGCGCCCGAATCCCCCACGCGCTTTGCCTCGGATTGCACCTACAGCGACTTCTTATTTCAACTGAACGCAGGGGCCCGTTCCGATCCCCGGCTCCTGTGAGGGCTCGACGTCTCCGTCATGCGGTCTCAGGCCCGTCAGGAGGACCGCTTGATTCTCGTGTGGAGAAGGGGCCGCGGAGGCTCCGGCCGAACTCCCCGCCGCCGAGCTCCTGGATGGCTCAATCTTGAGGGACCCGAAGGACCCGACTCCCGGTCGGCGGCCGCTCTACTGCCGGGCCGGTCGAGGGTAGCATCTATAGGCATCCAAATACCACCTTACCGGACAGGGACGCTGCAATGAGCGGAGCAACTACCGAAGGCCTGTCGCACCTGCTGGGAGCTAGGGGTAAGTCCTCGACCGACGTACACCAGCGCGGGAAGACCGTCCTGTGCATACCTTCGCTTGAAGGCGACAAGGACATCGGGGCGACCGTGACGGCCGCCCAGCAGTACGTGGACAGGGTCCTGGTCACTGAGGCCGGGTCTTCCGTGCAGAAGGTGGAACAGGCCCGCAGCGCCGGCGCCTTCACAGTCGGCCACACGGCTGGAAGGGGGAGAGAGGAGGTGATGGCCGAGCTTTTCAAGGAGGCGATGGCCCTGGACCCGTCTTTCGTCGTCGTGATGGACCTGCACAGGAGCAACGACCCTTCCTTCATTCCGAAGCTGATATCGCCCCTGATCAGGCGCGAATCCGACATCACGGTGGGCGTCCATGAAGAGGACGGGGTCCTGGCCCTCCATGCCAACCTCTTCGCGCTGAACTCCAGGGCCCTCTCCACGCACGCCGGCGCGGACTTCTTCAAGTCAATGGCGGCGGGAGACGACCACGAGATCGCCGACGTCGGCCTGAAGCTCATGGCGGTCTTCTTCGACACCTCGAGCCCTCGCCTCAAGCCCGCCATCGAACTGAAGAAGGCTACCGGGTCCGTCGGCCAGCGGGAGGAGACGTACAGGTTCTTCCGGGATGACAGGCCGGACGCGCTGGCCATGGCCGGGGGAGTGGCCATCTCGGCCACGGGCATCGTGCTGATGGGGTGGACCGGTATAGTCTTCCTTAGGCAGAACTACTCGAACACCATCCTGGCGGTGTGCTCGGCCACTCTCATCCTGGCTGGCATGATCGTCATCGTTTCATCCTCCCTGCATTCGTACCTGAGGCGCCTCTCGAGAAGGTAGAAGCGGTCCTCTCGGTGATGCTCTCCCCCAGAGCTGCGCCTCCGCTTCTCCGAATCCGGGACGTCAACTGCAGGAGTCCGAGGCTCTGAGCTTGGCGCTCGCGGCAGACGGGTGCCGCAGCGCTCCAGCCGATTCAAAATCGTTATATCTCCTGTCTGCTTCTCTGTTCATTGTCCAATGCAAGCCTTCCAGGCCTCGGATGCCGCACGAACTGCCCTTGGACTGGACACTGATGAAGTTCGCAACCTCGAGCAACGCCTGATGAGGCAGCATGTTCTACATGTCGCCCTGAACCGGGTGGAGAGAGGAATCCTCCGCCTGTGCTGCCGACTCGGGCTCCAGGCCAGGGGCGCGGCTCTACGCTTGGCCCTCGAATCCATCTTCCGGAAGGCTTCGCTTTGGCTTTCTCCCTCGTTCACGACGAGGGCGCTCACGGCAGGCTTCCCTCTGGCCGTCTCAGCGTCGAGGGCGGCCTCCATGATGGGAAACAGCGGGGCTCGTTCCTGGGTTGAAGACCGGGAGTACATTCTCCTCCTGGGCGTCAACTCCCTGGACGGCCGCCGCTGAGCCCGACTCCTCGTCGAGCTGAAACCCCTTGACCGAAGCTTCAGGCCTCAGGGCGTGGATCTTCAGGAGGCAGACCCCTCTCAGGGTCTCCTCTCTGATGTTCATCGTCGGGACCTCGATGCTCCTGATTTCGAAGACCTACGAGGTGTACGCCACCGGGCGCCCCCTCTCGGCCACCCCCCTGGAGGTCCTCATCGACCTCCCCCTCGTGATCGTCCCGATAACGGCCCTCTACTTCGTCATGGTGTGGTACTCCGACGCGGTTCGCAAGGCCCAGGTCGAGCTCAGGGCAAGCGAGGAGCTCTTCCGCTCGATCTTCGACTCGTCCGCCGTCGGCATCGGGCTCGCCGACCTCAAGGGCAACGTCCTGGCGGCCAACGCGGCCCTGCGCTCGATGATGGGCTACACGGAGAGGGAGGCGGTCGGGGCCAACTTCCTGGAGTCCTTCCTCCTTTCGGAGGATAGGGAGAGGGTCCAGGCCGCCAGAGGCGGGCTCCTCTCCGGGCAGAAGCCGTACTACCAGGTCGAAGCCAGGTTCCGACACAAGGACGGCCGCGTCCTCTGGATCTCCATGACCGCCGCGGTAGTCAGGGACGAGGAGGGCAGGCCCCACCGCACCGTCGCTGTCTTCGAAGACGTGACGGCCAGGAGGAAGGCGGAGGAGGCCCTCAGCGACAGCGAGGCCCGATACAGGGACCTCGTCAACTCCTCCCCCTACGCCATCGCC
>DATKKG010000082.1:0-1156 GCA_035543015.1 Conexivisphaerales archaeon | reverse complement strand
GCCTGGCGTCCTCTTCTGGGACACCATAAAGCGGGACTCGACGACCGAGTACAACGGCATGGAGGTCGAGGGGGTGAACCCGTGCAGCGAACAGACGCTCGAGAGCTACGGGTGCTGCTGTCTGGGGTCGGTGAACCTGAGCTCCTTCGTGAAGGAGCCTTTCTCGGAGAGAGCCAGCATAGACTGGGAGGCCCTGACCAGGGCGAGCCAGTATGCAGTGAGGTTCCTCGACAACGTCCTCGATTACAATGCTGAAAGGCATCCGCTCCCTCAGCAGAAGAAGGCTTCGCTGTGGAGCCGGAGGGTCGGCGTCGGGATCACGGGCCTGGGGGACATGCTGATCAAGCTGGGCCTAAAGTACGACGACGACTCGACCATCGAGTTCGTCGACCACCTCTTCGAGAGGATCAAGAACGTAATCTACGACTATTCAACCGAGCTGGCGAGGGAGAAGGGAAGCTTCCCCGCCTTCGACGCGAACAAGCACCTGGCGCAGCCCTTCGTCCAGCGGCTAGACGCCAAGGTGAAGGAAAAGATCAGGGCCCAGGGAATCAGAAACGCTGCCATAACGACGATACCACCGGTCGGCTCGGGTTCGATTCTCGCGGGGTGCTCCAGCGGCGTCGAGCCGATATTCGCCCTCTCCTACACAAGGAGGAGCAAGTCACTGAGCGAGGGGGAGTTCAAGGTGTTCCACCCGCTCGTCAGAGAGTACATGGCGATGTCGGGGTCGAAGGACGAGGCAGAGCTTCCAAACTACTTCGTGACCTCGCACCAGATCAGACCAGAGATGAGGGTCAAGATGCAGGCTACGATACAGAGGCACATCGACACGGCTATCTCGAGCACTGTGAACCGTCCCCAGGAGAAAACTCCAGAGGAAGTGGAGAACATCTACCTCCTCGCGTGGAAGATGGGGTGCAAGGGGATCACGGTCTACAGGGAGGGGAGCAGGGAAGGAATCCTCGAGACGGAGAAGGTGTCCAAGAAGCGCGAAGAGACGCCAGAGGCCTTCGAAAGGCCGCGCCTGATGGAGGGGAGGACCCTGAAGCTGAAGCTCCCCCAGGGAGGGCTGTACCTGACCGCCAACCTGGTCGACGGCGACCTGAAGGAGGTGTTCGTCACCCTGGGCAAGTCAGGAGGGGACGAGAAGGCC
>DATKKG010000081.1:0-13878 GCA_035543015.1 Conexivisphaerales archaeon | reverse complement strand
GGAGGAGGTCGCCCTGGAGGAGGCCCAGCAGTGCCTGGGGTCCCACCACTCGGTGCTCGTGCTGCTGGGGTCTAAGGTCAGGAGCGTTTTCAAGGGACCGTTACCATTCGAGTGGTCCGTCGTACGGGGGAAGAGGCTGGTCGGGCTGCCGCACCCGAGCGGTCGGTGCAGGGTGTGGAACGACTCTCAGAGCGCGGCCAGGGCGAGGGCGATCATGTCCGAGCTGGTCGGCGGGGTGCCGTGGGGAACGGCAACTGATCGAATAGCAGCAGGTTGACTGACAGCTCAGCGACTTTCAATTTAAATGGGATCGGAAAAGTACATGCTTATCCGGTTCACGCACACCACTAACTCGATAGGAGTTTGAAATGTCGAAATTACGGCCTTATGCCAAGTTTCCAACCTGGAAGTCCGAGACATGCCTCAAACGTATGTTGGCTTGCGCTGGTGCTTTGCATGTCCACGGATTCATGAGTGATTCAGAACGAGATCACGTACAAAAACGTCTGCACAAGTGGCTTTTGAAGAACGGCGGAGCCTTCAGTGGAGCGTCAACCGGATAGGCATGGAAAAGTACTTGGTCAAGGGACTGGGCGTCCATGCCGTGAGTGGCAACTCGTCGATGCTCTTTCATTTCATGGTTGAGCGAGACGTAGTTCCCGTGCGACTGTTCATCCCCGAGCACGTGGCGGTAGACTTCTTGGTCTACCAGATCTCGACGGTGACTCGCGAGGGCGGCGCCCTCCGGGAGGACCACGTGCTGCTCGACGCTGACGATCCCGTGCCGGCCACTCTGTTCTCGTCGACGGACGAGCTGACGGAGGAGGTGCTCCGTCAGTGCAGGCCGGAGGCTAAGGTCGAGGACTACCTCCCCCAGTATCCCTGCCCGCTGAGGATGCGACCCGTGAAGAGGGGCGATCAGATTCGGGTGGGTGTGACCAACACGAATGCCAGCGCTCGGAACATCACGGGAGCTCTCATCGTCGTGCCGCAGGATTGAGAGGAAAAGGATGACAACTGAACAAAAACAAGTTTTTGAGATTTCTACAAGTGCTTCGTTGAACATCTTGTATGAATGGGAATTGCACACGTGCAAGCGAGGTCATACTTGGAGGTTTCCAAAACAGACCGGTAATATACGCAGTGATCCAGTTTGTTTTTCATGGACTGACGCGGAAGGAAAGTCCGTCACTGCAGGCACTGGTGCGATCTGTTTACAATGTGTGTGCCAAGACTTGGTGACAGCATATGGCCCTGTCAAGTCCGTAGTTGTACCTTGATGGGTTGTTAATCTGATAGGCATGGACGAAAGAGCGAGAGCACTCGTCTGCTGGATAGGCGTGGATTGTCAGTAGGTCAATTGTGCCGGTATTCAACCCCATAACGACCGAGCGCAGGCTGCGCAGGTTCGGCGTCCTCGACCTCGAGTGGGTGCCCGGGGAGAGCCTGCCCGAGCTCGTCAACACGGAGGTCGAGATCGTCGGGACTCGCGAGAGGTTCCGCGTGCCGCTCCCACCCTCGCGGCGGATGACCTCCGCCCTGCGGGCTCGCATCTGCGGGTACTACGACCAGCAGCCCGAGGAGGGCGAGGAGGATATGGACGAGCCCACCATGGTCGCGAGCTATAGGTGCTATCCGGCGGTGCGCGAGCTCGTAGAGGCACTCCTTGTCAGGGAGTATCGCGGCTGGTGGTTTTTCGCCCACGCCGGGGGCCTCGCCGACATGCAGTTCGTGCTCGACGAGCTGCTCACCCAGATCAAGGAGCAGGTGAGGGCCGAGAGCCTCCTCGCCACCAGGTCGAGTGCGATCTACTCACCCGACGGCAGCAAGAAGACCACAGTGGAGCAGGGTATGGACGGCAGGGGCAGGATGTGGAAGATCAAGGCCTCGTTTTCCGGGAGCTCGGCCATCATCGTCCACGTGGTGAGCGGCAAGAACGCGTGGCACTTCTGCGACTCCTACTGGCTCCTGCGCGACAAGCTCGCCTCCATCGGTAAGGCTATCGGCATCAAGAAGGGCGACGACCCGAAGGCCCTGGCCTGGATGTCCGAGCGGTTTGGCCGGCAGGTCAAGGACTTCGAGTCGCTCTCGCGGCCGGAGATGGTCACCTTCTATGCCGAGGCCCCAATCGACATCTTGACTTTGTACAACAAGCTCGACTGCGAGATCTTGTGGAAGGCCATAGCGGAGTTCGAGGCCGAGATAGTCGCGCTCGGCGGGCAGCTCCAGCAGACCATCGCCTCGACCGCCATGACCTTGTTCCGGCGGGCCTTCCTCAAGCGGGACATCTTTACGAGCGAGAGGCTCAACAGCATCAGCCAGGAGAGCTACTTCGCTTCGAGGGTCGAGGTGCTGGCGCGCAATGCGAGCGACTTCCAGATCTACGACATCAACTCCTCGTTCCCGTACGCGATGACCCATCCCCTGCCGGCCAACCTCGTCGAGTACCGGACCACGCTGCCGGACGACGACTCGGACTCCTGCATCTACTTGGTCGACGCGACCGTCGAGGTGCCGGACATGGTGCTGCCGCCGCTGCCCTATCGGAAGGACAACCGCGTCTTCTTCCCGACCGGGAGGTGGCGGAGTTGGTTTACCTCTACGGACATAAGGCTCGCGCTGCGCGAGGGGGCCACCCTGCACAAGGTGCACGAGGTGTATGTCTTCGAGCCGTTTGACGACTTCGCGGCGTACGCCAGGCAGATCTACGCGCTCCGGGCCGCCTCCACGACGGACTTTCGGAAGCTGGTGCTCAAGTACCTGCTCAACTCCCTCTACGGCAAGGCCGCGGAGTCGACCCACAAGCAGGAGATGCTCGTCAATCCCGACGAGATCGACCGGTCGACCATGCAGATGCTCCAGCCGGGCGTCTGGTTGGCCGACAAGGAGGCCAAGATTGCCCACCGGCACGTGATCGTGGCCTCCGTCATCACCGCCATCGCCCGCCGAACGCTCTACGACTTCGCGAAGGAGTGCTACAGGCAGGACAAGCCCCCCTACTACTTCGACACGGACTCGGTGTCGACCAAGGCTACCCTGCCGACTGACGACAAGACGCTCGGCGCCCTCAAGCTCGAGAAGAAGATGGACTGGGCCGAGTTCGTGGCTCCCAAGATCTACCGGGGCGAGGGCTTCGAGCTCATGCGGGACGGGACCTGGAAGGAGAAGCGCCTAACCAAGGCCAAGGGGTTCTCCCTCGGTCAGGGGCAGGCGGCCTGGGACAAGCTCGACAAGATCATCGCGGGCGACCGCATCGGGGTCCAGCGCATGACTCGGATGCGGGAGCTCTATCGCACTCTCGTAGGCGGCCAGTACACGACGAGCCCGTTCGAGCTCTTGGTCATCAAGGCGCTGACTTTTGAGATGCTGTCCAAGCGTTTCCACTACCCGGACGGGGAGACAAGGCCGTGGACCGTCGCCGAGCTGCGCTCGGGCGACAGGATGTCGGAGGGCTTCGACTTCGACGCTGAGATCGAGCGCAACTTCGACACGGTGACCAAGGCCATGCTCAGGGCAGCCGTGTGAGAGGAGGCACGAGAGATGACTAAGGTATTGATCATGGCGTGGTTCGGCGGGGCCCTCGGGTGGGTATACGCTCAGCTGAGGGACGGAGATCGTGTCGATCTCCATAGTCAGCGGGGCAAGATCTTCTGGGTGTTGATGGCTCCGCTGTGGCCGGTGCTGATCTTGGCGGGTGTTGTAGGGGTAGTTGTCTTGTGGTGCTCGAGGCGCCTGAGGAGGTACCGTGGACGCTCGTGACTTCGACAAGGCAGTGTCGTGCGTGTGGGAGCAGGTGCTTGGGTTCGCCCGCCGGGAGCTCTCACTGTCATCTGACGAGAAGCTCGCCGTCAAGGTGGAGGTGTCGGGCGGGAAGATGACGGCAGTGGTGGTGCTGTCGAGCGAGAGGTGGTGGGGTGAGTACTCGAGGAAGTTGTCGGCGCCGGTCACCGTCGAGGGTGGCCTCTTAGACCTCGAGCTCGCGGGGCTGCCGGACTTGACGGAGGTCGAGAAAAATGCGTTCGTCCTCCTGGCAGATCCCGAGCTGACCCGCAGTCAGTCAGCCGTTCGGACGGTCGGGCAGCTCGTGCGGCTCGGGCGGCGAGACCTCCTCAAGATGAGGGGAGTCGGCGTGGTCACCGTGATGGTCGTAGAGCGCGTGCTGGCGAGGCTTGGGCTGTGGCTCGGTGCCCGAGTGGCTGGAGTGTCACAGGCTGACGCCGGGGGAGGTGTATAGTGGTCAGCGGCCATGAAGTCGTTCGAAGAGGTGTGGTCGAACCGGCGACGCAGCGTCGAGTGCTTAGCTCGGCTGATACTGCGCCGGTCGGGCCAGTGGGATATGTTCGACGACCTCGTGGCGGCGGGCATGGCAGGTCTCTTCGATGCGTGGCGGAACTACGACCCCGCGAAGCTCCAGGTGATGGACTTCTGGCGCGCGTACGCCGTACACAGGGTCCGCGGGGCCATGTACGACGAGCTCCGAACGATGGACCACGTCAAGCGGGACGGCCGGCAGGCCATCGCCGCCGGCGGCGAGGAGGCCGTGCCGGCGTGGTGCTTAGTGCGCAAGATGAGGGTCGACGACCTGGAGGAGATCGCCTGTGAAGGCAGCATCGAGTCCCAGATGCTCGACCGCGAGAGCCGCGACCTCCTGTGGGAGGCCGTCGGGCGGCTGCCCGGCAGGCTCCGGGACGTCGTCACGTGGTACTACCGAGAAGACAACACCCTCAAGTCGATCGGCAGGAGGCTGGGCTTGACGGAGAGTCGCGTATGCCAGATCAAGAACGAGGCCATAGGCGCTCTGCGCGCGAGCCTCTGCAGGTGCGAGGAGTGCGGAGATCTCCACTCGACGAGCGACGAGTCCGCATGCGGGAGGGGCTCGCGTGCCGTCTAGCTGGGGCAGGCGGCACGGGCTGCCCGGGTATGACGAGTTCCGGCTCAACATGGCATTTCGGGACGCCTACGAGCACTTGAAGGTGTCCAAGAAACATCGGTACAAGCGCAGGGGGTCGGTGCTGGGATACATGCACGAGATGAAGCTGGAGCTCTATGAGCATGCGGTGGATCAAGGGTACTTGGAGACTCTGAAAGGAGGTCGAGATGCCAATGCCAAGCCAAAGGATGGGGCGGCGAGACGCCTCCGTCGAGAGAAGCGGAGAGCGGCAGCCGCCTCGCACTCTGCCCCAGATCATGGCGCTGCACGAGCGGATACTCATCATACAGGCTCTGCAGTCGTGCGGGGGCTCGCGCACTCGCGCCGCGGCGGCTCTCGGGGTGCCGCGGACGTACCTCTACAGGAGGGTGCAGGTGCTCCAGATCGACCTAGGCGTCATACCGGCTCGGGTGGGAAGACCGCCGAGAGGAGGTGAGTGACGTGGCTTCGGGGCAGCTGCTCATAGACTTCGACTACGACGAGAGGGTGGTTATGTTCGCCAAGGAGGTGGCGCTCATGCTGGCTCCCCACGTGGCTCCCGGGACCAAGTCCGAGACTGTCAAGGTGCTGGCAGACCGGATCGCCGTGCTCGCGTGCAGGCGCTGGAAGGACGCCCACGAGCCCAGGGAGGAGGTGCGGTGCCACACGTGCGACGAGCTGACCACCGTCGGTAACCGGGTGCGGGTGGCGGTGTGCAACCGCTGCGCGCTGACGGGCCGCTCGGTGGGAGCGGCTGGTTGAACACAGGAGGATGCCATGAAGACGATAACGATCGAGCTCAAGATCACGAGCCCACTGGCGACGAGGCCGCTCGCTGTCAAGTGTCGAGACGTCAGTGTCAGCGACCAGGCGTTCGAGCACTTGAGGTGGGGCTCGTCTCCATCGAGGACTTGGTGGTGGCCGGAAAGACTGACCTAGCGAGTGCTCTCTTGGAGTTACAGAGCTGCGATCTGGGAAGATAGTAGCGTGCGGTGGAGTAAGAGGATGCGTTCGGACCAATCTAGGATGCGAGGAGGCGAGGGCAGCATGATGGCAGATCGGGTTGCCAAGAGATTTCCGGAGGTCGGTGATTCCATCCAGGTGATTTTCGGTGTGCTGTCTGATGGAGACGTCCGGACAGGAGAAGTCACGGGTGCAGATCGACAGCGCGGTATGTTCACAGCGACGACTGAAGGATGGTCGGGTGTCCTGTTCACCGATCACGAAGGCCAGTCGTGGAGAAGAAAACTTCCGGAGAGGCAAAAGATCATGATTCACCGCCAACAAGTAGCTACGATGCGGGCGTCCGTTAAACCTGGTCTATTTTCGACCGAGAAGGTCGCGACATTTACCGACGCTGATGAGAGGGAGGTCGCCGTCGTCGTCGCGAATCGCGAGGTGATCGGCGACGGGGTATTGGTGTTGGTGCTCGACTTCGACAGCGAGCACGTCTTAGTCAAGGTGCCGGCCCACGGTCCCAACAACACGGCGAAGGTAGTGAGGAAGCTGGTGAGCTCATGCGACCCCGCGAGGTGACGAGTGGGAGATCTAGGAGAAGGGACTACGAGAGGCGATCGTCAGCGCGATACGATAGGTCAGGGAGAGGGATCTTGAGACTCTTGCTCAGGTGGTTTGGTCTGCCCAGGAGGCGGGTCAGGTGATCGCCAGCGAGCTCAAGTCGCGCGCCTACGAGAAGGTGTGCACGGCATGCCGGGGGGAGCTACGACTCCGAGATCCGTGCCCCGTCTGCGGCGGCACTGGCGTAGAGGAGGTACGGTGCAGGGAGTGCTACACGTGGCGGGAGGTCGCTTACTTCATGAGCGCGGGGAGGAGGGTCAGGTGCTGCTACATTTGTCGGAGCGGGCAGAGGCAGGGAGCCGAGAGGAGACCGGCAGCTCCTTTGAGTCGTCTGCTCGTCAAGTGGACCTCGTGCTCTCGCAACACGAAGACGGGGCCGATACCGGTGTCGATGACGAGCGCGGAGACCTGCCCGACCTCGTGCCCCTGGCTCGGTCGCGGGTGCTACGCCGAGCACCACTTCACCGGCATGCACTGGCGGCGGCTCTCGCTGGGGGCCGGCTTGCCCTGGGACGACTTTCTCGAGCGGGTGAGGGAGCTGCCCGGAGGCCAGCTATGGCGCCACAACGAGGCAGGCGACCTTCCGGGTGAAGGCGACGACGTGGCGTCCGACCTGCTCCGCGACCTCTGCGAGGCGGCCCGCCGCACGAGGGGGTTCACGTACACCCACAAGCCGGTGCTCGGGACGGGCAGCACGGCTCTCGCCAACCGGGCGGCCCTGCGCCGGGCGACGCTCCGAGGAGGGCTCGTCATCAATCTGTCGGCCGACGGCGTCGAGCAAGCTGACAGTCTGGCTGAGCTCTGCCTGGGACCGGTGGTCGTGACCCTGCCCGAGCACAACCCGCCCAAGGTCGTGACGCCCGGGGGGCGCAGGGTGGTCGTCTGCCCGGCCGTGTCCCGGGAGGGAGTGTCCTGCGCCACCTGCAGGCTGTGCAGCGTGGCGGCTCGCAGGTGCGTCGTGGGGTTTCCCGCTCATGGTGATATGCGGCGTCAGATGAGCGAGAGGCTCGGGAGGCAGCTCAAATTATTTTAGCAGTTGACACTTGGTACAATTGCCGGTAAAAATGTGAATCAAAAGAAGGATCTCTTTATGGGAAACGAGAAGAGGGTGAAGTTCTTAGACCCCGCCGTCATCGAGGCGACCATCGCTGAGGTCGCCGAGATGGCGGCGCGAGAAGACATCGACGCTGCTCTCATAGGTGGTGTCGCGATGATGGCGTACGGGTCGGACCGTCTCACGAAGGACGTCGACGTGGCTCTGGTAGACGAATACTTACCGGGAGTCGAGCACGTCGAGGAGCTCATCTTCGGGGGAGTAGTGGCGAGAACTCCTCAGGGACACACTGTTAAATTGGTGGTTCGGTCCGACGAGTACCGGCCGCTCTACGTGGCGGCTGTCGATCACGCGGTCGACGTGGGTTTGCCGCTCAAGGTGGTGAGGCCTGACTACCTCCTGGCCCTGAAGATGGCGGCAGCTCGCGACAAGGACGTGTCAGACGTCAAGACGTTGGTCGTGCTGGGAGCTGTCGACGTGCGGTCGGCTAGGAAGATCGTGAAGGAGCACCTGGGCGAGTACGCGGCCCGCGAGCTGGACGCCCTGGTAGACAAGGCACATTGGCAGAAGTCGAGGGCTCGATGACTGTCTATCGAGTCTTCGACGTCACTCCCGAGGGTGAAGAGTTCGAGAGGAGTGAGTCCGTCGAGCTCAGAGGTGAAGATCTGATCTCAGAGCTCCAGAAGATGAAGCTCTTATCAAGGAGGGTATCAAGAGCTCGTATTCGGGCCAGGCACGATCATGGCTCCTGGTTCTTCGACATCAGAGACATACCAGGAGAGCCTTCAGGCTTTCAGTGCGTCTTGAAGTTGATGGAGAAGCAGGGCAAGAGATCGCAGAAGTCGTTCAAGTCGACTCCGTTTGATCTGGAGTCGGTGGTGAAGAAGGCGGCCGACAGTCTCTCGAAGAAATGCGACAGTCACGGCGGTCTCTTGGTGGTAGTAGCGGTCGTGGTCGAGGGGAGCTCCCAGTGCTGCGTGCTCGAGGCACCCGAGCTCGAGGGAGGACCGTCGAGCGACGGTCTCATCAGAGCTGTCGAGAAGTCCGTGCGTGATCACTTGGATCAGGTGCCGAGCCTCACTCAGATCCCGAAGGGCGAGGTCTGCTAGTGGCATCGTCAGATCTAGGCAGGCAGATCGCCGCTAGGGCGTCCGACTTGTTCGCGCATAACGGGAGGTCTGAGTCGTATCTTGCTGCGCTGGCTGCGATGCCGGCGGGAGGAGCTCGCGTGAAGATGAAAAATGGGACAGGATTCGTCAGGATGTACTGCGTTTTGTACTGCGTCGGGAGCTACATGCCTAACGGTGCTGAGGTCTACGGCCCCATGTCGAAGCAGGTGGAGATCGGCCCGCACGGGCTGCCCAGGATCGGCGACAAGTTCGCCTGCGAGGGCAGGTCGGAGCGGGCGATCTTCGAGGTCAACGACATCGTGTGGGAGGAGGGACGCCCGGTCAAGGTGCTGGTGAAACCTCTCGGCGTTGCGGCGACGTCGGTGGGTAAGGATGTGCTCGAGCAGTGCGGCTGGAGTCGGGTGTGACGTTCCCTCGCGAGGAGGTCCGGGCGCGGCCGTTCGTCAAGTGGGCGGGCGGCAAGACGCAGCTGCTCTCGGAGCTGCGGGAGGCGGTGCCTCCGGCTTGGGATCCGATGAGGGACTACTACTACGAGCCGTTCGTTGGGGGAGGGGCCCTCTACTTCCACCTCGGGCCCAAGTACGCCGAGCTCAATGACGCGTGCCCGGCGCTCATGAACGCGTGGCAGGCGGTGGCGTGGAGCTCCGATCATCTGATCGGTGACCTCTCCATGATCGAGTCTCAATATCGACGAGATCCCGAGAGGACCTACTACAGGGAGAGGGGGCGAAGTCTCGTCCCGGGGCTGGGCGAGCCGATGGACGTCGAGGCGGCTGCGAGGTTCATCTTCCTCAACAAGACTTGCTACAACGGCCTCTACCGGGTCAACTCCCGGGGGGAGTACAACGTCTCGTGGTGCAAGGACGGAGGGGTTACCGTCTGCGACACCTTGAACCTGCGGGACTGCGCTGATTTCATGCGAGAGAGGACTACGACTTTCCGTTGCCAGTCATTTGAAGAGTACCTGCTGGGGGTCCTGCACCGCGATGCCAACTTGCTGCGGGGGGCGCTCGTGTACCTCGACCCTCCGTACGTGCCGAGGTCGAGGACGGCCCACTTCACGAGGTACACGAGGGACGGGTTCGATGCGGCTCGACACAGGGAGCTCGTCGAGCTCGCCGAAAAGCTGCGCGACCGCGGGGCTCATGTTGTTGTGTCGCAGGCGCTCGACGATCTCTTAGTGGCGGAATATCAGATCCGCAAGTTCAGCGTCCGGAAGGTCAAGGCCAAGCGCAAGATCAGCTGCGACGGCGAGGGGCGGGGTGACGTCGTCGAGTGCATCATCACGGGGACGACGCCGTGACGTACTTGTCGAGGCGAGGGCACCCGCTGGTCTACGCGGGAGCACCGCAAGCTCGACCGGTCTTGACCGTGGAGAACTACCCGAAGTGGTACGGCCTCGAGCTCGTGAGGCCGGACGGCTCGGTGGAGGATGTGAGCTTCGAGGGGCTCTGCGACCTGGCGTACTCACTCGGTGTGTCTCCCTACGTGGACCACGTTCCAAACGCTGAGCTGGTCCCGGCGCTGGCCGCGAGCATGGGCTGGTCGCTCGACGCTTGCTCTTACGAGATGATGGTTGGCAGGTGGAAGATTGAGGCTCTAGCGTCTCGTAAATACGATTACTGATATGAGGTTTACGATGTCGCAAGAGTCGCAGGACAAAGAGTTGCGGGAGGAGCTGGAGTCGATTCCTGGCGAGGTGTCGACGTCGAAGTGCGGCTGCACGTGGAAGCGAGTGAAGAATTTCTCCTTTCGAGGGGTAGTCATGCGTGGCGACCTGCTCGTGAGGTACTGTGAGTGGCACGCTTGGTATGCTAAGTCGCCTCTACACCAAAAGCGCGAGATCTCAAGACAGCTCAGGCAGGCTCGTTCATGATTGGCTTGTTAGCTCGAGGAAGCGTGCTTATCCGGTTCACACACTCCACCAGATCGATAGGAGTTTGAAGATGGTGAAATGGGCAGGGTGCAATTACTGGGTTAATCAAGGAAAAGTGCCGGAAGAATCAATAGAGACGGCCACAAGTATGCACAATTGCGAAGGTTGCGAACACGATGGAGCATGTCCCTTGCAAATGGATACGGAAACGTGGCCCCACAACGAAGATCACGACAAAAGATCGAAGGACGTGATTATAATGAGTGGAAACGTCTAGAAAGGACGTCAATTGGATAGGCATGCGAGGAAGCACCATATTGGCCGAGTCGGTATTGCCGACATTGAGAAATGAAAGGAAAAACTGATGATAACTGTTTACGCGAAAAATGACTGTGGCTGTTGTACAACAGAGATGAGGTTCAACGATCTTACCTCAGCGCGAGAAGCCTTTGCGGCTGTTGGACTCGGGAATGGCATGCAGATCAAGGATGATGCTGGGGATGTCCATGAGCGCATCGACACGTTCTACGGATTTTCTGAGTCTGACGAGGAGGAGCATAATCGCAGTCTCGGTTTTTTACTGGGTCAAATTGGATCGACAGTTCCAAAATCAACTGAGTGATTGGTATCGGAATGCTAGACAGTTTGCACTGGCTCGACAAGATCTCTCTGCCAGCACGAGTTACCATCCTCATTCTCTCGTGCCTGGGGTGGTTGGTGCTCGTTCGCTCTCTCGTGAGAGCCGTCCACTATGTCGTCAAGCAGTGGCGCTGGTGGTGCTCGTGGTTCACCCAGAGAATTCCTCTCTCTGAGTGTCCGCACGGCGGTCGTCCTAAGGTCTTCAAGAACAATGACGGAGACTGGGAGGTCGCGTGCGCGTGCGGTGGACAGATCAGTTCGACGTGGCGGTTGGCTTGGTTTCACTGGGAGAGGCACGTCAGGATCGTCAAGAAGCGACGACGTAGACAATCCACGGCATGACACCTCGGAGGGTCATAGAGCGGCTGTCGAAGCTCCTGGCGCTGTCCTCGTCGTCGAACCACCACGAGGCAGCGGCAGCCAGGGCCGCGGCCGAGCGGCTGCGGTGTCAGTACGCGCTCAGCGAGGACGACGCGAGAAAGGAGGTCGAAGGCGTCGCGGAGCACGAGGAGGTGCTCTCGGGACCAGAGTGGGGTCCCGCCTGGAAGTTCGTGGTGGTCGCCGCGGCCTCGGAGGCCTGCGGGGCGGTCGCGGTGTCGGGCTCGATGGGCAGGGGGCGCGAGGTGCGGGTGTCCGGCGAGGGCGACTCCGTCAGGAGGGCGCTAGACCTCGCCGGCCAGATGATCGCCGCCGTGGGAGCGGTCGAGGGCCGAATGGTCAGGGAGGTGGGGGAGGCGGTCCGCGACCCTGAGGTGGCCGCTGAGCTCGGCGAGTGCGGCAGCCGGAGGGCCGCGCGGTCGTTCCGGGTGGGCGCTGCCTACGCCCTGGCCAAGCTCGTGCTGGTGGGACGGGCTGCGACTGCTGCCCGCGGCGAGGCGGCACCGAGCCCGCTGGACGGCGTGCTTGCCGTGGTAGGATGTGACGGAGCTCGGGAGCGCGCGCGGGAGACAGCCAGAGCGAAGTACGCTCCGGAGGTGCGGAGCGACTTCGCCACGCGCGACACGTCTGAAGTCTGGATGGAGTATGGTTATAGGCTGACTGCGTCGATGGTAAGTTACTGCGAAGGCGAGGTCGTCGTCCAAGAGGTAGCAGTCCGAGAGACACGTCCACCTGATGAAGGTACTTGACACCCTCATCTATAGTAGGGTAAAACCTTAATTGACTGGAGATTTTTTATGGGGCAATGTCTCACCAGCTCGGGCAAGGTCTACGATCCTATGAGCCCGGACGCGTCTGTCGTCGACGTCGCGGACATCGCGCACGCCCTCTCGCAGACCTGCCGCTACGGTGGTCACACGAGTCAGCTCTACTCGGTGGCCGAGCACTCGGTGCTCGTCTACTTGAACGGTCTCATTCGAATGGGTTGTGACAATCGTGTCGGTCTCATGGCGCTGCTCTTCCACGATGCCGCCGAGGTCTACCTCGACGACGCCGTCGCTCCCTTCAAGGAGCTGCCGCAGATGGAATGGTACAGGGATCTCGAGGCAGCCTGGATGGGGGCGATCTGCGAGAAGCTCGGCGTCGCGGGGGAGGTCGACGCTGCCATGCGGGAGCTCGTCAAGAAGGTGGACGACGAGGTCCGCGGGATCGAGATGGCGTACCTCTTCCCGACGGCACCGGCGGAGGTCAAGAAGAGCTGGGGGTTCAATTACGGTGGCGTAGTTGGCGAGATCGGCTGCCTCGAGCCCTCCCGGGCGGAGCAGAGCTTCCTCTGCGTCTTCAACCGCATAGAGGCCATGAGGTGATATTCCGGGTGCTCGACATCGAGACCGTGCCCGACGAGTCCTGCTGGACTCGGGGGGAGCCCGCGTACAAGCTCGTGCCCGGTCCGCTGCAGCAGGTTGGCGGTGGGTCGGGCCTCGGGAGCGTCGTGATGATGTCAGCTGCCGGTGTCGCCGTGGTGGAGCCCTTCCCTCCTCCGCAGGCGTGCCGGGTGGTGGCGCTCAGCTGCGTGGACGTCGTGTTCGACTTGAACCACGACCCGAAGTACCGCTTCGGCGGGTGCTGGAGCGACTGCCTGTGGTGCCCGTGGGACCTCGCGGAGGCCGACAGGCAGGAGCGGATCATCTTGGACAAGTTCGGCGCGGGCATATGCGATGACGTCCATCTGGTGACGTGGAACGGCCGGGGCTTCGACCTGCCCGTCATCTCCATGCGCTCGCTCAAGCACAGAGTATCGTGCGGGTGGTACTACAAGAAGCAGGGCGGTAAGGAGGAGAGGCGCTACAGGTACTCGACGGAGGGGCACTGCGACCTCATGGACTACCTGTCCGACTACGGTGCCAGCCGCCAGATGCGGCTCGGCGACTGCGCCAGGCTCATAGGGCTGCCGGGCAAGACGGACATGTCTGGCGACAAGGTCGACGTTCTCTACCGGCAGGTGGCGGAGCAGCCTGAGCTGTCGGCCGAGCACGCTGCCAAGATCAGGCGCTACTGCCAGCAGGACACCCTGCAGACGGCCCTCCTCTTCGTCCGCACGCGATACCACTTCGGGAAGCTCTCGCCCGAGTCGCATGACGCTACGATGCGGACGTTCCGCGACTCGGAGGCGGTCCGGGAGGCCATCGACGTCGACTGGGACAAGCTCATGCTCTCGGGTCGCCAGGCGGCCTCCCCAGGAGGTGCTGATGGGAACCAGTAACTTCCGCTTGAAGGTCCGGGTGAAGACGAAGAGGTGGCCGTTCACTTGGGG
>DATKKG010000080.1:0-45273 GCA_035543015.1 Conexivisphaerales archaeon | reverse complement strand
TGTTCATTGGCTTCGCAATCATCGTCCTTGGATTCCTGTTCTTGATGACCTACGCCGGTTGCCCAAGTGGGCCTAATCCAAACTACTGTCGCACTTACATTAGGAACATGACCCTGTTTGACGATGCCACATTCACAACTTGGGGAGTTGGGCTATTCCTCATGCTTGGTGGCTTGTTTGTGAATCGCCATCGGGACAAGCAGAACCAGAGCCAAATAGAGTGACGTCATTCAAACCCGCAGAAGCATTCATGCCCTCCCTTTTGTTGTCGTGAGTCTCCGCCGTAAGCCCAGGACAGGCAAAAAAACGCAGCCTTACCAGGAATGCTTCTTGGTCCCACCGGCCCGAGATCCCTGGTCTAGCTCGTCTGTCGGAGGGTTCACGGAGCACAGCTGAGGCTCCCAGGCGGTTTCCGTCACACTTTGTACGTGCTGTCGATCCATTCGCGGTCTTCAGTGTAGGTTTCCGCCGTATCAGGATGTGTGTTCTTGTTGAGGACGTAGAGGGCGTTCAGCTTGAGGGCGACCGACGTAGGGCCGAACTCGCGGACTGCTTCGGCCAGTGCCTTGTGCCTGACCTCCGTTTCCTTGTCGGCATGGTACCCGTATTGGGTCAGGTCACCCGCTTCAAGTTTCGGAATCACTTTCGGGCCCCTGCCCTTGTTGCCCCTGTCCTTTATCTCGAAGGTCGTCGCCTTCACTTTGACACCTTTCTTGTTGGTGTAGGCTTTCCGGTGAACCTTAAGCTTGCCCGTGCCACCCGTCTTCTTCGATGGCATGGATTCCAGCTTGGGGCTCTTGACTTATTAAGTTTCAGCGAGCCACGCCCCATGCCGATGCAAGTTGCTGTCGCTCTCGACGGCTTCTATGAAGAATCGGTTGGGGGTTCGTCTCGAGCATCCTCCGACGATTCGGTTCCTTTGCCTGAATCCTGCCTCGAAATCGGAGGCCTCCATCAGGAAACGGAGGATGGGCACACGACGGCTCCACCATCATCGCCTAGCTGGCCCGGCACCCATCATGGGGTGATCCCTTCCATCTCCACGGAAGACCCATAAGCAACTCCGTTCGCGAAACACGCCATGTCCGAGGTCAAGACGTTCTTCAGGCACTGCCCCGGGTGCGGCAGGCGATTCGAGATTCGGCTCGTCAGCAGGGAACTCAAGGACACGAGGGAGGAGACCTACGTCAAGAAGACCGCGATACCCTACGCGTTCACCTACAACTCCTCAAGGTACGGCGGCTTCTTCTCGCCTTTGGCCGTCCAGGAGGAGGTCCCCACCACCGTCGACGTAGCTGAGTTCAACTACACCTACCGATGCAAACACTGCGGCCACATATGGTCCGAGGTGCACGTCGAGGAGGAAGGCGCGCAGGAGGGAAGGAACAGGGTGCCGGACGCGCCGTCGGCGATGCGCGACGAGACGGACGGAAGAACGCCCTAGGCCTGCGAATCCGGTGGCGGGCTGACGGGGGCCCCGCCCTTCCTGTCAGCCTCGAGGTAGTCCACCACGAGAAGGCAGATGAGCACGAAGGCAAGCAGGTAGTTGAACGGCTGGGTCACGAAGGTGCCGAGGTAGAGCACGACGGCGTCGACCTTGCCCACCAGGATCTGCTGGGTCACGGGCACCGGGTCGGGCATCGGGTTGTTGTCCCCCTTCACCGTGAGGACCGTGCCGGTCCCGTTTCCCTGGATGCGTATCACCCGGTGAATCACATCGATGAGCCCGTCCCTGTAGACCACGATGTCGCCCACGTGAAGCGTCGAGACGTTGACAGGCTGCACGATGGCGAGGTCCCCATCCACTATCGTCGGCCTCATGGAGATACCCTGGACCGGGAAGACTACCTGGAAGTAGTTGCCGAAGTTGCAGAGGAGCACGACTACGGCGAAGACCACGACTATGTCGAACACGTATGAGTAGGCCTTGCCGCGTCCGCCCGGCATGGGCTCAGGCTATCCCGGCGGCCTAGATAAGAGATTCCATTGAGCAGGCTGAGACCGACCTCCGAGAAAGGATAAAAAACTCTCCGGCGCCACACAGCACCTGCATAGTCCTTGTCCTCAGTTGTCGCCTCGGGTCTGGCTGTGAAGTGCCCGAACTGCGCCGCCTCCCTCGACCTGTCCCCCGACACCGTCATCTACGTCTGCAAGTACTGCGGCTGGAGCGGTTTCGTCACGGACGAGAAGATCGACATCAGCGGGGTCGTCCCGCAGGACCCGGCGACCCTCAAGTCCTCTGTCGAGTCCTTCCTCGGCAAGCGGATGAAGAGGGACTACTCGATCTCCGAGGAGAAGCTCATCATGGCGCCCTTCTGGCTGGTGAAGACTCACGGCGTGACTCGCTACAACGGCTACAGGAGCGAGAGCAGGACCAGGACGGTGGGCTCCGGCAAGGATCAGCACACCGAAGCGTACACGGTCTACAGGCCGGTCAAGGGCACGATCGACGAGGAGCTCCTCCTCACGCTCTTCGCTCGGCGACACGAAAGGGTGTTCGGCCTGGAAAGGGCTGAGCAGGCGGTGCACGACTCGGCGCCTTCGGGCCTCACCCAGGACCAGCTCAAGCCTCTGGCGAAGAGCTGCGAGTTCCTTTCGTCTAGCATCGGACTGGACGAGGCCCAACATTGGGCGGAGACCCAGGTCGCCGACACGCACAGGGCCAAGGTGCAGGGGATGTGCACGAAGGTGTTCGACTGCTATACGGACGCCACCATCGAATCCTGCCAGCTCTCTTTCTACCCTCTCTACCAGGTCCGCTATGAGAACAAGGGCAGGACCTTCAGGATGCTCTTCGACGGCGCCAAGGGCACGGTGCTGGAGGCCGAGGTCCCCCTCACCAAGGCCCAGAGGGCTGGCTTCCTCCTCGCGGGGTACGGCGCCTCGGCCGTCTTGGCTGGCGCGTCGTACGCCGTAGCCACGGCAGCCGTCTCCTCGGGCTCGACCTCGTCCCCCACCTGGGTTTCGCTCTTCTTCAGCGCCCTGGCCATCGGGCTGGCAGCCTACACGACGCTCATGGCAACGCGCTCCCAGCGCGAGGTGAAGGGTGACTGACATGACCACCTACGCCTGCCCCGTCTGCGGGAAGCAGGTCGACGTGGCTGAGGGGGTGAAGGCCGTGCACTGCCCCTACTGCAACACGGACTTCCTGACCCTCGAAGGCGAGGAGAGGTACATAATGCCCTCCTACTACGACAGCAGCTCCTGTTTCGAAACGTTCATGCTCTGGGCCAAGAAGCAGGGAGGGTACGACGAAAGCACCCCCATCCAGCTCCACATGGACACTGCGACCCTGCACTTCTACCCCTTCTGGGTGATCTCCCTCGAAGGGAGCACTACCTTCACCGGGCTTGGCGAGGACGCCGAGTACTCCTGGCCCGACGGCGGCGCCTACAGGCAGATGAGGACCTTCCTCAGGCCCGAGCAGGGGACGTTCGACAGGCGCTTTGAGTTCCTCTACCCCGCGGCCAAGGACTTCCCCCAGGAGCTGAAGGGTTACCAGATCGCCGGGAGGGCGAGGAAGTACTTCAGCCCCCAGCTGGTGGCGGACGCCGGGGGAACCCTGCACGGAGGCGTCCTGAGCAGGCAGCAGGCGGAGCAGATGGCCAACGACGCCGCCAAGGAGCAGTTCTCCTTCCTGATAGGCAGAGAGGTGGAGAGGGTCGACACGAGGAAGGACGCCCTCAACCTGGTCGAATCATACTACATATACGTCCCCATCTGGATCTTCGGCTACGGCTTCAGGGGCAAGCCGTACAAGGCTTTCGTCGATGCCTCCACCGGGAGGGTCGTCTTCGCGACCTATCCGCCCGACATGCGTGAGAGGGCCACCTTCTTCGGCGTCGCTCTAGCCCACGTCGTCATCGGCGGCCTCCTGGCGGCCTTCCTGCTCCTGCGCGGACAGCCGCTCTCCTACCTGGCCCCTCTGCCGCTGGGACTGACCGGGGCGGGCGTGGCATACGCTTATAGGAGCCTACAGCCGAGTCGGGGTGGAGAGAATCTGGAGGAGTAGATTGGATTGGATTTCAAGGTCTTGCTGGGAGCCGTCACACTTTTCCTGGCTGGCTTCCTGCTCTTCGCGCTGGCCCTGGGCTACGTGGACGTTGCCCAGGTAGTAGGGTTGGTCCTCCTGGTGGACGGGGCCGTCTTCGCCACCCACGGCGTGACGGTCGACGCCGACGCCACGACGAAGCGCTTCAGCATGGTGTGGGGGTCGGTCCTTGCCCTGGTTGGAGTTGCGATACTGCTCTACCCGACCTACGGCAGCTCCATATTCATCTGGTTGGTAGGTGCAGCAATGGTTTTAATTGCCCTGTTTGTTCTCTATGGCGAAGCATATGGAGGTAGGAAATGATGAGTGACAAGGTCCAGCAGGTCAAGGACGGGATGGGCCTGTTCCAGAAGGTGGCCTCCTACGTGCCCGGCTATAGGGGGTACAAGGAGAAGGAGGTCCGGCGGGAGACCGACCGCCTCGTCAGGGCCACGGCCTCAGGCTTGATGGCCAAGGCTCTGGACGAATACAGGCGCCCGCTGATGTACCTCAGCCTTCCGGCGCCGGACAGGGACTCGGCCGATTCGATAATGGCTCGCCTCGACACCGTCCGCGAAAGGACGGCAAGGGCCGTTTCAGGATACGCGGGCATCTTCGACGCCGTCAAGGTCGAGGAGCCCACGCTCGACAAGATGGTCGAGCTCGACGCGAGCCTTGTGGAGGCGGCGCAGAGCCTGTACAATTCATGCAAGGCGATCGACGTGCCCTCCCCGACGGTCGAAGGGTTCAGGGAAGGCTCCGCGGCGGTGCTGGACGGAATCCAGAAGGTGGAGGGGATCCTGGAACAGAGGGAGTCCCTCCTGAAGAACCCATAGAGGTGTTCGAAGTATGCCACAAGTAATCGAATGGCCGTCGCCGGGTGAGAACGACATAGTCTGGAGGTACCCTATCGAGGACATAACCTGGGGAGCCCAGCTAGTCGTCAAGGAGTTCGAGGCCGCGGTCTTCCTCAGGGACGGGAAGGCGTACGACGTCTTCAACGCGGGCAGGCACACGCTCACGACGCAGAACCTGCCCCTGCTGACGAGCATACTCAGCAGGATCGCCGGCTACAACCAGACCCCCTTCAAGGCCACCGTCATCTACGTGGGCCTGAAGCAGTTCCAGGGCCTCTTCGGCCTCCAGGCGCAGTCTTCGGAGCTCGCCCCCCTTCAGGCAAGGGGAAAGTACTACCTCAGGGTCTCCGACCCGAACCTGTTCGTCAACGAGATCGTCGGAGGCCAGTCGGCCTACACATCCGACCAGGTGAGCGAGTACCTCAGGGGCTTCGTCAACGAGAGGATAATCGGCGACCTGAGCCACTACGACCTGGCGACCGTCTACACGCAGCTGGACGACACGAGCTTCAAGGTCAAGACCTCAATCGGCGACACCTTCAAGCGCGCAGGCCTGGAGCTCATCGATCTGAAGTTCGAGGCGATCGACACCCCGCCGGAATGGAGAGACAGGATCTACTACATCAAGCAGGGAGTAAGCGCCTCTGAGACTCTGCGCATGCAGACCGCCAGCAAGGTCGCCGAAGACCTCGGCAAGAGCCAGGGTGGCGGAGCGGCCATAGGAACGGGCGCCGTCATCCTGCCGCAGATGTTCAACCAGCAGGGGGCCGCTGCGGGCATGACCATGGTGATATGCCCCAACTGCAAGACCCAGGTCCCGGCGAACAGCAAGTTCTGTCCGAACTGCGGCTTCGACTTCACAAAGTCTTCCGCGCCCTCGGCGCCTCCGACCGCGCCGCCGTCTCCTCCCGCCGGGCCCTCCGATGGGGCTTTCTGCACGACCTGCGGAAAACCCCTGAAGCCCGGAGCGAAGTTCTGCGGCTCCTGCGGCGCGTCCGTCTAGCGGCACCTGCGGGTTCGTTTTTCGAAGCGTCCCAAGCCATCGGCCGGAGGCCCCGACCTCACGCACCCGGCTCGTATCGAGAGGAAGGGTTATTTTCACCCCCAGCAGGGTGATATGACCGTGGAGCTGAGCCAGAAGACGCTCACCGCCCTGCAGGAGCTGGGCCTCACCGACTATGAGGTAAAGGCGTACGTCTCCCTCCTGAAGTACGGCGCGCAGACGGCCGCCGACGTGAGCAAGCAGTCGACAGTCCCGTACTCCAAGGTCTACGACGTCCTCGGCAGGCTGGAGGCGAAGGGCTGGGTCGAGAGCGACCTCAGCCGCCCCAGCAGATACTACCCCAAGCCGCCCAACGTCGCCCTGGACGCGCTGAGGCTCCAGCGGGAGAACGACTACGAGGTCTACGAGAGGCTCATCACGGAAGAGCTCGTCCCGATCTACGAGAAGAGGGACATCAAGGAGAGGCCCGACGTCTGGATCGTCAAGGGGGACGTCAACATCTTCGGCAAGCTAACGGAGACCATGAACTCTTGCCGCCAGGAGCTCATGATCGCCCTCCCAGGGGAGCTGAAGATGTTCTCCGGCGGCGCCGTGACCATAGTAAGGAGCCTGCTCGACAGGGGGATCTCGGTCTCCGTCCTGCTGTCGGACGAAGCCACCGCCAGGGAGATCAAGGGGGGCCTGCCCAAGGCCGAGGTCAGGGTCAAGGACGGGATGTTCGGGGGAGGGCTCATCTGCGACGCCAAGCAGGTCGTGCTCCTCCTGGGCCGCAGCGGCGAGGGAACCCCTCACATGGCCATCTGGGCGGACCACCCGGGCCTCGCCATGTTCGGGAAGAGCTACTTCGAGTCCCTGTGGACCACCTCGAAGGTCTTGATATAGTCCCTGCAGGTCATTCGTTGGCTTTGACAAGATCCCAGTTCGACAGCTTGGCCGAGGAGCTCGCCGGCCTCCTCAAGTGGGACCCCATGGTCCTGAAAGCCTACACTTTCCTCCTTTCGAAGATGGGGGAAGTGATGAAGGAGGAGCTCGCTTCGGGGATGGCCCTTCGCGACGACGAGGCCACCTCCCTCATGGCGGAGCTGAACAGGGGCGGTCTCATCATCAACGGCAGCCAGGGGGGATTCTATCCCGTCCACCCTAGGCTGGGCATAAGCAACGTCTACCGGCTGAGCATCGCCAAGGACCCATCCGTAAGGCTGCTCCGCCCCAAGGTGGACTCCCTGATGTCGATTCTGTCTAGCTACAGGGACAGGGTCGAGGACAGGCGTTTCGCCGAGCCCCCCAAGGAGGGGGAGCCCGACGTCTGAAGCCCGAACTCCAAACGATTAAATGAGCGGGGTTGCCTTCGTTACGAGGTTGTCTGGAGCCGCAGACGGGGAAGAGGAGAGGCTGGTGAAGGCCCTCAGGGACGGACTTGTCTCGCTATGGAGGGAGGAATCCGATCAGCATGTGCGAGCGGAGGGCCACTACTACCCCAGCTCCATAGGGAGCTGCCTCCGCAAGCAGTACTACCTCTACACGGTCGAAGAGAAGCCGGACCCCGAGAAGCTGGCGGTCTTCGCCACCGGCAAGGGGGTCCACGCCGCCGTGGCCGAGGCGCTGAGGAAGAGCGGGCTGGTCAAGGTGGACGCCGAGGAATACCCGGTGGAGCTCAAGGTGAGCGAAGAGGTCCGCCTGAAGGGCAGGGTCGACGTGCTGATAGTGGAGCTGGACGGCTCGAAGGTCGTCGTCGAAGTCAAGTCCACCAGCAGGATCCCTGATGTCCCCCACGAGACGCACTTCTTCCAGCTTCAGACCTACCTGCACTCCATGTCGGTCCAGAAGGGCTTCCTGCTCTACTGGGACAAGCGGACCGGCGAGACGAGGGCCTTCAGGGTTGAGCGGGACCCGGAGGCGCTGCAGAAGATAGCCGAGAGGGCCATCATCCTGCACGAGCACCTCAAGTCAGGGAAGCCGCCCTTCAAGGAGGCGGTGATGGAGGGAAGGTACTGGGAGTGCGACTTCTGCGAGTACCGCGCGATCTGCTCCCCGTTCCTCATCGAAGGCCTGGCCAAGGGTTCAACCATCGCGGTCTACGGCCTCGACGGAGTTGTCATCGACGACCGGAGGAGGCTCGCTGCCGCTCTCGCGCAGGAGGAACTCCCCGCCGGTCTCGACGTCACCAACCTCAGAGGCCAGGCGAAGGAGGCCTTCGACTCCGCCTACTTCGATCCCTCGCGCTTCTCTCTGGACGGCCCGTCGGAGGCTGGTGTCAGCATGGCCGCGGCCGACAGGAAGGGGGGAGCCTCCGTTGTGCTGCTGGCCGACAGGCCCTGGTCCACCAGGGCGGCCACCGAGGCTGAGCTGAAGAGGCTCCGGGTGCCGTTCGACGCTCTCCTCGTGATGCCCTCCGACTACGGGAAGCCCCACTTCTGGAAATCGGACACCCTCAGACGTCTACACGACGTTTACACCGTCAGGCGCTTCGTCGACGTTCCGTCCTACGCCCTCTCGGAGGCGTCGAAGCTGGGCATACCCTCCGAATCTCCCGCCGGTCGCCCTGCTTAAATAAACGCGAGGGCCCCCATTTCGCCGTGCCCGAGATAGCCATCGTGGCCGGCAGCGGCCTGGAGAAGTCGTTCAAGATAGACAGGGAAGCCCTGGTCAGGACCCCCTACGGCGACGTGACGCTCTCCGAGATGGAGATATTCGACATCCCGGTGGTCTTCCTTCCTCGGCACGGTCGCGAGCACAGCCTTCCCCCTCACATGGTGAACTACCGTGCCAACATGTTCGCCCTCAAGGAGGTCGGGGTGAAGAAGGCCCTCGCCACGAACGCGGTGGGCAGCCTCAGAGAGCGCATCGGGCCCGGCGACTTCGTGGTGCCGGATCAGCTCCTGGACTTCACGAAGGCCAGGCCGTCCACCTTCTTCGACGGGAAGGACGGGGAAGTCGTCCATACAGACGTCACGGAAACGTACTCCGAAGAGGTCCGCAAGGCCCTGATTCGCTCATTTCAGGGAAAGGGCGCCTCCCTCCACAGGAAGGGCGTCTACGTGTGCACGGAGGGGCCACGATACGAGACTCCGGCTGAGATCACCATGTTCAGGAGGCTGGGGGGAGACGTAGTGGGGATGACCGGCTGCCCCGAGGCGATCCTTGCCAAGGAGCTTGGGCTAAGGTACGCCACGATCTGCCTGGTCACGAACTACGGGGCCGGCATGCAGAAGCGCGTGGACCACTCCGAAGTGGTCAAGCTCATGGGCGCCTCCACGGACGACGTTCGCCACGGGATCAAGGAGGCCGTGCGGCGCCTTTCGGAATGACGATGCCGGAACGCCTTGCCTGATGCGACCCGCGCTCTGTCTTTAGAAACCTCTGTTTGGCCGTCGGCGGGACAACCATCCCCTAGCAATCATGAAGAACATGCAATATATACCGCGGGCACGAACAACTTATTATAAATATCGAGTCGGCTAACTTTATATTCTTCTAACCTCATAACTCTGCTATGACCGAAGCGCCCTGGTGGGAATCCAACAGGCTTTCGTTCGTCTACGACCGGATACTGAGCCTTCCGGAGGGACGGAGGATCTTCGAATGCATCCAGTGCGGGACCTGCGGCGGCGCCTGTCCGGTGAGCTTTGCCATGGACCGCACGCCCAGGCAGGTCATCAACCTCGTCAGGTCCGGGAGGGTCGACGAAGCCCTGAGGAGCGAAAGCATCTGGCTGTGCGCCTCGTGCTACAACTGCACTGTCGAATGCCCCGCCGGGATCAAGATAACCGACGTCATGTATACCCTTAAGGTCGCGTCGACTGAGATGGGGATCCATCACAAGAACGTCCTCGGACCCGTCTTCGCGAAGACGCTGGTGAAGCAGCTGGAGACCAACGGCAGGATATCCGAGGTTCAGCTGATCCTCACGGTCGCCTTGCACAAGCTGAGCCTCCTCACCACGCTCAATCCGGTCGTGTACCTTCGCCTATTCAAGGCGGGGCGCGTCAAGCTCAGGGGAGAGAAGGTCAAGGGGGTGGAGCAGCTCAGGAAGATGGACGGCTGGCTGATCGCCAGCGACTTCTCCCTGGAGGACAAGGACCGGGTATGAAGAGCCTCCAGTTCTTCCCCGGCTGTTCCCTCCTGGGCTTCAACGCCGCCTACTACAAGAGCGCCCTTGCCCTCGGGAAGATCATAGGGTACGAGCTCGACGAGATAGAGGACTGGAACTGCTGCGGTGCCACAGCCTACTTTTCGATATCCGAGGAGAGGACCTTCCTGGCCAACGCCAGGAACCTCGCCATCGCCGAGAAGAAGTCCAACGAGCTGACCGTGGCCTGCGGGGCCTGCTACGCCGCCCTCTCAAAGACCGCCAGCTACTATACGCAGTCCCGCAAGCTCTCGTATCTCATGGACAGCGCCCTCAGGGAGGTGGGAATGGTCTACGACGGGAAGGTGAAGGTCAGGCACCTCCTCGAGGTCGTCTTCAACGAATACACCCGCGAAGAGCTGGCGGCGAAGGTCGTCAGGCCGCTGAACGGGATCAAGGTCGCCCCATACTACGGGTGCATGATATTCCGCCCCGTGCCCGCGGCCATCCCGAGGGACGCCCTCGAGCAGTTCATCACTATGGTCGGAGCCCAGCCCGTTGACTTCTCCGCCAAGGACAAGTGCTGCGGAGGGATGCTTGTCAACAACAGGCCCGACGTCGGCCTCCAGCTCGTGAAGAACCTCCTCAGCGAGGCCCAGATGAAGGGGGCGCAGCTGATCATCACCACCTGTCCGCTCTGCCAGATCAACCTCGAGCTCTACCAGGGGGCGGTCAACAAGAAGTTCGGCACCGACTTCAAGATACCCGTGATCTACTTCACCCAGATGCTGGGCTACGCCATGGGCGTGACGGCCAAGGAGCTCGATCTCGGGACCGAGCTGATCAGCAGCCTTCCCGTGCTGCGGAAGGCGGAGGTGCCCAAGGCTTGAAGATAGGGGTATACGTCTGCCACTGCGGCACCAACATCGCCGGCGTCGTGGACGTGAAGAAGGTCGTCGAATACGCATCATCTCTTCCCAACGTCGTCGTGGCCCGAGACTACAAATACATGTGCAGCGAGCCCGGCCAGAACCTCATCCAGGACGACATAAGGCAGTTCGGCCTCAACGGCGTGGTCGTGGCGGCCTGCTCGCCCACCATGCACGAGCCCACCTTCCAGACCGCGGTCTTCAGGGCGGGCATGAACCAGTACATGTTCCAGATGGCCAGCATCCGGGAGCACGTATCCTGGGTGACGCTCGACCCCGTGGAGGCCACCGAGAAGGCCAAGACGCTGGTCGAGGCCGCTGTCCTGCGCGTCGCCCTTCAGGAGCCCCTCGAGAAGAGGCGCATCCCCGTCAGGCAGTCCGTGCTGGTGGTTGGAGGAGGCATAGCCGGCATCGAGGCCGCCCTCAAGTGCGCCGACGCGGGCAAGAAGGTCTACCTGGTCGAGAAGGAGCCCAGCATCGGCGGGCACATGGCCATGTTCGACAAGACGTTCCCGACCCTCGACTGCTCGCAGTGCATACTCACCCCGAAGATGGTCGAGGTCGCCAGGAACGAGAACATAGAGCTCCTCGACTACAGCGAGGTGAAGGAGATCTCGGGCCACGTGGGCGATTTCAAGGCGCGCGTCGTCAGGAAGCCGAGGTACGTCGATTCGACCAAGTGCACGGGCTGCGCCGTATGCTCGACCAAGTGCCCCGGAAAGGCTCCGGACGAGTTCAACGTAGGGATGAACAAGAGGAAGTCCATCTACATCCCCTTCCCCCAGGCGGTCCCTCTGAAGGCAGTCATCGACAGGGACTCCTGCCTCTACTTCCAGAAGAACATCTGCAAGGTCTGCGTCAAGTTCTGCACGGCCGGGGCCATCGACTTCGAGCAGAAGCCCGAGGAGAGGAACCTTGAGATCGGGGCCGTCATACTCGCGACCGGCTTCAAGCCCTACGACGCCAGGAGGGCGACGGAGTACGGCTACGGCAAGCTTCCCAACGTCATCACTTCGCTGGAGTTCGAGCGGATGACCTCCGCCTCAGGCCCCACCGGCGGCAAGGTCCTCCTGAAGGACGGCAGGGAGCCTCAGAGCGTCGCCATAATCCACTGCGTGGGCAGCAGGAACGTGAACGACAACGTCTACTGCTCCAAGATCTGCTGCATGCAGAGCCTCAAGCATGCCCACCTGCTCAAGGAGCACCTTCCAGGGGTGGCCGTCTACGAGTTCTTCATTGACATGAGGGCGGCGGGCAAAGGCTACGAGGAGTTCTATCGCAGGGTCATGGGAGAGGGCACGATCATGATAAGGGGGAGGCCGGCGACGATCACCGACGTCCCAGCCGACCCTGCTGAGAAGGGGAAGCTGGTCCTCGTCGCCGAGGACACGATTCTCTCCTCGGTGCTGCGGTATCCCGTGGACATGGTCATACTCAGCGTGGGCCTCGAAGCCGCCGAAGACGCCAAGGAGCTGGCCCACACGTTCACCTGCTCGCGAACGGCCGACGGCTTCTTCCTCGAGAGGCATCCAAAGCTGGCCCCCATGTCCACCCCCACGGCGGGCGTTTTCATCGCCGGGGCATGCCAGGGTCCCAAGGACATACCTGACTCCGTCGCTCAGGCCGCCGGAGCCGCCGCGGAGGCCCTCGCGATGATGGGCAAGGGATACTTCGAGCTGGAGCCCTACGTTGCCCGGGTGAACGACGAGCTGTGCTCCGGCTGCGGCGTCTGCCTCGAGCTGTGCGCCTACAACGCCCTCGAGCGCGACCCTGAGACAGGCCTCACCAAGGTCGTCGAAGCCCTCTGCCAGGGCTGCGGAGCCTGCGTGGCCGGCTGTCCTTCGAACGCGCTGGACCTGGACGGCTTCAAGACAAAGCAGGTGGAGGCCGAGCTGGAGGGGATCCTGGCTTGAGCGAGGACGGGGGCGTCAAGATAGTGGCCTTCCTTTGCAGGTGGTGCTCCTACGCCGGGGCCGACCTGGCCGGCGTCAGCAGGATGAAGTATTCGCCGAAAGTCCTGCCGATCAAGGTACCATGCAGCGCGAGGATGGACCCGGAGCTGGTCCTGAGGGCGTTCTCGGAGGGCGCCGACGGGGTCCTCTGGGCGGGCTGCCATCCCGGGGACTGCCACTACCTGAGGGGGAACTACAAGGCCCTAAGGCGTTTCAATCTCCTGAAGAAGTACGTCACCCAGATGGGCATCGACGGCCGAAGGCTCAGGCTGGAGTGGATCTCCGCCAGCGAAGGGAACCGCTACGCCGAAGTGGTGAACCAGATGGCGGTCGAGATCGGGGAGCTTGGGAAACTGAACTGGAGGAGGGAGATACCGCTTGAAGCCTGAGGCAGCCGCCAAGCCGAAGGTCGCGATCGCCCTAGGCGCCACCTGCTCCGGGTGCGACTACTCGCTCTTGGACCTGGGCGCCGGCCTCCTGGACGTCACCGATGCGGTCGAGATAGTGTACTGGCCTACTGCCATCGACTCCAAGATCGAGGACCTTGAAGCGGTCCCGGACGGCGGCGTGGACCTCATACTCTTCGACGGCGCCGTCGTGAACGAGGACAACCTGGAGATGGCCCGCCTCTGCCGGAGCAAGGCCAAGACCCTGGCCGCCTTCGGGAGCTGCGGCGCCTACGGAGGCATCCCGGGCCTGATCAACACGGGCAGCCCGAAGAAGATACTCCTGGAGGTCTACCAGAAGCTTCCCACCACGTCCGACAAGTCCGAGCCCCTGAACTTTGAGGGCGAGGGGGCGCTCCCGAAGATGCTGGAACAGGCGTACGCGCTGGACCAGGTGGTCCCCGTCGACGTGTACCTGCCCGGCTGCCCGCCGCCTCTGAAGCTGGTCGCGTCGCTCTTCGCCGACGTCCTCTCAGGGAAGCACATCCCTTCGGGCACGTACTACGCGTCCAACAGGGCCGTGTGCTACGAGTGCAAGAGGGTCAAGGAGAACAAGGACATCACGACCCTCCATCGCTACCACGAGATCCAGCCCGACCCCAACAAGTGTCTCCTCGAGCAGGGGATCGTGTGCCTTGGGCCGGCCACCAGGGGCGGCTGTGACGCCGTCTGCTGCGGGCAGAACCAGCCCTGCCGGGGCTGCCTCGGGCCCCTCCCCAACGCTGACGATTCCGGCTCCGAGATGATGTCCGCCCTTGCTTCGATCATCTCCGTCAGCGACGAGAACAAGGACTCAGACTACACCTCCATATTCGACAGCCTCAACGACACCGTGGGCTCCTTCTACACCTTCACGATGCCTAGGAGCCTTCTTGGCAGGAGGAAGGTGGAATAGATGAAGAGAGTGGTCATCAACCCGGCGACCAGGCTCGAAGGGCACGCCAAGATAGCCATCATAATGGACGAGAACGGCGAAGTGCAGGACGCCCTCTTCCAGACCGTCGAGTTCAAGGGCTTCGAGGGCTTCTGCCTGGGCCGGAACGCCGAGGAGCTCCCCGTCATAACCAGCCGCATCTGCGGCGTCTGCCCGTGGGCCCACCACATGGCCTCCGTCAAGGCCACCGACGCCCTGTTCAGCGCGCAGCCTCCGCCAACCGCACTCAAGGTGAGGGAGCTGGCCTACGACGCCTTCATGGTCCACGATCACTCCGCCGTCTTCTACGCCCTGGCGGCGCCGGACCTCCTCCTGGACCCCGATACGCCGAGGGCTCAGAGGAACATCCTGGAGCTGGTCAGGAGGATAGGACGGGACACTGGCGCCAAGGTGCTGACACTTCGGAAGGCCGCCTCCGAGATCCTGACCATAGCCGGCGGCAGGGCCACACACCCCATATTCGGATGCCCAGGGGGCATCACGAGGGGGTTGACCAGGGAGGACATAGCCGCCATCAGGGAAAGGAGCCGACAGCTCGTCGAGCTCGCCGAGCTCACGAACAAGGTCTTCGAGGACAGCGTGGCCAGCAAGAAGGAGTTCATAGACCTCTTCAACACGGAGGCGTTCGTCAACAGGTCCTACTACGCTTCGCTCGTCGGGAAGGACGGCCGAGTGAGCCTGCTGGACGGCGACGTAAGGGTCATCAGGCCCGACGGATCCACCTTCGAGGAGTTCAGGCCGTCCGAGTATCTGGATCACTTCAAGGAGGCCTCGCTTCCCTGGACCTACATGAAGTTCCCGTACCTGCAGAATGTCGGATGGAGGGGCCTCCAGGAGGGGAACGACAGCGGCGTCTACAGGGTGGGGCCCCTTGCCAGGTTCAACGTAACCAAGGGCTTCACGACCCCGAAGGCGCAGGAGAAGTTCGAGCTCTTCAGGAAGACCCTCGGAAGCCCAGCCCACCAGACGCTGGCCTACCAGTGGGCTCGGGTGATAGAGATCCTCTACGCAGCGGAGCGCGTCTCCGAGCTGGTCGACGACCCCGAGCTGGGAGGGACCGAGACGAGAGCCCCCATCGGCAAGCCGGGAGAGGGTATCGGCGTGGTCGAGGCCCCAAGGGGGCTGCTCATCCACCACTACAAGGCCGACGATAAGGGGCTGGTGACGTTCGTCAACCTCATCGTCCCCTCGACCCACAACAACTCCGGGATATGCCTCTCGGTGAAGAAGGCCGCGAAGAGCCTGATCAGGGGGACCCAGGTTCCGGAGCCCGTCTTCAACCGGGTGGAGATGCTTTACAGGGCCTACGACCCCTGCCTGGCCTGCGGAACGCACGCCCTGCCGGGGGCGCTGCCGCTGAAGTTCGAGCTATACGACTCCTCGGGAAAGCTCTTGAGGACCGAGTCCAGAGGAATATAGGAGCCGTTGCCTCAGAGAAGGGCGGTCGCCTGCCTGGGCAACCCCATAATGGGGGATGACGCCTTCGGGATACTGGTGGCCAGGGAGCTCGAGGGCCTCAGAGGAGCCGACCTTCTAACGCTGGAGGGCGGAGGCCTCGACGTCTCCATCAAGCTCGTGCCGTATTCGGAAGTCCTTCTGATAGATGCCCTCGAAACCCCCAACGGGAAGGTGGGGGAGGTGCTGCGCCTTTCAGTCGAGAGGCTCGCCGGCATGCCCGGCCTTTCTGGACACGGGCTGGGCCTCGCCCAGGCGCTCGAGGCCGTCGGCCTCCTCACCGGTGGGGCTCCCCGGGAGGTCGAGATCCTCGCCTGCAGGATAAGGCCTGTCGACGAGTATCGCGAGGGGGTGTCTCCCGAGGTTGCCAGGGCCGCGAGGAGATGCGCCTCCCTGGCCCGCGAATGGGCCGCGTCGGGGGCCTTCCGTGAAAAGCCTTAGGTACCACCTGCACCAGAAGCAGCCCCGTTGGACGTCTCGGGCAAGGTTCTGATCCTGGGCTGCGGGAACATCCTGCTGGGTGACGACGGGTTCGGCCCCGCCGTCGCCAGGCGTTGCAGGCGCCTGAAGCTGGGCAGGTCGATCCTGTCTCTGGACGTCGGGACCGGGCTGAGCTCTTTCCTCCTCGAGGTCACCTACGGCGACCGGCGCCCGAAGGGCCTGGTGGTGGTGGACTCCGCCGACGGAGGCCGACCTCCCGGAGAGGTGTTCGAGGTGGGGCTGCGCGACCTGGACTCGCGATCGACCGACACGTTCGGCCTCCACGACTTCCCTTCGGCCGCGGTCTTCCGCGAGCTGGAGTCCTCCAAAGGCATCCGGACGAGGATAGTAGCTTGCCAGCCGAGGACGGGGGTCAGCGCGGTCGGAGTCGGCCTATCTCCGGAGGTCGAGGCGGCCGTGGGAGTGGCGTCGCGGCTGGCCGTTGAAATGGCGCTGGAGATGTCTCGCGCGGCCAGCCCATAAACCATCTATTAGTCTGCTTATATCCAAGCGCGCCTTCGTGGTCCTGATGCAAGGCACTGCGGCGGCCGGGCCTGCCAGGAAGGGATGGGAGAGCCGGACGGCCGTGCTCGCGGAGACCCTTTCGATGGTGGCGCTGTCAGCCGCCCTTTCGACCGTCATCCTGTTCACGTTCCCCCAGGGCGGCTCGATCACCCTGGCCTCCATGGTGCCCATATTCGTCCTTTCGCTCAGGAGGGGCGCCAAGGTCGGCATCTTCGCCGGCGCCTGCCTCGGCATCATAGTCCTCGTCATCACGCCTTTCTACTACAACCCCATCGAGTTCCTGCTCGACTATCCTCTCGCCTTCGGCGCCCTCGGGCTCTGCGGGCTCTTCAAGAAGCGGCCGGTGGTCGGTGTGGGGGTCGGCATCTTCGCCAGGTTCCTCTGCCACTTCACGGCCGGCGTCCTGTTCTTCTGCGGCTACAACACGACCTCGATGATCTGCCCCGTCTATTCCGTCGTCTACAACGCGAGCTACCTCATCCCCGAGTTCTTCATCAGCGCGGCGGTCATCCTCGTCCTGGAGAGAAGAAACATACTTACGGTTCCTCGCGGTTGAGCTGGATGAAGTTGTCCCGGGATAGCGGCCCAAAGAGGAAACGCGGAGTCACCTTCGGCAAGCCCTCCGACGACGTCCTGGAATCTGCTTTCAGGCACCTCGGCGCCAGGGCCGAAGACCTGGTGGTCCCCCCGTCGAAAGGCTTCGACAACGGCGTGCTGAGGCTGGCGGGGGGACGCGTCCTCGTCTTCACCGCCGACCCGGTCTCCTACATCCCGTCGCTGGGCGAGGCGACGTCGGCCTGGCTCAGCGTGCACCATCTGGCCTCCGACATGGCCACCAGCGGCGTCCCGGCGAGGTATGCCATGGTCGACTACAACCTCCCCGGCGACCTGGGGGACGAGACGCTGTCCGGGTACCTCTCGGCCTTCGGCAGAGAGTGCGGGAGGCTCGGTATCTCCATAGTGGGCGGCCACACCGGAAGGTACCCCGGCTGCGGACTGACCATCATAGGAGGGGCTTTCTTCTTCTCGGAAGCGGGTCCCGAAGACTTCATCACGCCGGCCATGGCCCAGGACGGCGACCGAATCCTGGTCACCAAGGGTCCCGCCATAGAGGCCACAGCCGTCCTCGCCCGCTCCTTCCCGTCCAAGGTCAAGGAGGCCCTCGGCGCCGGCGTCCTCCGGGAGGCCAGACGCAGGCTGCTCCAGTGCACCACCGTGGTCGACGCCGAGGTGGCGGCCTCGGTCGGGATCAGGGACGAAGGCGTCACTTCGATGCACGATGCCACCGAGGGGGGAATAGTCGCCGCCCTTTCGGAGGTTTCCCACGCATCCGGCAGGGACCTCGCGGTGGACCTGCGCCTGATCCCGGTCCCCAGGGACGTCTCCCTGGTCTGTTCCCTATTCGGGCTCAACCCATACGAGACCCTGAGCGAGGGTACGCTCGTCATGACCTGCAGGCCCTCCAGGGCGGAGGCGGTCAAGGAGAGGCTGGAGGCCAGGGGCATACCCTGCTTCGAGGCTGGGGAGGTCCGGCCCGGCGCGGTCTCGGCCCTGAAGAAGAGCGGCCTGAGACTATCCAGGTGGTCGCCTCCGAACGACATGTACTGGAAGGTCTACGCTAGGGGAATCGAAGAAGGCTGGAGCTAGGAGGCGCCCCGCAGCTCCTTGAACATGTATGGGCCCTTCCTCGAGTAGCCCAGCTTCGCATAGTACTCCCTTGTCCCGACGGCGCTGGTCACGAGCACCTCGCGAAGGCCGAGCTCCTCCCTTGCCATCCTCTCCGCCTCGGCCATCAGCCTCCCACCGAAGCCGCGGTGCTGCCATCCGTCGGCCCTCCTCTCTCCCAGGTCCACCAGGTTCCCGTAGACGCGCAGCTCCCTGACGACCGCGGAGCCCTCGCCTACCTCGCCCGGACGGGCCCCGCCGCCGGGCACCCTCATCCTCAGGAACCCCGCCAGGGAGCCGTCTCCGTCCACGAACGAGATGAAAGCTTCTTCGCCGCCAGAAGCCCTGTACCTCATAACGCCGAGCGCGAAGGCTTCCCCCTCGTCCGGCTTGACCCTCCTGATCCCGACCTCACGGCACCGGATGCAGCGGCACCTGCCGCCGCCTTCCTCCAGCTTCGCCTTCGCCAGCTCCCTGAGGTTGCCTGCCCGCACCCCTCCCTCTATCATGAATGCGGGGACGTCCCTCTGGACCCTCATGATCCTTACCCAGGGCGGTGTCATCTCCTTGACCTTCGCGACCAGCTCCACCGTCTCCTCCAGGGTGTAGGGGACGTACTTCCCCTGCCGGTAGAGAAGGCTGAGGGGGGCCGACGCGACGACCAGCGTGGGGTAGATCTTCAGCATGTCCGGCCTGAACCTTTCGTCCTCGTAGAGCTTCTCGAAGGACCCGAGGTCGCATCTTATCGAAGAGCCCGGAAGCCCGGGCATCATGTGGGCTACGACCTTGAGCCCGGCGTCCTTGGCGGCCCTGAACGCTTCCGCGGTCGCTTCCACGTCGTGGCCCCTGTTGACGTAGCGCAGGACGCCGTCGTCCAGGCTCTGAACCCCGATCTCGACCCGGGTGGCTCCGTACCTGAGGAGGAGCGCGACCTCTCTCCGCCCCATGCAGTCGGGCCTGGTCTCGAACGTCAGTCCGACGCACCTCCTGGCCGCCGTCTCGTTCTCCGTGATGGAGCTCTCCAGCGTCGCCGACCTCGATCCGTTCAGGCCGTCATAGAGGCCTTTGACGAAGCCCTCCTGATAGGCCGGGTCGAAGCTGAGGAAGGTCCCGCCCATGACGATGACCTCCGACTTGCCGGTGCTGTGCCCTATCTGCTCTAGCTGCCTCATCCTGTTGGTCACTTCCCTGAAGGAGTCGTACTCGTTCTGCGCACCCCTCAGTGCCGCAGGCTCCTTCCCCGTGTACGACTTGGGGGAGCCGAAGTCGACGCCTCCCGGGCAGTATATGCACTTGGCCTGAGGGGGGCATGGGGCGGGCCGCGACATGGCCGCTATCACCGCCACCCCCGAAAGGTTGCGGGTCGACTTGATCGTCAGGAGCCTCCTGAGGCGCCCGTCTCCCTCCCCGAGGTGTCTCAGGAGGTCGGAGTTGCGGGGGATGAAAGGAGAGGCGCACTTTGAGGCGGAGCGCTGCTTGGCCACCTGCACGTCCCTCGGGGTGGGGGCCACCATGCCCCTGAGCTCTCCTAGGGCCATGATGGCGGCTCTGTCCACCCTTTCGTCCGAAGCCAAGCCTCCTGCCTGAGGGGCGCCGGGTTATTTGAACCTCCCCTGAGGCAATCTGAAGAAGGTATATCTCGCCCCCTTTGGGAACCCAGCAGGGAATGGAGAGGCTCGCCGAAGGCGTGTACTTCCTTGGGACTGTAGGGAACCCTCAGATCATCTCCACCTACCTCGTGGGCGAAGGCGATGACTTCGCCCTCGTCGAGCCGGGACCCTCCAACACGGCCGAGGAGACGATCGCCCTCATCAAGGGCGCGGGGGTCCGGCTGGAATCGGTGAAGAGGTTGTTCGTGACGCATGTCCACCTCGACCACGCCGGCGGCGCATGGAAGATGATGGAGAGCCTGCCCAACGCGAAGGTCATGGTCTACAGGGGAGGCGGGAAGCACCTCGCCGACCCGAAGAGGCTTTCGCAGGGCGCCGAGATGGTACTCGGGCCTTTCTACCGCCTCTGGGGCGAAATCAGGCCCCTGCCGGCGGGCAGGATCCAGGAGGTCTCCGACGGGGAGACCTTTGCGGTCGGGAGCCGCAGGCTGAAGGTCATCTACACGCCCGGTCACTCGCCCTTCCACATGTCTCTCCTGGAGACGGACAGCAGGACGCTCTTTACGGGCGACGCCGTCGGCATGTACGTCCGCGAAAGGGACACCCTCTGGCCGGCCAGCCCCCTCCCTTCGTTCCGGTACGAGGAGTCGATGGGGACCATAGAGTCGCTCAGGTCTCAGTCGCCACGCCGCCTCCTCATCCCGCACTACGGGCCTCAGCTGGACCCGGCACGACTCTTCGAGCTGAACAAGAAGACCTACCGGTCCTGGTACGACCTCCTCCGAGGTGAGCCGGATCGGCTGGGGATAAGCGAGGTGGTCGACGACATCATCCGGTCCGACCCCTCCTACAGCTGGATACCGGGCGACGAGCTCACCAAATGGGCGATAACCATGCACGCCACGGGCTTCCGCCAGTGCCTTGCGCCCCCCTCGCACGCCCGATGAGATGATCAGCCGAGGCCGCTTCAGGGACATACCTTTAAAAAGCCCCGAAATAATCGGGCGACGAGAAGCCCTTGCTGCGCGTGGTCTCGCTGGATTTCTCGGGCACCCTAGTGAGCCAAGACCTCATGGACTACTTCTGGCTCGAGTCGGTACCTCTCATCTACTCCAAGAAGCAGGGGATCTGGCTCTCCGAGGCCAAGGACGAGGTGTACGCCGCCTACGAGGAGGTGGGCAAGGACGAGCTTCGCTGGTACGTCCCACGGTACTGGTTCGAGAGGTTCGGAATAGCCGACCAGCTGGAGGGAGCCATCGCCGACGCCGAGTCCAGGATCAAGGTCTACCCGGACGTCTCTTCCCTGAGATCGCTCGCCGGCAAGTACAAGCTCGTGATCTGCAGCAACATGACAGACGACTTCCTGAAGAGCTGGGCCCCCAGGGTCGACTTGGGGGTCGACGTTGTCTTCTCGGCCGTCTCCGGCTTCGCCCTGACGAACAAGAGGAAGGAGTTCTACAGCAGGGTGGCCGAGGCGCTTGGCGTCCGTCCGGACGAGATCGTGCACGTTGGCGACGACCTGCGGGCGGACTTCGAGGCTCCGAAGGAGGCAGGCTGGAGGGCCATCTTCCTGGACCGCCAGCGCCACCACCCGGAAGTCTCACCCTCCATCACCAACCTGACCTCCCTGCCGGCCGCGATTGAGAAACTGGCGGATTCGGAGCACGCGTAGACAAATCCTATAAATGGGCCCCCCGAAACACCTGATGCGTCGAGGAAATGATTCTTGGTATCGATGAATGACGCACTCTACGGCCTCGTGCTCTTCCTTTCCATCGTCGCGGTCCTCTACCTCTCCAAGTTCATCAAGAACCCGTACGTCGCGCGCAAGTCGATACACATATGGGTGGGCGTGGTCATAATCCTCATCCCCCTCACCCTAAAGGACCCCGTCGTGACCGGCATCCTGGGGCTGGTCCTGACCTTCTCCACCATGCTTCCACACATGAGGTCCAAGGAGATGGGCTGGTTCCAGTTCAAGGAGAACTACGGCGAGGTCTACTTCGCGGCGATGACCACCCTCCTCCTCACCGCCTCCTGGTACTACGACGTCTGGCTGGCGGTCACGGCCCTCCTGTTCATGGCCTGGGGCGACGGGGTGACCGGCATCGTCAGGAACCGAGTATACAAGCGCAGGTACAAGGGGATAGCCGGGACCTATGCCATGATAGCCGTCTCGGTGCCTCTGGGCTTCATCCTCTACGGCTGGAGCCACGGCTGGGTCAACGGATGGATAGGGGTGGCAGGGGCCCTCATCGCCAGCTACGTTGAGAAGCTGGACGTGATGGACGACAACGTCTCGATACCGGTCTTCGGATACACGGTCATGTTCGTGCTCCAGGGCCTCCTCCATGTCGTATCCGTCGTCTAGAAAGCGGGCAACGCTTATTACGAGAGGACTGGCTGAGCTCAAAGAGCCATGATGGCCGAGAAGCCAGCGAAGACCATAGACGTCAGGGGGCTAGCCTGCCCCATCCCCGTTTTCGAAGTCAACAAGAACATAGGAACCGTGAACGTCGGGGAGACCATAGAGGTCCTGGCGACGGACCCCGCCGCGGTGCCGGACATCAAGGCATGGGCCGAGAGGCGCGGCCACCTGTTCCTCGGCGCCGAGCCCAGGGGCGGATACAGCCGGATCCTTGTCAAGAGGACCAAGTAGGCCGCGCGCGGCGCTCAGTCGCCGGCGGGCTCGGGCATCTTCTTCAGCTTGCCGATGGGGCCGAGCGCTATCCAGAAGAAGGAGAGAGCCGAAACCACAGCGCCCGCGACGAAGGTCGGGACGATGCCGAGGACCGTAACGAGGATCCCGCCGATGAAGGATCCCAGCGGCTGGGTGCCCCATACGATCGTCCTCATCGTCGCGTTCATCCTCCCCTGCAGCCTGTTCGGCGTGATGATCTGCCTGAGGCTGACCATGTTGATGTTGTAGATCGGGATCCCCAGGTAGCTCACGAAGAGGGCGATCCCGAGGACCTCCAGCTTGAAGGCCCCGGTTCCGAGGAGGGCTGTAAGCACCAGGATCTGAGAAGCGGCCGCGGCGGCCAGCGTCCGCCCTACGCCTATTCTGGCGGTGATCCTTGATGAGGCAAGCGCCCCGACCAGGAAGCCGACCGCGCCTATCGAGAAGGGGATGCCGATTTCGCCCGGCGTTATGAGCATCACCCTGTAGGCGTACAGCAGGAGGGCGACGAAGAGGATGCTGAACCCGAGGTTCGCCGTCGCCGTGGACCCGGCCTGAGTCCACAGCAGGCTGTTGCCCGTTATGACCCTGATCCCCTCCTTCATCTCCGCGAAGAAGTGACCCCCGCCATCGGGGCCTGTCGACCGCGGCCGCTGCTCAGGCTTCCCGATCCATGCGAGCATCAGCGCCGAAGCCACGGTTCCCACAACGTCGGCCGCGACGGACATGGCCGCTCCCATCAGGCCCATCAGGCCGCTCGCGACGGCCGGGCCCACCACCTGGGCCGAAGACGCGCTGACCTGCAGCTTCTGGTTCCCTTCTATGACGTCCTCCTTCGCGACCAGGCTGGGCAGGTAGGACTGGTAGGCCACGTCGAAGAAGAGCGTGCACGTCCCGGTCACCGCCGCGACCACGAACAGCTGGTAGATGCTGAGGACCCCGAAATAGTAGGCCAACGGGATGGTGGCGAGCATGCCCGCCTCAATCATGTCGGCCGCGATCATCACCGGCCTGCGCTTCATCCTGTCCATCCACACCCCCACGAAGAGCCCGAGGAGGGGGAAGGCGATCACCCCCAGGGCTCCCAGGACGCCGAGCTGGAAGCCCGAAGCATCGAGCGTCACCACGGCTATGGTGGGGAGCGCCAGGCCGGTCACCTGCCCCGTGAACTGCGTTATGGTGTCCCCGGTCCAGAACTTGAGGAAGTCCCGGTGGTGCCACAGCCTGCCCCCGGCGTGTGGCGGCGCCGCTGCCGCCCCTTCCCCTTCCATGGCAGAGCACGAGTCGCGCTCGGATTTATCTTTGGCTCACGTAGGGTGAGCACAGATCGCGATTTGGTCGAGCCTGTGGTTCGCAGTCCTGCCATGTCCGACCTCCCGGGCCTGTCCGACTTCCTATCTCAGGATGGGGATGACCGAGGTGGGGATGGGATTTTCCGCATCCCTGACCATGGAAGGTCAGGTGCTGCTTTTGAACCCATGTGGACTCGCTCTGCAGGCGAGCTCGTAACCGCTCCGACACCCCACCGTGGGTAGCCCTTCAGGGCGGAGCATAATTAAGAGTTATGCGAGCCCGCGCTCATTTGAGCCTGTTGACGTCCTTGATGAACTTCACCACGGCCGAATAGTCCCTGTCGCCATAGCCCATGTTGTACGCCGCGAGGTAGCTGCTCCTGACCTGCTGGAGCAGAGGCAGGTAGACCTTGAGCTCCTCCGCCGTCTGGTCCGTGAGGTCGAGGTCCTTGAGCATGTGCCTCAGGTAGAGGGTGGGTTCCAGGCTCTCCTTCACCATCTTCATCCCCTTGAGCTCGCTGAAGGAGGTCTTGAAGCCGGTGGAGTTCACTATCTGAATGAAAAGCGCCGGGTCCAGGCCCGCCTTTTCCACGAGGACGGAGCCCTCCGCAATGGCCTGTGTGTAGCTGGCCGTAAGGTGGTTCAGCGCCAGCTTGATGTACATGGCTCCCGGCACCTGCCCTATGTAGAAGACCTTGGAGGCGAAGGTCTTCAGAATGTCGAGGTTCTCCTCGTAGCGCGTCCGGTCCCCGGAGACCATGGCCGCCAGGTCGCCGGTCCTGGCCTGCACTGGTCCCCCGACTAGGGGGACCTCCAGGTAGTTGATGTTCTTCCGGCGGAGCTTCTCCATTATCTTCTTCGATGTCGAAGGGAGTATGTCGCTGCAGTTGATCACCGTCTTGCCCGCGGCTATCCTCTCGTACATCCCCTGTGACGAGAACATGACGTCCTCGACTGCGGTCGTGTCGGCCACCGCGATTACGATCGAATCCGCCATCTCGGCCACTTCCCGCTGCGAGCCGACCATCTCCGCCTTCCCCCTCAGCGCGTCCTGCTTGGCCTTCGTCCTGTTGTAGGCCACCAGGGAGAAGCCCGCCTGCACTATCCTTCCGGCTATGGGCAAGCCCATGTTCCCGAGGCCTATGAGGCCCACCTTCCTCAAAAAACGTGCACCTAGAAAGGGTATTACCTCTCCATCATAAAGGCGTTTCGTACGCGCTGCCCCGGGCTCGTCTCAGCCGACGTGGCGACGGCTCCCCCGACGTCAGGAGGGGTTGTCCGCCTTGGGCGCGGGGGCGGTCATCTGGGAAAGCCTCTCAAGGCGGTGGTAGTTCGCATCGACCTCCCTCCTCAGCCGTTCCAGCTCGGCGGACGCCCCCGGCTTGAGCAGGTGGCCGTAACGTCCCTGGGCCCCTAGGTATTCCTCCAGCGGCTTCGGGTTGGCTACCGGGACGGTGATCCTGTACTCGCCGTCCTCCACCTCGTATATCGGGAAGAACCTCGTCTCCACGGCCAGCTTGGACAGCTTGACCGTCTTCGCCGCATCGAACCTCCAGCCCCTCGTGCACGGCGCCAGGACGTGGATGAAGGTCGGCCCGTCCTTCGAGAGGGCCTTCCTCACCTTGTTCATCAGGTCCTTCCAGTTCGATATCGAGGCCGTCGCCGCGTAGGGAACATGGTGCGCCACAACTATGGCCACGAGGTCCTTCTTCGCCTCGGTCTTCCCCGCCCTGGTCGTGCCCACCGGGGACGTCGTGGTCCAGGCCGCCCTGGGCGTCCCCCCGGACCTCTGTATGCCCGTGTTCATGTAGGCCTCGTTGTCGTAGCAAACGTAGAGGAACCTGTGCCCCCTCTCGATGGCCCCCGACAGGGCCTGCAGCCCGATGTCGTAGGTCCCCCCGTCCCCACCGAAGACGACGATGGGATGCTCCTGGCCTTCCCCGCGCCTCGCCAGCGCCTTGAAGCCGGCCTCGATGCCAGAGGCGACGGCTGCCGCGTTCTCGAAGGCCGAGTGGATCCACGGGCGGTTCCAGGCGGAGTACGGATAGAGGGCGGTCGAAACCTCGAGACATCCGGTGGCGTTGGCCACGACAGCGTCCTTGGGCGCTGCGAGGAGGACCTGCCGCACGACCATGGAGGCGCCGCACCCGGGGCAGAGCCTGTGGCCCGGGGCCAGCGGCTCTTCCATCGGCAGCTCCTTAAGGCCCTTGATCGGCTCGTACATCTAGGCCTTCACCCCGTACATGACGGGCGCTCCTCCCATCGACTCCGCCCTCTCTGCCATGGCGAACACCTTCCTTGCGTCGGCGGTGGAGAAGTCCCTCCCGCCGATCCCGTACACCACGCTGACGACGGGCGGATCGAGCCCAGCGGCCTCCAGCGACGATTTCACGTCTTCGGCCAGCGGCCCCGAGGGCGCCCCGGGGCTAAGGCTCCTGTCCATCACTATGACCTCCTTGGCGCTCCTAAGGTGTTCCACGACCTCCGACTCGGGGAACGGCCTGAACAGCTTCACCGCCAGGACGCCGAGCTTCCCGCCTGCGGCGTTCAGCTCCCTAGCCGCGGCCCTCATGGTCCCCGCGGTGCAGCCGTTGACGACCGCCACGCAGTCGGCCGATTCCGTGGCGTAGCCCGAGACGGCGCCGTACCTCCTCCCGCCCATGGCCTCGTACTCAGCCTCCACTTCCGCGAAGACGGCAAGCGACCTCTTCATTGCCTCCAGCTGCTGCATCCTGAACTCGTAGTAGTTCTCATGAGTGGCGATGGCGCCGAACGTGGTCGGGTCGGAGGGGTCCAGCTTGCGGCTGAAGTGCGGCCTGCCCACGAAGGCCTTGACGACGTCGTCCGGCAGGGGCCTCACCCTCTCCACGTCGTGAGACAGGATGAACCCCTCGAAGTTGACCGAGGAGGGAAGCATGACCCTCGGGTCCTCGGAAAGCCTGAACATCTGGATGGTCCTGTCGTAGATCTCTTCAACGTTTTCGGCGTAGACCTGTATCCAGCCCGAGTCCCTGGAGCCCATCATGTCCCCGTGGTCGGCGTTCAGCACGAGCGGCGCGCTGAGGGCGCGGTTGGCGACGGCCATGACGACGGGCAGCCTCATCCCGGCGACGTTGTACAGCATCTCATGCATCAGGGCCAGCCCCTGGCTCGACGTCGCGGTGAAGACCCTGGCCCCGGTCGCGGACGCCCCGAGGCACGCGGACATCGCGCTGTGCTCCGACTCCACCGGGACGAACTCTCCCCTGAACTCCCCGTCGGCAGCCATCTCGGCCAGCTTCTCCACTATGATTGTCTGGGGGGTGATGGGATAGGCCGCCACCACGTCCACGTCGCTCTGCCTGACCGCGACGGCGACGGCTTCGTCTCCCACCATCGCGACCGGCTTGAGGGCAAGCGACTCCGTCATGGCTCCCTCACCATCGTAATGGCCCTGACAGGGCATTCCGACTCGCAGATGCCGCAGCCCTTGCAGTGCTCGTAGTCGATGGTCACCTTCGACCCTTCGTGGCGCACTATCGCGGGTTCGGGGCAGTATATCCAGCAGAGGAGGCAGTTGGTGCACTTGGACTCGTTTATGACGGGCCTGCTCACCCTCCAGCCTTCGGTGTGGTAGCCCTCCGAGGTCCCTCCGTGGACGGTGGCGGCCTCCTCCAGCTCCTTCCAGCTCAACCCTGCTTCACACCCTCGAAACCCAGCCTGAGGGCCTCGGCGTTGCTGTCCCTCACGCCCCCCTTGAACCTTTCACCAAGCACCTTCTCCATCGAAGGGAGGGACACCAGCCCCGTCGCCTTGACGAGGGCGCCGAGCATCGGGGTGTTGGGGAAGTCCTTCCCCAGGCTCTTCAGGGCCAGCCCGGTGGCGTCGACGCTGTAGACCTTCACGCCTTCCGCGAGGCCCAGCGCTCCCCTCAGCTGGGCCGGGTCGCCTTCGAAGTTGCAGACGATCGAGCCTCGATCGGAGAGCCCGGTCACGGTGGACTTCAGGGAAGCCATGGACCTGTCAACGACGACGACCACGTCGGGATTGTAGATGAAGGAGTGAATCTCGATGGGCTGGTCGCTGAGCCTGGCGTAGGCCGCGATCGGCGCCCCCGACCTTTCTGCACCGAACTCAGGGAAGGCCTGGACGTACTTGTCTTCCAGTATGGCGGCCTCGGCGATCAGCCTGGCCGCGGAGACGACGCCCTGTCCGCCCCTGCCGTGGAGCCTTATCTCAAGCATCCAACACGCCTCGCTCCATAGCGGCGCGTCCTGTGTTCTTCATTCGGTCTCCCGAGAGATGGTACCACAGATAAGCATTGCTGGACGCGATGCGGACTCCATCCTCCGTTCCGCGAAACAAAGGGCGTGGGGAGGGTCCCGTGTCTCCCTCTCAGGCTATGGTATAGTAGATCTTGTTGAGGCTGGGCTCGACCTTTGCCAGCATCTGCCTCAGAAGCTCCGGGTCAGCCTTCGAAGCGTGCGGGACGTACCCCAGCTTGTTGTGCGTCAGCGCCTGGACGACCGAATCCTGGAGATACAGGAGCTTGGACATCTGCTCCTGGGTCACGGGCACCGAAACGTGTCCATGGGCCAAGAGCTTGAGCGTGAAGGGGCTGGCGTCGGATACGTGTTCGACCTTGAGGTTCCTGAATCCTATGCGCTTGAGGTACCTCTTGATGACGTGCCTCATGCGCGTGGGAACGATGCCGTTCACCTGAACGTCAAGGAGCTTGATCCAGCCAACGGCTCCAGGCTCCGCGTTCGCAAGACGGCTCGAAGGGCTCACCAGCAACTGATTATCTACCATTGACACAACGCCGTTATAGTCCTGGGGAGACCTGTATTTATTCCTTACTAATAGTGATTCTTGATGCGCGCCTGGGGACCTCAAGGTCTGGTTCTCGCTTCATGTCCCTGCGTCTCCCCCGGCCCGTGTGACGAGGTAAACGTTCCCGTTTATCTACCATGCCTTTTATAAGCAGGCCTGCTTCTTGGTATAACGCCTTCATAGAGGCAGGGTCCCCATCTTGGTCCTGATCGATCGGTACAACCGGCCGGTGACGGCTCTGCGGATCGCCCTCACTCCGGAGTGCAACTTCGACTGCGTCTTCTGCCACAACGAGGGCTTCGTGGGCCACGCCAAGGACCTCCTCACCGCCACCGAGATCGCGAGGGTCGCTTCGATACTGATGCAGTTCGGGGTTCGAAAGGTGAAGCTTACGGGAGGGGAGCCCATGACGCGCAGCGACATCGTCGAGATCACCCAGAAGCTTGGGGCGCTTCGCCCTGACGACCTGGCCATGACCACCAACGGGACGAGGATCGAGAGCCTGGCGACACAGCTGAAGGAGGCAGGTATGATGCGGCTCAACATCAGCCTCCACAGCCTGAAGGAGGAGCGATTCAAGTGGATCACGACCAGCGTGCGCTACGAAGAGACGCTGGACGCGATCAGGAAGGCCATCGAGGTGGGGCTGACGCCCGTCAAGCTCAACATGGTCCTGATGAAGGGCTACAACACGGACGAGGTGTGGGACATGGTGGACTACGCCGAGTCCCTCGGGGGCGGCGACACGGCCATCGTCCAGTTCATCGAGCTGGTCCCCGTCGACATCGAGTTCTACAGGCGCTTCCATTACGACCCAGCCCATCTGGAGGAGGAGCTGAAGGAGCGGGCCGTCTCCGTCAAGATTAGGGAGCTTCAGAACAGGCCACAGTACACGCTCCCCAACGGGGTGAAGGTGGAGATCGTGAAGCCCGTCCACAACGTCAGCTTCTGCATCGCGAACAACAGGATGAGGATAACCCACGACGGCAAGTTCCGCCCTTGCCTGATGAGGGACGACAACATGGTGGACTTCATGAAGTTGCTGAGGAGCGCAAGCTCGGACCAGGCCATCGCCGACCAGTTCGTGAAGAGCGTCTGGGTGAGGGAGCCCTATTACAAGCTCCCCGAGCTCAGGCCGGCACAGACCATCTCGGTCCGGTAGCGCCCCGGGCGAATGAGATTTCTTCCATTGTCTCCTAACCATTTATATAATTCTTAGAACACATGGTGGGTCTGGTGACCTTTGGATGCCATATGTCAAAGGCGACTACGTCTGGATGGACGGAAGCATGGTCCCTTGGGAGAACGCGACCGTCCACGTCATGTCTCACGCCCTTCATTACGGCACTGCAGCTTTTGAGGGCATCCGGGCCTATCCGTCAGGGGAGCAGATGTACGTGTTTCGCCTCTCCGATCATCTCAGGAGGCTCCTCAACAGCTGCAAGATCTTCGGCTTCGACCTGAAGTACGGCGTGGACGAGCTGTCCCGCGCCACCGTCGAAACTGTGAGGAAGAACAACCTCCACGGCAAGTGCTACATCAGGCCCCTGGTCTACGTCGGGTTCGGCGGCATCGGCATCAATTTCACCGGCTTCCCGATACAGACGGCCATCCTCGCCTTCCCCTACGAGAGGTACTTCAAGAAGGACGGCGTCTCCGCCATGGTGTCAACCTGGCGGCGCACCTCCGACCAGACGGGCTCTCCCCTAGCCAAGATCAGCGGCCAGTACACCAACTCGGTGCTCGGGAAGATGGAGGCCGTGAAGCATGGCTTCGACGAATGCATCATGCTCGACCTCAGCGGCAAGGTGAGCGAGGGATCCGGGGAGAACCTCTTCCTAGTCGAGGGCGGGAAGCTGGTGACCCCGTCGCTGTCGTCCTCCATTCTCGGGGGCATAACCAGGCTCTCGGTCATGGAGATGGCCGCCGGCATGGGCATCACGACGGTGGAGAGGGACGTGTCCAGGTCCGAGCTCTACGTCGCGGACGAGGTGTTCTATTCGGGCACCGCGGCCGAGATTACGCCCGTCGTCTCGGTCGACGGTAGGTCGGTGGGCAACGGCCAGGTGGGGCCGCTTACTTCGAAGGTACGGTCCGCCTTCCAGAAGGCAGTGGCCGGCGAAGACCCCCGATACGTCTCCTGGGTCACGCCCGTTTACTAGAGCGAGGTTTATCCAGCCCGACCTCCAATGGCGCACAGGTGGAGCCGTTGACGCCTCTGGAGAGAAGGCTGCGACTCGAACTGTCGAGGGAGGGCAGGAGGATAGGGGACCTGGGCCTGTGCGAGGGCAGGGAGGGCAACATAAGCGCCCGCATGGGTCGAGTGATGCTGGTGAAGGCCACCGGTCAGTTCCTCTCGGACGCGACCCCCAGGGACTTCGTGAAGGTCGAGCTGGAGCAGCCGGCTTCCGGTTGGAGGAGGGAGCCCAGCATAGAGGTCAACATGCACCGGCTGCTGTACGTCAAGAGGGGCGACGTCAACGCCGTCGTGCACACTCATCCCCCCTATGTCACCGCCTTCTGCGTCGCGGGCCTGAGGCTGGACCCCGTCACAACCGAGGCCTCCTTCTACTTCCCCAAGGGCGTCGACCTCCTCCCCGAAGAGGAGCCGGGCAGCATGAGGCTCGCAGACGCGGTTTCCGAGAAGCTGAAGGGGGGAGGGAACTCCCTGCTGCTCGAGCGCCACGGACTCGTCACCCTCGGGGCGACGCTGCATGACGCCATGCAGCTCAGCATCGCGGCCGAAAGGACGGCCCAGGTGGCCGTCCTCAGCCGTCTCCTGAAGCGCTAGGAGGGCGGTCTGACGTAACAGCTGCGGCACCTGGGCTCGTAGAGCTCCTTGCCGCCCACGACGACCTGCGGCCCGAATATCTCCTTGCCCTCGGAAGTCCTCTGCGTGAAATAGGCTTCGTTGCCGCACTTGACGCAGACGGCCGACAGGCTGTGAATGACGTCAGCTCGGGCGAGCAGCTCCATGGCGTTGCCGAAGGGCTCCCCCGTGTGGTCCCTGTTGAGGACGGACACGTAGACTCGCTTTCCCCCGTACGCGATCCTTTCGAGCTCCTTGGGCAGCTCGACTTCCATAGGCCAGAACTGGGCTTCGTCCACCCCTACCACGTCCACCTTGGTGCTCATCCGGGAGATGAGGCGGATGCCGGCCTTGGTGATGGGGACCACCTTCGCGGGGAGCTTGAGCCCCTTGTGGGTCACGACCTCCGACGCGCTGTAGCGGAAGTCTATCTTGGGCTTGAAGAGCTCGATCTTCCTGCCGGCTATGAGCTCCCTCTCGAGGAGCTCCAGGAGGCGGGAGGTCTTGCCTGAGAACATCGGACCGTCGATGACGACGAGCTGGCCTGATTTCAACGCGAAACTAACCCCGGGCTTGCCAAGCCATGCCTTTCTCCCATCGAGCCTATATGTCTTTGAGCGGCGTCCTTTCCGGCAGATCTTGGAAATCGTCGGCCATGAGGCGACGAAAAACCTTATTACCTGATTGATATACGCTTTGGATTGCGAGCGTTCTCAAATGCCTGGGGCCATGACATCTTCTTCGGCTAGGGAACACAAGGGAGCCGCTTCTAGCGGCGCCGCCGCCTCTTCGGCCGCACCCAAGAAGGCGAAGGCGAGCCGCACCCCAAGGACTCCGAAGCCCGCCCCGGTCAAGAAGGCACCCAAGGTCAAGGTCGTCAAGGGGGTCCTCGCAACCGCAGGCCAGCCCAAGCCTGGCCCGTCCAAGAAGAAGGCCCCGGTCGAGGTCGTTACGGGGCTTATAGGCCCGGACCACCTTACTCGCTTCGAAAGGGCGAGGATAATGGGGGCGAGGGCTCTGCAGCTTTCCTTTGGGGCTCCACCCCTTATCGAGTTGTCATCCGAGCTCGCCGACGCCATGAGCATCGCCAGGGCCGAGCTGGAATCGAAGGCGATCCCGATCTCCATTCGCAGGACCCTTCCCTCGGGCGAGTTTCAGAACATCCCCATAGCCGACCTGCTCTAGGGAACCATCTCGACAAAGAGCATCCGATCACCCCGGACAGGCTTGGCCAGGGAAGTGAAGCGACGGCTGACATCGCGAGATAGCGTCGCAGCCCGACGGCACGGGCACCGGATTTCGAAATCGTTGAACCTTCGGCTGTTCCCGATCATCTCCTTGGCGGCGCAGCTTCTGCTTCGCACGGCCTCGCCGCAGGCCCGCACGCAAAACTATTAATACTGAGACGGGGAGATTCGTCTCATTCGGTGCAAGAGAATGCCCACCAAGGCAACAAAGAAGATCAAGCCTGCGAAAAAGGCGGCAGCGAAGCCCCGCCGCACGGCTAAGGCCACGCGAAAGACTAAGAAGCCTGCCAAGAAGGCCGCCGAGAAGGAGCCGGAAGCGATCCCGCAGGAGCTGCGATCCACTGCGGATGTGGCGGCTCCGCAGCCCGAGCCCCAGCCGGCTCCAGCGGCGCCGAAGGAGGAGGCTCCGGCCCCCGCACCGCACGAGGAGGCTCCGGCGCCTCAGCCAGTGGCCGAGGCCCAGCCCGCGCCTCCACCTCCCCTCCCTGTCGAGGGGCAGCAGGCGCTTCTACCGCCGGTCCCGGAGGTCCATGAGGCGCTCCCGGTCGCGCCACAGCGGCCAGCCCTCCCCGAGGGGCCCGCGGAAGAGGAAGAGCTGGAATCGGAGGCCGCGGAGGAGCTCCCCCCGAAGAAGGATGTTCCCCCGAATCACATCTTCATCGGCAAGAAGCCCATAATGGGATACGCCCTTTCCGCCGTGATGCAGCTCACCCAGTACCCCGAGGTGGTCCTGAGGGCCAGGGGTAAGGCCATCTCCCGCGCAGTCGACGTTGCTGAGGTCATCATGAAGAGGCTAGGAAACGGCCAGTTCGTCTCGAGGTACATCGAGATCGACACCGACGTCGTGGGAGAAGGGGCTGAGAGGCGCAACGTCTCCACGATAAGGATCAGCGTCGGCAAGAAAGAGTAAGACTCCGACCGTCCGCCGTCATGATATGAACTGGTAGCTCTTGCTGTCGAAGTTCCTGACTACCTCGATGTCACCCAGGGGGCCCTCCGCGTACCTGAGGTTCCCGAGGTAGGGGAAGAGCTCGGTGAGCGGGGTCCGGATGAGGACCGAAGCCGGATGGCCGCTTCCCAGTGCCCTCGTCGCCACCTCTTCGCTCGTCTTCCTCACCTGCTCCTCGTCCATCAGACCGAGGGAGTGGAGGTACTCGTGCAGAAGCAGCATGTAGATGAACGCGCCCAGGATCTCGGGAGGCTCCGCCTTCCTGACCTTCTCAAGGAGGTCCCTGTTGAGAACTATCATGTTGGACCCGACCACATGGTAGGCGCCTATCCCGGAGGGCAGCTTCGCCAGGCCGAGAGTGAGCCCGGCCCTGTGAAGACCGAGCGCCCCCTCGACATGCGACTTCACGATCGAGAACACCTGGTCGTAGTTGGAGGCGCCGCCGAGCTTGACGGTCTCGCTGTCCGCGTCCTTCAAATCTCTCCCCTAAACGCCCGGGAGGCGGGGCTATTTGAGTTGTAGGCCAGCTCGCTGAAAGGGCCCGTCCCCTGGAGGGCGTCCATCTCGGCGTCGCTGAAGACGCCGTTCTCCCTGTATACCGTCCTGTACTTCAAGCCGGAATCGCCGAACATCATGACGACCCTCCCGCCTTTCAGCTCCGGAGACTTCAGATGCGCAGCGAAGACGGCGCCCGAGCTGGGGCCCACGAACAGCGAGCGTTCCTTGGCCAGCCTCCTGACGCCCTCGAAGGCCTCGTCGTTGCTCACCGTGACCCACTCGTCTATGAACGAAGCCCCGCTTTCGAGGACCTTCGGCATCAGGGACTCCTCCATGTTGCGCAGACCTTGGATCTTGTGGTCAGGCTGGGGCTGTACGGCTATGACTCTGACGTCGCGCTTCTCCTTGAGGTACCTGGCCACGCCGGTTATCGTGCCGCCCGTCCCCACACCGGCGACGAACGCATCGATCCTCCCATGTGTCTCCTTCCAGATCTCAGGTCCGGTCGTGAAGTAATGGGCCCTGAAGTTCGCCATGTTCTCGTACTGGTTCGGCATATAGTACAGCTCCGGCCTGGAAGCCCGGAGGGAGCTCGCGAGCGCTATGCACTGGTCAGTCCCCTTCCCGACCCTCGGGCACAGGTCATCGGTGGTCTCCACGACGGAGGCTCCCAGCTTCCTCAGCATCTCCTTCGTCTCCATGCTCACCTTTTCGGGGACCACGATCTCAGCCGTCAGGCCGAGCCTTGCAGCAGCCGAAGCCAGCGCGATCCCCATGTTCCCGCTGCTGGGCTCGATGATCACCTTCCCCGAGTCGAGGAGCCCAGATTCCAACGCCTCGTTCACCATCCATGTCGCCGCCCTGTCCTTCACCGAGCCCGAAGGGTTCATCCATTCGATCTTCGCCCGGACCTCCGGGGACCCCAAGTCGGCGAGGGGCGTCCCTCCCACCTTGGGCAGATCGCCCAGACGGCCGCTCAGGCCCGTCTTCACGGAGTTCATTTATCGGCGCCGTGAGACGCCGCCCCATTCTTAAGCCGTTATCAGGTTCCCATACCTTTCCCCGCTGCCCTCTGAAACCCAACACAGTGCACAATTCTTATATCGACGAGCGGTTTCGCAAATCCTCCGTGTACGACCTTGCCGACATGAAGAGGCTGCGAAGGCTCCTGGGGCTGACCCAGACCGAGCTCGCAAGCCTCTCGGGCGTGAGCCAGTCGCTCATCGCCAAGATCGAGGCAGGCAAGGTGGACCCGTCTTACACCAGGGCCAAGCGTATATTCGAAGTCCTCGAGTCCCACCAGCGCGAGGGAGGCGCCAGGGCCTCCGACATTATGGTGCGGGAGGTGATCACCGCCGACCCTGAATGGACGGTTGGCGAGACCGTGAAGATGATGAACAAGAGGGCGATCAGCCAGCTCCCCATAGTGAAGGGAGGCGAGGTCGTCGGGTCCGTGTCCGAGAAGACCCTGGTCGAGAGGATAGCCAAGGGTTCGGGCATCGAAGACGTCCTCAGGCGGCAAGTGAGGGACATCATGGAGCAGGCCTTCCCCTCCGTGAGCCAGGACTCGCCTCTTGACATGGTGGCCAAGATGCTGAACTACACAGGGGCGGTCCTAATCTACCAGGACGGCAAGCTGGCAGGGATAATCACAAGGTCGGACATCCTGAAGAAGAAGCCTCAGGAGCGCTAGCTTCCTCTCGTCGGCAGGCCGGGCTCGTTCCCTTTCCGCTGATATTCTCATATATGGCGAGGGGCGATGCACCCGCAGTAGGCGCATTCACCCATGAGGTACAGGCTGATGGACCTTCTCGCTTGCCCGATCTGCAAGGCCTTCCCGCTGGAGCTGAAGGTGTTCGACGCCTCCAAGGGCGAGCAGAAGAACCGGGAGAAGGTGGGCTGCGAGCTCTACTGCGTCTACAATGGCGGCTTGATTTCACAGCTGGGCAAGGACGACCTCGTCAGGGACTGCGAGGTCTGCTTCTCCTACGACCTCAAGGAGGCCCTTCTGACCTGCCCGAAGTGCGGCAGGTGGTACCCGGTCATGGACAGCATTCCCCACATGCTCCCCGACGACCTCAGGAAGGAGTCGGAGGACAAGGCGTTCCTGTCGAGGTACGCGGGCAAGGTGCCCGACAAAGTGAAGAAGGAAGGGCTCCCCTTTCATCTGTAGCCCAGCTTATTCCCGATTGCCCTGAGCATCCCGGGGTTCCCGGCCGCGACGTAGTTCACCCTGACGCTCCCATCTAGGGGCAGCGATCCCAGGACCGAGGGCTCCAGGTCCACGCTCCCTCCCGCCTCCCTGACCAGGAAGATGGAGGGAAGGCAGTCGAAGCTGCGGAGGCTGGCATAGGGCGCCACGAAGGCGTCCAGCCGCCCGGCGGCAACGCAGGCCGTCTCCAGGGCCGCGGTGCTGAGGATCCTCGGGTACCTGGTGGCGGTCATCAGGGAGACCACTGAGGAGAGCCTGCCCTCCGGCACCATGTGCAGCTTCGAGTCGAACGCTATGACGGCGTCCCTGAGCTCGGTCGACTGGCTCGGCCTGGCGAGGGTCCAGTCCTCGTACACGGCCCCCCTCCTCCCCCAGACCATCCTCCTTCTCACGTGGTCCACGACCCCCGCGACGAAGATGTCGGAGAACAGGGGGCCTTCGGCGATGGCCAGGGACGTGCTGTAGACGGAGACGCCCCTCTTCGCGTTGGTGCTTCCGTCCACGGGGTCCATGAGCAGGGTGATCTTAGCCCTCCTTCGCGCCTCGATCCCTCTCTCTTCGGAGATCACCGTCGCGGGGGGAAGCTTCTCGGCCGCCATCTTGAGGATCCTGTCCTCAACCGCCCTGTCGACCTCGTAGGTCGTGTCCCCGAAGGAGCCCCTGCCGAGGGCGAGCCCCGAAGTCCCCCTCCTAGCGGACTCGGCGACCGCGTCGCAGGCCGCCATCAGCGCCTCCCGAACGAACTCCATGTAGAACTGGATGGTCAATGCGAAGTGTGAAGGGGCGGCGCGTTGCGCCCCCTTTAAACGCTGTGCTGTCCCTTCCGCGGCTTTAGGCTCAGAGTCGAGTTCGACCGCTGAACCAGATCGAAGGCGGCTTCGAGGTCCTCGAGCTCCACGACGGGCGACCTCCTCTGTCTGGCACAGGAGACCGCCAGCTGCCTGGCGGCGCTGCCGAGCCGCAGCCCGTAGCCGGAGAGGAACTTCGGCGGCTTGAACCTGTGCAACGCCGTCCCCATGTCCTCTGGAAGGGCCGCCTCCATCACCACCTCGTCCTGGGCGGACTGCAGGGCGCCCTTCGCCTCCTGGGCCGACGGGATGCCGCCTTCGACGGCCGGCTCGAGGGCCTCCCTGTCCGAGGCCGCGGGCAGCCTGACGACCAGGTCGATGAGCCCAGCGAAGTCCGGGTCGAGGATGGGAGCGTCCACCCTTTCCGGCATCCAGAGGTTGAACACGAACCTGGCCTTGACGCTCACGTCGGTCCGCTTCCCGTCGTAGGTTATCTTGGTCCTCCTGGTGGCCAGGAGGTCCAGGAGTATCCTCCTCTCCTCCGGCGTGGCCTTTTCAAAGTCGTCCACCATGACGAGCCCGTTGTTGCCGTTGAGCACTATCTGCTCCTGCATCTCCTCCGGAGTGTTCCCTCCGCAGAGCACGTGGGCCGAGACGGGGGTGAATTCGTCCAGGAAGCTCCTCGTCAGGCTGCGGTTGTAGGCTTCCCTGTCCCAGAGCACCACAGCGTTGAACCTGTCCGTCGTCAGGATCTTCAGGTAGAGCTTCGCGACCAGCTCCAGGCCGTCCAGCCCGATGGTCCTCTCTCCGAGGTCCCTCTCGAACCTTTCGAGCGGCCATGAAGCCTCCACCATGGGCGCCTCCAGGAGCGGCTCTCCGACCTTCATCCTCAGGGCCGCCTTCAGTTGCAGGGCGTTGTTCCTGTACTCCATCCACTGGGCCATCCCGAACCTAATCTGTTCAGGCTTCAGGCGGAAGAGGACTTCGTAGGCGTCTGGCCTCTCCCTGACCTCGGTGTCGACGTAGACATCATACATCCCCAGTCGTCCCAGCAGGGAGTTCCTCGACGCCAGCCTATCGTAGGTCTTGAGGCAGGTCACCCTGATGGCGCCGGGGGTCACTTCGACCTCCTTGATTATCTCGTCTGCGACGACCGCCCTGGCGTAGAGCACCCAAGAGGAGAACGGCTCCCCAAGGATCCTGAACCTGGGATCGTAGGGGTCGGTCCTTGCGAGGTCAGCCATCGTCCGGACCCCCTGCTCCTCGAGAAGCCGTCTTGACAGGGAGCCCAGCCCGGGGACCTTCATGGTGCCGGGTGGCGAGCCGCCTTCAGGTCGCGCGTTGCTCATCCCCAGACCCCGTCTTGGAGGGACTTCCTTTGGTTTAGAGCCCAGAGGTCTTGGAACATTCACACGTGAGTCAAGCGGGAGGTCATATGCGCAGGAAGACCTTCTTTCCGTCGAGGTCCGACTCCGTCCAGCCTTCGCCCGAAGGGCTGCCTTCGGTTACCTCTAGGTCTTTAGCGCGGACGAGAAAGAGGAGCCTCTCCTTCTTGCCCAGGAGGATCTCGGCGGTCGCCCTGTCCACGCCCGCGACCGAGGCCTTCGGAAGGACCTCCGTCGGGACGTAGCCCTTCTCCTTCCTCAGGGCCTGCAGCCTCCTCGCGACGTCCCTGACCGTCCCCTCCGCGGTGAGCTCTTCGTCCCTCGCGGTGTCCAGCACGACAAGGCTGTCCCCGGCGCTCGCCACCGCGTAGCCCTGGCGGGCCTCGACTTCGAATTCCAGCTCCTTCCTGTCGAACCTGTAACCGGTGCCGCCGACGGTGACCGTGACGTGCCCTTCCTTCATGGCCTCCGTCCAGAGCGACCACGGGTCCGAGGAGTTCACCGCCGAGACCACGCGGTTGAAGTCCTTGCCCAGCCGCCTGCCCACGGCCGCCGTATCCAGCCTGGCCTTCAGCTCAACCGGCATCGAAGCCGCTTCGCTGAACTTCACCTCTCTCAGGTTCGCGATCTCCGCCAGCAGCCCCTCCGCCTGGCTCGACAGCTTCTCCTTGGCGAAGTAGAGGCCCGACTTCAGAGGCCATCTCCTTTTCAGCTTGGCGCTCATCCTGGCGGAGTTGGCCAGGGAGACAAGGCTCCACATCAGGTCGTACTCCTTCTCAAGCGACGCGTCGGCGAGCGTGGGGTCCCCTCTTGGCAGAGGCTCCAGGATTACGCTCCTCCCTGCCCTGGAGAAGGCGGCGTTGAAGAGGTAGTCGGTCAGGAATGGGACGTACGGATGCATGAGCAGGTCGAGCGTCCGCAGGGCGTGCGCGAGGACCGCGTAGATGGCCAGCCTCCTGGACCTGGTCTCGGGGAGGTCCTCCCACAGCTCGCTCCTCACCAATGGCACGTACTCCTGGCTGAGGACCTCGATGATGAAGGAGTCGAAGGCCCTAGCTGCTTCGTTGAACCTCCTCTCCGCGTAGGCCCTGTCGCAGTCCGCCACCAATCCCTCGAGTTTTGACAGAAGCCACCTGTCCTGCGGGAGGAGCTCCTTCCTGTCCCCGAGCGCCGCTGTGGCTTCGGGACCCCAGTTGAAGCCGTCGTACGCGCTGTTGGTGAGGTAGTAAAGGTGGAGGTGGTACAGGGTGTTGAGCACCTGGAACGGCCTTCCCTTCATCTCCTTCGGGTCGAAGTTGACCGAGTCGACTGGCGTGCCCTTCCAGAGCAGGTAGAGCCTTACGAGGTCAGCCGAGTGCTCGGCGAACACCGTGTTGGCCTCCATCGTGTTCCCTTTGCTCTTGCTCATCTTCTCCCCCTTCTCGTCAAGGACGTGGCCCTGGAACAGGAAGGCGGAGTAGGGCGCCTGGGGCCTCCCGGAGAGTATCACGTTCTCGACCAGAAGGGTGTACGCCCAGCCCCTCGTCTGGTCTATCCCCTCCGTCAGGAACGGCACCGGCACCAGCCTGTCGTATTCCTCGTCCGACTGACCCGCGTATGGTGCGGCCCCGCTGTTGTGCCAGGTGTCCAGGACGAACGGTTCGCGCCTGGCCCTCCCTCCGCACTTCCGGCACCTGACGACGACCCTGTCTATCCATGGCCTGTGGAGCTCGAATCCGGGCCCGTCAGGCAGCTCCAGGGCGGCCTCGACGATGGCCTTCCGGCTGAAGAGGCCCGTCTTCTCGCCGCAGCTCTCGCAGGACCAGAGCGGGAGCGGTGCGCCCCAGATCCTCTCCCTGGTGACGTTCCAGGGGCGGGCCTCCTTGATTATCTCGATGAAGCGGTTCCTGGGGGCCTCGTAGAAGTACTCTACGTCCTCGGCGGCCTTCACAGTCTGGTCGACGATCTTCTCCATCCAGTAGAAGTACTCCCGGCGGAGCATGTAGACCAGCTTGTGGTGTGACCTCCAGCAGGTCGGGTACTCGTGCCTTATCTTGAAAGAGCCCACGACGAGCCCCCTCTCCTTCAGCCGCGCCACGACCTCTTCGTCGGCGTCGCGCACGAACTTGCCCTGGAACTCCCCGGCCTCTTCCGTGAACCTGACCTCGTCGTCGATGGGGTTGAAGATGGGCAGCTTCCTTTTTGAAGCGACCTCGAAGTCCTCTTCGCCGTTGGCGGGGGCCATGTGCACTATCCCTGACCCCGTGGTCGGGTCGACGAAGTCCTCGGCCACTACGAGGTGGACCTTCCCCTCCTCCTTCAGGCGGCGCTGGCCCGGCACCCACTCTGCCAGGGGCGGCTCATAGCGCATCCCTTCAAGCTGGGACCCCTTGACCGTCTTCAGCCTCCTGAACTCGTCCAGCTTGAGCGTCGACGCCAGCTCGGCGAGGCGGGCGTCGCCGACGATCCAGGTCTCTCCATCCACTTCGATGTAGCTGTAGTCCTCGTCCGGGTGCACGCCGATCAGCTCGTCCGTGACGACCGTGAACGGCATGGTGGTCCACACCAGGAGGTACGCGTCCTCCCCTGAGACCTTCGCCTTGTAGTACAGGGAGGGGTCCGTGACCGTCTCGTATCCGTCAGCCACCTCCCTGTTGCTCAGCGACGTCTGGCAGCTCGGGCAGTACGCGACGACGCGGTACCCTTCTCCCAGGAGCCCCCTGTTGTACGCGGCCTCGAGGATCTTCCACTCCCTCTCGATGTATTCGTCCCTGTAGGTCCAGTAGCCGCCGTAGTCCAGCAGCAGCCCTATCGAAGCGTCGGCCTTGAGCCAGGACTGCTGGTACTTCTTCACGATCTCCTTGCACGCGGCGACAAGCTTCTCTTCACCGATCGCCCTGAGGTTCTCCGTCTTGTTGCCCTTCAGCCCCAGCTCCTTTTCGGCCTGAAGCTCCACCGGCAGCCCCTGCGTGTCCCATCCCGACCTGAAGAGCACACGCTTTCCGGCCATGGTCTCCCGCCGGTACCATAGGTCCTTGAATATCCTGCCCCTGGCGTGGCCTATGTGCGGCTCGCCGTTGAGAGTGGGGGGCCCTTCCACGAAACCGATAACGGGCGACGATTCCTTCGCCCTGGCTATCTCCGCCCTGACTTCCGTCCTCGCCCAGAACGCCCTGACCGCGTCCTCCAGCTTCCTCGGCTCGAACTGCTGGCTCAGCTTGAACTCTCGTCCCCGACCTTCGCCGGAACCTTCGCTCACCACTTCACCCTCTCGTTGACTCATTCTTCTGACCTCGGCCTGCATTAAAGCGTTGCCTAGGGCGGCACCGTAACGGAAAGCACCTTTTTAACCTCCCGTCGCCGCATCGTCTTCATATGAAGCTGGTCGTCGCCGTCACCGGGGCGAGCGGCGTCGCCTACGGCGTGCGCCTGCTGGAGGAGCTGAAGAAGGAAGGGGTGGAGACCCACGCGATAGTGACGAACGCCGCCCGCCTTACAATGAAGTACGAGACCGGGTACTCCCTGAAACACCTGGCGGCCCTCTCCTCCCATCTCTACAGAGAGGAGGAGTTGGAGGCGCCGGTCGCCAGCGGCTCCTTCCTCACGGACGGGATGGCCGTGGTCCCCTGCAGCATGAAGACGCTCTCCGGCATCGCGTACGGCTTCGAGAACACTCTCGTGATACGGGCGGCTATGGTCGCGCTGAAGGAGAGGCGGCCCCTCCTGCTGCTCGTCAGGGAGACCCCGCTCTCCTCGATCCAGATAGAGAGCATGCTGCGGTGCTCGCAGGCCGGAGCCATAGTGATGCCGGCGTCTCCATCCTTCTACAACCACCCGAAGGACGTCGATGAGATGGTGGACCAGATGGTCGCGCGGATACTCGACTCCCTGCGCGTGCCCCATTCGCTCGGTAGGCGGTGGAGCGGCGGCAAGCCCGGGTGACCGTTCCCTGCCCGAGCGCCTCGCCTTCATATCCGACGTACACGCCAACTGGGAAGCCCTTCAGGCCGTCGCACCCCTCCTGAAGGGGATCCCGACCTACTCTCTGGGGGACATCGTGGGCTACGGGGCGAGCCCAAACGAGGCCGTCGAGTGGGTGAGGATGAACTGCGCCGGGGGCGTTCTGGGCAACCATGACCAGGCGGTCCTCACAGGTGAGACGACATGGTTCAACGAAGCTGCCGCGCGTTCGATAGAGTGGACGCGCAGGGTCATCTCGCCGGCCAGCATCGGCTACCTTTCGTCCCTCCCGGACCATCTCCGACTTCAGAGGGAGGGGGTGCCGATCCTCATGGTCCACGGCAGCCCCGACGACCCGCTTGGGGAATACGTCTATCCGAAGACTCACCGGGATCTCTTCGAAAGATACCTTGAGGACCAGTTCGTCGACCTCCTTGCCCTCGGCCACACCCACCAGCCCTTTGTGGCGGAGACGGCAAAGGGCACCGTCTTCAACCCTGGCAGCGTTGGACAGCCTCGACAGGGGGTCAGCGGAGCCTTCTTTGCCATCGTCACCCTCGACGCTGGGAAAGCAGAAGTCGAACTGCTAGGCGCTTCCTACGACGTCGAAGCCGCCGCGGCCAGGATCTACGCGGCTGGCCTTCCAAGGTCCAACGGGGACCGCCTCTTCGACGGCTACTGACCGGTGCCCAGCACGAACAGCTTCCCCGGCGGGAAGCGAGCCCTGTCGACGCACCCCCTTGCGTCGAACACCATCGGCTCGCCACCCGAAGCCTTCTGGATGCGGGAGTAATCCAGGTCTCGATAGGCCCTGTGGTCGGTGGCCACTATGACAAGGTTGCAGCCCGCCAGAGCCGCGTCCACGTCGGCGACCACGGGGAAGCCGGCGGCCTCCTCCCTCCTGACGAACGGGTCATGAACCTTCACACTGCATTTCGACCTCTTCAGGGCCTTCAGGAGGTCGTAGGTCGGACTGAGCCTGTCGTCGGCGACGTCCGCTCTGAACGCGAGCCCCAGCACCGCCACCTTCCTCTCCTTCCCTTCGAGGAGGTAGAGGGCCCTGCCGGCGACCTCGTCAGGCATCGATAGGTTGATGCTCCTCGCCTCTTTCACCAGGGCTGCCTCGGCCTTGTTCTCCTTCGCTGCTTCGGCCACGAAGACCGGATACACGGGTATGCACGCCCCTCCCACCCCTAGCCCCGGCCTGTGCAGACGACTGTACGGCTGGCTGTTGGAGGCCTTCTGGACCTCCCAGAAGTCTATGCCCAGCTTCTCGCACAGCATGGCCAGCTCGTTGGCAAGCGCGATGTTGACGTCCCTGTACACGCCTTCGAACAGCTTCTCGGTCTCCGCCGCTTCGAGACAGGACATCTGAAGGACTCCCTTCTTGGCTACGCAGGAATACAGGGTCGATACGGCCGCCAGGCTCCTGGGTCCGAACCCTGAAACGACCTTCGGATAGTTCTCCTCGAGGTCAGCCAGGGAGCGGCCTTCGAATATGCGCTCGGGCGAATAGGCAAGTCCGAAGTCGGACTCGACCTTCATCCCGGACCCCTCCAGGATTGGCACCACCACCTCCCTGCAGGTGCCCGGAGGAACGCTCGTCTCGAGGACAGACAGGGTCCCCTTGCGCATCCTGGACGCGATGTCGCGGAAGACCGACTTGACGCTCGAAAGGTCCGCCTTCCTCCCCTTCAGCCCGACCGGGACCGCCACGATGTTCACGTCCGCCATGGCAGCGGCCTGCGACGGGTGGGCCGTCACGATGAAACGACGCTCCTTGAAACCGTTCCTGAAGGTCTCGTCGATGTGGGGTTCGTCAGGGTAGAGTGGGTCACCCCGGGCTATCGTGCCAACCCTTCCTCTGTCGATGTCGGCGAGTATGACTCTGGCTCCTGCCCTCAGCCAGGCGGCGGCTACGGTCGTGCCGACCCTACCTGCGCCGAAGACGGCCACGTGCAGCTTTCCCTCCCTTATCCATGCTGGCTCGTCCTTCAGGTCCCTAAGGATGTCCAAGGGATATTACACCTCAGGAGGCTGTCATGCCGTCTAAAAAGCATACGGAATACAGAACGGTTTCCTTTCGGAGTCTTTCATCGTTCATTAGCATCTCTTTCTCCGCTTATAACAATTAGGTATGGTAGGCCCTGGCGTGTCAATAGGTTGATCGTCTCTATGCGCTTGAGGACAATTGGTAATTGAACCGGAACGCAGCGAGACACCGACGGCAGATTCTGATATTATAAGTCTTTAAGTTACGCGTGGTGTTTTGTAAGTTGTTAAATGCGTTATGAGGATGGATAATCGTAGCCGATTCGAGGCTAGTGGTCAATCTGTGTATGCTTTGTACCATGTCTAGCAATGAACTCAAAGACAGTGCCAAGCTCTAGGGAGTTTTCGAATACGATGCGAACCAAGGACAGCTTGCCGGTGTACACTGCCAAGGTGTTCGCACCAATCTTGGTGGACTTTACTGGCTTCAGGAATCTCTCTTTTCGGCTCTTGGCGTCGACTACGATCAGTTTCCCGTCCTTTTCGTCTAGCGATAGCTCAACGGGACTCCTCCTGGACATCCTAACACTGGCGTATGCAAGGCAAGGAACCCATACAAGCAAGGTGCCCAGCATCAAGTAGGAAAGCACCGTGCCGGCGGACGCTGCATTAGCTCCCATAACATATAGGGTCAACCAAGCGACGAAACTTGCGG
>DATKKG010000079.1:0-9825 GCA_035543015.1 Conexivisphaerales archaeon | reverse complement strand
AGCCATGGCTTCCCCTTTGAGGCCAACTGGCGTCACCGCCTTGGCTGGTCTTGCCGTGATAGGAGGAGTCTACTTCCTGTTCTCGGGAGCGTTCGTGTCCATCAGCACGCTGGCGGGACCAAGTATGGGAGTGTTCTCACGCTTCAGTGGAGTGATGTTCCTGTTTCTAGGCGCGTATTCTTCCGTCACTGGGATTGGCCTCTACTCCGGAGCGCGCTGGGCTTGGTACTTGACACTCATAGGTTCACTTCTGGTTATCATCTGGGGGGTCTCCATGGGCTGGTTGCTGGGTCTTCCAAGCGCCGTCGCCGCGACAATCGTAGCGACATACGTGGGAGGGCGGGACGTCAGGACCTATTTCGGGTTCGGTCAGTCGTCCTTCCGGCAACGAATATCTAGGAACCACCCATGAGAGGGCTAATCCTGTTCGCCTACGCTACAGGTTTGGGAACCTTGGAGCTAGATAACGCTTTTTCGCAGGTCCAAGCCCACGGCCGCAGGGACAGGCAGAGTCCCGGCCCACGCTCCTAACACTTCGTTCAAGTTCGGACAGAGGCGCAGGGTTTGCAAAGTCCTCAGTTGCCGACCCCATTTGAAATGTCGATTGCCGCCACCAACATCTATATCCGACGACTCCCGATTAGAGAAGCGAGAGAACTTGAAGAGAAGAGGCGGGCTCGCGCGGAGTCTCATTATTGCCGCCAGCGGACTTGCGTTTCTGGGGAATGGATTGGTTCTCATATGGAAGGGTGTGTTTGACTCCTACGCGTTTGAAGGAGAAGGAGCGTGGGGCTTGCTACTTGTCGGCATCGGCATCGTTCTGGTCGTCTTGCTCTCGAAACCCCACAGATAAGTCAGGCTTCCGTTCATTCTCCACTCCTCCTTGTTGCTGCGTTCTTCTGGATAAGCATCGTCCACTTGTTCTCTCCCTCGACCCCTATCCATGCCGCTCCTGTGGCTGCTGGAGGTGTTGCGCTCGGTAGCTGTTATGTGGTTTGGTGGATTAGGCACAAAAACGGGTTTTGGGATTGGCTTGGAGGTGTCGTTTTGGCGACTGTCAGCGGTAGGCACGGAGCTGGCTCAAAGCACGCAAGTAACACACACAACTTAAAGATGATTAACGTATTGAGAGCCCCAAACCAGCGTCAGGACCACAAGTTATCCTCCCAACCAGGGCATTCAACAGCTTGAAACCCCACGCTTGACCTAAAGACTTTCAATGTCAGATTCCATCCCGCGACCCTATCTACCACGGGTCTGTTGCGGACCCGTCCTTCAGACGAACGCCAACCAACGCGCCATCGGGGAAAACTGTTAAAAAGAGACGAACTTGTGTATCCACTTGTAGGCCAATGGCGCTGGAGAGGCGGATACCGCTCAAGATATTCGTCCGGGACGTGATGAACTCCCCCCTCGTCTCGGGGTCAGGTGAGGACACCGTCTCCGCCCTGGCCAAGAAGATGGTGGAGTTCAAGGTCGGCAGCGTCGTGATCATCGACGGGGACAAGGTCGAAGGGGTGGTCACCGACGGGGACATGGTCAAGAAGGTCGTCTCCGAGAACCTCAAGCCGAGCGAGACCAAGGCCAAGGAGATCATGTCCACCCCCCTGTACACCATCGATGCCTCCAAGGAGGTGACCGAGGCCGCCCGGATGATGCGGAAGCTGGGCATCAAGCGCCTGGGCGTCGTCCACAGGAGCAAGGTCGTCGGCATCATCTCCATGTCGGACGTCCTCAGCGTCACCCCTGAGCTCGTGGACGCGGTCTCCGAGAAGGCCCGGATCCTCACCGGCGAAAGCCGCCGCACTCCCGGCTTTGTATCGGGCTACTGCGACACGTGCAACCAGTGGTCCGACTACCTGGTCGAGATAGACGGAAGGTACATCTGCGAAGAGTGCCGCAGCGAAGTCCCCGAAAAGCAGTAGGTGGGCCGCCCATCGGGTGCCTTCCATGCAACCCAAGTTCGTAGCCGACGGTATGCTGGGCTCCCTGGCCAGGAAGCTCAGGCTCTACAGCCTCGACGTCCTCTACTTCCCGGACCTCCCGGACCGCGAGCTCCTCGAGAAGAGCAAGGCCGAGGGAAGGGTCCTTCTGACCTCGGACAGGGAGCTCCATCTTCAGGCCCTGCGCCGTGGCGTCTCGTGCGTCCTGGTCTCCGGCAAGGATGAGGCCTCGATGGCCGCCCAGGTCTTCGCGGGGGCGGGCGTCTCCCCGGTCCTCGACGTTGCATCCGCCCGCTGCCCCCTCTGCAACGGGGAGGTGCTGGCCGTCGGGAGGGAGGACGTCGCCGGCGTCGTGCCGCCCGGGGTGCTCGCCCGCCAGAAGAGGTTTTATCGGTGCTCTTCATGTCAGCAGTTGTACTGGGAGGGGAGCCACTGGTTCCGCCTCTCCAAGTTCCATGAAGAGGTCAGGGAGGCGATGAAGATCTGAGGCGGGAGGACTACACGCTGGAGGAGGGGGCCTACCTCGTGGTGTCGGCCAGGCATGCCGTCGAATCTCTCCTCAAGGTCCCCGGCCGCGAGCCCGGCGCCGGCTGGTCTGAGAGGTTCCGAGAGAAGAGGGGGGCTTTCGTCACCATCCGTACCTACCCCGAGGGCGACCTCAGGGGCTGCATCGGCAGACCCTACCCCATCGAGCCGTTGGACGAAGCCGTAAGGGATTCGGCGGTGGACGCCGCGGTCTCGGACCCGAGGTTCGACCCGGTGTCCGCGGAGGAGCTTCCGTCCCTCACATTCGAAGTCAGCATACTGACCGAGCCCGTGGCCGTCGCCGTGGACTCGCCCAGGGAGTACCGACAGAAGGTCGTGATAGGACGAGACGGCGTCATCGTCAGCTGGTCAGGAGGCTCGGGCCTCCTTCTGCCGCAGGTCCCGGTGGAGGAGAAATGGGACATCGACACCTACCTCTCCTACGCCTGCATGAAGGCGGGAGCCACGCCGGACCTGTGGCTGTCGGGCAGGATCAGGCTCTCCACCTTTCAGGCTATCATTTTCCATGAGGTCGCCCCAGGCGGCGAGATAAGGAAGAGCTCCATTGACGGGACCTGAGCGGGTTCACTTCGGGGTCTACGGCTCGGGCCTCGGCCACGTCGCCAGGGCCTCCCTCGTCGCCGAATCCCTGGGAGGGGACGCTGAGAGCTACTTCACCTGCTGGGGCGAGGGGTTGGAATACCTGCGCAAGTCCGGCCTGCCATCCACCGAAGTCCCGGCTGTGGACGTCGAATGGGGCGAGGCCGGCAGGATGGCCTTCAAGAAGACTCTCCGAAGGTTCCCGTACGCATACGTCAACTTCGCGCGCCAGACTGTCCTGGAGCGCGACATCATGCTCAAGATGGACCCCAAGCTAGTCGTCTCCGATTCCAGGCTCTCGTCGGTCCTGGCGGCCTGGCTCTCCGGCAGGCCGAGCGTCCTGATAATCAACCAGCTCCGCATCTCGCTCCCGCCCGTCGCCGGCGGCCTCAGATGGCCCATAGAAAAGCTGTCGGCGGAGCTGCTGGCGCTGGCCTGGGACAGGAGCGACTCCATCCTCGCCCCCGACCTCCCGCCGCCGTACACCCTTTCGGAGCAGCAACTGTGGAACGTCAAGGTGGCCGCCGGCAAGATGAAGTACGTGGGCTTCATGATGCGCAAGAAGGAGGTCTCCGACGAGGCGAGGTCCTCCGTCCGGGCCACCTATGCCCGAGGTCGCAAGCTCGTCTTCGCCCAGATAAGTGGCCCCCTGAGCAGCCGGATGGGCCTCCTCCACCTGATCAGGAAGGTCGCCCCTCTCTTGGACTTCGACGTCAGCCTGGTCGTCTCCTTCGGCGACCCCGGCGGCGACCCTCGCCCCCAGATCCTCGACGGTTTCACCTTCTTCGAATGGTGCCCCATCAAGGACGAGCTCATGGCCGCCAGCGACCTGGTCATCGCGAGGGGGGGCCACACCACCGTCGCCGAGGTGATGATGCGCGGGACCCCTGGCCTGCTCGTCCCCATCCCATACCACGGGGAGCAGTGGGGCAACGTCATGAAGGCGAGCAAGCTCGGCTTCGCCAGGGCCCTCAACCCTCTCACAGTGACCCCCCGTGTGATGGCCGATGCCATCAACGAGATGCTCGAGGACGACTCCTACAGAAGCGAGGCAGCCCGGATCCGAAGGGTGGCCGAGGCATTCGACGGCCTGAAGAACACCACCGATGTGATCAGGGAGTACCTCGACGCCTGAGCTGGGACGAGAACGAGTCCATGCAGCCGAAGTAGTCGATGAACCCTCTCCCGAGGTCCACACTGAAGGCCCCCTCCATCGAACGGTCCACGGCCCGAGAGATCCCGGATTCCGCCCATTCCCTGGCGAAGCCCCTGGCATCGGCGACGCGAGGTGCGCCGGAATGGGGGAGCAGCCTCCAGCGGAGCCTTGGCATCCTGGCCTTCAGCCTCCCGTCTCCGATGGAACCCCAGAGCGCCTCGGACGACTTCGAGGCCACGGGGAACATGGCCGTCATCCCGCCGGCTGCCACCTCCGCCGAATAGGCCGACAAGTTCTCGACGCCGGAGTCGACTGTGAGCCCGCATGCCATCCACGCCGCCCCTTCCTTCCTGGCCAGCCAGCCGGCGCCCGACGCCATTGCCCTGTGGGCCGCGAACAGGCGAGACACCTCCGTGAAACTCCCTCCGATGGCTCGCAGGGGCCCTCCGAAGTCGGCCGCAACCAGCTCCATCTTTGGCGTAGGTTGATGTTCCCTCAGCAGAGTCGCGGCGGCCACGGCGCGCCTCAAGTGAGCCGGAGGTGTCTTCTTGGTGTAAAGGTAGAGCAGGGTGACCTCCAACCCGGCCTTCATCGTCTCCAGAGCCGCGTGAAAGCTTGCCACCCCTCCCGAATGAAGGACGACCGCCCTGCCGTTGAGGCCCACCGGCAGCCCTCCTTGGCCATAGTAGTGTAGGTAGCTCACGTAGGAGCCTGAGCGGGTGACCCTGGCCCGCACGATCCTGTCGGGACTCCTGTCGGACAGCCTGCTCCCCCTCTCCGCCAGCGCGTCCGCCAGCCTCCCGACGGCCGAATATTCGACGTCCGTGGGGCTGAGCCCCGTCCCCTCGTCGCATTCGACCTCCACTTTGAACTTCTCTCCGGGGTACACGGTCGCCCTCCCCGCCTCGACTGTGGCGTCCGCGGCCTCCTCGAGGGTTCCGCCCGCCACCTTCACCACTTCCACAGAAGAGAGCCCGCAGAACTTGGATGCGACCTCAGCCGCGAACACGGCGTCGTCCCCGTCGACCCTGACGGCTCCCTCGGAGGTCCGAACCCTTCCAGCGATGCCCATGGCGGAGAGCCTGTCCTTTGTCTGCCCTGACAGCAGCTTCAGCGACGCCCGGTCCCTCGCCGGGTCGCCCGTGCGGGTGGGCACCAGCAGGGCTGCGAAGCCTTTGAAATCCCGATTCGGCAACGCAGGAATCTGCAAGGTTTAAAACCATCCCGTAGATTAAGTTATGTTCTAGTTCGGTGGTTGAGAACGAAGGAAGCCTCGTATTCAAGGAGCCACACGGCCGCCGAGGCCCTCAAGGCTCCGGCCGGGACCGTCGTCGAGCTACTGGGCTGGGTAAGCGTCAGCAACCAGGTCGGCGGTCTCGTCTTCATCAGGCTCAGGGACGGAAGCGGCTACATCCAGCTGGCGGCCAGGAAGGGCTCCGCCCCCGAAGAAGCGTGGAAGGAGGCCCATGACGCCACAGTGGAGTCAGCCGTATACGCCAAGGGAGTGGTGAAGGACGACCCCAGGGCGCCGGGAGGCAAGGAGGTCTCCATTAGGGACTTCAGGGTCATCAGCCCCAGCGCCCAGTGGCCCATAACCCGAAGCGCCATCAGGTCACCCACGGCCCTCTACGACATGAGGCACCTGGCCATCAGGGGCCCCAAGACCTCCGCCGTCCTCAGGATCAGGTCCAAGGTGGTGGACCTCACAATGCAGTACTTCTTCCAGCGAGGGTACTCGCTCATACAACCGCCGATCTTGGTGAAGGCCGCCGTCGAGGGTGGATCAACGCTCTTCCCCGTCAAGTACTTCGGCGAGACCGCCTACCTCAGCCAGAGCGCACAGCTCTACGAGGAGGCCGCCATCTGCGCCTTCGAAAAGGTCTTCATCCTCCAGCCCGCTTTCAGGGCCGAGAAGTCCAAGACCAGCAGGCACCTTACGGAGTTCTGGATGATAGAGGCGGAGATCGCCTTCGCCGGGCTCCCTGAGCTTATGAAGGTCGAGGAGGAGCTCGTCAGGGCCATCGCCACCGGCGTCAAGGAGGGCTGCGGCCCGGAGCTGGCGACCCTCGGGAAGACCGTCAAGGTCCCCGATTCGCCCTTCCCGAAGATCACCTACGACGAAGCCCTCTCGATCGCCGCCAAGAAGGGGGTCTCCATGGAGTGGGGGGAGGACCTGGGGACGGAGGCGGAGCGTCTCATCTCCCTCGAGTTCGAACAGCCCGTCTTCGTCACCGGCTACCCCGTCAAGGCCAGGAGCTTCTACCACGTCAGCGACCCCAAGAGGCCCGAGGCCACCATGAGCGCCGACCTCCTCGCCCCCGGGGGGTACGGGGAGATCGCCACCGGCGGCCAGAGGATACACGAATACGACGTCCTGTACCGGAAGGTGCAGGACTTCGGCATAGACCCGGCCTCCATGACCTGGTACCTCGAACTGCGGAAGTACGGCCTCCCGCCCCATTCTGGCTTCGGCATGGGCGTGGAGAGGGTCATGAGATGGATGCTCGGCCTGAAGCACATCAGGTCCACCTCCATCTTCCCCAGGACCATGAACCGCCTCTTCCCTTGAGAGCCTATAGCCTTAATAACGCCACGCCGCTAAGTGGTTCGGAATTAGCATGGCTGTTGGAGAGGACCTGGAGCTCGACACCCTAGAAGGAGTCGGCCCCGTCACAAAGCAGAAGCTTCACGAGGCGGGGATCTACAGCCTCATGGACTTGGCCGCCCGCGGGGTCGGCGACGTCGCGGACTGCCTCAACGGCGACACGGCCAAGGCCGCCGAGCTCATCAACAAGTCCAGGGCCAGGCTCATCGAGCTCAACCTCCTGGAGAAGGACTTCATCTCCGCCAAGGAGCTGTACACCCGCAGGAAGAACATCGAACGGATAGGCACCGGCTCGAAGAACCTCGACGAGCTCCTCGCAGGAGGGATAGAGACGGGTGCCGTCACCGAGTTCTACGGCGAGTACGGCTCTGGGAAGTCGCAGATATGCCACACGCTCGCCGTGATGGTGCAGCAGCCGAGGGAGAGCGGCGGCCTCGACGGAGGCGCCATCTACGTCGACACCGAAGGGACCTTCAGGCCCGAGCGCATCGCGGAGATCGCGGAGTCCAGGGGCTTCGACTCCGCCTCCGTGCTGGACAGGATAATAGTGGCCAAGGCCTACAACAGCGCCCACCAGGAGCTCATCGTCAGGGAGCTGGGCTCCCTCATAGAGAAGTCGAAGGTCAAGCTGGTGGTGATCGACTCCGCCGTCGCCCACTTCAGGGCCGAGTACTTGGGAAGGGGCACCCTGGCGGAGAGGCAGCAGAGGCTCAACAAGTTCATGCATACGATCCTCCGCCTGGCCGAAATCTACGGCATCGCCGTCGTGGTCACGAACCAGGTGCAGGCCGCCCCCGACTTCTTCTTCGGCGACCCGACGAGGGCCGTCGGGGGCCATGTAGTGGCCCACACGTCCACCTACCGGATCTACCTCCGCAAGGCGTCCAAGAGCCGCGTGGCCAGGATGGTGGACTCGCCGTACCATCCGGAGAGGGAAGTGGTGTTCGTGATAAACGAGAAGGGCGTGGACGACCCGTCCGAGGACGTCCCCAAGAGGAAGGCCTCGGAGAAGAAGGCCGACATCACCGCTTAGAAGCCAACATCAGCCCGTGGTCCTTGTCGAAGGGCTCCAACTCCATGGTCTGCAGGACCTCAAGACCTGCCCCCCTCACCTTCTCCGCCTCCTCCCTCACGATGTCCGAGGGCTCCCTGGTGGAGTCGATGCTCCTCGCCTTGACGACCAGGACGAGGTGGCCCTTCCGCAGGTACCTCCTGCAGTTCGCCAGGGCTATGGCGGTCTGGTCGGGCTGGGCGATGTCGCAGTAGACGACGTCCACGCCACCGAAGACCACCTTGTACGAATCGGCGTTCCTCGCGTCCTCTATGATCGGCACCACGTTCTTCCTGTGCTTCACGACGTTCTCAAGGAGCTCCCGGGCGACCCTGTGGGCCAGCTCCACGGCGAAGACGAGGCCCGTGGCGCCAACGATGTCGGAGACATGGCTCACCGTGGTCCCGGTCGAGGCTCCCAGGTACAGGACGCGCGATCCCCTCCTTATGGGCATGGGCCTCAGACCCTTGATCAGGGCCGCCGAGAGCTTGCTCCGGAACGGGTCCCAGACCCTGTACTCCTTCCCGTCGCTCTTGATCATCAGCTCGCCGTAGACCGACTTCCCCGGCGCCAGGCTGAGCGTCGCCGGCCAGCGCTTGTCCCTGAGCTGCGCCCAGAAGAGGCCGTCAGCGTCTGCGTCCGGCTCTATAGTCATCTCTTCCTCTGCCGCCGTAGCCGCCGCGGCCGCGGAAGTCCCTCCTGCCCCTGAACTCCCTGCGACTCTGCTCCGGCTCCTTCCTCGGCTGCCCCGGCTTGGGCTCGGGGTACTTCTTCTTGATCTCCTCCAGCTTGGCGTTCATCTTGTCCACCAGCTGCTGGTTGAGCTTCCCGGTGTAGTAGTCCACCCTGGCGGCCAGCACCAGCTTCGCCCCGAGGAGCCTCGCGATCTTCCCCCTCTGCCACAGCGGCGCGGCGTGGATGGCGGGGTGCTGGAAGATGATGCCGTGCTTGGGGGGCCTGCCGCCGGTCTTGAGCGCCCTGAAGAGTGCCTTCTCCGCGCCGAGGACCTGCACGGTGGAGGCGGGCATGTCGCTGAGGCGCTTGAGGCTCCCGGCCTTCGCGATGAGCCTGGCTCCTATGCCGGCTCCCGCCATGGCCGTCAGGTTGGGGCACAGCCTCCCCATGTTCCTCTCGACGTGCCTGAGCATCTTGTCTCTCAGCTTCCCGGTGGAGACTGCCTCAGACGCCAGGAGCAGGAGAGCGTCCAGGTCCTCCGGCCTCAGGTCTCCGCCCTTCGACTTCGACGCCGCCTCGACTATCGCGGCGATCTTCGCCTCGCTGAAGCCGGTCGGCTGGAGCTTCTCGGCGGTGTAGTTGGACCGAAGCCCCACGTCCGAGACAACGCGGCAGTACGCCATGGGGTCCTGCACCAGGGCGTCCAGCTCGGGGAAGTGCAGCCCGTACCACTCCCTCACCCTCATGGCCTCCAGGTTGGAGATCTTGTCCAGCTCGTCCACGCTGTTGATGGACTGGACGATCTGCAGGTCGGGGTGGGCGGCCGCCTCCCGGATCTTCTCTTCGCTGTCCCGGACAGCGAACTCCCTGATTATCTCCAGGACCTCCTCGGCGCTGTACGCGAGCCCAGCCTTCACCATGATCATATCCTTGACGGATTCGAGGTTCTCCCGGTCCTCGGGCTTGAGCGTGACCTTCATCCCCTTCTCCTCGGCCAGGGGCCCCAGCTCCGGGTAGGGGACCACCAGCTCGTCCACTCCCTTCGACTTCGCGGACTCCAAGATCGTGTTGAACTCGTCGACGGAAAGGCCGACGCTCAGCGACTTGAACTTGCCGTAGAGGTCGTCCTGGAAACGCGCCGCCGCAATGGGCTCGCCCTTTTCGTCAAGGAGAGCCAGCCCGGCTTCGCAGAGGAAGAGCCTAGCCTTCAATTCCATCTAGCCCCAGCATGGTAGCCCCATGCCCGTTTAAAACCTTGGCAGGAGGGTCA
>DATKKG010000078.1:0-27145 GCA_035543015.1 Conexivisphaerales archaeon | reverse complement strand
CCTAGCCCCCTCGGTGAAAGCCGCCAACGCCGACGCTGCCAACTGGATGAGGTACCACGGCATGCACTACGACCCTGAGGACGTGCTGGTGAGGACCGTGCCTCCTGGACAGGCTAACGGTGAAGACCTGCACGACGACTGAATCCCTCGCCAATAAAACACTAAGATCACCCCCATACGCCCACCCCAACTAGGAGACGACGAGATGCCCCGACAGTCCAAGCAGACCCTCATCAAGAAGGCGAGGCGCGAGTACGACGAGCTCGACCGCGCCTACCACAAGATCGGCGATAAGGCCATGGGCAAGCCCAAGACCTCCGCGATCCACCGCGACTACGTCGCCGTCAAGCGCGAGCGCAACCGGGTCGGCCGCCACCTCGGCAAGCTGACAGGCCGCAAGCCCCGTCGCTAGCCGCGCCGGGCTCCACACCATGCTCGACAAGCGGCTGGCAGCAGCGCTCTGCTGTCTCACCTGCTCGTGCGCCCGCGCCCCGGTGCTCACGCACGGGATCCCGCACCTCCTGCAGGTGAGGGAGCACCCTAACGCCTACCGCATGGGACAGCCCCCCGACGAGGCCTCGGTGCGGTACCTCGCTGAAGTCCTGCACGTCAAGAAGATCTACAAGCTCGACAGCTGGGACGAGGGAGACGCCGACAGGTGGGCCCCCAAATATGGCATCGAAGTCGCGTACCTACCGATACCACCGTCGACAAGGCCTCACACACTCGACGACTACGTCGACGAGCTCGCGGGTCCCGATGCGGAGCAGTGGCGGTCACTGGCCAAAGCCGCTCAGTTCATCCGCGATCACCTCGACGTCGTGGTGGCCTTCCACTGCAAGAACGGCAACGACCGCACTGGCGCCCTGGCTGGCCTCGTGCTCCTCTCCGACCTCACCGTCGACGAGGCCCACGCGTACATGGTGAAGACCAACTTCCCTGCTTATCCGGTTCACACACTCCACCAATTCGATGAGAAAAGAAAGGTAAGACAAATGCCAGCTAAGACCTACAAGAATACGTATCGAATTTCCAATCCACAGGGCGCATTTCTTGCTGATATCACAGCAAAAAACGCAAAAGCTGCACTCAAAAAAGCCAGGCTGGTTTGGAGCGGCCCTATCTATGCCATGGGATTGGGTAACGCTTCTGACCGAGCCCCAATCTCCGGATACAGCCGTTAGGGGTGTCAACCGGATAGGCATGCCAACTTCCACGACATCCTCCTCGGCCTGCGGGACGGGTGGTTCCGCACCGCTAGTAAGCTGAAAGAAAAAGACAGCTTACGTACCCACTCAGAGTAGCCGTTGACAGTCCTGCATCAATCGCAGTAACGTCCTCCCTCGATGGACGTCAAAGATGACCACGGCCTAATCATCAAGCAGATCGAGCCGTGGGTCCGATCGACCGTCGCCTTCCCCGACGCCCTGCTGCACGGCAAGTGCAACAAGGTGAGGCTCACCCACCTCTCTGTCGACAAGAAGCCCCAGGGGGACGTCCGCACCTTCGCCGTCAAGCTCGAAGAAGGGGCCGAGACCGAGATCGACCCGCTGCTGCTCCAGATCGCTGACGCTGCCCAGAAGGACTGCGACGACCTGTCCGCAGGCCTGCAGCAGTACGCCATCTACGCCTACTTCCCGTCAGACACGAACTACGTGCCGCGGAAGGTGTTCCGCGTGACCCCCTCCGACATCGAGATCGAGCGCGACACCGTCCCCTCCGAGCCGGCCAACGAGAAGGGACTCGTCGCCCAGACGATGCGCCACCTCGAGGCCGTCATGCGCACGACGACCATCACGAACAACATGATAGTCACGACCATGCAGAACGAGAACGCTCGCCTGGCCGCCATGAACGAGAAGTTCTCCGCTCAGCAGGTCGACTTCATGATCTTGCTCCAGGACCTGATGGACCGCTCGCACTCCCGCCGACTGCACGAGCGCTCGGAGGAGGCCAACATAGCTATGAAGGAGTCCGCGCTCTCCAAGGTCGAGACCCTCCTGCCCGTGATCGTGAACCGCATAGCCGGCAAGCCCGTCCTGCCGGAGCCGAACAAGTCCTTCATGCTCATATCCGGACTGCTCGAGGGTCTGTCCCCCGAGCAGCAGGAGCAGCTGAAATCCCTGCTCGACCCCACTCAGCTGATCGTCCTCGCGGAGATCTTGGAGGACTACGAGAAGCAGAAGAGCAAGGTGCTGTCGAGTGAGAACACCCTAGCAGCGAACCTCAGGCGAAAAAATCTGCCCGTCTCTGCCGAGGTAGTCCAGACATCCCCTCCCCGAGAGAGCCCTCCGAGCGAAAAGATCGTCGACGTCGCCAGCACCCCGCTGCCTGGAACCATGAAGCTCACCGAGCGCATGGAGCTCACGCGCGGACCGTCGAGAGATCCTGCCATCCTAAAGCTCGAAGCCGACGCTGCCGCCTTCCATGGACGATTCGCAGACATGCTCCGCCCTTCCAAAGACAAGCCGCCAGGAGAAAAGCAATGAGCCAGTACATCTCCGACCTAGTCAGAATCGCCAACGAGATGCCCGCCCTGCAGTACGAGATCGAGCACGCTTCAAATCCCCTCTCCATGATGTTCGCTGCGGGCAAGCTCTGCCAGCACGTGACCTACATCCTCCACCACGTCATCCACGACTACTACCAGCGCTGCGGCGCAACCGCGCTTCAGCCTCCCCAGAGGGTCGCGGCTCCCGCCGCGCCACCACCCCCTGCGCCACCTGCCCGACCTAAAGACCACGTGTGCGCTCCCGTGCTCGTAGCCCCTCAGCTCGCACCGGCGCGACCAGCTCCGCCGCCGGCAACCACGAGCATGCCGATCGCGCTACCCTACCTCCCGCCCCCCGTGGCCCCACCTGCTCCTCCCACCGTCGCCTCGCCGAGCCCCATGGCCGACGTCCCCATCACGCCTGGTGTGACCAACGTCATCATCACTCCCAATGGCACGATGGTGACCACCCCGGGCGGCACGCAGTCGAGGCTGCCTCCCGGAGCTCCGGTCACCCTCGAGATCGCCTCCGACGTCCCGGCCGTGCCTCCCCCCGCCCCCGAGGGATACGCGCAGGTCGTCCTGCCGAGGGGAGGGTCCATGCCCCCCGACCTGGCGGCAGCGCTCGCCGCGCGGTCGAACGATGAACCGCTGCCACCCCCCGCGACAGACTCTCCGGACGTCCCTGCCGCCTAGGAGATCTATGTGGACCTCCTAAGTGTGCTAAGGACCGCTCAGGGCATCGGAGAAGCCGCAAAGATCTTCACACCCGCAGAGCTACAAGCCACCTGGATAACCGACAAGGAGTCCTTCTTCCGGCACTTCGGCGTCTCGCCCGAGGCTTACGCCCACGTCCTCGAGCTGCTCTCGCCCGAGCAGCTGGACCTCTACGAGAGGACCCTCGCGGTCAACCCCGAGGCGGCAGTGCTGTGGGTCTTGGCCATGGACGAGATCGGACCATGATCTCCCACGACATGGAGATCTTGATCAATGCGGCCAGATCTGGTGGCGTCTCCCGATCTAGTAACGGTGAGCTGTCGGTCATAGTTCCCGCCTCCCTAGAAAAGTGGGCCAAAGACGCGATCTCGAAAGCCACGCCCACGGAGCTCGAGGAGCTCGAAAACGCCCTGAAATCCAACTTCATATTCCCTCACCTAGAGTCGCAACATGACCAATGACAATTACCTATCGTCGCTGACAGCCAACACGACCACAGCTGACGAGACCATCGAGTGCGAGCTGCCGTCCGTGAAGATCTTGGCACATGAGAACACGACCATCACCTCCAGCCGCACGAGCCCAAGGGGCCCGATCTACCCGGTCGGACTGTCCATCGACCCTGAAATCGCAAGACACCTCACCGTCTGGGACATCAAGATCGGTGCCAACAGCCAAATCTACAGCACAGGCAACCTGCCCGGCACGCTGTTCGAGCGCTCGGCCGACCCGATGCTACTCCACCTCGACCCCCTGCTGCCAAATATGCGCATCACCTTGGGCGTGCTGAACACCAGCGACGAAGAGATCACCTTCAGGGGCCAAGTGCTAGTCCGCCGTCAACCCCCTCCCAAGAACGAGTCCCTCAAGGTCGTGCTGCCTTTCGTCAGTACGATCATTACCCCCGAGAGCGTCGCTCTCCTCACATCTTGTCCCCAACTGCCGATGGCGCCCGACTTCTGTCTCTACGTACCTCCCGATATGCTCCAGTGCTTCGAAGTCTCGTCACTCTCGACCGAGAGATACCTCGACGACGTCTCCCCACACGGCGTACCCGCCTCGCAGCTCTCGGCAGAGAGCCTCATCCGAGACGGTCGCGTCGACCTGACGCGAGGCCTGCCGATCTTACAACACACGCAAGTAGAGCTGACCGTCAAGAACCTCACCAAGATCCCGCAGACATTCAGAGCCGCCCTGCTCGGCTCTCCCGTCCTCACCTCAGGAAACGAAAACAAATGAGAGCAATAATCATAAGCGACTCAGATGCTAGGGCACTGCTCGACAAACTAGAGCTCACTGCCTTTAAGCACAAGAACATCATTCGCGCCGACCCCGAACATCCGGCTTCTGTATCGGACATACACCGCGCGTTTCACTATATCGTGACTCAATGGTTACAAGAACAAGGCGCTGACTGTGTTGGTCATTAAAAACTGACCAGAATCGACTCTGCAAACAAGAACTGGAGAAAAAATGAAGACCATACTCGCTCTCATAGTGGCCCTCACCCTCCTCTCAGTGAGCACCCCGCGCACCTGCGTCGCCCAGGACATCATCCCGAACATGGTCGCCCCGCCGATATCCTTCTGCATCGGTCAGACCACCCACTGCGTGATGCCTGACTTCAACGTGAACACCGTCAACTACGACCTCGGCGCCAAGAAGTGGGACGCGGGAATCACCACAATCGGAGTCGGCTACGCGCTCTTGTTCTACTCGACAGAAGCCTGGGCATCCGGACTCGCAGTGCACGCTGCCGGACAGTGGTCGCAGTCGAAGCCCAGCTACTTCGCGATCATACCGACCCTGGTAATCGCCAAGTACTTCGAGGTCGGTGCGAAATTCTCCTTCATGGACGGGTCGATAGGAAAGGCGATAACGCTCGGGCTCGGCGCCAGCCTCGACGTGCTGACCGGCCAGACCATGAGAGCGCGACTCTCAAGCGCGCGAGCTGCTCGAGCCTCTCAACCTGGCGAGGTGTCCCCGTGAAGAAGAAGCAGTTCCGCAACTCGATCGGACACCCGGTATATGGCTTCGGCCTCCTGCCCAACCCTCCCGGGACAACTTTTCGAGCGATCGAAGATCACCCGTCCTACGTCCTGATCTCTTCGGGATCTCCCCTGCCCCCAACGACCAACAACGTCACCCGAGCTCCGGCCGTCTGGAACCAGGGCGGCACCAGCTCCTGCGTCGGCCACGGCTTCGCTTGCCAGATCACCACCACGCTCGCCAACCTGGGAAGACCCCTGCCGAGCCCTGCCGAGCCAAGACCCATCTACACGCTCAGCCGGTCAGTCTCCCGATCTGACCCGTCCACGCCCCTCGTCGACTCGGGCGCCTCGCCCGCGGCCGGAGCATCAGCCCTGAGCAAGTGGGGGATCGTCCTCGAGAGCGAGGACGACGGTGATCGCACGGCAGATTCTCCTGACTACAGCGACTACCTCGCAGCACACATCAACGACGAGCTGACGCTCGACGAGGTCGAGCACGGCCGCGACCAGATAGTCATAAGCTTCAACAGCATTGTGGATGACGACCACAACAAGATAACCTTGTACCAGGCAGCTCTCGCGAGCGGCCACGCCATCAGCGCCGCAGTCGACGCCGGCTGCGACAAGTTCCAGTCCTACCGAGGTGGTGATCCCCTCGACTACTGCGGCGACGACCCTGACCACTTCGTGTGCATTCTCGACTACCAAGTGCAGGACGACAAGAGCGTCCTCTTCCTCCTGCAGAACTCCTGGGGCACTGGGCTCTGGACCCCCAGCGGCCGCGCCTGGGTCACGTCTGAATTCGTCCGGCGCGGGTGCTTCGGATCCCTCGTCGCCAACCTGGAGAACAAGCCATGAGAAAACTGCTCGCCACCTTCATCTTGGTGCTCGCACCGTGCGCCTGCGTCCACACCTCTCCCCCGGGCCCCGCCCCGACGCCCGAGCCCACGGCCTGCGAGAAGGCCTGCACGAACTTGGCCCAGATCGGATGCCCCGAGGGTTTGCACAAGGACTGCAAGACCGACTGCGAAGCTGGCATGGGCGACAAGATCACCGACTTCCACCCCGACTGCCTCGCCAAGGCCACCTCTCAGGAAGAGGCCCGAGCCTGCAAGTCCGTCCACTGCATCACCCAACCGTGACACCCGTCATCTACACAGATCACCCGAGCGGATACGAGATCGTCCTCCTCTCCGCCTCGGGGATCCCTGCCGGGGTCGCCTACGACCCCCGCAGGGCTGCCATGCCGGTCCCGTGGCACAGGGACTGCCACCACTGCCTGTCGGGACGACAAAAAGAGATCACGATACAGATCAAGCGCGCCATCCAACTGCTCCGCACCGCCACGACTTCAGGATCTCGCACGTCGTACACCGTCCCCACGAACTCCCACCCCCACCACGTGACCTACTGGACCGAGAACGGAGTGCGAAAAGCCGTGGTCAGCAGCGAGCCCACTAGAGACCGCGAGGACGTGCCCACACTCGAGATCTCCGCCGAGCAGTACAGCGAGATGTCCTACGACGGCAACCTCAGGGACTTCCAGGCCCCCATCCTGCACCGGTGCCTGAAGTTGATCTTCTCCCAGCGAGCAGCGACCGCGCAGGAGATCTTAGCTGCCACCCGCCCGCTCGTCGAGCAGCAGGAGAAGCACGGCATACCCGCGAAACTCCAGAACAAGTGCAGCAAGATCGACTGGATCGCCCTGACGTCCGACCTGAGGAGATCACCATGAGCAAAACTCCAACCGCGCTGGTGCTCGACGACGACGAAGACAGGCTGAAAAAATTCATGGCCATGCTCGACGACCACTCACTGACCCTCGCCATGACAGCCCGCGGCGCCATAGCATCCCTCGAGCACAACCCCCGCTACGACGTGGCCTACTTAGACCACGACCTGAATCATTCAGGTCCTACGTCAGGCACCGGCATGGACGTGGCCGTTCACATCGCGCGCGACATGTCCGAGCGGCGCAGGCCCCTCAAGGTCTACGTGCACTCCCACAACACCTCCATGAGAGAGAAGATGGTCAAGATGCTCAGGGCTGCCGGAGTGAGGGCGTACTCCAGACCCTTCCGAGGATGACATGGACATTTCACCCGAAAAACACGAGGTAGCCGTGACGAGCGAGAAGACCTGCTACGACCTCTGCGCACCCATTGAACCCAACAGCAGCGCCAACATCAGCTGGCACCTGCCTCATCCTACTCAAGTCCCAATAGTCCCAAACAGGCGCGACAAGAAACCATAAAAACATGTCTGACTCAAAAGCTCCAAGACCGACAGTCTCTCTCGCCGTGACTCTCACGTCGAGGCCGACTGCCGACTTCGTCAACTACCTCATCCGCGACCTGTCACCCCTCGTCGACGAGATCGTCGTGATCACCACGGACAACCTCGTCTCCACCTCCCTGCTCGACACCTGCTTCGAGAAGTGGTGCGAAGAGCACCCCGAGTCCAGACGAGCGAGGTGGCGGAGCACGGGGGTGAGCCCGTCGTCGCACCCCCACCTCTACGCCGACGACATCCCCGAGACATTCTACCAAGGTGGACCTCTCGACGGTGAGGTGTACTGCGGACCCTTCACAGGGATGCCATTCATTCGCGACTGGGCAGCCGTGCGCTCCCTCGGCTGGAGCGCCTGCACGTCCGAGTGGAGGCTCCACCTCACGAACCGCGAGAAGATCGTCAACCCAGAGCTCATAGCTACCGCCTGCGAGCTCTTGGCGTCAACCAACCTCGAGTCGGCGCTCACCACGACCTCGTACTCCGACGGTCGCCGGAAGCTGCTCTGCCGACTCTGTCGCAGCTACCCTCGACTCACTTTTGAGGGGGTCGCTTTCGAGCGCGTGACGAGCCAGTCACCCGCGATCTTGGACTGCCTGCAGATCACCTCGGACGAGAGGCTCGACGACTCCGTCACCGGCCGCGAGCTGTGGAAGGCGCTCTACGCCGACGCTCGCCTCAAGGGCTGGGACATCCCCGCGCGGAACCTCCTCCACATGGCCAAGACCGCCAGGCACGCCAGCATGGAGTCGTTCATCCCCTCGCTGGTGAGCGCCCACATGCGCGTGTCCTCGTGCACTCCCGAGAGGTCGCTGGCCTGCTCGATCATGGCCGATCACCTGGACAGGGTCGGCCAGCTGAGAGAAGCGATGCGGTGGCACGAGAGGGCGGTCATCGAGCACCCGGGGCAGAAGGCCTCCCTCCGCCTGGCCTGCGCGCGCCTGCGAGACCTAGACTTCGCGGGATGCCTGGCATCCTACGAGACCGCGACTCGCTCGGCCCCCACCCTGCTCGACGACGGCCCCGAGACCGCGGAGAAGTCTCTCATACTGATCGTAGCAGCCCTGCACGAGCTCGGGCGCTCGTCCGAGGCCAAGGAGTGCTGCCAGAGGCTGATCGAGCTCTACCCAAACCACGAGAGATTGAGGCGGCTCCAGAGAGTCGTCGAGCACGCCACAGATCTCAAAGAACTGGAAGAGGTGACCCCATGAGCACACGAGACGGACAGCAACCGACTACGGACCAGCCAGCCAGGGGTGGAAACCCCCAACCGATATTAACCAAGACCATCACCGTGAGCTACACCAAGCAGGACATCTGCGACATCGTCGAGTGCATGACGAGCTCGGCCTGCGAGATCGCCTCGTCCGTCGCCTCCCTGCTGCTGCGCCAGGAGGCCGCAGACTCCCTGCGCGACGTGCTCCGCGGCGCACGACCCCCCTCACAAGATGCTGACTAGTCCATGCCCTCGTACCACCTGACAGACGTCGAGGCCCGGCACCGCGAGAACCCGTCGACGTTCGTCATACCCGACCTCACCTCGCGCCAGTCGCTCCGGCCCGGCGACTGGGCCAAGGTGATAGTCGACGACAGAGAGCGACTGTGGGTGCTCATCACCGAGGCCGCCTGCTATCACTACCGGGCCACTGTCCTGCAGGTGCCCGTCATCGTCGACCTCAAGAAGGACGACATAATCGAGCTCCATCCCGAGCACGTGGCCGACATCGTATGGTCGTCCTCCAAACCATACGCGAACTGAGGATTCATGACGACAAGATCGAATCTCCGAAAGATGCCTTAAAATGGACATGAAGGGACTCGTGTGCCCGGTACCGTGGCAACACTGCGAGGTGGGCCACGACCACTGCGTGTACCTGTGCTGCCACCTGCCGACCTCCGTCGGGAGCTTGGTGGGTCGGGAAGTGATCGACGTCTGGTGGTCGCCCACTGCAGTCCGCATCCGGCAGGACATCCTAGTCGGCGACTACAAGTACTGCCGCCGCTCGACATGCCCCATACTGGAGCAGCCTATCGTCCCCACAGCCGACTGGTGGCGCCACACGATGGCCCTGCGACCCCTGGAGCCCGCGGAGATGATGCCCTACCCCAGAGCCCCCCTGCGACTCTCGCTCTCCAACGAGAGATCGTGCAACCTCGCCTGCACCTCCTGCCGCAAGACTCACTACAGGGGATCTGACCCTCGCCTCGCGACCGTCCTGTCGAGCGTGCGGCGCTCCCTGCCCGCGGCCGACGTGCTCAAGCTCTGCGGCTCGGGCGAGTTCTCGCTGAGCGAGGAGCTCTGCCAGTTCGCCAGCCAGGCACTGCGGGAGCACCCGAGGCTGAGGCTGGAGCTCCTGACCAACCTCACGACCTTCGGTGCCCGCGAGCTGGAGGCCCTCGGGTGGCGCGGCCGCGTGTCGCAGATCTGTGGATCGCTGGACGCCTCCACCCCCGAGACGTACGCCAAGGTGCGAGGCGGCAACTTCAAGGTCGTCAAGTCCAACCTGCTCTCCCTCCAGGAGATCAAGGACTCCGACCATATCGACCTCGTAGCGATATTCGTGGTGTCAGCCGTCAACTTCCGGGAGATGCCCGACGTCGCCTTAGAGATGAGAGATCTCGGCGTCAAGGTCAACTTCCTGCGCGTCCAGGACTGGGGCCACCTGTCTCGGGAAGAATTCGCCGATCTCGACGTCGGCAGCCCATCGCACCCCCTCCACGACGAGCTCTTAGACGTGATGACGTCCCCCCACCTTAGAGCAGAGCACGTGAGACTCGGCGACCTGCTCAAGCTACTACCTGCAAAATGACCTCCAGCACCCTCCACACCAATCTCATCCACAGCGCGACTCCGTCGTGCCCCATGAGAACCATGGACAAGCCCCCCGACAAAGTGCTCGAGGAGATTATCAGCTGGAAGACGAGGTGCTGCTGCGTCCGCCACCCCCTCGACACCCCCGAGTCGATACTCCTCGTCGAGATGCTGTCAAAATACGCACCAGTCGACGTAGTCCACCCCATCGAAGATCCTACTATACCACTGTCACCGTACAAGCTCACCGTCACCTGCGAAGACCCCTCGACATTGGCCTCCCCTCGAGTAGTAGAGGCCATGATGGACCTGAGCATACCGATCTACCGAGGGTCAAGAAACATCGGCGACCGCTTCAACCCGCGATCGTTCGTGTGCGCGAACGAGCCCGCGAAGAGCCCTAAAACCGAGCTGGTCGAATTTTTCCGTTGCGTGGTCAACCGGGTGGCCTGGCTCGACTCCCACCCCTCGGACTACCTCCGCGTCCTCCGAGCCCCCTGGCGGAAGCACCCAAAACCGTGAGCTAGAGATGTTCTGCCCCACGCCCTTTTCGAGACTGCACATCTACACCAACGGTGAGGCGAGCCTGTGCTACGGGTTCACCTGGAACACCCTGCCCGTGGGCAACATACTGACCGACGACGTCTCCGCGATATGGACCGGACCCCTCGCGGCTGAGAAGAGGCAGTCCATCCTAGACCAGAGCTTCCGCTACTGCGCAGACTGCAGGTGCCCAGAGCTCATCGAGAGACGGCCGCCACCCGCGAGCATCGACCTCTCGACCATAGACTGCCTAGCCTTAGCCTACGACTACACCTGCAACATCTCCTGCCCCAGCTGTCGCAGAGATCTGGTCAAGCACAGCCCCAGGTCGCGAGAAGTGCACGAGGCCACCATCAAGTCCGGCATCTACAAGATCGCGAGATCAGTGTCAATATCCGGCAGCGGCGAGCCGCTGGCCTCGAAGCTGTTCTGGGACCTCATGAGGAGGTGGAAAGACATAGACTGCCACCCGCAGCTCGGCATCATACTGTGCTCGAACGGCCTCTGGCTCAGTCCCCAGGTCGTCGACAAGATACGCGGATACGGCAAGCCGATATACGGAGCTGAGATCTCAGTGGACGCCGCCACCGCCGAGACCTACGCCAAGAACCGGAGGGGTGGAGACTTCGAGCGCCTCTGCGCCAACCTGTCGAGGATAGTCGACTGCGGCGTCCCGCTGAGGGTCAACTTCGTCGTCCAGGCCAACAACTTCCGCGAGATGCCGGCGTTCGTCGAGCTCGCCCTGTCGTGGAAGGCGAGCTGCGTGCGATTCGACGCCGTCAACCAGTGGGGAGCGTGGAGCGACGCCGAGTACAGGCAGCGGGCCGTGCAGTTCCCCTCCCACCCACTGCACACAGAGCTCGTGCGGGTATTGAGAGATCCATCTCTACGCGACGAGAGAGTGCGCACGGCCCAACTCTCAGACAGTTTCTTCGCCCACGACTGTCGCCCCCACACGACGATCTTGGCTCTGGCACGAGAGGAGATACCTTGACAGGAGACCGCAGAGTCATCGTTACAACAGGATCGCGCGACCGGCTATGGCCCCTGTGCCGAGCCTTGTCCACCTGGCTGGCTCTCAAGGAAGTAGACATGGTCATCATAGTCGACTGGGGCTCAAAGATCCCCATCCGAGATGCCGTGGACTTCTTGGACGACCCTCGCGTGCGCATCTACCGCGCGGAGGGACAGTCGCACTGGCAGAACTCCAAGTGCCACAACCTGGAGGTGCGCATAGCCTCAGGAGGTGGACTTCTCGGACTCCAATGCAATGACGTCATACTGCTCCGCCTCGACAACGACGTGCTCGTGCGGCCCGACTTCCTGAGGCTACACCCCCTGCGGGGAGACGACTTCTACGCCGGCAACTGGCGCACGGTACCTCCCCTCGTCAGCGACAAGCGCAACCTGAGCGGCACGCTGCTCGTAGACCCTAAAGACGTACTAGCGATCAACGGCTACAACGAGAGACTTGTCCACTACGGCCGAGAGGACGACGATCTCTACTTCCGCATGTCGGTCAACGGGCTCGTGTGGAGAGAGGTCGACGTCGTCGCCCTGGAGCACATCTCACACTCGGACAAGAAGCGCTACGAGAACCTGTCGATAGGGGATGCCATGACGAGCCGCCGAGATCCGAGAGCGGACCTCATCGACATGAGCAAGAAGATCATCGTCGAGCGACCGTGGACGATGGACGACCGCATGACCGAGTGGTCATGCAGAGAAGTAGCAGAGCGCTACTGGAAGTGCAATGAGATAACATGATATCCCACGAGCACAAGTGCATCTTCGTCCAGCAGCTGAAGGTGGCGAGCACGTCGATCTTGAGCGCCTTCGGACTAGAATGGCTGGACAGAGACGCCCTCCACATGTGCTCCGGCACCCAGACCCCAGAGTACCTCACCAGCTACAGGGACTACTTCCGCTTCTCGATAGTTAGGAACCCGTGGGACCGACTCGTGTCCGCCTGGCACCACTGCCAGTACATGGGCTGGATCGACAAGGACATGACCTTCAGAGATCTGCTGCGCAATCTGCCTCAATTCGACAGATCCCGCCCCGAGGGAGAGCAGCACGCCTACTCCCACCTCACGAGGCTCCAGCGAGACACACTGTGCGAGGGCCCCGACTCCCCCCCGGCCGTGGACTTCCTCATGCAGTTCGAGCGCATCCAGGAGGACTGGGACCGCGTATGCGACCTCATCAAGAAGCCGCGCTCCACACTGGCCAAGTGCAACGCCCGCAGGGTGGAGAGACCGGACTACCACGCGTACTACGACGCCGAGACTATGAGACTCTTCTTGAACCACTTCAGTAAAGACGCGGAGACATTCCACTATGAATTTTAACCACCCAGACACCTACTGCAGGAACCCGTTCATACGACTCGAGGTCGGCTACCAGGGAGCCGTATGGCTGTGCTGCCCGGCATGGCTGCCGCTCGAAATCGGAAACATAATGGACAATGACCTGCTCGACCTGTGGCACGGCAAGATAGCCCAGGAGATCAGGATGAGCGTCAGGGACGGCAGCTACCGGCACTGCACGAGCTGCCCCTTCCTGCCCGGACCGCAGGGGACGGTCGTTCCCTGGGGGCCGGCGCCCGACACCGACGTGATCGACCACCTGTACCTCTCCTACGACAAGACGTGCAACCTAGCGTGCCCGTCCTGCCGGAAGGGCCACCTCTCACTCTCAGAAGCCGACCACCGGTCCGTCGCCGCGATACAGTCGAAACTGCTGGCGAGCGGCGTGCTCGAGCGCGTGAACATACTCCACCTGTCAGGCAGCGGCGACCCCCTGGCCTCGCACTACGGGCGAGAGCTGCTGCGACAACTGTCAGCAGAGCGATTTTCCGGACTCAGGGTCGGACTCTGCACGAACGGGCTGCTCTGCACTCCCGAGCTGTGGGGCTCCCTGTCGCTCGACCACCTCAACCTGCACGAGATCCAGATCTCCGTGGACGCCGCCTGCGCGGAGACCTACGCGAAGAACCGAGGAGGCGACTGGAATCGCCTGCTCGCGAACTTAGACTTCATCAACAGCGAGAAGCGATCCCGCCAGCGACCCTTCGAGCTCCACGCCATGTTCGTCGTGCAGGAGAACAACTTCCACGAGATGCCGGCGTTTCTCGACCTCATGACCAGCCACGGCGTCGACTGCGTGGCGTTCATGGAGATACGCGACTGGTTTAACTATCTCAAGAACCAAGAATACGAGGCCGACTACTCCAGCAAGGCCGTCCAGCTCGCGTCGCACCCGCGCCACCCCGAGCTCCTGTCTGTGCTCGAGGAGATAAGACAGCGCGAACCCCACGAGAAGGTCAAGATCTACTGGATGGGCTTCAACCGACCGTAGGAGGAAAGATGGGAGCCTGCACGATACCATTCTCGCGACTCGAGGTGGACTTCAACGGCGACGTGTGGCTGTGCTGCCCCACCTGGCTGCCGGTGCCGATCGGCAACCTCATCGACGACGACCTGCCCACCGTGCTCCACAGCGAGGCGGCCGAGTCCGTGCGGGAGAGCGCCAGAGACGGCAGCTACCGCCACTGCAGGAGGTGCCCATTCCTGCCGAAGCACGGCGGCATCGTCGTGCCTCAACCACCACTCGACCCACGCGAGACACCCGCGTCGACCACGGTCACTGACCTCCACTGGTCGTACGACCGGAGGTGCAACCTAGCCTGCCCCTCCTGCAGGAAGGAGAGATTCCACTTCGGTGTCGGCGGCCTCACCAAGAGGCGGCTAGACCTCATACACTCGCGCGTCCTGTCGAGCAGGGTGCTGGAGACGACGAGGCGCCTCCACATCACCGGCAGCGGCGACCCATTCGCGTCCGACGTATACTTCGACTTCCTCAGGGGCCTGACTCCCTCGAGCTACCCTGGACTGCGGATATCCCTCTACACGAACGGGCTCCTCGCCACCCCCGACAACTGGACCAAGATCGGCAACGGCGCACGCCACGTGGACTCCGTGGAGGTGTCCATCGACGCCTCCTGTCCCGAGACGTACCGCGAGAACCGCCGGGGCAACTGGGACATGCTCTGCGAGAACCTGCGCTTCCTGCGGGGACTGAGGACGAGAGGCCGACTCGATTCCCTGCGACTCAGCTTCGTCGTGCAGGCCAACAACGTGCGCGAGATACCAGCCTTCATGGATCTCGCGCAACACTACGAAGCTGACCTCGTCAAGTTCGTGGAGCTCGCCAACCTAGGCACCTACGAGGACACCGGTAGCCTCATAGACGGAACCTGGAGGCTCGGGACCAAGTACGCCGAGCGGGCCGTCCACCTGCCCTCCCACCCTCTGCGCGACGTGCTCGCGAAGAACATGGCGCAGGTCGAGTCCGAGCACCCGGACCGCGTCCTCTGGGTTGGCTTCCAGCCGACCGACGCTGTGACACCTCCCCTCGACGCTGAACCTACTCCCAGAGTCGAGCTCGTCGAGACAGAGCGCCCGCTCGTCACGTGGCAGGACCTGCCCGGCTACTTCGACTTCGAGCAGATCTACGACGACGCCGTCAATATGGCAAGCGACGGTGCCCGATTCGTCGAGATAGGAGTGCTCTACGGCAGGTCGACGGCCTACATGGCCAGAGCCATCGCCAAGAGCGGCAAGAAGATCGCCTTCGACGCCGTCGACAAGTTCGCCCTGTCATATCCCTCCGACCTCGAGTACCAGTACGAGCTGCTCGAGCCATCGACGAGGCTCTGGTCCGCTCCCAAGCCAGGCGTGCTCGCCATGAGGCGAGCCGTGCGAGAGCTCAAAGATCACGAACAGATCGTGAAGCGCTTCTTGGAGCTGGCCGAGCTCACATCTCACGTCAACCTCGTCAAGTCGATCGGCCAGGAGCGGGCCTCGCACTACGAGGACGGCAGCCTCGACTTCGTGTTCTTCGACACCGCGCACACCTACGAGGACACCGCCTCCATACTGCGACTCTACCTCCCGAAGCTACGACCCGGCGGTGTGATAGCCGGGCACGACTTCTACCCCCCCTACGAGGGCCACATGCTGGCCGTGCGCGATGTGCTGGGCGACTCCTTCGAGGTGCCGCCCCCGTGGAGCTCGTTCGTCTACCGGAAGCCGCTCCCATGACGAGGCCGCCGCCGAAATTCTTGTTCACCACGATCAACACGGAGTGCAACCTCAGGTGCCAGCACTGCTACTACTGGACGACCAAAGAGCCGCCGCCAGAGTCCAAAATGTCGATCGACCGCGTGTGCGACGTGATCGACGAGTTCGCCGATCTATCCCCGAGAGGGTCGGTCGTCATCTGCGGCGGTGAGCCCATGCTCGCGAGAGACTCGTACTTCCGCGCGTGCGCCGCCTGCCGAGCCCTCGGACTTCGCTCTCTGTCCGTTACCAACGGCACGACCATCAACAATATGGATGAGGCTCGCCACGTGCTGTCCGAGGGCCCGGACGAGATCACTGTCTCCCTCGACAGCCACCTCGAGAGCGTGCACGACTCCTCCCGCGGGACGAGGGGCGCCTTCCAGGCCGCCGTGCGAGCCCTCCGGCTGCTGGTGTCTGCCAGGTCGAGCGACCGGTCCCTCGCCTCCCGGCGCATCTTCGCCATGGCCCTCATCTACGACGACAGCAGCCGAGATCTAGACTCCCTCTACCACCTGGTGCTGCGAGACGTAGGCGCCGACAAGCTCAAGATCAACATGCTCCAGCCGTCTTTCGGCCTGGGCACGTTCGACCACTTCTTCGTCAAGCACCACTCCGTCGACGGCGCAGACCTCGCTAGGCAGCTCAGGGAGTGCGACCAGAAGTACTCCCTCCGCCTCTCCCCGGTCTGGATAGAGCAGGTGGAGAGCTACTGCGACTCGCTCATGAGGGGCAGCTTCGAGAACGCCGTGGACTGGTACTACAAGATCGCCACGAGTGAGCACGTCTGCAACAGCGGCGAGCGCAACGTCATGGTGGACCTCCGCGGCACCGCCCGACTGTGCTTCTCAGACCGCTTCCGCGGCGAGAAGCTCGAGCGGAGAGGCGACCTCAGGTCATTCTGGCTGGGAGCTGACGACGTGAGGAGAGAGATGAACAAGTGCTACGCCCTCTGCGGTATAAGCCACAGCGTCCGACGCGAGAGCGCCACACTCAAAGAAATATCATAGGAGAGTCAGATGGACAAGATCACGTGGAGAGACATCCCGGGCTGGTTCGACTTCGAGGACGTCTACACTGAGGCAGTCGAGAGAGCTCCCGCTAGTGGAGCAAGGTTCGTCGAGGTGGGGGTCATGTTCGGCAGGTCAGCCGTCTACATGGCCTCGGAGATCCACCGATCAAAAAAACACATATACTTCGACGCCGTCGACCCGCTCTTCATCCCCCACCACAAGATCGTCGAGTTCTACTCTCCGTCAGTGCACTCCCCGAGCTCGTGGTGCCCTCCAATAGCTGAGGAGGCCGCCCGCGAGGAGGTGATGCGACTGAGCTCCCCGATAGGACAGCGAAACGTCACCGAGAGCTTCATTGCTCGCTCGGGGCTCTCTGACTACATCAACCTGATAGTCAGACGTGGCCAAGATCAGGCCTCGTGCTACGCGGACGAGAGCCTCGACTTCGTCTTCATCGACACGATCCACACGTACGAAGACACTCGGGAACAGCTCCTCGCCTACATGCCAAAAGTAAAAGTAGGAGGCCATCTCGGCATCCACGACTTCGAGATCGGATTCTCCGGAGAAGATCAGGCCATCGCCGAGCTCCTAGAGCCGGGATCGTACGAGGTGCGCAAGTACACATGCCTGTGGAACAAGAGATGACCCACTACAACTGCACCCAGGCCGACCACACCCTCGGGATCTACCGAGGTGGAGACGTCTACGTCTGCTGCCCCCTGTGGACCTGCGGACCCGTGGGCAGCATCTTGACCACCGACCCCTCGGAGCTGTGGCGCGGCGACAAGGTAGCAGAGATGAGGCGCCACGTCGCCGACAAGACGTTCTCGAGCTGCCGGCAGTGCCCCTACCTGCCGGCGCCCTCCGGACCAATCACCGAGGTGCAAGGCGAGTACGCACCCTCCCGAGATCTCCGCGTCCACGCGCTGGCCGTCGCCTACGACCACACCTGCAACCTGGCGTGCCCCACCTGCCGGCAACAGCTGTTCGCTCCCTCGCCAGATGAGACCTACACCATGTCCGAGATCACGGCTCGACTGGCCAGGTCGCCCCTGCTCGAGCTGGTCGACGTCATGTACCTCGCCGGCGGCGGCGAGCCCCTGGCCTCCCGCCACTACCAGGCGCTCGTGGACAGCATCGACCGCTCGAGGTGCCCCAACCTGAGACTGGCGATCTGCACGAACGGTCGCCTCCTCGACCCGGAGAGGTGGGAACGCCTAGTAGGACCCAACCGCTGGACCGACGGGCAGACCACCGTCAGGGAGCTGCAGGTGTCGCTAGACGCCGCCACGGACGCCACCTACGCCCAGCTCCGCCGGGACGGGAGCAGCCGCCCCCTGGCGATGCCGTGGTCGAACTTATACTTCATCAAGTCGCTGCGCGAGCAGGAGCTCGTCGACAGGGTGGTGCTCAACTTCGTGGTCCAGGCGGCCAACTATGCCGAGATGCCGGCGTTCGTGAGGCTCGCCGCCGACCTCCACGCCGACGAGATCCACTTCCAGAAGTTCCTCAACTGGGGGACGTTCGACGACGCCTCGTACCGAGCTCGAGCCGTACACCTCAGAGACCACCCCATGCACCAGAGCTTCGCCGAGGTGCTGAGAGACGAGACCATGCGGAGCGAGACCCCGAAGGTGGTGTGGATCGGAAACCTCGAGTAGGTGCCTCGAGCCTAGATTATTCCCTGCTGACGACGAACGCAGCGGTACAGCCAGCGAGTCACGGGGGTCAGTACCCAGGCCACCAAGAACATCGGCGAGAGATCGCTCAGCACGACGTATTCCCCTAGCCGGTCACGACCGAGTTGAAGAAGACAATCATCTGGCGCGCCTGCTCAAGCAGGATGTGCCGCTGCGCCTCTCCGATCTTCGCCGCCATCTCGTCCCACGTCTTGCTGACCGACATCAGGCGCTGCTCCTCGATGACCCTGCCGAGAACTAAGGCCACCTCCTCGAGCTCTCCCCGCGCCGGCTCCGCACCTCTGACGATTCTCTTAGTCATGAAAGACATCAGGCCCTCACCACCATGGTCACCCGCCGCCCCTCGAGCACCTCGCCGAAGTTCTCGCCGTCCGCCGAGACCGCGAGCAGCTTGCCAGCAACGACCGTCCCGAAGGCGGCGTCGAGCTCAGCGCCGACCTCGGCCTCGACCTGCCAGGTCCACGCGTAGAAGCCGAGCTCGAACTCGCTCATCTTGTCGGGCAACGGCAAGAGCTGCGTCCGCCTCATCGCATTCTTCTGAGCCTCAGTCATCATGTTCTTTGATCTCCTTCCTTGGATAAGATTATCCACCAGAAAGAAGCAAGTGTCAAAAAGAAAATGTAGCTGGAGAAAAAATCTAAGAAATCTCGCGACTCTAGGCTCCTCCGAGACTGAACCCCTCAGGGTCGACTACCACCGAGAGCTCCCTCTCGCCGAGCCACTGGCGGGCCACCCCCAGGACCTCGTCGAACGTGTGCTCCCTCAAGTTGCGCCGCTGCACGGGGGTGACCTCGGGACTGTCGTAGAGCGCAAGCACCGTGGCCGCGTCTTGCCTCACGACGAGGTGGCCGCCGACTATGCGGATCTTCCCATCCACCACGGTCTTGTAGAGCGCCTCCCACTCCGTATTCGTCATCACCGCCACCTCACGCACCGCCGACCGCCCGACCGCGCATCATCGCCTGGTAGGCCCGCCCTATCTCCACGAGGCTCGAGTGGCTCGCGGCCATTCGGCACACCCTCTCGGCTGCCAGACACACCGGACCAGGCGTGCCCTCGCGCTTGACCCACCCGACCCCGTTGGGAGACGGCACCATGCCGCCAGGCCACTCGACCTCCGGCACCTCCCTCGTGTCCGCAGATCCCCGCTGACCCTCGAGATCTTGCCCTCCGCCCGACGGCTGGCCGGGCACCTCCTCTGCAGCGTCGTGCTGACTCCCAGGCGCCTGGTCATGCACCACCGACTCCTCGAGAAAAAGCGCGCATCCCGGCAGCTCCACCGGTCCTGTCTCCCGGACCCTCGCCGATATCACGGCATCGAGCTCGGCCCTCCAGGCGTCCACGCTGTCCCGCAAGCCGAGCAGGTACTCGAAAGAAGATCCTTCCTCCACCGCCCCTATCCTGACTCCGTCTACTAGACCGATCGCTCTCTCCCTGTCGGTGATGCTCATCGTAGTCGCTCCTTCCTCTGTCTGGTTTGTCGCTCGTCAGACCCGACCTTCAAGATAGCCGATAAAGAAGCAAGTGTCAAAATAAAAAACTAATCACCTGTCCTTGTATCGTGATAAGATGATAACTAAAGGAGGCTTCAAGGTCATGATAGATAAAATTCGAAGCACCAAATTCCGACCAGAATCAATGGCGAAGATCACGAAGATAGTGGAGATCGTCGAGGAGTACCAGTCCCAAGGACTGCGACTGACGGCCCGCCAGCTCTACTACCAGTTCGTGGCTCGAGATCTCATCGCGAACACTCCGGCCGCGTACAAGCAGCTCACCGCCCTCCTCACCGACGCGCGGTACGCCGGCCTCGTCGACTGGGACGCGATCGAAGACCGAGGCCGCGTGCCTGAACGTCCCTCTGAGTGGACCTCCATCTCCTCCTTGGTCGAGTCGGCACTCAGGGCCTACCGGCTCCCGCGGTGGAGCAACCAGCCCAAGTACGTCGAGCTGTGGGTTGAGAAGCAGGCCCTCGCTGGCGTCCTAGCCCCGCTCGCTCGAGAGTTCCACGTGACGCTCATGGTGAACAAGGGCTACTCGTCAGCGAGCGCCATGCGAGAGTCCGCCGAGCGCATCCAGACAGCCGTCGGGTGGAGCATCCAGGACTACTTTGCCATCGTCCGCGAGACAAAGAGACAGATGGACACCCACGAGTGGTCCGACAACCAAGTAGACCAGTACTTGGAGTCTAAGATAAGAGACTTCAGGTCAACGACCAAGCCCGCGATCATCTTCTACCTAGGGGACCATGACCCGTCCGGAGAGGACATGGTCAGAGACATCCGAGATCGGATCCTCGAGTTCAGCCGCCACAGCATCGACCTCGAGGTCTCGAAGATCGCTCTCACCACAGAGCAGGTCGAGGAGTACGACCCACCACCGAACCCTGCCAAGATGACCGACCCCCGAGCATCCGACTACGTGAGGAAGCACGGCGAGTCCTCGTGGGAGGTGGACGCCCTGCCGCCCAACGTCTTGAGTCGCCTGATACGCGAGGCCTTCGAGGAGGTGATCGACTCGCGCGCCCTCAAGGAAGTGATAGCCCGGGAAGACGCTGACAAATCCTGGCTCCGGAAGGCAATGAGAAACAAGGCCAAGAAGCCATAATGCCCGCTTGCGCAGTCAATTTACTGTGAAACTGTGAAGCACAAAAACAACATAGCCCAATTCCGCGGTCGACTGGCCCCAGCCGTACTCAACGGTGAAGCCTGGGTGTGGGTGTTCTTGCGCCTCGTGATCTCACTGTCGCCAAACTACGACTATGAAGACGCAGACGAGATCGTCCGAATGATTCAATGCCCAGACGTGCATCGATAATTCCCTCACGACTCGACGACATCGCTCCTCGCAGTGTTCGGGCCCCTGCGCCGCCCTCGCGACGTGTTGCTGCCATTGTGTCCTCGATTGGTTGCCTGCTCGCAGTGTTCAGGCCCCTGCGCTGCCCTCGCGACACACAATGATTTTCAGATGTTGCAAGGCTACTTCCGTGCTCGCAGTGTTCGGGCCCCTGCGCCGCCCTCGCGACGGTCTGTACTGTACGCGAACCTCTTCTTGGCGTCTCCTCGCAGTGTTCGGGCCCCTGCGCCGCCCTCACAACCTGACCAGGTCAGCAACCCACAGACGGTGGGCATCAACTCGCAGTGTTCGGGCCCCTGCACCGCCCTCACGACGTGATACTTCCTCCGCGCTCGAAGGGGCCACGCGACTCGCAGTGTTCGGGCCCCTGCGCCGCCCTCGCGACCTGGCTTGACCTAGTCGCCCTCTCTCGCACTCTGCTCTCACAGTGTTCGGGCCCCTGCGCCGCCCTCGCGACCGAAATCTTGGCCGCCTCCTCTGCACGGCCCCTATGCGCTCGCAGTGTTCGGGCCCCTGCGCCGCCCTCGCGACTCTCCCGATCCGCTGTCCTACCCCGGGCAACCATTCCTCACAGTGTTCAGGCCCCTGCGCCGCCCTCGCGACTTGACGACTGCTCTGATGCTCAATTTCTCGCCTTTCCTCACAGTATTCAGGCCTCTGCGCTGCCCTCGCGACGTCCTTTAGCTCTGCCGAATATCAGCTTTCGTTGTCCTCACAGTGTTCAGGCCCCTGCGCCGCCCTAGCGACTCGTCGATCGACACCTGCACAAGCCGCGCGATTCTCTCGCAGTGTTCGGGCCCCTGCGCCGCCCTCGCGACTTCTTGGTCGTCGTGGCCGGGGAATTCAAGCGGGGCTCGCAGTGTTCAGGCCCCTGCGCCGCCCTCGCGACAAGGCTGGGATGGACATCACCGTCTCCTCCCGAAGACTCGCAGTGTTCGGACCCCTGCGCCGCCCTCGCGACGACTCTTACAGCGCGTTCGTGTCTAGCGAGGTCGCCCTCGCAGTGTTCGGGCCCCTGCGCCGCCCTCGCGACGCGACAAAAAGCGCCATTTTCGCTGTCGGACAGTCGCTCGCAGTGTTCGGGCCCCTGCGCCGCCCTCGCGACCCCTTGGTCGCCTGCCTGGCCGCACGCGCGAGAAAGGCTCGCAGTGTTCAGGCCCCTGCGCCGCCCTCGCGACTTTCCTTCGAGTTTGCGGGAGGCAGGGCCTTTGCGTTCTCGCAGTGTTCAGGCCCCTGCGCCGCCCTCGCGACCCCTTCTTGCGAGCCAGCTTCAGGGCCTCGGGTGAGACCTCGCAGTGTTCAGGCCCCTGCGCCGCCCTCGCGACTCGAGCCTTCTCCCCAAGTCGCGCCAAGGACGATCCCTCGCAGTGTTCAGGCCCCTGCGCCGCCCTCACGACTAGTGCTTCGTCAGAGGCTCAGAGGCTCCTAGAACACTCTCCCGACCTCGCAGTGTTCAGGCCCCTGCGCCGCCCTCACGACCTTCCCGTCTGCGTCCGGCGTGAGTGCTACAAGGTCGTCCTCGCAGTGTTCAGGCCCCTGCGCCGCCCTCACGACCGGCTCGTGACTCGGATACGGTGACAGACTGGTTAGCCCTCGCAGTGTTCAGGCCCCTGCGCCGCCCTCACGACGAGGTGGACTGTCTCTGGAAACCGATGCCGGTGGGGGACGCTCGCAGTGTTCAGGCCCCTGCGCCGCCCTCACGACCAGGAATTTCGTGAAGAGCTCCGGATCGGCGAAATCCTCGCAGTGTTCAGGCCCCTGCGCCGCCCTCACGACCGGTTTCGGAAAAATTGATATTCCGATCTACAAGAACCTCGCAGTGTTCAGGCCCCTGCGCCGCCCTCGCGACCGGCACTCCCGCCGCCATCATCGACCGCCCCGAGAAGACCTCGCAGTGTTCAGGCCCCTGCGCCGCCCTCGCGACAGCTACACGAAAATCTATAAGGTTTTCAGCTACTTGCCCAGCATCTTGCGAGCGATGCCATAGGGCAACTGCTCACTAGAGATCAAGTCCTCGCCATCCCTGTGCTCAGCCGGCCGAACCAACGGCACCACGTCGCCGCTCGCAACGGCATCGACCAAGTTGTCGGTGTTGTTGACGTCCTGATCCCACTCCGAGCACCCAGAACCATCTTTCCCAGGGCACGCGTGCACGAACTCCCGAGCAGGATCCCACTCGTAGATCTCCCCGCAGACATTGCACCTCCTGGTGCCGTCCACAGTGGGCGCAGCCAGCACTAGGCAATGGTACTTCTTGGCCGCCACCTCTATAGCCCTCCGGAGCTCGCTCGGCGCCGCGACCACCCGGTTCCACCTCGCCCTCTCGCCCCCCTCCTCGACAGCTTCGGCCTCCGGTCGCTCTGCCACGTCGGCGATCTTGAAAGTATCTATCGCCACCTGAGCCGACGTAATCACCAGATCCTTGGCCACCCTCGCATAGAAGTCGCGGCGCCAGCCGAGCAGTCTCCGCCTCGCGTTAGTCATCCAGTCATGGAGGTGCAAGTACCTCCCTCGCCACTCGTCGACCACCGACCAGATGCCGTCGTCCCCCTCCACCCTGTGCTCCTCCCAGTAGCGCACGAGCTCGCAAAGCTTGTGCTGCGACTTCCACATGGTGACGTGCTCGAAGCTCTCGACGAACAGCTCCGGCAGCATCCCCGGCAAATGCCGCTCCCTCGACGAGATCCACCCGGCGATCTCCTTCTTGACGGCCTCGAACTTCTCGTCGAGCAGACCCTGCAGCTTCCTGCACTTCACGTGGCCGTCGACGAAGTACTTCGGGATCTCGACATACTCCACCTTCCCTCCGTCACGGTTTACCGTCGCGACCCTGATGTTACCGCTGTCGAGCTGCCGCCAACCAAAATTGACCGTTGTCGTCCCCTCCTGGGTCACGTGGGGCAGCGTGCGCTCGAAGCTCGCCGCCTCAACCGACACGCACAGGTAGTACTGCCATGGATTGCGCTCCCGCAGCGGACGCCTCGTAACATAGGCAAACTTGATGCGACCGTCAACCGGCAGCGGCCGATCGTAGGCGAGCGGAAGCTCCGCCCAGAGGGGCTCCTTCTTCTTGCCGACCGACCCAACCCGGAACCTCAGCATGCAGTAGATGATGTTGCCCTGCTCGTCCCTCTTGTACCTGGGCCTGTAGATCCCACTCTTCGTCTGCCGGAATTCCGGCGGATCTACTATCTGCATGAGCGTATCGTTCGAGAGCACCTCCTCCACAGACGTCCCTCCAACCCAATGAACACCGATGCGGCTCTTGAGCAGATGCGAAGGCGTATCATCGTACGCAACGTCATACTTCGACTTCGCGGAGGCCTGCTCGAACGCCTTCTCGACAAGCAGGTAAGTGCCCCAGTAGAGACTAGACCGCAGCGCCTTGACGGCCTCGAGCGCCTCCTCGTCGTGGACCTCCACATCCTCGCGCATCCTCGCGACAGCCTCGCGCACCCGCTCGACAACCGCGGTCTCGTTCAAGATCTTCGCGAGCCTCTCGCGCAACTTAGCGAGCTTCTTGACCAGCTTCACTAGCTTCTCGACAACTTCTCGAGCCCCGTCCTCGTCGCCTGCTCCAGCAAGCTCCGCTCGCTCGGTTTCGAGCTTCACCACACGCAGCTCGTGCTCCACTATCCGTATCGGCAGCCCGAGCTCGACGACCCGCTTCCGCGCCAGCTTGAGCTCCGCCAGGATCTGATCAACGCTCCCCCGGTCAGCGTCACTCACCTGCCTCGTCCTACCCTCGGACTTCTTGCTCAAGATGGAAGTGCGCTCCTCCTCGAGCCTCAGCTCGAGCGCGCTGACGTCCTCCTCCGCGCGAGCATACTCCGGGAAGTACTTGGCTCGGCAGAGACGGTAGAAGTGTCGCCGGCGATTCTCGATCGTGACGAGCTTGTTGTAATATCGCCTCGACTCACAGTGCGACTCGTCGACGAGCTCGGCATTGAGCGTCGGGGGTCGCAGGGCATACTTGTATACCCGAGATGGGAGCTTCGACTTCTTCCGCTTCATGAGCCTTCCTCCAGTCCAGAGGAAATGTATCTAACCACCTGCAGAATTAGATGTCAACAATCAAGTTAACACCTGACTCTCACAAGCACCGATTCCAGATCTCGCGGTATTCGGGCCGCCGCGCCGCCCTCACTACTTCGAGAGATCAGACAAGAACCCGATGAAGTACTCGCAGTGTTCGGGCCCCTGCGCCGCCCTCGCGACCTGCTCCTACTGGGTGGGTTCCGGGAGGGGATTCTGACCCTCGCAGTGTTCGGGCCCCTGCGCCGCCCTCGCGACAAGGCTGGGATGGACATCACCGTCTCCTCCCGAAGACTCGCAGTGTTCGGGCCCCTGCGCCGCCCTCGCGACGACTCTTACAGCGCGTTCGTGTCTAGCGAGGTCGCCCTCGCAGTGTTCGGGCCCCTGCGCCGCCCTCGCGACAGTGCGGAATCTCGCGCCCCCGCGCCGCCCTCGCGACTAGTCCACGATATCCTCAGGTACTGAAGCTGCGCTCTCTCGCAGTGTTCGGGCCCCCGCGACGCCCTCGCATCAACAGGAAGAGGTCAACTCGCGGTGTTCGGGCCCCCGCGACACCCTCGCATCAATAGGAAGAGATCAGCTCACGGTGTTCTGGCCCCCGCACCATACTCACAACCTCGATCACTTCTAATCTCCGACGCGAACCGAGTACCTCACGGTGTTCGGGCCCCCGCGCCGCCCTCGCAACTTCGTCAGGACCCAAGCTCACAGTATTCGGGCCCCCGCGCTGTCCTCGCGACATGATATCGACGAAAAAAAACGAAAAAAACTTGATCATCTCGATGATCGCAGTGTTCGGGCTCCTGCGCCGCCCTCGCAACATCAATTCCCATGGTTCCTCCCTCACGGTATTCGGGCCGCCGCGCCGCCCTCGCAACTCCTTGATACAAATCCCGTCACATAGAGACTCAATGGAAACACATGGCCACCTCGCGGTGTTCGGGCCGCCGCGCCGCCCTCGCGACGTTTGCTCCACGGCTGACTTGCCCAGCGCATTTCTCCTCGCGGTGTTCTGGCCCCCGCGCCGCCCTCGCAACAACATCCTCTACTACAACTCGCAGTGTTCGGGCCTCTGAGCTGCCCTCGAAACATCAATTCCCATGGTTCCTCCCTCGCGCCGCCCTCTCAACTCTTTGAGAGAAGAACTGATCTCCTCTACTCAGTGTCTCGCGGTGCTCTGGCCCCCGAGCCGCCCTCGCGACGATTGAACAAAGTTACCTTCGAACCAACAACCGGTCCTCGCGACTCGACGACATCGCCCCTCGCGGTGCTCTGGCCCCCGCGCCGCCCTCGCGACCAAGCAACCTTCGACCGTCGTTTGTTCGCAGTGTTCAGGCCCCTGCGCAGCCCTCGCGACCTGAGCGGACGTTGAAGTGTGCTCACACGGACCCACTCGCAGTGTTCGGGCCGCCGCGCCGCCCTCGCAACGTTTGCTCCACAGCTGACTTGGCCAGCGCATTTCTCCTCGCAGTGTTCAGGCCCCTGCGCAGCCCTCGCGACCCTCGCATCGAAAATCTCTGTCCTAGTCTGGGCCCATGCTCGCAGTGTTCGGGCCCCCGCGCCGCCCTCGCG
>DATKKG010000077.1:0-1343 GCA_035543015.1 Conexivisphaerales archaeon | reverse complement strand
TCGCTGACCGAGGTCAGCCGGACCCCCTGGCAGGAATAAAAATTCCTGGCCACGTTGGGTCCCCAGTACCCGTAACCGATGACTCCGACGTTGATCATGTGTGCCCGCTCCCTTTTTCGGATTCCATCCCCCGGGAAGCTCCTTGGCGAAAAGCCCCCGACGGACTCCCTGATCCGGTTACTTCTTGTAGAACTCCTTGATGGCCTGGGCCACGTATTCGATCTGCTCGTCGGAGAGCTCCGGGTACATCGGCAGGGAGAGGATCTCTCCCATGCACCGATGGGCGACCGGGAAATCCGACGGCTTGTGCTTCAAATAGGCGTAAGCCGGCATGAAGGGAAGGGCGATGGGGTAGTGGATCCCAGTCGAGACGCCCTTTGTCTTAAGGAATTCGGCCAGCTCGTCCCTTTTCTGGGCCCGGATCGAATAAACGTGGAAGATGTGGAAGGCGCTGGGCCGGAGCTTCGGGCACTCGACTCCGGGCGTGCCTTCGAGCAGCGCATTGAACTTGAGGGCGTGGGCGTGCCGGGCCTTGTTCCAGCCGTCGATGTGCGGCAGCTTAGCCGACAGGACGACTGCCTGAAGGGCGTCCATGCGGCTATTGATGCCCTCGATCTCATGGATGTGCTTCTGGAGAGAACCGTGGTTGGCGAACAGGCGGACCTTCCTGGCGAATTCGTCGTCGTCCGTGATGACCGCTCCGGCGTCGCCGTAGGCGCCCAGGTTCTTGCCGGGGTAGAAGCTGAAGGTCCCGGCCAGGCCGAAAGTGCCGGTGAACTTGCCGTTGGAAGTGGCGAAATGGGACTGCGCGCAGTCCTCGATGAGGGCCAGCTTGTGGGCGTCGCAGATCTTCTTGACGGCGTCGATGGCTGCGGGCTGGCCGTAGAGGTGGACGGGGATGATGGCCTTGGTCTTCTTCGTGATCTTCTTCTCGATCAACCCCGGGTCGATGTGAAAGTACTCGTCGATGTCGATAAAGACGGGTTTCGCGCCCGTCTGCGTGATCGCTTCGGAGGTCGCAATGAAGGTGTTGGCCGCAGTGATGACCTGGTCGCCGGGGCCGACGCCGAGGGCCTTGAGCGAGACGTAGATCGCGTCGGTTCCGTTGGCGCAGCTCACGCAGTGCTTGACGCCGAACTTCGCGGCGAAGGACTTCTCGAAGTTCTCGACGTTCTTGCCGCCGATGAAGGCCGTGTTGTCGAGGACGTTCTTGATGGCTGCATCGATCTCGGGCTTGAGGGACTGGTACTGGACCTTGAGGTCCACGAACGGGACGTTCATCATGAGGTTCTCGGGTCCTTTCTTCCTTTTCTTTTTTCGCTTCTTGCGTGCTCTTTCGACAC
>DATKKG010000076.1:0-47481 GCA_035543015.1 Conexivisphaerales archaeon | reverse complement strand
GGAGTCGGTGTCCCTGAACTGCAGCTGGACTTCAACCACTCGCTGCAGACCTTTGCCTTGGCGAACCAGGTCACGTCTGACGTCATCTTCAGCGGGATGCTCGCCAAGTACGGCGCACAGTACTTCTTCGTTGGTTCGACTCTGCCCAATCTGCCCGTCCCCGTAGATTACTACTCTCAGTCGTTCGCAACCAGTCTTGGCTCGACTCTGCTGCTCAATTCCGTGACAGTGCAGAGGTACGTTCACATCGCGTCGGTAGACTATTCGGTCTACCTTACCCTCTGGAGGATGGGCACATGAGAACGAAGAGAAGGGCCATCTCGAGGTTGATCGAGGCCATCCTGGCGGCAATCATCTTGGCCTCTTCTCTGAGCATAAGCTACTTCTACCTCGTACCTGCGAATCCCACGGTTGTGAGGGGCTCGGACGACCTAGCAAAGATGGGATACGATCTCCTCAGCTCCATGGCTTCAACCGGCGGATTCGACACGGCCATCGTCCTGCCCAACGGAACCGTTGCAAGCGGTTGGGAGAGCCCGGTGCGTGCTGCCCTTGGCTCGCTCCTGCCCCCGGGCATCATCTTCAATCTGACTGTGTACGAGGCCAAGAACTCCACCGCAGGTCAGAACCTGGTTGACTTGGTTCCTCTTAACGCTGCGAACATTACCAACGCGCAGCCTGCAAACATAACCGTGAACGGCTCGGTGACTACCACGGGTTACGTCGGTTCCTTCCTGAGCGCGGGTCAGACCGCTCAGGTGACGTTCATGTACACGACGAGGAGCTACTACATCCTCGTGCTCGTTCTGCAGCTTGCGAGGTCGACAAACAAGTCGTGATTTGAGTTGATTCAGCATAAGAGACGCGGTCAGATGATCATCATGGCGGCACTCGTCATGTCGCTCATGATCTTCTCCATAGCCATTTCCGTGTACTCGGCTGCTTCGCAGTACCAGCAGCTGCAGTACGACCAAGCTCGCGAGGTCCTCTCCAACTTCAGGGTCGACTTCGGGCGGGCACTTGTGGACATCCTGGCCGCCTTGACCCAGCGCTACAACACCACAGCTGAGATGGACACGCCCAGGTTCCAGGCCTATTACCAGTTCTCGTTCTGGACGCGGGCAGCCACGCGGAGTTTTGCGTCACAGGGCATCCAGCTCTCTTTCAACACGACACAGTCGGTTCTGCTGCAGAACTCTTCGACCTTCTACGGCTTCAGCGCCGATCCGCGCATCGCGTCCAATCTCACCAAGCTCTTCTGGTACACTCCGCAGGCCATCTCGGCGGTGTACGCAGGCTTCAACGCGAACCTTACGGCGCTGGGCATCTATAACTGGACTGAGAACGCGTTGTACCTGCTCAACACCACCCTTGACGCGGGCCCAGACTTCACCAACCAGACCCGAGGGTCCGGCAGCTTTGCTGCGACGATGCTCAATCTCACCGTCGGAAGAGAGAACAACCAAGGAGTGGACAACCTGAACGCCAGCAACTTCCAGATCAGCTACTTTGACAGCAGGCTCAACGCTTGGACTCCTGCTACTTTGGTCGTATACAACAACGGCGGCGGATCTTACACTATTGCGTTCTACACCTACGACGGAAGGACCATACCCAATCCGCTTTGGAAGTACATAATGGTCTGGGTTCAGGACACCCGGGGCATCATGACCGAGTCCTACAGCTACACACACATCGACTATACCATCCAGGAGAACGCTCTCTCCAGCTACGCCGCGCCCAAGCCGGATGAGACCTACGATATAGAGATGCTCGCCAACGGTTCGCTGATGTGGTACAACACAATCCTCGGCTATGGGACGAACTTGGTAGCGCCCTCTGGCATCACCACCTACGTACCCATCAACATCACGAACTCCCAGTCATCAGTCCTTCCGACTGGGTCCCAGATCATGCTCAACATGAACTGGAATACCTATGCGGCCTACCTGGACAGCCCGGTCGACAACTACATATTCTTCGACAGCACCGGGACGCCCATCTTCAGCTGGCTGGAGAACGGCACGGCAGATACGTCAACCAACTCGGTTGTGTGGCTGAAGCTGAATTCTGCCCTGGCGGCGGGCAGCACCTCCACCATATACGTAGGATTCTATCCGTTGGGGACTAACGTGATGGGAGTTGGCAACTACACCGGTGAGAACCCCGTCCTGACAGGCACCTACGGCGTCTACGACAACGGCGGCAGCGTCTTCACGCGCTATTGGAACTTCTCAGGGTCCACTCTGCCCACTGGTTTCGCGGCCAGCAGCAGCGCGTCCTGGATCCCCACGGGCGTCACTTCATATGTCCCCGTCACGTTGACCAACGCTCAGTCTACGGCTGTGGCGGGCGGAGCCCAGGTCCTAGTTAACGTCACTTGGAGCAACTACGCCGCCTATGTAGACAACCCGGTTGACAACTATGTGTTCTTCAACGGCGTGGGCACGCCCTTGTTCAGCTGGCTTCAGAGCGGCACTGCTAGCAACTCCGTTGGGAGCGTATGGGTGCAGCTGGACTCTGGTGGCATCCCTGCGAACGGTGCCGACATCATATACCTCGGGTTCTACCCGCTGAAGACGAACGTCCTGGGGCAGTACAATTACACCGGTGAGGCCCCCACCTCCACAAGCACCTACGGGCAGTACGACAACGGGAAGAGCGTCTTCAACATGTATGACAACTTCGCGGGCTCAACGTTGAATGCGACGTTGTGGGCCTCCCAGGTAAGCGGGGGCACCGTCGCCGTGAACAACAAGGTGACCTTCACGACCGCGTCTGGCTCTCAGTACGCCTACATTCACTCTGCTTCCGTCAAGACCTACCCACTGGTCTTTGAAACGAACATGACGAGCGCCCCTGCCAATTCTCTGATGGGCTTCTCTAAGGCGCTCACAATAGCCGACAACACGAGGCTGAACTATCCGTACGCGTCCTATGTCCTTCGTACTTCTGGTGGAAACGCACGTGTCGTCTATACCTCCGGCTCCAGCACGAACGGGAACGCAGGAGCCGCGTTCGACAGCACCATAAGGGCCGGCGTCTACACGTTCGCGTGGAACACCAATTACCAATATGCGGCCGATGGAGTGGCATCCGCTTCGTACGCTGACTCGACAATCGCTGTCGGCAATTACTATCCCTATTTAGGCATCCCCCGTGTCGCAGCAGCTACCCTTACGGTCCAGTGGGCGAGGCTGAGGACCTTCCTGCCTGCGATGGCTATGCCCACGGTTGGATTTGGATCAATGGTCGTTCCGGGTGCAGCGGCGTACACGGTGAATAACGGTCTCAACCTCACCTCTGGCGCAGTCTACACCACCAGCTCCCAGTTTCTGTCTCTTAACAACGTCCTCGAGGCGAACATGTCCTGGAACAGCGCGGCTGGCTTCGTGACGGGGCTGACTCAGTCCAGCGCTTCGAGTATCCAGCCCTTCAACGGGGGCATGAGTGCTTTGGTTAGCTCGGACGTCGCCAGCACGACTACCATCGTCGCCTACTCTGCCAGTGGAGCGGCGGCCTCCTACAACCTTCAAAATGGAGTGAGCACCGGCTTCACGGAGACGAACGGCACATACTACATCATAGGTAGCTTCGTGAACTCCTCAAAGGTGGGAGAGATGCACAATTACGTTACTGACTCCACAGCTACGGGGACGTTCAACACGAACCAGTACCTGTGGGTGGGGAACATCGCGGGATTCCTGGCAGGCAACACCTCCGACACGTCTATCTCGGTCAAGTGGATACGCGTCAGGTCCTACAACCCCAACGGCGTGAACCCCTCTGCCGCCTTCGGCAGCGTCCTCAACTACACCCCCCCTCCGACCATCGTTCCCATCCCGCTGCCCCCGGTCAAACAATTCAGGGTCAACTCGACGATCAACGGTCCTTCCGGAGCTCAGGCCCAGACAGAACTGACGACGAACACCGTTCCAAGCCAGGTGGAGGTCTGGAGCGCAGACCTTCTCACTCCTTCCGTCCAGTTTGCCAACTGGCAGCTCAGGTTCAATGCCAGCGAGAAGCTGGTTTTCGAAGTCAACTACAACGCTTCTGGCATCCACCAGCAGACCGCCAGGATCTACTGGCTTTCCGACGGGGATGCGGCCATTCCGGCGCCCATGGTGAACATCACCTTGAATGGCCAGTTCACGGACATCAGCAACGGAGTCTACACTCTGAGGATGGTGGCCAACGGCGGCTACAGCGTCGCCATAGACTGGTCCATGAGCATGTACTACGGCAACTATCACGTGGAGTACACCATCAACGGCATTGGGTGGGTGGGCTATGGCGGAGGCACGAACAGCTCCGGTGGTACTTGGTTGCCCGATATCCTGCCCTACGGTGCGTGGACCATTATAGCTGGTCCGATCAGAGCGGTGGCGTACAGGACAGGCTCAGGGACCTACCAGTCGCTCGCGGGGACAAACACTACTACGGGCCCGTGGACTCACAACGACACGGTCCTCATCCCGTACAACACCAAGTACTGGCAGCTGTACGAGTACGTCAACTGGACCGCCAGTCCGTACTACCAAGACAACGGCTACTACGACTTCTTGACCATGATATCGGGAACGTCAAGCTCTACAGGCATCTCGAACTACGCCTACCAGCAGACCGGAGGCGGGGTCACGTCCGGCGCCTACTGGAGCAGCCCCACTTCATTCCACAACGACGCCAACTTCGCGTATTGGTACTCGCAGTACCAGGCGGACTTCGGCGAGGCGGTGATGTCTTCTGGATCGTACCTCAACACGACCTCAGGGAGCATCATGAACCTCTTCGGCGGGTCCAGCCCTGCCATATCTCCCTGGACCTCCTCGGACTACGACCGCCACGTGCTGGACTCGATGGCCTATAAGTACACCAAGCCAGCGACGATGCAGATTCCGCTGAACACGAACAACTTCTGGAAAGCTGGAGTCTGGGCATTCGGGGGCTTCAGCGGCTCTAACTGGACCGCCTACGCGCCCAACATATACTACAAGATGTTCATCGAGCAGTACTACCCGACTGTGGTGGCAATCAGCGGCGGCTTCTAGTAGGGAAGTCCTGGCCCGGGGGCTCTGCCGAGACACGTTTTTAGCCGATTCACAAGGCGGCACTACGCCCAATCTGGAAAGGTTTATAATTGCTACACAGTTGATTCACCCTGTAGCAACATGAGTAGTACCAAGACGAAGTCTGTACTGTTGCTTACGATGCTCTTGCTTGCCGGAGTCTTCGGTTTCGTCCCAGCCCCTCGCGCCCAGGCCGCCTCCTTCGGTCTGAGGTTCACGTTGCAGGTGGTCCCTACGGTCGTCCCGGCCGACGGCGGGACATACGGTCTCTACGTGTTCCTCCAGGACTCCAACGGGGCTCCGGCCGCCGCCCCTTCTGACACGGCCGTTTCGCTGTTTTCCTCGGATCAGAGGACGGGAAGCGTCCAGTCTACGGTTACCATACTTCGTGACACTTCGTCCGCCTTCGCTTTCTTCACCACGACGACGACCGCGGGTTCGACTACTGTTTCGGCGGTGGCGTCGGGGATAGGCACGGGCACTCTTGATGTGGACACGCAGATCCCGGTCGGCTACCCGACCAGCATAGCCGTGTTCTCCCTTCCGAGCGCTCTCATCCCCGGTGGCGGCGAATCGGGCAAGCTGGTGGTGCAGCTTCAGGACTCCACAGGCGCGCCGGCCCGCGCACCTGGCTCCACCGTCATCAGCCTTTCTTCGTCTAATCCCAACGTCGCTACGGTCCCTGCCTCGGTGATAGTGCCTCTCGGCAGCACGTACGCTACGATTCCCTATACCCCAACTAACCTCCCCGGAAGCGCGATAGTATCGGCGAGCGCGCCGGGCTTCTTCAGTGGCGCGACGACGGTCGGAGTCAGCGGTCCCACCCCCTCGTCCATATCGCTGTCGCTTCTTCCGAGGGTGATGCCTGCTGACACTGCCGCTTCAGGGAACGTCGCAGTTGCCCTGCTTGACCCCAGCGGGTTCCCCGCCAGGGCGAACTCCAGCATCACAGTAGTCCTAACGAGCTCGAACCTCTCGGTAGCATACTTCTCTGATCCCTACCTCACGATCCCCGCAGGCTCCTTCTATGGGTTCAAGACAGTGTACTCTGGCGGGCTTCCGGGAGCTACCGAGATTACGGCGCAGTCCTCCGGCTTGGCAACTGGAACAGCCGACATGCCGGCCAGGGAATACGGAACGCCCGCTGACGGCGAAGTAGTCGAGCTGCAATCCGGACCTACGGCAGTTCTGCCCGACGCAGGGACATATGGCGGCATCTTCTCCGCGCAGCTTCTGAACACGACAGACGGCTTCCCCGTGCAGTCCAACTACTCGAACCCGACGACGGTCTACTTCTCGTCATCGAAGACCCTCATTGGGAGCGTTTCGGCGTCAAGCTTTGTCCCTGGAAACGGAACCTATGCCCTGGCTGACTATACGAGCACGCTTCTAGTTGGCACAACAGACGTCACTGCCGCAGCGAACGGCTTCGTGCACGCCACAATCTCGATCAGCAACAGCGCGCCTCCGCCGACGAGGCTGGTCCTGGGATTGGCGTCCGACTCGCTGAGGGCCACTGGTGAGGCCTATCCTCTGCTCTTCATCCAGCTTCAGGACGATTCAGGACATCCCGCCAAGGCCCCGCAGGATACTCAGATCTTCCTGACTTCGAACGTGACGGGCACTACTGACAGGTATGTCATCATCTCGTCGGGCTCCTCATACGCCACCGCCAACCTTCTGTCGACGAGCACGCCATACTCGGTGAACATCACGGCGTCGGGAACCGGGTTCTCGCCCGTCTTCACGGTCGTCAGTACCATTGAGTCGTTCCCGTCCGACCTGTCGGTGTCTTCCAGCCTGATGCCCATGGTTCAGGACGGAACCCAGCATCAGATATTCATCCAGCTTCAGGACGCGGAGGGTAGACCGGCCAAGCCTGAGACGCCCGTTCAGGTCTTCCTGACCACGGACGATCCTTCGGTGGCCACGGTGGTTAGCTCCGTCTTCCTGGCCGCTGGGGCATCCTACGTCTCTGCCGCTCTCACTCTGAAGTCACCCGGGTTCACGACGGTCACTGCGATCGCTCAGGGCTATTCCTCCGGACAGGCTCAGATCGTGATCACCCAGCTGCCGATCACCCTCACACTTTCGATGAATGACACCAACACCGTGGTGGGGACCAGCTACCAGGTGGGGATAACGGCCACCAGCGAGGCCGCGGCCGTCGTAGGTGCCAGCGCCACCGCCACGGCTCGCACCGGCAGGTTCGCGGCAGGAGCAGCCGTGACCGACGCTTCGGGTCAAGCCAGCTTCCTCTACTCCCCGCAGACTCCTGGATCTGACACCCTGAACTTCACCGTGAGCCTGACGGGCTTCGCGACCGCCACCGTTGGAATAGTCGTCCACGTGGACGCATACTATACCGTCACGGCGAAGGTGGTGGACGAGTCTGCCGCGGGCGTATCTGGGATGCTGGTCAACCTTGTGGACGCGAAGGGCGTCCACTTCAACGGGACTTCGGCCGCTGACGGGACGGTTACGTTCAACAACGTGTTCTGGGGTAACGCAACCATCTCCGTGCTTTCGACCTACCAAACTGTTTCAGCGAAGTACACCCTGAGTGACTTCAACGGACAGAGCGCTCCTTCAACCACCGTCCCCGTCCTTTCGGCCACCACGGTCACCGCGAAGTACATCACTTCATATCTCGTAACCGTGATATCGGCCTACGGGACGGCCACGGGCACAGGCCAAGTTGTCAAGGGCACGCCGCAGACGATCTCCGTAGCACCTACCAGCGTTTCCTCAGGCTTCCTCACGAGCAAGGAATTCAACGGGTGGAAAGGCACATACCCCAACAAGAACGCGACCTTCGTGGTGACGGTCGTCGGCCCAGTGGTGGAGACCGCAACTTGGGTCGACAACCTCACTAGCCTCTACATCCTGGTCGCGGCGATAATCGGAATAGTCGTAGTGGTCATCATCCTCTTCTGGTTCCTCAGGAAGCGCCGGGCCTCCACCACGGAACCTCAGAAGGAAGACGAGTTCAAGTAGAAACGGGGCTCAGGAGGGCCCCCCACCACCTTTTAATACCATAAGAGGCCGCTCTATCGAGAATCCCGAATGAAAGTGAGCGCCTTCGCCGTCGACGTCGACGGCACACTCACGGCGGAGGAGGGAGGAATCGACCTGGAGGCCGCGTCGGTCCTTGCGAACCTTGAGAGGATGGGCTATCCTGTCATCCTCGTGAGCGGGAGGAGCGGCTGGGAGCTCCTGGAGCTATCCATCAACCTCTGCCTGTCGAGGGTGGTCGTGGGGGAGAACGGCGGCGTCTCGGTGTACAAGAGCCCGCTGAGGATAAGGCTGTGGTCCGACAACACCCAGCCCGTGCTCGCCTACGAGTATCTCTCTCAGAGGGTGAAGGGCCTCGTCCTGAGGGACACGTTCCCGCGCTTCACCGAAGTCGTCCTGGAGAGGACCATGGAAGTCGGCGTGCTCAGGGAGGCCCTCGAGGGAAGCGGGCTGAACGTCAAGGTCCTCGACAGCGGCTACGCCTTCCACATCACGAGCGGGAAGGTGGACAAGTCCGTCGGCCTTTCGAAGGTGCTCGAAGAGATGAGAATAAGGCCTGAGGAAGTGGTCGCCATAGGGGACAGCGAAACGGACGTCCCCATGTTCAAGATGGTGGGCTACTCCATCTGCGTCGGCAACGGCGACGTGGCTGCCCGCGCCGCCTGCAAGCACATAGTGAAGGGGAGGCAGGGCTCTGGGGTGATTGAGGCGGTCGCCTTCTCCCTAGGAACGTTAATTAGCGGAAGCCGACTCAAGAAACAGGACAAAAGGTGAGCGTCTGACGTTCAGGGAAGCGCAGGCGGAGGCCGGTCGTCTCATCGATCAGGCTCTGAAGGACATGGGGGTCGAGTCGGCCTCCTATTCGTTCTCCGAGCCGCCCTTTCCCGAGCTGGGGGACCTCACGTGCAACGTCGCCTTTTCGCTGTCGAAGATACTGGGCCTGAGCCCCAAGGACGCCGCCGCCAGGGTGTCGGAGCACATCAACTTCAAGGAGACCAGGTACATCCTCAGCGCGCAGGCCCACACCGCGGGCTACGTGAACTTCAAGTTCAACCTCCCCGAGCTGGCCTACGAGACCATCACAACCGCAATCGCCAACCCGGACTTCGGCTCGCTGTCGTATGCCAAGGGGAAGAAGGTCATCATCGAGCACACCAGCGTCAACCCCAACAAGGCCCTCCACATCGGCCATGCGCGAAACGCCATCGTCGGCGACACCCTGGCTCGGGTCTGCAGGAAGGTCGGCTACGACGTCGAGGTCCTCAACTACATCGACGACACGGGGGTCCAGGTCGCCGACGTCATCACGGGCATCCTCTACGGGGACATGTCCAAGAAGGCTCCGTCCGGCATGAAGTACGACCAGTACTGCGGCGACCTCGTGTACGTGAAGGTCAACGACCTCTACACGCTCCAGCCTGGCCTCCAGGACAAGAGGAAGGAGGTCAGCAGGGCCATCGAGGAGGGTAACAACAAGACGGCCAAGCTCGCGCAGGAGGTCGTGGAGAAGGTCGTCAAGGCCCAGCTCGAGACCGTAGCGAGGATGGGCATCCAGTACGACCTCCTGAACTACGAAAGCCACATCCTCAGGGTAGGGTACTGGGACGAGGTGTTCGACCTCCTGAAGAAGAAGGGCGTGGTGAAGCTCGCCGAGGAGGGCAAGCTGAAGGGCTGCTGGGTGCTCGAATCGGAGGAGGAGGGAGAGGAGAAGGTCCTCGTCAGGAGCGATGGGACGGCGGTCTACGCGGCCAAGGACATACCCTACGCCGCCTGGAAGATGGGCATCCTGCCCGACCGCTTCTCCTACAAGAGGTTCCTCGTTCAGGAGGGTGGGAGGCAGCTCTGGGTCACGTCGGCCGAACCCAGGAAGAGAGACTCCGTCTCGTTCGGTGGGTGCGACCTGTGCCTTACGGTCATCGGGGCCAGCCAGAGCAGGGTCCAGAAGTTCGTGGCCTATGCGCTGGAGAAGCTCGGCCTGGGGGGCAAGACCTACCGCCACCTCTCCTACGGTGAAGTGAGCCTGAGCAACGACACCGCCAAGGACATGGGGGTCAAGGTGCGTGACGACAAGGAGTCGCTTCGGATGTCGGGCCGCTTTGGGATCTACGTCAACGTCGACGACGTCCTCGATTCCCTGAGCTCCAAGGCCCGCGAGCAGAGCGCCGAAGGGAACGCCGGCGCCGGCGACAAGTGGCTTTCGCTCGTCAGCGAGAAGCTCGCCGTCGCGGCCCTCAGGTACGACATGATCAAGCAGGACCTCGACAAGACCATCACTTTCGATCTGAAGGAGGCTCTCAAGCTTGAGGGAGACACCGGTCCCTACCTCGTCTACAGCTACGCCAGGGCGTCACGGCTGCTGGAGAAGATGGGATTCAGGCCCATCCAACTTACGAGGCCCGTCGCGGCCCAGCTGAAGACCACGGACGAAAGGCGGCTGTTCCTCCTGATGTCCAGGTTCGACATGGAGCTGGAGAACGCCGATAAGGCCATGGCCCCGAGGAAGGTCGCCCAGTACGCGCACGATCTGGCGGTCGCGTTCAACCAGTTCTACGAGACGTCGCCTGTGATATCAGAGAAGGAGGCGGAGGTTAAGAAGGCCAGGGCCTATCTGGTCTACGCCTTCAGGAACGTAATGCTGCAGGCTTTGCAGCTCCTCGGAATCGAGCCCCTTTCGGCCATCTAGGAAGCCGAGGGTGGCGCCTGGCTGGCCGGCCCGGTCGAGCACCCCGGGGCCCTGAGACGGCGCCCAGGCTAGCGGTAACGGCTCTCGCGCTCCTTTGAAATCTTCAGGTGCTCGAGGAGGTCCTCGAGGCTCTCCAGGTTCGGCACCTTCAGCTCCGCGGCGAGGGGGCGGTTTCCCACAACGAAGCCCTTCCCCCCCGCCTTGAGGAACGACGCATCGTAGCCGCTGTCCCCCACGCAGATCGTGTCCTGCAACCGCACGCCCAACCTGAGGGCCATCTGGTCCAACACGAGGTCCTTCCTGAGCGGTTCCACCAGGGGATAGATCTTGCCGTTGAAGTTGCCCTTGGGGTCGAAGCCGATCCTGTTCGCAGCGTAGTGCGCTATGCCCAGCCTCCTCGCCACGACCCTGACCAAGAGATCGAGCGCCGAGCTGACTATCGCTACCTCGTACCCAAGCAGCTTCAGGTCCTCCACCACCCCTGCCGCCTCAGGTCTCAGCCTGTAGCCGCCCAGGACTTCAATCATCTCACTTCTTCTCAGGGGCCGCGGCCAGACCGACAGGTCCCTTCGCATGAACTGGGCGTAGGTTATCTTGTGGGACGAGTAGTCACGGTGCGCCTGCTCGGCGGTGCTCACGGTGCCGAAATGCTCGTGGAGCATCTCCCAGCTCGGTGTCCCCGTGAGCAGCGTGCCGTCGAGGTCGAAGGCGGCAAGCTTCCTCGCCTTGCGGCTTCCGTCCGCCTGGTCCGGGCGCACGGCGGATGGCTGCACGTGCAAGCATATATATTGTGAAAAGGGTGGCACAGGGCAAGGAAGCGGCGATGAAGCGGACAGGGGGAGAAGGGCGTCCTTGAAGACGTGGTATGTCACCGTCGCTGCCATCCTTCTCAGCGTCATCATCCTCGTCATCATAGGCTCGGTGAGCCACATCGACCCAACCGTCATCTTCGCCATAGCCCCGGCCTTCCTCCTGGGCGCAGTCGCGACGGTCGTCGCGAGGATAATCCTGACGGGCTTCCGGTTCAACTACATCATCCGGGCCTTCAGCAAAAGGGACTACCCTTTCTTCGAGAGCCTCATCATTCGCTTTGCAAGCGAGTTCGTGGCGCTCACTAGCGCGGCGTACGTCGGCGGCGAAGTGATCCGTGCGGCATGGCTGGCCAAGAAGGGAGAGGCTTCGGGGAAGGCGCTCTGGCTCCCCTATATCGAGATAGTCTTCGACGTCTACGCCGGGAACTTCATCGCCCTGTCTGCGGGTCTCTACGCGCTGTTCCGCGGCGACCTTTTCCTCGGAGGTCTGATCACCGCCGTGTCGCTGGCCGTGCTCGTCTTCGTCACCGCCGTCGTCCTCCTGTCCAGGAAGGGGCTCATCCACGTGCCTTCGTTCTTCAAGGCACCGCTGCGCTGGGCCGTGGGGGAGGCCAGGGCGCAGCGCCTCGTGGACAAGGGGAACCTGTTCTTGGAGGAGTTCTGCGAGGCGGCCACCCTGACCTTCACACGCGGCAACTCATTCAAGCTCTTCGTCGTGGGCCTGTACACGCTAGCGACCGTGATCCTGACCGCCGCCACCCTCTGGTTCGTCGCCCTTGGCCTCGGGCTGAACGTCTCTTTCGTAGATGCCGCCCTCCTGGTCTACGGAGCGATAGTCCTGGGGAACCTGCCGATCACCTTGGGCGGGTCCGGGCTGGCTGAGGCGGGCGCCTACTTCTATGCGACGAACGTCCTGGGGGTCAGCTCCTGGCCCATGGTCTTCGCCTGGCGCATCCTGAGCTACCACCTGGTGCTCCTCATAACCGGCGTCTGCGCCTTCGAGGCTTTGCGGAAGTACGTCAGATAGGCGCCTGACCTTTCGCCGGAGCCCTCCGGGGCATCTTCAGAAAGTAGAGGGCGGCGTACGCGATGACGGTCCAGATCGCGAGGTCCACCAACAGAAGAAGCGGGTCGAGCTTGAAGTAGCTGGAGGGGCCCACAGGGGACGAAAGCTCGAAAAGCACGTACGGAAGGGGAAGGCCCAGCTCGCGCACGCTGTAGGTGATGGGCCCCTGGCTGTTCGAAGTGACCCATGCGTAGGTTGAGGACGCGCCCAGGCTGAGCATCAGCACGACGAGGCCGGCGATGACGGAAAGGGTCTCTCTGTCCATTTCTCCCACACTCTGTGGCCTTCATCCAACGACCCGGAAGCCGGGGTCTTTTATCTTGTTCCTGATAGCCAGGTTGAGAAGAAGGGGGGTCAGCGCCTCTATCGAGGCGGATACGCCGAGTGGACCCGCGTAGAGGGGCCTCAACCCCTCCACCCCTTCAAGGACCTGGGCGACGGCCGCCGCCGATTCGCGGGGTCCCGCCAGAGGCACGTCGAATCCGAGGGGGTCCTCCATGTCCTTCAGCCTCGACGCTGGAACGCAGTGAAGCCCGGACACGACCCGCGCGCCCGCTCCGAGGGACTCCTGAACCAGCTCCGCCGCGGACAAGGTCTTCTCCCTGGACAGGTAGGGCCTGTAGACGAACGCTCCCCCCTCCTTCTCGAACCTCGTGACCGGGGACAGAACGAGTTGATCTCTCCAGGGGAAGCCCCTGGCGACCTCCAGGAATCCTTCGAGGGTGTCCGCCGGCACAGCGAAGACGGCCAAGTCGCAACTACTTACCGCGTCGGCGTTCGCGGCGCCCGTGATGCTGCCCGCGAGCAAGGCTCCCGGCCTGCCGGAGGCCAGGCGCGATAGCTCCGACGCGACCTCCTTGGCCCTCCCTTCCTCCCTCGAACCCACCATCACGTCGTTTCGCTTCGCCAACCGCAGGGCGAGGCCACGGCCGAGGTCTCCGGTGCCGCCGAAGACGGCGATCTTCAAGTCGCCCATCCTCAGCCGGTCTTGCGATTTAAGGCTGGAGGTCGTGCAGTTGGGTGGAAACCTATTATAGTGAGAGGAGGACAAATCCCCGAGTAGGTTGCCCCGACACGGACCCGTGCTGGGCGTTCACGTAAGCGCGAGCGGCTCCGTCGACCTCGCCGTCGATAGGGCTATGATGCTGGGCTGCACCGCCTTCCAGATGTTCACCCGGAACCCACAGGGCTGGAAGTTCCTTCCGATCAAGGAGGAGGTGGCGACCAGGTTCGGGGAGAAGCTGAGGAAGTCCGGCATAGGGTTCGCCGTCTCCCACATGCCGTATCTTCCGAACCTCGCCACGCCCGATCCGGTCGTCTTCGCCAGGTCTCAGGAGGCGCTGACCGAGGAGCTGAGGAGGGCGACCGTGCTCGGTCTTTCCGGCGTCGTGGCACATCTCGGCAGCCACCTCGGCAAGGGAAAGGAGTACGGCCAGGAGAGGGTCGCTTCGGCCATCTCTGAAGCGTACTCGGCAACGGGAGCGAAGGTCCCCGTCCTCCTCGAGAACTCGGCCGGGCAGAAGAACAGCGTCGGCTCCGGGTTCGACGACATCAGGAGGATTCTGGACACCATACGAGGCTCTCATCCGGTGGGGGTTTGCCTCGACACCTGCCACATGTACGCCTCTGGGTACGACGTCGGCTCCCCCGGCGCCGTCGAGGACACGTTCTCGAAGTTCGACGACGTGATCGGGCTGGAGCGCCTCAAGCTCGTCCATCTGAACGACTCGAAGGGCGGCATCGGCTGCCATCTGGACCGCCACGAGAACATAGGGAAGGGCTACATCGGCAAGGCGGGCTTCAGGGCCATTCTCCATAACGAGAAGGTCAGGCGCCTGCCCATGATAATAGAGACCCCCGTAAGGGACGAGTCCGACTGGGGCCGAGACCTGGCGGTTGTCAGGAAGCTGTACCTCTAGCTTCGTGTAAACTCGGTCGCCGAGCCGGACCGCTCTATTTCTCCGGGATGTACTCCCTGACCTGTGCAACGTTGGGCGCAGGCCTCTTCTTCTTCAGGGTCCCCGCCTTGCGGATGGCCAGCGTCTTCAGCTCCTGGAGCGCGAAAGCGGGGTCCACCCCCTTCGGGCACACGTCGCTGCAGCTGCCGGCGAAGTGGCAGTTCCATAGGCCGTGGCTGGCGTCCAGAACCTCCATCCTCTGCTGCTGGGCGCCGTCCCTGGTGTCGGCAATGTACCTGTAGGCCTGGGCCATGGCCTGAGGCCCGAGGAAGGACTCGTCCATGGCGTTGGTCGGGCAGGCCGAGTAGCAGAGCCCGCACTTGATGCAGTTTGAGAACATCAGGAACTCGATGACCTCCTCCGGCTTCTGGATGTACTCCCTGTTCAGGTTCAGGTCCACGTCCTCCCTGACTATGTAGGGAAGAACCGACCGGTGCTTCTGGAAGAACACTTCGAAGTCAGACACGAGGTCCCTGGTCACCGGCATGTTGTTCATGGGCCTCACCACCACGGTGTCCCCGCCCAGGTTCTCGACCTGCGTCTTGCAGGCGAGCATCTCCTTCCCATTGATGACCATCCCGCAGGAGCCGCAGACGGCCATCCTGCACGAGTACCTTATCGAGAGGGAGGGGTCGAGCTTCTCCTTGATGTAAAGGAGGGCGTCGAGGACCGTCGTGCCCCTGAATATTGGCACCTGGTACTCGGAATACCTCACGCCTTCGCCCTTGGCCGGGTCATACCTGAACACCTTGAAGCCCACGTTCCTGATGGGCTTGCCCAGGCCCTCCATGATCTTGGGGTCGAAGTGAAGGGGAACCACCGGGACTTCGCTCTTGTCTTGAGACATCAGTGGAACAACCCCATGAATATCAGTATGGTGCGCGTCCCCCAGAGGAACGTCGCCGCGCCACCGAGGAACACCAGCCAGGTGACGGCCATTTCGTAGGTCTTGCCCTGCCTGAGTTCGACCAGGACCTTCCTGAAGCCGTTGAAGACATGGTAGGAGAGGAGCGTGAGGAAGAGCTCGAAGAGGAGGCCGTACGCCAGGTAGACTCCCTGCACTTCGGAGAACCCAAGGGCGCTCCCGAAGCCCCCCGGTATGAGGGTGAGGAGGGCGAAGTGGCTCGCTCCGAGGACGAGTATGCCTGCGCCGGTCAGATACTGCAGGAGCATGAGTCTTGATTCCTTCATCTTCACAACCCCAGGGCCACCACGAACAGCTGGTAGAAGGCGAATATCAGGAGGATGAACGACGCTATCACTATGACGACTCCCAGCTGCCTCTGACCTCCCCTCAGGCTGCTGGGCAGGAACGGGTAGGTGGGCCGCGTCACCTTCCCTATCAGCCAACCCTGCTCTGCCATGACCAGCCTAACTCCGTTCAGGCTGTGGAAGACCGCTGCACCCGCAACCAGCAGCAGCCCCGTGTGGAACGCGTAGTTGGTGAGGAAGCTCATCAGGTCGGTCCAGACAACCGGCTGCAGTCCGTTCTGGACGTCAAGGAAGGCCTGCGCGGCGTTGCTCGTCTCCCAGACGTGCGCCACGAAGTAGACGCCCACGCCGACTCCCGTTATCCTGTGCATGGCGTAGAGCCACCTTTCGAAGTTCCTGTTCCAGAACTTGATCCAGCCCCTGTAAAGGCCGGCGTTGTTCTTCTTTTCTACGACGATCTCCTGGCCCACCAAGGTCGCCTCTCAGTACTTCCTCTCCATCGGCGCCCACTTCGTAATCACCACAGGCATGTACTCGACCCGAGGGCCTTCGGGGGTGTAGTAGACTATCGAATGCTTGAGGAAGTTGACGTCGTCCCTCTTCGGGTAGTCCTTCCTCGCGTGGCCGCCCCTGGATTCCTTCCTCAGGAGCGCCGAAGTCACTACGGCCTCTGCGACGTCGAGGAGGTTCCCGGCTTCAAGCGTGCCCGTGAGGTTGGTGTTGAAGTTCTTCGACTTGTCCTCCACCCTCACGCGCGAAAACCTGGCCCGCAGCTCCTTGACCTTCTTCAACGCGTCGCTGAGCCCCTGCTCCGTCCTGTAGACGTAGACGTTGCTGTCCATGGTGGCCCAAAGCTCCTTCTTTATGGCGTACGGGTCCTCTCCCTGCTCCCTTCCCAGGAGGTCAACGAAGATCCGATGCTCCTCGGCCTCCATCCTCGAAGCCGGGATGCCCGGGGCCGAAGCGCCGCCCATGATGTACTTGGCGGCCAGGTCGCCTGTGATGCGGCCGTAGACAAGGCAGGCCGTGGTGGAGTTGGAACCCAGGCGGTTCCCCCCGTGCACGCTAACGCATGCGCACTCTCCGGCGGCCCATAGACCCTTCACGGACGTCTCGCCGTTCCTGTCCACGTTGATTCCTCCCATGCTGTAGTGCGCCACCGGCCGAATGGGCAGGGGCGCCTCCAGCGGGTCGATGCCGACGAAGTTGTGTCCGAGCTCGATCATCATAGGCAGCTTCTCCTTGACCTTCTCCGCCCCTATGGGGCTGAAGTCCAATAGTACGTAGTCCAGGCCGTTGGGGCCCTTGAAGCCCCTCCCCTGCTCGATCTCCGTTACGATCGACCTGGATATGAGGTCGCGGGGCGCCAGCTCCAGCTTCTCTGGGGCGTACCTCTTCATGAACCGTTCCCCCTTGCTGTTGACGAGGATCCCTCCCTCCCCCCTCACAGCCTCGGTGATGAGGATCCCCGACGGGACCAGCCCTGTGGGATGGAACTGGACGAATTCGACGTCCTTGAGCGCGATGCCGGCCCGATACAGCGCCCCCGCCCCGTCACCCGTGACGCTGTGGCTGTAGGTGGTGAAGCCAAAGAGCCTGCCCAGCCCGCCCGTGGCGATGATGGTGGCCTTGGCCGAGAAGCCGACCAGCTCCCCGGACTTCATGTTGATGGCGGTGATCCCCCTGCATGTCCCCCCTTCCACGACGAGAGAGGTGAGGAACCACTCCTCGTAGAAGTGGATGGAGGTGTACTTCAGGAGCGTGTCGTAGAGGGTCTGCATCTCGTAGAAGCCGGTCTTGTCGGCGGCGTACGTAGCCCTCGGGAAGCTGTGGCCTCCGAACGGCCTCTGGGCTATCCTGCCGTCGGGCCTCCTGCTCCACGGCATGCCCCAGTGTTCAAGCCTGAGGATCTCTTCCGGGGCCATCTTCACGAACATCTCGACGACGTCCTGGTCGGCGAGGTAGTCCGCCCCCTTCACGGTGTCGAAGGCATGGAGGTCGAGGCTGTCCTTCTCATCCGTGTAGAGGACAGCCGCGGTGCCGCCCTCCGCGGCGACGCTGTGCGCCCTCATGAGATGGACCTTCGAAACGATGGCGATGTCGAGCTTTCCGTTACTCACGATCGCCGCCTGGATGGCCGCCCTGAGGCCGGCCAGCCCAGCACCGACTATCACGAGATCATGGCTGACGGTCTGCGTCTAGATCACCGATGCGACAAATGAGAAGCTGCTGGTGCTTAAAAGGTTACGGTCCAGGCGATTGTTGCTTCGAAACACCCGTTTTCAACAACTATTTCACAGTTCAGGTGGGGATCCCGCAGACTCCGCACGCTTGGCGTCCGCGTATCGCATAAACATCTCTGGCTTAAGCTCGGTGGAGGAATTGAAAAAGAAGGAACGTGTGGCTCGCTTCAGCCTATGATGAAGACCACTGTGATCTGCGCCGTCTCGGTCGCCGGACCCGCGTTGAACGTTGGTGCGGCGCCGGCCTTTATGTCGGCCGCGTAGTTGTAAATGGGCGGGTAGTACGAATCGGTCGCCTGGGCGCTCTGCACTCCCACTATCTGAACTCCGAGGCCCTGTGCCAGGGTCTGGGCCTTGCCCTTCGCGTCAGCCGTCGCCGCGGTCAGCGCCTGGTTCTTCAGTGTGGAGGCGGCCGAATCACTTAGGGAGAAGCTGACGCCGTTGACGTTGGTCACTCCGGCCTTCACTGCGTCGGATATCACGCCGGCTCCCTTGGTTCCCAGGGAAGTCGGAGTCGAACCTGCGACGGTCTCCTCGTACTGGAGAGAGAAGATGACCCTGTAGTCCTGGAAGACTGCGGGTCCGTTCGAGGGATAGTAGTACTCCGGATACACGTTCATCGAGGAAAGGGTCAGGAGGCTGGCGTTGTAGCCATCGGACGTGAGGGCGTCCGCGAGCGCCTGGTAGACCGCGTTCGCCTTCTGCATCGCCGAATTGGTGTCCGTCGCGACCCCCACCACGCTCAGGGAGACAGTGTAGGTGTCGGGCGTTCCCGTCGTGGTTCCGCTCCCCGAGACCGTGAGCGTCCTGGTCGTCGAGGTCGTAGTGTCCGCCCTCGTCGGGGCGCTCAGCGACATGAAGGCCAGGGCGCCCGTGATCGAGAGGGCGATGACCAGCAACGAAATCGCCTTATATCGTTCTTTCATCATCGATCTTCAGCACCGGCTTCCATTTGCGGGCCAGCCGAGTTAGCGCTAACGTATGAAACGCTTGGCCCGGGGCCGTTCTACCGGGGCGAACAGCACGCCGCGGCAAAGCTTTAACCGTCCCTCCGGTCCATTATGGTCGTCTTGAAGCGCGACGACCGCCTCTCCGCGTCGACGGTGAAGGTCTACGTCTTCCTCCTGAAGAAGGGGGAGGGGGCGGGCGTTCGCGAAGTCCAGAGGGCGATGGGGTTCAAGAGCCCCAGCGTGGCCTACTACCACCTCAACAAGCTCATCGAGATGGGACTGGTCAAGCAGGACCAGTACGGCTCCTATGTGGCCGAGAGGAAGGTGGACGCCAGCGCCCTGGGACCCTTTCTCCTGCTCGGAACCATCATCGTCCCAAGGTTCGTATTCTACGCCGCCTTCTTCACGACCTTCTTCCTCGGATATCTGGCCGTCTACGGCATGAAGTCGAGTGCGGAGGTCCTCATCGTCGCCGGGCTGGCCTCAATCTTCTTCTGGATCGAGGCCATCCTAGCCTGGAGGAGAAGGTCGTTCTAGCGATAGGTCGTAGCGCCCTTCTCCTTCTCCTTCTTGATTAGCTCCTTGGGTATGCTGACCACCCTGATGGCGTTCGAGTTCTGGATGCCGTAGACGGGGAGCCCCGTGTTGGGGTCGTTCCCGATCCTGAACACCGCCGTCACGACGCTTCTGAACTTCAGGACGCTGCCGTCTTTGAGCTTGAGCGTGGTCCAGCTGTCCTCCCCTTCGGCTTCGAACTCGACGAGCTCCCCTCCCTGCGGCGGCAAAGGCATCGACAAACAGGTCAGCGTCCTCCATCGCAGGCTCTGCCGTCTATAAGGCTTCTGCCCCGCCGGCCCGGGCGCTGTTCTACTGGTTAGAGCTTAATCGAGTCCCTCCCATGACAGGGCGTGCGGGAAATGTCGGCAGCCAGTTCGCCGCTTCCGGTTCGGGGGATAGCCCTGGCGCTCGTGCTGGGCGTGGTCCTCGCCTCTGCCGCCGTGGGGGGGATGGCCTCCTTCACGGGCCCCGGCGCTCGGTCGGGCTCGTCCACGACCCTGGTGAACTACAACAGCACGACGACCAGCGGCGCCGGGTACATCCCGAGCGTTCAGCCCGGGGCGTCCTCCAATAACGCCTCCTTCTCGACCAACACCTCGAACTCGACGGCGCTGAACTCCGGGTCCAATTCGGTCGCCATAGGCGACATATCGTCAGCCCTGTCGGGACCGCCTGCCAACAAGGCACAGAACTCCTCCAGTTCGAACGCCCCCGCGCAGAGCGGCAACGAGACCTCCATGTCCTACGACGCCGAGAGGACCGCCGTGTCGACCGTGGCCTGGCGCGACGTCACGCTCTTCGGCCTGGCCGGCGTGGTCGCCCTGCTGGCCTTCATCTTGATCAGGCGCCGGGCCTGACCTGGGGTCGGCTGCTGCGAAACGTTCTTTAGAACTGAGGGGTCTGGCTAGGACAGACTGAAATGGCCAAACCTGTCATATTGGTGAGCAACGACGACGGGCCTGCCAGCCGAGGCCTTCATGCTTTGGTCAGGGCCCTGTTGGACGTGGGGGACGTTGTGCCGGTGGTCCCGGAAGGGCCCCGCAGCGGCACCTCCATGAGCCTCACCTTCCACAAGCCTCTCAGGATCCGTGAAGTGCAGATAGCGGGGGAGAAGGGCTACGTCGTCTCGGGGAGCCCCGCCGACGCCGTCATGATGGCGCTCAACAAGGTCCTGCTGAAGAAGCCGGACGCAATGGCGTCAGGCATCAACATCGGCGACAACTCCGGCCTTCAGGACGTCTATTCGAGCGGCACCGTCTCGGCGGCCCTCCAGGCGGCCCTTTCGGGGATCCCGTCGGTCGCCTTCTCCATGCAGATGCCTGAGAGCACAGTCTTTTCGCCCAGCGACGCGAAGGCCGACTTCGGGATCGCCGGCTTCCATGCGAGGAAGGTAATGCACTGGCTGGTCAAGAACGGCCTCCCCGAGGGCGTCAACCTCCTCAACGTGAATGTGCCCGCCAACGCGACCTACTCCACCAAGGCGGTCTTCAGCAGGCTCGCCCTTCACAAGTACGACAACTACATCGTCGAACGCATGGACCCGCGAGGCAAGCCGTACTACTGGGTCTGGGGCAACAGGCTTGCGAAGTACGAGGAGGGGAGCGACGCCAAGGCGATCATCGAGGATGGCCTCGTCTCCGTCACGCCTATCCACATGGACCCGACGTGGTCCACCAAAGGGATGGAGGGCCTCCTAGAGGCCCTCAACGGGTGAAACGGAGAAAGCGCTTTATCCGGCAGCGGCTGCCTCCGTGCTGTACATGAAAGAAGCGAAGCCCGAGATCCTCTCCTCCGACGTACCCTTCAAGGGCAGGAAGCTCGAGATACAAAGCCAGGCCATCTCCTTCGGCGGAAGGAAGTCGGTCGTTGAGACCGTGACACATCCCGGGGCGGTGGCGATCCTTGCCTTCACGCCGCAGGGAAAGGTCCTCCTCGAGAGGCAGTACCGCCATTCCGTCGGTCGCTACATCTACGAGCTGCCCGCCGGCACCCTGGAGCCCGGCGAGGACCCCAAAGAGTGCGCCTCAAGGGAGCTTGAAGAGGAGACGGGGTACACCGCGGACTCGCTGAAGGAGGTCGGAGCGATGTACACGGCCCCGGGCTACTCGTCGGAGGTCCTCCACCTCTTCGTGGCCAGGGCAGGGAAGCATGGGGGACAGAGGCTCGAAGGCGACGAGAGGATCTCCGTGTCCGCTCATTCGCTGTCTGAGGCCAGAAGGCTCGTCATGGGGGACGGCCCTTTTGACGGGAAGTCGATGGTGCTTCTTCAGCTGGCGGCATCGGACAAGGCGCTGCTCGATTCCCGGTAGCCGGGCGACCGACGATGGAGTTCGGAGCCCTGAATCGCATCGGAGCATGACTCAAGTAGGACCAACATCCACCTCCACCATGTTCGAGGGACTGGATCCTCGTCCCCCTGGTCCTCCCCGTCATGGCCTTCGGTGCGCAGCTTGCGCTGGGACCCTGGTTTCTGAGCGGCCATGAGGACCACAGCCTGCTCTTTGGATTCGGCGCGCTGTCAATCCTCTTTGCGGCGACGCTGCTGACCTTCGTGTCCGTAACCGAATCAGGCTTCTACGTGGCCCCGTTCCTTGTGGACTTCGTGTCCTACGCGGCGTTCGCCTTCGTAGTGGCCTCCCTGTTCTGGCTGATCAGCACTAGGGCCGCTGGAGCGCACAGAAGCGAGATCCCTGGAGCCGGACCCTAACGCGCGGGGTCGGATACGGGGGCCTGCGAAGGCTCCTTCAACGTGCTGTGCTCGAAGACGGCCGAGCCCGGGGAAAGCACCTTCTTGATTCTGTTCACGCAGGTGGTCGCCTGGGCGAAGCCCACGACCAGGAGGTTCTGTTTCAGTGTATCCTTCGGTGACGCGACGTCGCCGGCGGCATATATCCCGGGGACGCTCGTTTCGTAGTTCGAGTCCACGGAGATCCCCTTCGGGTCCATGGCTATCCCCCACTGCTTCACTATGCTCAGGTCCGCTTTGTACCCGATGAGCACGAGGAGGGCGTCGCAGTCGATGGTCTCCACCTCGTTCGTCTGCGAGTTCCTCAACACCACCTGCTGCACTCCGCCGTCTCCCTTGACTTCCGTCATCTCGCACCAGAGCTTCTGGACGATGTCGGAGGAATTGAGGGCCTCGACGGACTTCTCGTGCGCCCTGAAGATGTCCCTCCTGTGGACTAGGTAGATCTTCGATGCTATGTCCTTCAAATGGAGCGCCCAGTCCACCGCGGTGTCCCCGCCGCCGATGATGACGACCCTCTTGTCCTTGAAGTCCAGGGGCTCCTTGACATAGTAGTAGAGGCCCTTCCCTTCGAGCTCGTTCACGCCTGGAACAATGACCTTGTTGGGAGAGAAGGCGCCTATTCCCGTGGCTATGATCAGGGACTTCCCGACGTGCTTCCCCCTGTCGGTGATGATCTCGAACTGCTGCTGGCTCACCTTCTCGATGTGAAGAACCCGCTCCGCCAGGCAGACCGTGGGATTGAACTGGGTGGCCTGGGCCACGAGGTTGCTGATCATCTCCTTCCCGTTCACCGACTTGAAGCCAGGCATGTCGTAGATGTATTTGTCAGGATAGAGGAGAGAGACCTGTCCGCCGAGGGCCTCCGTGGCCTCGAGGAGCTTGACCTTGAGGTCCCTGAACCCCGCGTAGTAGACCGCGAACAGGCCGATGGGGCCGCCGCCGATGACTATGACGTCGTAGAGGTCGCTTTCAGAAGCGTCGGACATCTCGCTTCAGTGCTCAGGAGCGGACCGGTTCTCTAATATGTGTATCCTAATTCCTGATAGATAATGGGGCCGAACATCAAAAAACTCTGCCCCCCGTCCACCGGGGTCGAATCAGGGGAGCGGCGTGAACTTGTATCCGTAGTAGATGGTGCCCTTCGTCGTGTCCTCGGTGAGCTTCCTCAGGGTAAGCCTCAAGGGCACTCCGTCCTGCACGCCTATCGGGTCCACGTCGACTATCTGGGCGAGGAGCCTCTGACCGTTGTCCAGCTCCACCAGCCCCAAGATGTAGGGGGCGTAGCGTTTGAACTCCTCCGCCGGTTCCCTCAGTATCGTGTGGGAGACCAGCTTCCCCGTGTGAGGCATCCGATGGTCCGCCAGCTCCTGAGACCCGCACTTCCTGCAGACCCTGACCGGGGGAAACCACTCGGCGCCGCACTTCTTGCACTTCGTTCCCATCAGGTTGAAGTACCTGTCCTTGAGCCGCCAGTACGAAATAGCGTTCACCAAGTCAGGCCGCCCTCCTGAGAATGTGCACGGACGTAGTCGTGTCCACCCCTCCCATGTTGTGGGCCAAGCCCAGCTTCGCGCCCTTGACCTGGTTGCCGTCAGCCTTCTCGGCCAGCTGCAGGTACGTCTCCGCCACCTGGTAGACGCCCGTCGCCCCGACGGGATGACCCCTGCCCTTCAGCCCTCCGAACGTGTTTATGGGGAGCTCTCCCTGCAGGTCGAACCTCCCGGAGCTCACGTCATGGGGGGCCTTTCCTGGCTTCGAAACCCCTAGGCATTCCAGCGTAAGCGCGCCCGTCACCGAGAAAGCGTCGTGGATCTCCATGAAGTCCACCTGCTCTTTCCTGAGCCCGGTCTTCTCGAACGCCCTCCTGGCAGCCGTTCGGGTGGCCAGGTAGTCAAGCGGGTCGGCACGCTCGTAGATCGAGAATATGTTGGCAGCCACCTCGCTGGCGACCATCTCCACCGAGTCCGCTCCCAGCTCCTTGGCCTTCGCCTCGCTCAGGAGGAGGAGGGCGGCGGCGCCGTCGCACACCGGCGAGCTGTCCATCAGCCTTATGGGGTCCGAAATCATCGGAGACCTGAGGACGTCCTCGACGGTTATCGCCCTCTTGAACATCGCGTGCCTGGACAGGGCGGCGTTCCTGTGCCCCAGCACCGGGAAGCCTGCCATCTCCTCCTTCAGGACTCCGTACTTCTTCAGGTAGAGGGCGTGGCAGATGGCGTTGAGAGAGACGAAGGTGGCGCCCGGGAACTCGGTGTATTCGGCGCTGTCCGCCATGACCAGGGCCCCTGTCACCTTCCCGACGTCGATGTCCTTCATCTTCTCCACTCCGCACACAAGGACCGCGTCGCTTTCGCCTGCCTTGATCGAGAGGTACCCGTTGTGGACTGCCGCTCCGCCCGAGCCGCAGGCGGCCTCGACCGTGTAGGCCGGGACGCCGACCAGGTTCAGCTGGCTGGCCAGCAGGGCCCCCAGCTGCTCCTGCTGGGCCCCCACCGCCGAAAGCATGTTCCCGACTATGATCCTGTCCGGCTTCGCGTCGGGGAGCTGGTTCATGGCCTCGAGGGAGGCCTCTGTCATCAGGTCTGCGATGGACTTCCTCCAGTGCTCACCGACGGGGACCAGGCCCGCGGCGGCCACGAAGACCTTGCTCATTCCTGGAGCTTCCCCCTGTACCGCGTGTAGAGGGCGTAGTCCACCTTGACCGCGCGCTCCACCATGCTCCTTACCGACACTCCCAGGTTCCTCTTCGGCTCGATCTTGTCGGTGACGTTGAGCGTGAAGGCGTCGCTCCCGGCGCCGCTGCCGAAGCTGCAGATCAGGATCCTGTCGCCCTCCTTCGCGATGTCCAGGGTGGCGGCGAGGCCGATCATGGAGCTGCCTGCGTAGGTGTTGCCGATCATGGGGTTCAGGAGGCCCGGCTCCATCTGCTCCATCTTGAACCCCAGCTTCAGCCCCGCTTCGATGGGGAAGCGGGGGTTGGGCTGGTGGAAGACGGCCCATCTGTAGTCGGCGGGTTTGTAGCCTGTCTCGGCAAGGTGCGCCTTCACGCAGCTTTCGACATGATGGAAGTACGCAGGCTCGCCGGTGAACCTGCCGAGGTGGCTCGGGAACTTCTCTCCGGGCCTCCTCCAGAAGTCCCCCGTGTCGCTCACGTACGACGTGGTCGCCTCGAAGGTGGCGAGGGAGTCGCCGCCCTTCCCGATGACGAAGGCGGCGCCGCCGCTTCCGGCGGTGTACTCCAGCTCGTCGCCAGGCCTGCCCTGGGCCGTATCGACCCCGACTGCAAGGCCCGCCGTGATCATGCCGGACGCGACGAGGGCGATGTTGAACTGCATGGCCTCTGTCCCGGCCTTGCAGGCGAACTCAAGGTCCGACGCCAGACAGAAGTGCTGGCCGAGGGCCTGGGCAAGGATGGTCGAAGTCGGCTTGACTACGTAGGGCTTCGACTCGGTCCCGACCAGGACGGCGCCGAGCTTCTCAACTGCGGCCATCCTGACGGCCCTCCTGGCCATTTCGCTGGCCATGGTGAAGGTGTCTTCGTCGTCATGGGCGACGGCCTTCTCCTTGTTGGGGCCCGCTCCCTCCCCGCGCCAGACCCGGGCGACCTCCGTAGTCGGGAGGCGGTAGATGGGCACGTACGCACCGTAACCTAGTATACCCACTGAGCTGATTGGCTTCAACGAAATTCTTTAAAGGGCTCATCCGTGGGCGTTAAAAACCTTATCACAGCCGACATACATCTGTTCGTCAAAGGACGTAGGGAGCTAGTACGACTTCAGCTGCTTGACTACGGGCGGCCGGCTCTTCTTGAAAACCCTGTAGCCGCAGATGCACTTGATCTCGGGGAGGGATGCCAGGTCTTCGCTGCTTACCTTCGTGCCGCACCTGATGCATTCGTACATGATGGCACCGGACTTTATTTCCGTCTTTGCGTCTTCCGACATTGCGCTTCCGAGCTCTCCTAAAAAGGGCGTCCTTTAAGCTTTCTCATCCGTCTTGATGAGCGTGACCATTTCGCCGACGTCGCTCTCGGTGACGAACGGATGGACCGGGATGGACAGCACATGGGCCGCGGCATCGTCGGTGCGAGGGAGCTGGGCTGTGACGAACTTCGCGTAGTAGGGCGTGCGGTGTACGGGCGGGTCGTAGTAGACGGTGGCCCCGAAGCCCCTCTCCCTCAGTCTCTTCATGAGCCTGTCCCTGTTCCCCTTGACGTAAATCGTGTAGAGGTACCAGTTGAACCTCTGGCCGGGCCTCTCCTGGACGGCCCTCACGTTCTTGAGCCCTTCAAGGCCTCTGGTCAGCGCCGCGGCGTTCCTCCTCCTCGAAAGGATGAACCCTTCCACCCGTTTAAGCTGCACTGTGCCTATCGCGGCCTCGATCTCGGGAAGCCTAAGGTTGAGCCCCAAGATCGTCGTATCGTAGCCCTTGACCATCCCATGGTTCCTTATCATCCTCAACCTTTCCGCCAGCTCCGAGTCGTTGGTGGCCACCGCGCCTCCTTCGCCCGTGCTTATGACCTTGCTGGGGTAGAAGCTGAAGCAGCCCATCGTGCCCAGGGTCCCTGACTGCGCGCCGTCCTGGATGCTGCCGAGGCTCTGCGCGGCGTCCTCGATCACGGGGATCGAGTCCGCATCCAGGAACTCCCGCATGGCCGGCACGTCCGCTATCCCCCCGTAAAGGTTCACGGGGATCACGGCCTTTGTCTTCTTCGTGACCTTGCTCTTGACGTCGGCGACGTCCACGGTGTAGTCTGAAAGCCGGATGTCGGCGAAGACCGGCGTCGCGCCCACGAACTGGACGGCATTCGCCGTCGCGGCGAACGTGAAGGAGGGGATTATGACTTCGTCTCCCTCCCTGACGCCGGCCGCCATGAGGGAGGCGATCAGGGCCGACGTCCCCGAATTGACCACCACGACGTTCTTACAGCTCAGATATGACGAGAGCCCCGCCTCGAACTCCCTTACGTTCGCCCCGCCTTCGTTCGCCGAGCTGGTCAGCGTACCGGCCACGACGAGCTTGAAGGCCTGCTTGGCCTCCTCCTCACCGAAGAACGGCTTGTTGATGGGGACGCGAATCGTATCCACGGCTCTGCAGCACCTAGAGGGGTTATATGTAGATTTGCAGCGGCGGGCCGGCCACGGTTCAACGCATTTCGTCGTTGGGGTTGGCCCGGAGCTCGTCAAGGACATGCACGACCTGCCACGCGGCGGCCTTGCAGAGCTCTTCTGTGACCCCGAGTACCCTGCATCCGAGGATGAGAACCCTCTTCGAGTCGGACGTGATCTTGGTCCTCTCGCAGTCCCTGTGGGGAAAGAGGTGGAGGACACCGACGTCGTCTCTCAGAACGACCTCTTCCACGGTCGTCCACTCCTTGCCCGTAATGTCCCTGAAGGCCTCACCCCCTTTGGACATCGACAGCTTCAGCGGCCCTTTCAGCCTGTCGAAGTCGTAGAGGCCGATGGGGATGTGGGTCCTGACGGACGCTATGTTGCCCGCGTCCACTATGTAGTTCACCGAAGGGATGGAACCTCCCTGCAGGATCCTCCTGATCAGGGCCTCGCTGGCTGGCCTCTGCTTGGTCGGGTCGATGCCGATGCGCCAGTAGAAGCTCCTGTAGGCCGAGATGATGGGGTCGTCCTTGAGGTCGTTGATCGAGATCCTGATCTTCGCCTTCTCCGACTCCATGATCTCGTTGAAGTCGTAGAGGCCGGGCCTTCCCGGTTCGCACAGTATGCCGTAGACGCCCGTCGCGGGATACTGCCGGATTACCTCGCTGTCAACCTTGACTTTGAAATCATCTTGGACGATGGAGGTCATCGCTATTCCCGCATCAGCTCCTCCAGCTTCTTCTTGTGGCCCTCGAACCGGCTCCTGAGCGGCGCGACCACCTTGTCGACGTAGGTCGCCGTTGCCTTCTTCAGGTCGGCCGGGTGGAGCTGCCTGCCGACGTATGCCCTCTCCACTTCTTCGTAGGAAGAGAACGTGACCGGCCCGCCGAACCTCGAGGGCCTCTCGACCACGAACTCCTTGAAGTCATGGAAGACGATGTACTTCACCAGCTCGAGGACCGGGTTCAGCTCCGCCGACGCTTCCGGGCACCATGCCCTCGCCAGCTTCTCCTGGATCGACTCGGCTGAGTCGTGGATGAAGATCGCCGTCCGGGGCTTCGACTTGCTCATCTTGGCGCTTATCACCACGTCAGCCTTCGCGTCCTCGTCGAGGCCTGATGCCGCCGGCTTCTCCAACCCGAGGAGGATGTGGTGATGAAGGGCCACTGGCGGCTCCCAGCCGAGGGCTGGATACACTTCCCTCGCGAGCATGTGCACCTTGCGCTGGTCGATGCCGGCGTGGGCGATGTCCGCCTTCAGGTAGTGGATGTCCACCGACTGCATGGACGGGTAGAGATAGGACGAGACGTCGAGAGCATCCTTCATGGTGCGGCCCATGATCGTGAGAGTCCTGCTGGCCCTGTTCAGGGTCACATGCTTGCCGAAACGGATGATGTCCTTCCAGTAGTCGTCGTTCCCGTGGTAGAGCTCGCTGCCGGTGATCACTTCGACGCCGGGGGCGTAGGCCTGGAAGGCCTCCTTGTAGTAGTCGCAGGCGGCGCCGATCTTCTCCCAGTCCCCGCCCAGCTTGTTGTTAATCACGCTGTGCCAGTCGGCGAGGAAGACCTTGGTCTTCACTCCTGCCGAGATGAGGTCGCGGACCTTGTTGCCCGAGATGATGAGGGTCCCGAGGTGCAGGAAACCGGATATCTCGAAACCGATGTAATGGGTCGGGTGAGACTTGGTCGCGAAAAGCTCCCTGAGCTCATCCCCAGTCACGACCTCTTCTGTGGGCGGGCGCAGGACGAGGCGCAGCTTCTCTTCCAGGTCCAACTTGGCTGTTCACTTCTAGTCCTTGTTGAAGCTTCCAGCGATGGCGGTCGCAACGAGGTAGCCTATTGAGACGATCACGCAGAGGGCCGAGAGGCCAAGCGAAGCGGCCTGTCCGAGATTGGAGAAAGTCTCCCAGAAGGCCAGGCCCCACCCCGCATATGCCGCGAAGAGCATCAGAGAGCAGACCCCCGCGAGCATCGCGTAGACGTCGCCCTTGTTCCAGTAGAACGACGCTCCGGCCAGGAGGATTCCGATCGCTCCGGGGAATACGGTGTTCGCGCTGGTCCCGCTGACCAAGGGAGTGGCTACAAGGACGGCGCTGCCCACCAGTCCCGCGCTCGATATCACCCGTCTTACGGCAGCCCTCTGCATAAGGCAAGCACCGCTGTAACGATAATATAAGACTTTGCGTTACGCTCGGCGCCGAGAGCGGCCCAACCCCGGGCCGTCGACGCGATGAGGGTGCTACTTCTCCGTTGCCTTCGCCGCAAGGCCGGCTATGTCGTCGGCTATCTGTTCGGCCGTCTTTCCCTCCGTCGTCAGGCCCAGCCGGTGGGCGAGGTCGATCAGGGTCATGGCTTCTGGTCCCTCGAGCGACCCCTCGGTCTCCGGAGTGGAAGCGCCGGATCCCTTGTCCTCCTCCAGGCTCTTCATGGACCTGTCGAGGGCCTTTTTCGCCTGGGCGCTGAGCCTGTTGAACTGCTCCACCGCCTTCGCGACGCTGCGCACCCTGTCCTCGAGCTTGTCCGGGTCGCTGACGAAGGAGCCCGCCAGGAGCGCCACTATGACCCATTCCGAGCCCTCTATGGCCAAGACGATCGAACTCTGATGCTGCGTGGGCTTCCGGCGCCTACTAAACGTTTCCAGAGCCCCGTCTCCAAACGTTAATAGCCACTACATCGGCGTATCCATGCGGAGGTTTGACTGTTGACGGCTGCCCTTGATCTTGCTTCGGCCATCAAGGAGCTAGAGCAGGGGAGCGACAGCGTTCCCCCTTCCATCCTGCTGGGCGCGGGCTACGACGGCGAGAAGCGCCTCGCCTTCCTCGAGTTCTACGACCCGTCCTCCCAGAGGATCTTCCACTACTACGACAGGTCGGGCCACAAGCCCTACTGCTTCACGAAGGAGACCCTTGAGGAGCTGTCCTTCCTCAAGCAGCGGAACGACGTCATGGAGCTGAAGGCCGAGGAGAAGATGGACCTGATCAACGACAAGAGGATCCTGGTCTCCAAGATCGTGACCTCCGACCCCCTCGCCATAGGAGGGGCTACGAACGAGAGGAGCATAAGGAACCTGATCCCCGCGTACGAGGCGGACATCAAGTACTACGAGAACTACCTCTACGACAACCAGCTCCAGGTGGGCTCCTTCTACAGCGTTCGCGACGGGAAGGTGATCCCCGAAGTCATGGAGACCGCCCCGGGAGTGGAGGACTCCCTCCACAAGAGCCTTGAGGGCTCCTCTCCGCCCCTCTCCGACTACGTGCGCAACTGGGCGCTGCTGCTCACCCAGCCGCAGCCCGAAATAAGGAGGGCGGCCGTCGACATAGAGGTATACTCGCCCGTCGAAAGCCGCATACCCGACCCGGGGAAGGCCGAATACCAGATAATCAGCATAGCCCTGGCCGGGAGCGACGGCAGGAAGGTGGTCTACGTCCTTGAGCGCCCGGCCCTTGAGCCAGGTCCGGACAGGCTCCCGCCGGATGTCGAAAAGCGCTTCTTCAAGACGGAGCCGGAGCTCCTTCTGTCGTTCTTCAACGACATGATCAGGTATCCCGTCATCGTCACGTTCAACGGAGACGACTTCGACCTCCCCTACATATACCAGCGCTCCCTCAACATGAACATCCCGAAGGAGAGCATCCCCATCACCCGGGGAACCCAGGTGGCCTCTGTCAGGCAGGGGATCCACATTGACCTCTACAAGGCCTTCAACAACCGCAGCATTCAGATCTACGCCTTCTCAAACAAGTACACCGAGCACACCCTGAACGGGGTCGCTTCAGGCCTGCTGGGAAGGGAGAAGGTCGAGATCGATGTCTCCATCGGGGAGCTCCCCCTCAACGAGCTTGCCTACTACAACTACATCGACGCGGACCTCACCCTGGAGCTGACGAGGTTCAACAACGACGTCTTCATGAAGCTCTTCATCACCGTCTGCAGGATCTCCAAGATGCCTCTTGAGGACGCATCCCGGCTCAACGTCTCCAACTGGATACGCAGCCTCATGATATTCGAGCACCGCAGGTGGAACGCCCTGGTGCCCCGCCGCGAGGACCTCGAAGGGAAGGGTGGGGCTTCTTCAGAGGCGATAATCAAGGGCAAGAAGTACAAGGGAGGGTTCGTCGTCGAACCGAAGCCGGGAGTTCACTTCAACGTTGTCGTGCTCGACTTCGCCTCGCTGTACCCCTCCATAATCAAGGTATACAACCTGAGCTACGAGACCGTGCGGTGCGTTCACCCGGAGTGCCGCAGCAACCTGATCCCGGAGACGGACCACTGGGTCTGCACAAAGCGCAAGGGGATGACGTCCCTCCTCATAGGCAGCCTGCGGGACGTCAGGGTCGGGTACTTCAAGAGCCTGTCGAAGAGGCCCGGGCTCTCCAAGGCCGACAAGGAGTTCTACAGCGTCATATCGCAGGCGCTCAAGGTTTTCCTTAATGCCTCCTACGGCGTATTCGGATTTGAGAACTTCGCCCTCTATTGTCTTCCCGTCGCCGAAGCCACGGCTGCCCTCGGCAGGTACTCCATATCGAGGACCATCGAAAAGGCGAAGGAGCTGAACGTCGAAGTCCTCTACGGCGACTCGGTCGGCGGCGACTCGGTCGTCTGGGTCAAGGAGCCGATGGGCATACACGCGACCCGCATAGAGAACCTCTTCGACTGGCCCACGGGCGCGACGGTCGACGGGAAGGAGTACTTCGTGCCTCGTGACGTGAGCGTCCTGACCGTCGACGAGAGGGGCAACTCCGTGTTCAGCCCCGTGAAGTACGTCATGAGACACCTGACCACCAAGAAGGTGTACCGAGTGATACTCACGAACAGGATGGCGCTGACCGTCACCGAAGACCACAGCCTGGTCGGCCTTCAGAAGGCTGCAGGCAGGTCCGGGGCGCCCAGGTTCCTGGAGGTAAGGCCCGGCCGGATCAAGGAAAGGGGGCTGGATCTGGTAGCCATTAAGCACATTCCGATGGAGAAGGTCGCGGACCGCGGATACCCAAAGGAGGTCTACGAGTTCATGGGTGCCTTCATCGGGGCGGGGACCTTCGGGTGGGCCGAGGGAGCGGTGGGGACGGAGCTGGACGACTACGCCGTCGCCACGGGGCCCGCCTCAGAGGGGCTCGTGCCCCTGGCCGCCGAGCTCAAGGAGGGCGGATGGATCGGTGATTTCTCCGTAGATGCCAGGGAGGGTCGGCTTTTCGCCAAGGGAGGGAAGCTCGCGCAGCTGATGATCGAGCTTGCCGAGAGCTCCGGCCAGACCCAGGTGCCCTTCTTCATGTTCAACGAGTCGGAGGCGAACGTCTCCTCCTTCCTGCGAGGCTACTTTGCGACGTCGAGTGCGCTGTCCCTCGAGCGCGGCGGCGACAGGGCGCGGGCGTCGTCTTCGAGGGCCTGCATCCCTGACAGCCTCAGGGAGCTCCTCTGGCGCCTTGGGAAGCCATCCTCGACCTACTACACCGTAGCCACCGGAGATGACGGAACTTCGGGGAAGCCGCTCTTCTGGCTGGACCTCGACGGGGCCCAGAGCCTCTTCCGGAAGGTGGGCTTCCTGAACGACTCCGCGGAGAAGAGGCTGCGCAGGGGCCTCCCTAAGGGCAAGGCGAAGTCAGAGGGCGGTTTTGTCAGGGTCGGGGTCTCCGAGATTCAGGAGGTCAAGTCCCCAGGCTACGTCTACGACCTTGAGGTGGAGGGAACCCACCGCTTCTTCGCTAACGGGATCCTCTGCCACAACACGGATTCCGTGTTCCTGCGCGCCCCCAGCTCCCAGCAGCTGGACCTCATCCTGGCCTGGGCCAGGAAGGAGCTCGGGATCGATCTGGAAATCGACAAGGTCTACAGGTACGCCGCTTTCAGCAACAGGAAGAAGAACTACGTGGGAGTCTACCCGGACGGTTCCCTGGAGATCAAGGGACTGACTGGGAAAAAATCGAATGTGCCGATGTTCATCAAGAAGACCTTCAAGGACGTGCTGAGGGTCCTCTCGGAGGTCAAGAACCCGGACGAGTTCACCACGGCGAGGGAGAACATCAGGCAGGAGCTGCGGGAGACGTACCTCCGGCTCAAGAGGAGGGAGGTGCCCATGGAGGACCTAGCCTTCCACGTGATGATGAGCAAGCCCGTGGACAGGTACACCGAGAACACCCCCCAGCACGTGAAGGCCGCACAGCTCCTCCAGGGAAGGGGGAGGGAGATGAAGCCTGGCGACGTCATATCGTTCGTGAAGACCACCAACGGGGTGGGGGTCAAGCCCGTGGAGCTCGCGAAGCCCGAAGACATCGACGTGGACAAGTACGTCGAGTACATGAGGGGCACCTTCGACCAGCTCCTGGACAGCCTGGGCTACGACTTCGACGAGATCCTCGGCGCAACTAAGCTCGAAGACTTCTTCGGCTTCTGAGCGCGCCCGGCCCGTCGAGTCGACTACGCATGGGCAGCGTGTCTCGCTGGCTCGCTCGCATTCGTCCCTCCCAAGGACAGTCGGTCCCCCAGGAACCTGATTCAGGGCTAGCACCCGATTGAAAGGGTGAATGGTATTTATTGTTCATACGGTTATATGGTTTAAATACATAAATAGTTTCCAAGACGACGAACCCGAAGAGCGGCAATGGCGCTAATCGAGCTGGTGGACGAGAGGAACGAGAAGAAGGGCCTGAACGTAATCCGGAAGACCCAGAGCATCTGCCCTGAGTGTAACAGGATCCTTCCCGCCTACGTGTTTGAGAGGGAAGGGAAGGTCTTCATGACGAGGACCTGCCCGGTCCACGGGGAGACGGAGGAGCTGTACTACGGCAGCTACCAGATGTACCTCAAGTTCAGCAGCTACTGGAGCGACGGCAAGGGGACGAAGGCCCCCAACGTCAAGATGGAGAACTGCCAGTGCCCCGCCAACTGCGGGCTCTGCAGCAACCACCTCAGCCACACCGGCCTCTCCAACATCATCGTCACCAACAGGTGCGACCTTACTTGCTGGTACTGCTTCTTCTACGTCAAGAAGGGGCTCGAGGGCGCCTACGTCTACGAGCCCACCCTGGAGCAGGTACGCCTCATGACCAGGACCCTGAGGGCGGAACGCCCGGTCCCCGGCAACTCCGTCCAGATCACGGGAGGAGAGCCGACGCTGAGGGAGGACCTCCCTGAAATCATAAGGGCGATCAAGGGAGAGGGGGTGGACCACATCCAGCTCAACACGAACGGCATAAGCATCGCTCTTCACCCCGAGCTCGCGAGGGCCTACAAGGAGGCGGGCGTCAGCAACCTTTACATGAGCTACGACGGCGTGAGCCCGAAGACCAACCCCAAGAACCACTGGGAGTCCGAGTACACCGTCGACGCCTGCAGGAAGGCGGGCCTTGGTGTCGTCCTCGTTCCCACCGTCATCAAGTCGATCAACGACCACGAGCTCTACGACATCATCAGGTTCGGCAGGAAGAACATCGACATCGTCAGGGCCGTCAACTTCCAGCCGGTGTCCCTCACGGGGAGGATGAGCAAGAAGGACCGGGAGAAGTACAGGATCACGATCCCCGACTGCATCCAGCGCATAGAGGAGCAGTCCGGCGGGGAGATAACCCAGGACTCCTGGTTCCCCGTCCCAAGCTGCTCCCCGATAACCCACTTCATCGAGTCGCTCACCCACAAGGCGCAGTACGAGCTGTCGATTCACTTCGCCTGCGGGGCGGGCACCTACGTCTACCTGGATAACCATGGAAGGCTCGTGCCCATCACGGCCTTCGTCGACATCAAGGGGATGCTCGAGTACCTGGACGAAGCTTCGGAGGACATCAACTCGGGCACGAACAAGTGGTTCGTCCTCGCCAGGGCGGCGGGCAGGATCAACTCGTTCGTGGACCGCAGCAGGCAGCCGGAAGGGCTGAACCTGGGGAAGCTCCTCTTCGACGCCCTCATCCGCCATGACTACTCCTCGATCGGGGCATTCCACCAGAAGAGCCTCTTCCTCGGGATGATGCACTTCCAGGACAAGTACAACCAGGACGAAGAGAGGCTTCAGCGCTGCGACATCCACTACCTGACCCCGGACATGAGGATAATCCCCTTCTGCAGCTTCAACGTCATCCCGGAATGGTACAGGGACCGCATCCAGAAGAAATACGGGGTCCCGGTGGACGAATGGGAGAAGCGCACCGGCGAGAAGCTCGAGGCCAAGCTGTACAAGGGCGAGCTCAGGCGCAGGAGGCCAGGCTTGAACGAAAAGGTGGAGCCCGGCTGCGGTTGCGCCGTGATACAGCAGAGCGTCAGCAACGTTTAAGCGCCGAGCGGGCTCGGGCTGGTCACGATGGAAGCGGCGCTGGATGGGGACGGAAGGGAGCTCTCCAGGAGGACGTCCCTAGGCCCCGTCTACGTTTCGCAGACGACTGGGGAGGTGCAGCCCGAACAGGGCGTTCAGCTAAAAGTGAAGTTCAGGCTCCAGGGAGGGCTCGTCGACGCCTTTTCGAGGGCCACTTGGCAGACGGCCTACGAAGCCCACGACACCTCCCTGAGGCTCCTCTATTGGCTCGCGGTCAAGAAGAAGGGCGGCCTTCGCAGAGGGAACGTGGCCGGGCCGGCGAAGCACCTGAAGAAGGCGACCCTCTACTGGACCCGCAACCCCGACCTCACCGACAACGCGACGAACAGGATCTGGGCCATGGTAATTGACGAAGAGAAGGTCCCCCATGTCTTCGATTCGGAGGAGAAGGTCAAAGAAGCCCTCTTCTCGTTCGAAAGGAGGATCCTCGTCCCCGCCTCCCTCATGTCGCAGGCAGACGAGGTACGAGTCGAGGTCAAGCTGAAGTGGGGCAGGCACAGCTTCATCGAGAAGGGCCACGTCTCGGCCGTTTCGGACCGTCTCGCTATCAAAAGGTAGGTAACGTTTTTAGCGCTTCGACGGGGCGGTGCTCCCGAGAGGTTTGGCGTTTTGGCGAAGTACGACGGAATCGTCGGTCAGGAGCTGCTGACGGTCGAGGAGAGGGAGGGAGAGGTCACCCTCGTCTTCAGGGACAACAGGTACCTCTTCGTCCGGCTCATAGACGGCAAGCTGATCACCGAAAGCGTCCCCGAGTGACGAGGTCCGGGGAGGAACGTCAGCTACGTTTTAATGGCGTTTCGGAGGATCGTTCGACGGATTGTCGCGCGTTGAGGGGCCTTGCAACCACGACGTTGTCTACGCTGGGGTGGTGAACCTCGTCCGAGGGTTCGGCATCCGTGGCGCGGTCGATGTCTGGACCTGCAACAGATGCCACGACATCTGGTGTGACGAGAAGCGCATGGAGCACCAGGAGCTTCCTCCGGAGGTGGGCCTTCCGCCCAGGCGGCCGGGCACTCAATGGGCTATCCTTGTCTGCGAGCACGAGGGCTCCTTGGACTGGAACACCGTCCAGCTAAGGTCCGGCGACATCGTCAACCACAGCTGCTCCGTCTTCCAGAACTGCAGCGTCAAGGTTGGCGAAGGGTGGTCCCTATCCTGCGGCACGGCCCACGGAGGCTCTCATCGGCTGATCCTCGTGGAGCCTTCCCTGAACACCACCGTGGAGCTGTAGCTTGGCAAGATGAAGCCCAACGACCTTGCGCTGCTCATCGGGGCCGTCGTCACAGCTACGTTCCTCTGGCTCTACCTCTCAGGAGTCGGGTACCCGGCGTCGTCGTCGAGCCTTTTCGCGTTCCTCGTCTGCCTTGTCTCGACGGCCTCACTCTTCTTCAATTCGAGGAGGAGCCTGCTCCTTTCGACGGCGGTTTCGGCTCTGTCGCTGGTGTACTCGCTCCTGCTGCTGCTCGGCCACAGGGAGGGTCCAGAGTACGTCGCCATCGCGGTCACGACGGCCTTCGTGCTGACAGCCACCTACGCCCTGACGCGATTCGGCAAGGCGCGCTACTTGACACCCCTGGACATGCCCGTCTACGGGTGAGGCGGACTAACATGGAGATCGTCGTCACCCAGATGCAGATGGGCGCAGTCGCAGGATTCCTGAGGGGTTACGTGGTCATCGAAGGGGTGAGGGCGCCTTTCAAGGCCGTGGCCTATGGCCGTTTTGGGGGCCAGAACGTCAGCATCACTTTCACGCCCAAGGGCAGGTCGGGCCTCAGGTCGAAGGGGCTGGACCCGGAAGACCTCGCCCTTCACGTGCAACACCTGATCGTGCAGGGGCAGTTCAAGGTGGACGACTCGGTCAAGCCTCCAAGCCCCACCGGGCTTTAGGATCTTGTTGCCCCGTGGAGGACTCTGCGCTCCCCTCACTGGAGAGACGTGAACCGAGACTCACAGCATCCTCCATCGCTTCGAGGATTCCACTTAAATAAGAAAGGACGAACCCTCTGAGAAGGAGGGACGATATTGAGCTATTCGGATCTTTTCCTCAACCCAGAGCCTAACGTCTCCTACCGGGTCGACGGCAAGAAGCCCATCTGCAAGGTCTTCGGGGTGCCCTACGACGCCACCAGCAGCTACAAGCCGGGCTCCAGGTTCGGTCCCAACGCCCTGAGGGAGGCCTTCATGAAGATAGAAGTCTACGACCCTGAGCTCGACGTGGACGCCGAGAAGCTCCCCATCGAGGACTTGGGCAACCTGCAGATGACGTCCACGCCTCAGGACCTCGTGGACGAGGTATCGAAGGTCACGGAGGAGATAGTCGAAGACGGCTGCGTCCCTGCCGTTATCGGGGGGGAGCACACGCTCACCTACGGCACCTTCTCCGCCATGCCAAGGGACACCCACTTGCTCGTCTTCGACGCGCACTTCGACCTTAGGTCCAACCTCTACGGCTGGGAGCTGGGGCATGGCACCTTCCTCCGCAGGCTCGCCGAGAAGATCGGCTACGAGAAGGTCATCCATGTCGGCGGCAGGTCGGCTTCGAAGGAGGAGTGGGGCCTCGTGAAGTCGGAGAAGGTCAAGACAATCCTGAGCAAGGAGATAGGCCGTTCGAAGTACCTGGACGAGTTCAGGTACCTGATGACCATCCCGAAGAAGCTCTACGTCTCACTGGACCTCGACATCCTCGACCCATCGGCGATGCCCGGAACCGGCACGCCGGAGCCGGGCGGCATCACGAGCAAGGAGCTCCTATCCATGCTTGAGATCCTGAAGGGAAAGGAGGTCGTCGGCTTCGACGTCGTCGAGCTCAACCCGATGGTGGACCCCTACGGAATCTCGGCGGCCACTGCGGCCAAGATGTTCTCCATGCTGCTCTCCGTCGTCAGCCTGATGAAATGAAGGGGTTCGTGGCGCGGCGGCGGGCGCCCTAGGAGAACTCCTTAACCTTCTGCCTGACTTCGTTCAGGAAGTCTTCGGCCTTGACGCCGTAGCGGACCTGGCCGTCCCTCGAACGGACCGAGACGGTCCCCGAATCCTGCTCCTTCTTGCCGATCACCAGCATGTAGGGGAGCTTCTCCAGTTGCGCCTGCCGAATCTTCGCCCCCACGGTCCCGCTTGCGAGGTCCGCGTCCGCCCTTATCCCCCCTTCCTGCAGGAGCCCGAAGACCTTCTTCGCGTACTCCGCGTTGTCATCGGAAACCGTGATCACTCGGACCTGCAGGGGGGAGATCCACACGGGGAACTTCCCCTGGAAGTGCTCGGTGATTATGCCGATGAACCTCTCGAGCGAACCGTAGATGACCCTGTGGATGACTATGGGGGTATGGTCCGCCCCGTCCGCTCCCACGTAGGTCAGCTTGAACCTCTTCGGCATCTGATAGTCGAGCTGTATGGTTGCGCACTGCCACTCCCTGCCCAAGGAGTCCTTGATGTCGACGTCGATCTTCGGTCCGTAGAAGGCGCCCTCCTTCTCCTTGATCACCGGTACTATTCCTGCCTCCTGGACCACCTTTCGCAGGATGGAGGTGGCCGCGTCCCACTGCTCGACGGAGCCGATGTGGTCGTCGGGCATCGTTGAGATCTTCAGGGTGTAGGTGAGGTTAAAGATCCCATACCACTTCTTCAGCACGTCGATGAGGCCCCGAATCTCGGGCTCGATCTGCTCCTCGGTCACGAAGAGGTGGGCGTCGTCCTGGGTCAGCACCTTGACCCTGAAGAGGCCGCTTGCGACCCCGCTGAGCTCGTTTCGGTACAGCTGGTCGAAGTCCGCCACCCTCAGCGGCAAGTCCCTATAGCTCCACTTCCTCGTCTTGTAGAACAGGAAGGTGGAGGGGCAGTTCATGGGTTTCAGGCCGAACTCCTCGTCCCCCAGGTGAGTGATGAACATGTTGTCCTTGTAGTGATCCCAGTGGCCGCTTACCCTCCACAGCACAGTGTTCGCCAGAGCCGGGGTGCTGATCTCTATGTAGCCCCTCTTCGAGTTCTCCGAGCGTATGTAATCCATCAGGAGGTTCCTCAGCTTGACGCCCCTGTCATGCCAGTAGACCATGCCCGGCGAAGGCTCCTGGAAGCTGAAGAGGTCCAGCTTCTCTCCGATGACCCTGTGGTCGGTGTCGGGGAGGCCGGCGAAATCGCTCTTCTTGACCTTGGCCAGCATCTCCTCTTCCGAGAGCTCGGGCCTCTTTCTCACCTGTTTGGCGGGCGCCGAAGGCTGCCCGGCGGCTACGAACACCTTGGACTGCTCTGCGAGCGGATGGCCCTTCACCCTGAGCTCGAAAGCCTTGTTCCAGCCGAAGGGCGCCCTGTGGGTCTCGAGCCCCACGGCCGAGGCCTCGGCCTCCATCGCCTTCAGGACTTGCAATGCCCTCTGCGGAGGGGCGAGGTCCTGGCTGAGGTGTGCGTAGGGGTACAGAAGAAGCCTCTTCACGCCCAGCCGGTCCAGGGAGGCTTTGATCTCGGCGACGGCCCTCTGGGCGACAGCCTCGTCGTCCCCAGACTCCACGGCCGTGAAGGCCACGACGAGCTCCTCCAGCCTTCGCTTTGACTTGTCGGCCTCTTCCGCGCTGGAGATCTCCTTGGCCACCGGCTCATACTCGATATAGTCGACATGATTGAGGAGGACCTTCATTCAGCATTCGCACTCCGGGCTTGACGCAACTACAACCGACCTAAAGGTTCTTGAACCTTGCCCTCTCGATTTCGCGCTCGCCCTTGGTCTCCTTCTTGAACTGCTTGTAGTGCTCCTTGCAGAGGTTCGCTCGGTTGGAGGAAGCACTCACTCTGAGGCTGGTGCCGGCCAGGTTCTTGGAGCTTACGGATCGCTTCGCGGGACGGCTGCATCCCTCCACGCCGCACAGTTCGACCTTCGGGCTCATCGGGCTATTCGCCTCTTCGTTCCGCCGTGCTCACTGATAAAGTTAAGTCCTCTCCTTGGAGGCGACACAAGCCGACTCCTGATCCCCTCTGGGCTAAACCTTCGGAGGCAGAGGAAGACCCCCATTCCCCCCGCTGACGAAGAGACTGCGCTTTCGACTCCAGTTCAGGCATTCGTTCCCGGGTGTAGAAGACCCGCTTCATGCTGGGCTCCACCTCGCTGAGCGCGAGCCCCAGGACTTCCGGGTCCGCCTGAGACGGATGCGGGACGATGCCGCACCAGCTGTGCCAGCGATTTGGTGATCGCCGTTTCGAGGTACTCGAGCTTGGAATTCTGGTCCCTGGAGAGGCGACCGCCGGGCACGCCCGTTACGACGAGCCTGACCGTCGCGGGGCCGCCGTCACAGAGATGCTCGACCCTGATTTCTCGAAGGCCCACCTTCTTCACGTATCTCTTGATTATGTGGCGCATCCTCGGATTGATCAGCCCACCGAGTTCCATGTCCACCACGTTGAGAGTTCCCTGTGGCACTCCCTCCAACCCGGCCCACTCCATCACGCGATGGCTCGCGTTCGCTGGAATCCCCGATTCCAGATGCCCTCCCGTTCCTGTTGCTCTTCCTCCCAGGGATGCTTCGCCGGGTCCCCATCGACCTAACGCCGTCATCTTGGCGCTCATCTAGGAATGGCAGTTCATAGTCCCCAGTTTGTATCATCCTGAAGTTACAACCGGGCCGTCGAATTGAGGGGCCATAGATGATCGAATGGTTGCCTCCATCTGGACGGGCTGTTCCCGCCCTTGAGTTCCATCCTGTGACGGCGGATTTCGTCCCCTTCAGCGATGCGCTGCGCCCTCTGCGCCGACTGCAGGAGAGAGTACGAGGAGCCGGACGACGTCAGGCGGTCCCACGTCCAGGGGATGAGCTGCCCGAACTGCGGACCGAAGGTCAGGCTCAAGGACCCGAGGGGGAGCACTTCGGTCTGCTTCCTGACTTCCAGCTCAGAAGAAGATACAGGAAGGGGATGGAGTTGGTCACCTTTGACACGAGGAAGTCCGACAGGGCCCCGGCCGACCTGATTGGCGAGGATTCAGCGAAGGCCGTGGGCGCCAGGATCCGCTCTGAGGTTCGAAAGCGGATGCGCCGCCCACGAGCCCTCCATCCACAAGGTTAAAAGCGCCGTTTCGTGGCGCTATCTGTGAAGCAACGGTGAGTAAGGTGTGGTCCTTACCAGGCTGAGACAGTCGATAAAGCCCGTCGTGGACTCTGTCGGCCGCGCCTGCGCCTCCGTCTTGCCCTATCCCAACGCCTGGACGGCCATGGGTGTGGTCTTCGCCGCTTTGTCCGGTTTCTCCTTCTACTACGGGAGCCTGGAGCTGGGCGGGGCGTTCGTCCTGCTCTCCGGCCTGACGGACGTCATTGATGGCGCCGTCGCCCGGGCGACCGGCAAGGTCAGCAAGAAGGGGGGGTTCCTGGACAGCAACCTGGACCGGCTGGCCGAGGTCTTCATCTACGCGGGCATCGTGGGCTCGGCGGCCGTGAGCCCGCTGCTTTCCTACCTGGCCCTTTCGTTCTCGCTCCTCGTAAGCTACAGCCGTTCGAAGGCGGAGGCCCTGGGGGTCAAGGCCGAAGGCGTGGGGGTGGGGGAGAGGGCTGAGCGCCTCCTCGTGCTGGCGGCGGCCAGCTTCCTGGGTCTGTTGCTCTACGGAGTAGCCTTGGTGTTGGTCATGGCCTCGATGACGTTCTTCCAGAGGGTTTACGTCTACTCATCGAAGCTTTAGCCTGTGGCAGCGGAGACTCTTGGAAACGACTTGTACCTATGTGAGGGGAAATGGACGTGGCAGATGAGGCGCTGCAGTACGTCAGGGCCCCGGCGAGCAAGCAGGCCTGCGGGCGGTGCATCGTGGCCTTCCTGAAGGAGCAGGGCCTGGGCCGGGAGGAGCTCCTGGAGTTGGCGGGGAGGGATCCCAGGGCGGCGGCCTGATCCGCACCTGAAGCTGGAATGGGGGCCGTCCTTCAGTTGACTCTTCGCAGGAACAATCCTTATCTTCACGCTCGCCGTATTCTTTCTTGGATTGGCCAACCCCAACGAGCACCATATCCACATCGAAGTGAGGGACGTGGCGTGTCCGAGATGCAAGGAGGGCAGCATGCTCCCCTTCTTGGACCTTGACTTCCGCAAGAGGAACGGTCAAGGCGGCCTGCCGCCAAATCCCGAGGACTTCCTGGGGTACAAGATCCATTACGAATGCACCAACTGCGGCTACAGAGTGGAAGAGGATTCGCTGGCCCACTTCTGAACTGTGGAGACGCAGACGACGCAACGACTCGTAGTTGTCTATCTTGCGGCAGTTCGACCGACCGCCCCTGCCGGCGTTCTGGAGTTCATCGTCGAGTTTCCATCGTCGGTGGACGCTAGCATAGGTGCAGCCCAGCGCTACAGTCGAGCACAGATTCCCACGCTCCTATCCGGGCTGGAGATCAACACTCTCACAGCGCTACCAGCAAGCCTGGGACAGATGAGGCGTGGTTTCAGAGAGCTCAAGAGCCCTCAAGCTTCAGCTTTTCGGACGTGTTCTCCAGGTATCGCACGGCCATCCCCAGGACCTCCCCGCCCTTCTCGGTGCAGAGGTAGACGGTCCTCCCTCCCTCCGTCCGGGATGACACGAGGCCTTCGTTCTTCAACCTGTACAGGACGGTGTAGAACGTGATTCCCGCGGGCTCGAAGCCGAACTTCTCCGCGAAGCGCCTCTTCAGGCCCATAGGGTAGTCCGGCTTCTCGAGAAGCATTCTGAGTATGTACAGCCAGAGGTTCTCCTTGGTCAGTTTGCGGACTAGGCGCTCATAAGCCAAGCGTGGTCCTCTCAGAACGCGCTGTGTCTCTCGGACTTGGCTCGGACGTTGACGACGCCGAAGTGCACTGCGCAGGATATGCAGTAGTACTTCTGTGTCGAGCCGTACGGGATGTAGGCGCCCGCGGCCCTCAGCTCGCGCGCCAAGCTGGGCTCGACGAGGGTGATCCGTTGGGTCACCTTCTTCGCCTTGTCCCTCGGGACGGGGCGGCCGCACTGGCTGCACTGAACATAGCCACTAGCTCCCTTCCCGCCCTTGCTTCTCCCACGGCTCTTCCTCTTCTGGGTCAAATGGCTTCCACCCTACCTCCTCAGGAGGGTTCCTAAAATGCTTTTGCGACGAGGTCGCGGGGGCCCCGATCGACCTGTCGCGCGACCCGATCAGCGGACCGGCTTAGGTTTTATATCAGCCGGGGCGAGCCTTGACCGTGAAAGCGCTCGTGGCGGGGCACCTTGTCCTCGACACCATCTCGACCGAAGGCTATTCCTCGGAGAGCATGGGCGGGCCGCCCGCGTACATGGGCCTCCTGCTGCGTAGGCTGGGCTTCGATGTCACCCTCTCCACGAGGATCGGATACGACTTCGGCGATGAACGCCTCAGGCAGCTTCAGGCTTCCGGAATACGCTTCCTCAGCCCTCCTCTCACGGAGTCGCCTACGACACGTTTCGAGATCACCTTCCTCTGGGACAGGAGGGTACTGCGCCTGCTCAGCCGATGTGACAGCATCCCACCTCCCAGGATCGGCCTGCCGGACTACGACGTCGTCCTCGTCAACCCCGTCGCGGGAGAGATCGCGGTCGACTCCCTGCCCAGGTACAAGGCCATCTCGAAGTTCACGTATCTGGACCCTCAGGGCTTCCTCCGCAGTTTCGACGACGGCCTCACGACGCTCGCCGAGAGGCCTGAGCTGAAGGGGAGGCTTCGAGGGTTGGACGCGATCAAGGTCGACACGGAGGAGGGGATGATTCTCACCGGCAGAGATGATCCCAGGGAGATCTCCTTCGCGCTGGCGAAGCTGGGTGTGAAGGAGTGCCTGGTGACCGTGGGAGGAGAGGGGACCTACCTGAGGGAGGGAACCAGGCTCCACTTCCTGAAGCCGCCTTCCTCGAAGCCCTTCGACGCGGTGGGCACGGGGGACCTTCTCGGGGCCGGGTACGCCGCCGCAAGGACGAACAGGGACCCTCCGGGCTCCCTGGCCTTCGCTGTCGCCTGCGCTTCGTGTCGCATCAACAGGCCCGCCCTAGACAAGATACCCGAGGCTGTCGAAGTCGAGAAGCTCTCGGCTGACCTCAGGCCTCGAGTGGAGACGCTAGAAGGCCTTGGCTAGGTACGCGGTGTGCGCGTCCCGGCCTCCGCACCAGACGCAGCCGGATTCGGGCTTCGAGTCGTCGTTGAAGTCCCTCCCTCTCACTTCGTAGCCTCCGGTGGCCTCCTTGATCGAGTCGGCGCACTCGCGGGAGCCGCAGAACGGCGCCTTGATGATGGAGAGCTTCTCGGATGCGGCCTTCAGAGATTCCCTGTCCTTCACGACGACAAGCCGCTCTTCCAGCGTCCTCCAGGCTCGCGCCCTGAGCTCCCCGATGATGCCTCCCTTCAGGTCCTCTATCGCCTTCACGAGCTCCCCGGCCGGGACCGACGTCCTCTTCTTCGTGTCCCTCCTGAACAGCGTGATCGTTCCCTGCTCGACCTCTCTCTGGCCTATCTCGACCCTCACCGGGACCCCCTTCGTCTCCCACCGGAAGTACTTCTTCCCCGGCGTCAGGTCGGAGTCGTCGAGGAAGACCGAATACCCTTTGGCCAGCAGCTCCGCCGCGACGTAGCGGGCCCTCTCCGTCACCTTCTCCTCCACGCCCTTGTAGAGGATCGGGACCACCACGATGTCGTATTCGGAGAGGCCGAAGGGCAGGACGAGGCCGTTGTTGTCGCCGTGGGTGGCGACCACTGCGGCCAGTATGCGTGAGACGCCCGGCCCGAAGCACGTTGAGAAGGGGACCTTCCTTGCGCCGGAGGCATCCAGGAAGGTCACGTCATAGGCCTTCGTGAAATGTTGCCCGAGGAAGTGCGTCGTGCCGATCTGCAGGACGTGTCCGTCGGGGAGCAGGGCGTCGTAGGCGACCGAGCTGTCCGCCCCGGGGAAGCGGTCGAACTCCTCCCTTTCCGCGACTATGAAGGCGAGCCCTAGGCCGTCGAAGACCTTCTTGGATATCTCGAGGTCCTCCTTGACCTGCTCCCTCCCTCCCTCCGCGGTCGGGAAGACGTCGTGCGTCTCAATCCAGAGGAACTCCCTCCCTCTGAGGAGAGGCCTGGTCGCCCTGGTCTCCCTTCTGTACACGGCCACCGACTGGTAGAACTTGAAGGGGAGGTCCTGGTAGCTCCTCAGCCAGAGCGCGTACATCGGATAGATGGCGGTCTCCGATGTGGGCCTGAGCACCAGCTTCTCTTCCAGCTCCTCCCCCCCAGCCTCGCGTATGATGAAGACCTGGTCCTCGAACCCCTTGATGTGCTCTGACTCCTTCCGGAACGAGGAGAACGGAATGAGCAGAGGGAAGAGCACCTCCTGGTGTCCCTTCTCCTCCAGCTCCCTCTCCAGCATGCCGTATATCCTCTTGCAGATCCTCATGGCGTTTGCCCTGTAGACCACGAACCCCTTGATTCCATACCTGGAGTCTATCAGCTCGGCGCTCTCCAGGATCGAGTCGAACCACTCGCTGAAGTCCGACCCCTTGTCGACCCTCTTCTCAGGCATGTTTGACAGGCTACACTAATCCGGAGCCATCTTAAAGTTTTTCCCGCATGAAAGGGGGCGATGTGCCCGCGGTTCACTCGTCGTCCTCGGCTGTCTCTTCGGGCTCCGCCTCCGATGTCGCTTCGGAAGGCGGGGCCTCCTGCTTCTCCAGCAGCTTGGTGGCCGTGACGATGTAGGCGGTGTGGCCGATCATTCGTGTGGAGGGCCTCGTCATGCCCACCCTCGCCTCCATCTTCCTGAAGAGTATCTCGAAGCATTCGGCCCTGATGAAACCCGACTTCTTGAGCTTGTCCACGAGGAGCTCGGCCTGGTTCGTGGTGGGGGTTATGCCCGCGAAGCCCCCCGACGGCTTCAGGGCCTTCCAGGCTATGTCGACGAAATTCCAAGGGTCGCCGAGGTCGATGATGGCCGCGTCCGCGTCGGTCTCGTCGAAGCCTGCCGCGGCATCTGCGAGCTTCAGCTCCACGAAGTCGGAGAGACCAGCCTTAGCCAGGTTCTTGGTCGCCATCTTGTGGAAGTCCTCGCGTATCTCGTAGCTGTAGACCTTCCCGTTGGGACGGACAAGGCTGGCGATGTATGTCGTCAGAGCCCCGCTGCCGGTCCCCGTTTCCACAACCCTGGCCCCGGGCCCGATGCCAGTCTTGATGGCGATGAGGCCCATGTCCTTGGGGTAGACGATCTGCGTCTGCCTTTCGCACTTCATCAAGAAGTCCTCCACCGTCGGCTTCAGGACGTAGAAGCTCTGTCCCGTGTCCGACAGGACGGTGCACCCGTATTCGTTCCCGACTATGCCGCCGAAGGGCACCCGACCAAGGTGCGTGTGGAAGTCCCCTTTCGCAGAAGCCTTCAGCAGCCAGTTCTTCCCCTTCCTCGAATATAGAAGGATGTAGTCTCCTTCCTTGATGGAGGTCAAGGCTCGTCGGCGTTGAAGTCTGTGGGCGAGCTTAAAGGGTTTGTCGAGGCGCCTTTCCTCGATCGATCGTCTCCTAGAACGTCAGGTCTCTCCTGACGGCGGTCACATTGGCCCCAAGGGCCAGGGTGCCAGCAGAGTACTCCCACGGCTTGGGATATCCCACGAAGTGAACGAGGAGGGTGACTGTGTAGACGTCCCCTCCCGGGAGAGCGATGTGGTAAACGCCGCTGAATACGGTCGCAAGATAGGTCGCGTTCCGCGTCGTGCTGGTGAAGTTGACCTCCATGTAGACGATGTCCGCTCCGCTCTTGAAGACGAGGCCGGTCACATTGACAGATCGGGTCTCTTGGGAGGAAGGGGCCCGGAAGGCGGCCGCC
>DATKKG010000075.1:0-175419 GCA_035543015.1 Conexivisphaerales archaeon | reverse complement strand
ACTGGGCTACATCGTCAAGAGGATGCTCAAGATTGGCCTGATCCTCGTGGCCGTCGCCTTAGTTGCCTCCTACTTCGGATTCATCAGCCTGAGCGGCCTGGCGAGCGAAGTGCAGAGCCTGGTCACAAAGTACGGGCCCGTGGCCAACTCATACGTCTCCCTGTTCTTCGGAATAGTGCCCCTCAGCATCGGACTCGTCATCGGGTTCCTCCTCGGCTTCATCTTCACGTAGGTTTCTTCCAAGGGACTTCGGCCGCGCACGGGTAGCGATAGTGGGCAGTAGAAGGTAGTTGATGGCGCCGGGAGAGGGATTTGAACCCTCGAGGCCCTTGCGGGCCACAGGCTTCCTGACCTGAGGGCTCCAGGCATGGGCTTCCGCGAGGAATCTGCCCCCTACCAGGCTAGGGTACCCCGGCTCGACCTCTAGCTGAAAATCCGCGAGTTAAAAAGGGTGGCTCCGCGTCTATGGGGCTCCCTGGGCCGCCGAGGGCGGGGAAGTCTTCCAGCCCTTGGGGTAGGTCCCCGAGGGCATCACCACTCGTTCGACCACGCAGGCAACGCCCTTCTCGGCCTCGTAGATCTCGTCGAAGGACATCTTGGAGTTAGCCAGGGCCACCAGCTCGGCCTTCTGCGTGTAGATCGCTACCGGGTCGGACCTCGCCAGGGTCCTGGACGCTCTGGCGACTCCGGGGACGGTCAACGTGGCGCCGTGGCATATGGCGTCGACCGCCGAATCCTTGACGGCCACGGCCTTCATGTGGGAGAGGGCGGTCTCTATGGGCAGCACGCACTTGCGCAGTGGCCCTTCCTCCCCCTTCTCCTTGTAGCTGGAATATCCAAGCGACAGGTCCTGAAGCCTCACCAGCCCTCTGGCCTCCGAAAGGTCGCTGACCCTGGTCCTGCGGAGCTCGATCATGGAGGCCCCTACGCCGAGGACCTCGCCCATGTCGTAGACTAGCTTCCTCACGTAGGTCCCGGCCTGGCACAGGACCCTGAGCAGGACGAGGTTTCCGTCCCTCTCCACCTGCTCGAGCTCGTAGATGGTCCTCACGCGCCTGACCCTCTTGACGCTCGATCTCTCGGGGGGCTTCTGGTAGATGTCGCCCGAGAACTCCTTCAGGACGGCCGCCAGCTCGGGTTCGCCGACGGGATTGTGGAGCCTCATGACGGCGTAGTATTGCTTCGGGCCCAGGAGGAGGGTGGAGAGGGCCTTGGTGGCGTCGCCCAGCGCGATTGGGAGCAGTCCCGTGGCCGGCGGGTCGAGCGTGCCGCTGTGGCCTGCCCGAGATGCCCCCAAGATCTGGCGCACCCAAGCCACCACCTGGCTGCTGGTCTGGCCCGCGGGCTTGTCGAGGGGGATGATGCAGAAGTCGAGGAGCTCGGGGATGGGCCGCTGATCAGGGAAGTGGCCGTACTCTCCCTCCGAATCCTCGGCGACGAGCTCGAGGCCCCTGAAGATCCTGTCCCTTAGCGCGCTCAACGGCAAGACCTACCGAGGCAGCAGCTCGACGTAGAGCTTGACGACGTCGCTCACCTTCTCAGCCTCGATGAGCTCGGTGTCCACGACCAGATGGAACACGGAAAGGTCCGTGTCGAACTCATAGCCGTACAGCTTGCGATAGAGGTCTGCGTTCTGGGTGTCTCGCATGTTGACGACCTTGATCGCCTGTTCGAACGCCAGGTCGTCCCTCCTGGCCATCCTTTCGGCCCTGATCTGCTTCGAACCCTTGAGCCAGACCTTGATCCCTTCCTTGCAGATCCAGGGAAGGGCGTAGCTCGTGATCACGTAGCCGCCCTTCTGGGCCAGCCTCTCCAGGCGTCTGTCCACCTCAAGGTCGTATTTCGAGTCCTTGCTCCGCTCGACGAGGAACTTCCTGCCGGACGGCGTGTCCCACCAGTCCTCCCCTCCGACTTCATAGCCCTGCTCCGCGGCCAGCTCCTTCAGCATGTCGCCCCCTGAAACGTACTTGAGAGGCAGCTTCCCTGCCAGTATCCTGGCGACGGTGGTCTTGCCAACCGCGGGTGGACCTGAGAGAACGACCGTGTCCATGGCAATGACCTACGGGTTGGTGCCCATGGCACGGGCGATGACTAGGTTGGAGACGAACGACACGACGAAGTACCATGTGATGAAGTTCATGAAGCCAAGAGAGAGCGAGTTGTTGGGGATGGCCTTGGCCACCAGGTAGTGAAAGTTCAGGAGGTCGAAGACGTAAGGTGATACCGCCGTGTTGGTCCCGTAGCCGACGACGATTCCAAGTACGGTCAGCACCGCGAAGAGGGGGATCATGAAGTACATCTGAACCTTCATCCTGACCGACGAGGTCTTCAGCATCTTGTCCTGGGCGAGCTTCTGCTGCCTCTTCGCCTTGTCTATCTTCTTCTGGTCCCCCGATTTCATGGCCTCTCGGTATTCCTTCATGGCTTCATTGGACTCGATCCTGACAAGCCTCTCGGCCTTGATGTCGACCTTCCTCTTCGTCACGTAATTGGTGACGAGGCTCAGGACGATCGAGACCCCCAGAACCAGGAGGGTCACGTCGGGGATGGTCTGGTACCAGGGTATCGTTGTCATTTCACTATTCGACCTTCTGTCAAGGACGCAGGTTGAGCGACGCCAGGAGGTCTTTGACTGCTTCGTCCGAGCGGTTTTCCCGGTTATTAACTATTGTCATCGTGGCCCCCGTAGCGGCCGCCGCTACGACGAGGAACTGTCTCGAAAGCTCGAGCTCCTCCTCGACTTCGGCCTCAAGCTGGCTGTCGCGAGACCTGGTGTCGTCCTTCCTGCGCCGTCCTATTATCTCCTTCACCGGAGCCTGAACGAGCACCACTTGGGTGGGCCTCAGGAGCTGGAGAACGTCGAGAGGCAGGCCGGGAAAGTACCCCTCCAGCGTCCTGATGAAGAAGTGCGTGTCGACGAAGACCAGGTCGTCCTCCAGCTCCGAAATCTTCCTCGCCGCCTTTAGCTGGAGCTCCCTCTGCTGAGAGACTGGAAGCTTCCTCATCTGGTCCCGGTCGGGCACCCCCATCTTCTTCGCTTCTTCGAACATGAACGAGCCGAGGGTCACCACGACCGCGTCGTAGCCTTCCTGCTTCAGCTGCTCCGCCGCCAAGGTGATCACCGTTGTCTTGCCTACGCCGGGCAGGCCGCCCGCCACGATGCGCCTCTTATCTTGCAATGAGACCGCCCAGCCGAGGCATGAGGCTTTCGACCTGCTCTTTGAGCAGCATCTGGTAGTACTGCAGTATGATGTCTATCATCAGCAGCAGGCCTATGCCCGAGCCGAACACTCCGAGAATGTCCGACACTGATGCCAGGAGCCCGACTATTATCCCCCCGAGGACGGTCACAGCAGGGATGTACTTCTGGAGGACTACCTTCACGGTCGAGGTTGTGCTCCTGAACCCGGGAACCTGCACCTGTGCATCGAGAAGGCTCTTGGCGGCCTTGTCGGCCGACATGCCGCCCAGCTCCACCCAGAGTTTGGCGAACAGGACGCTGAAGAGGACCCAGAAGGAGATGTAGGTGAGCACGCGAACGGGGTCGGACGCGGCGGCCGTAAGAGAGCCTGGGGACGACATGTAGTAGAGCAACCCGCCCTTGAGCTGCGGGGTGGTCTGGCCGAGGGTCGAGTTGGGGGCGACGTAGTAGGCCAGCGCGTTGATGAAGCCGCTTGTTCCCTGCGGGTTGAACCTGGAATACAGAAGCAGCGAGAAGAACTGGAAGTTGGCGATGAGCGCGCCCACGAGGATGACGGGGATGTTCGACACGTACAGGAGCTTGATCGGGTAGACGCCGGCGAAGCCCTTGTACTTGGTCGAGGTGACGGGGACCTCGATCCTGACCCCTTCGAGGTACACGATCACGAGAAGGACCCCAAGGGTGGCTACGAAGGAGATCAGGCCTGGGTAGCTCCCCCTGTACAGAAGCATCGAGAAGTCCTGGTGGTAGGTGGCGTTGAGGAGGTATGGAATGAACCCGTAGTACACGGGGGACGCGATGGGACTGAAGAGATCGAGCATGAACCTGAGCGCGACCCCAGCCATGATGAAGAGCGATATCCCGCTGCCTATGCCCCAGCCCTTCTGCACCATCTGGTCCAGCAGGAACACCATGATGCTCGCCCCGATGAGCTGGATGGTGACTATGAGCGTGGTCGTCAGCGAAAGGTTGGAGCCGAGGTAGCCGCTGAAGACGTAGAGGGCGGCCTCTCCTATGATGAAGATGAAGGTGAAGACCTTGTTGAAGGCCGAGAAGACCGACCTGTCCTCCGGCTTGGAGAAGTCCAGGCGGATCAGCTCCGACCCGACGAGGAGCTGCGAGATGAGGCCCGCCGTAACGATGGGGCCGATGCCCAGCTCCATGAGCGAGCCCTGCGTCGACGCGAAGATGACGCGCAGGGCCGTCGGAGAGGTGTTCTGACCGATGCTAGAGATACCGTAGAGGGGTATCTCCGACATGACCAGGAACATGACGAGGGCTACGGCCGTCCACATGAACTTCTCGTTTAGAGACGGCTGTCGAGTGGGCTTAGGGACCTCAGGGAGAATGGATGCCGCGGCCTTTATCGCGTCCCCGAGGGCCAAGCCTCAGCTAGGCCTCCTTGATCTTCCCGCCCACGCCTTCCAACTTGGCTTTTGCCTGTTTCGTGAACCGGGGCACGCTGACCAGATAGGCCGAAGCTACGTCCCCGCTGCCCAAAAGCTTGTCGATGCCCAGTTTCAGAAGGTCGAGGTGGGGCATCCCGTCGACCTCTTCCACCTTCCCCGCGCCCGAGAGCTTGGCGTGGAGGGAATCGAGGTCTCCCACGGCTATCCAGGTGTCGGTGCGGATGGTGGTGGGGTTGACGAACCCGTGCACCCCGAAGTAGTCGGGGTCGTAGGTCGTCACCCAGCTCCACTTGAACTTGTGCCTTCCGGCGTGGCCCCTGCCGCCTGGGTGCTTCCGGTGTTGGCTGATCTGTCCGTAGCCAACGGTCCGGTGCCCTCTCATCCTTCTATGTTTTCGCTGCCGTGTGGGCATTCAACAAACACCTTATCGCCATATTCTTAAATCATTCGCTCGACGAGCTTCGGCAACTCGGGGTTCTGGGCCAGCATGCCTCCAGCCCCGTAGTGCTTGTTCGTGCTCCGCCTGAACCCCTTGAGGGGCGGGTGGAGCCTGAAGAAGGGCTTGAGCCCTTCGATGTGCCTCATGTCGATCGAGCCGTCAGCAATCTTGGCCGCGAGTTCGTCGACGTCCTTGAATCCTCTCGCCTTGAGCCAGTCGGCGTCTATGGGCTTCGAGCCCCGCAGCTCCCCACGGGCCTTGAGCACTTCGGCGATGACGCCCTTGTCCACTTCGCTCCATGCGACGAACGCCGAGGCCTTCCTCAGGAGGCCGATGTAGTCGTCTGTGGAGGGCACGATGGTGGCGGCGTAGCGGCGAAGGAGGCCCAGCCTTTCGAGAGAAGCTGCGACGTCGTGGTACATGTTGACGGTCCCGCGGAGCCTTATCACTAGGATTTGTGCCATTTGTTGTTCGCCTACACGTTGAGGAGCTTGTACATCCCAAGGAAAGCGTCGTAGAGGGCGCTGCTGATCGAGCTCACCGTGCTTGTGCTGCCGAAGGTCTGGGTCCATGCGTCCTTGATCCCGGCCAGGCCGAGAAGGTTCTTCAGGGTCTCGCCCGCCACCAGGCCCAGGCCCCTCGGGCCGGGTATGATGACGACCGAGACGCTGCCGCTCTTGCCTTCGAGCCTGAATGGCACGGAGTGCGGGGTGCCGCAGCGGCACTCCCAGCTTCCGCAGCCCTGGACTATGGGGATGATGTTGAGCAGGGCCACGTCTGTGGCCTTGTCTATGGCCTGGCGCATCTGCGGAGCCTTGGCGTGGCCGACACCGAACCATCCCGCGTCGTCGCCCACGGCCACGACGGCCCTGAACCTCGTGAGCTCCCCGGCGTCGGTCTGCTTCTGGACGATGCCAACGCCGACGACGAAGGTCTTCAGGTTGGGAAGGAGGGCCCGGACGATCTCCGGCTCCTTGATCCTCCATCCGTTCTCGAATATCTCCAGCAGCGTGGCAACCTTGCCCTCGGCCACCTCTACACCGAGCTTGGTCTTGGGCATCCATGGGGCCTCCTCTTCGTCTCTGGACCTCCTCGGGCCCCTGCTACGGTCGTAACTCATTTCTCTGCTTTCACCTTCAATATCTTGGCCTTGACGGCCTCGAAATGCTCGGGAAGCTCCTCCGGCTTCACCCCGGCCTTGATGAGGCCCGCGAACTTCGCTTCGTAGGCTTCAGGGTCGGACTCCTTCAGCTTGGCCGCGAACTCCGCCACGTGCTTGCCGGACACCCGTTCCTCCTTGGGAAGCGATTCCTTCCCGACGGGCAGCTCGAATCCGGAGTCCACGATGCCCTTGACGGCCGCCGCGGTCCTCCCACCCGAGTGGTAGGCCTTCACATTCGTGTAGAGGATCGCGTCCTCCACGCCGGCGGCCTTGGCCTTTGCCCCCAGCAGCAGCCCCGTCAGGTAAGCCCCTGGGATGCTGCGCCTCGAGGATTTCCAACCTTGCTTGATGAGCTCCCTGGAGTTGGCGGACACCAGCACCTTGTCGCCTTCCGGCCTGGGCGCCAGTATCTGAATGGAGGTGTTCTTGTCCGAGACGAAGACGTACAGGAGCGGCCTCTTGGAGAGGACCGCCTTCCTCCTGCGCCTGTAGTTGGTCTTCCCTTCCCTACGGCGCCTGAACAGCGTGATGTATCTGGGTGGTTTCACCAAGCTCTATCACCTTGACCTCGATTCCGCGATCAGTTCCCTCATCCTCCTCATGGACCTGATCTCTCCGCCTTTGACCTTCTTGTAGAGCGACTTCAGCTGATCGGGCGGTAGCTCTCCCCTGTTCTTCAGGAGCTTGAGGTAGCCCCTCAGGACGCGCACCTGTGCCACCCACCTGTCCTTCCTGGGCATCCTGGCCGTCTTTCGGCCCTTCTTGGAGCCCGCTCCCTTTCCCCGGAGGCGTTTCTTGTCCTTCAGCGTGTTCTTCCGGGCCCTGGAGGTGCCCTTCACCTGCTCGGCCCAGATGGCGCCGCTGTGGATGAGCCGCCTTATGTCCTCTCGAGTGACGGCCTCTTCTATCCTGTCAAGCTGCTCGGGGTCGAACTTGACCCTGTTGAGGCCCACCTTCAGGAGGTCGGCCGCCATCCTTCTCTTACTTCTGTTCAACTTTGCCTATCCTCCTCGGGTTGAGTATCTTGAGCCCTAGCTGGTTCGCCCTGTTCCTTATCAGCTCCCTCTTCCTCGCCCCCACGGTCCTCGCGATCCTCACGGCGTAGGCCTTGGGGTCCACCCCCTCCAGCTCGGCCACGTTGTGGACGAGCTTCTCGAGGAGCCCGGATGGGTGGAGGCCGCGGGCTACCTTCGGCGTCCTGTAGCCGACCTTGACCAGGGGCGGGAAGCCAGCCTGCTGAAGCCTGATCTTGTTGTCCACTCCCTTGGGCTTTCGCCAGGTGGGCTTCAGCTTGTCGTATCTCCAACTCTCCTGCCTAACGAACTTCGGCCTGTGCTCCGCTACCTTGGCCCGCATCTCCAGCAGATCCTTGGCGTCCTTACGCTGGCTGCTTTCTTTCATAGATATACACTCCGTCCAGGAATATCCTGACGTCCTTCTCCTTCACCTTGGTGGCCGACTCGATGTTGGCCGCCGTCTGGCTTACCTCTTCGATGCTGGGCCCGACGACGATGACGTCGTCCCCCTCCGGGGTCACCTTCGTCTGCGGGCCGATTATCTTGGCGATGCGAGGGAACCTCTCTCCGTAGAAGTTCTCGATGTGGACCTCTGGGCCCTTGACCTTGATTGTAATGGGGAAGTGCGCGTACGCCACCTTCAGCTTATACTTGAAGCCCTGGGTGACCCCCTTGATCATGTTGTTGACGTGGCTTTCGCATGTGTTCAGAACGGCATGGTCGCTGCGCCTGGAGCCGAAGGTGGTGAACTCAACCTCCTTTCCGGTGACCTTGACCCCGATGGGGACCTTCGAGAAGTCGCGCGAGACTTCTCCCATGGGGCCCTTGACAGTCAGGACGTTCCCGGCCATCTTGGCCGACACCTTCTCGGGCAGGGCCATCTTCATCGATTCCTTCTGCTTTGTAGCCAAATCCCTCAGCTCCTAGTACACATACCCCAGAAGGCGCCCTCCCAGGCCCTTCTGCACGGCGTCGTTGTGGCTCATGACACCCTGGCTGGTGGAAACCACCAGTATCCCTACGTTCACCGCAGGGAGGAACCGCCTCTCCCACTCGTAGAAGGAATCGGATCTCACAGGGTACCTCGGGGTGATCACGCCGCACTTGTTTATCCTGCCGAGGAGCTGGATCCTCAGCTTTCCAGTTATGCCGTCGTCGATGAACTCAAACTCGCCGATGTACTTGGACCTCTGCATCACCCTGAGCACCTCCTGCGCCAGCTTGGAGGCTGGGATGACGAGGCACTCCTTCTTGTTCCTCAGCTCGTTGTTGTACATGGTGGTGAACAGGTTCGCGAGGACGTTTGTTGCTGGCATCCTAGATCACTCGTACTTCTTGAACCCCATCTTGGGGGCTACCTCTCTGAAACACTGCCTGCACAGCATGAGCCCGTACTTCTGGATCACGGGGCCGTACTGACCGCACCTACGGCACGGACGGGATCCCTTGCCGAACTTCCTCGGCTTCCCGTGTCGCTCCTTTGGCATACCTCACTATCACCTAATCTCCACGCCGAACTTCGCCTTCATGAAAGCGACTGCCTCCTCCTTGGAGACCCGCTGCTCTCTGCCCGGACGAGCCTGGGCCCTCCTGCGCCGGCCGACCCTGAGGCCTTCCTTCTCCAAGGAGACGCAGACGTCCATGCCGAAGATACCGACGGTCGGGTCGTATTTGACCCCAGGGATGTCTATGTGCTCTTTGATGCCGAAGGCGAGGTTTCCGAGGTCGTCGAAGGACGACTCGTTGACCACGTTCGATTTCGCCATGAGGAGGTCCTTCAGGACGGTCGCGGCCCTGTCCTTCCTGACCGTGACCACGACGGCTATGGGCTCCCCCTTGTGAATGCCGAAGTCCCTGACCGTCTTCTTGGCCTTCCTCTGGCTGGGCTTCTGGCCTGTGAGAGTCTCCAAGACCTTGGAGGCCCTTTCCACCATCTCGCCGGACTTCCCCGGAGCGATGTTGAGGACCACCTTGCCGAGGGAGACCCTCGCAGCAACGGTGGGCTCTTGGACCTGAGCGCTCTCAGCCATCTGTCATTCAGCCCTCCTCGGTATCGTCACCAGCGGGGCCTTGATTCCCACGGGGACGACGAAGTCCTTGGGTAGCACCACTTCTCCCTCCCCGATGAGGATGCCAACGTTGGGCTCGACGGAGAAGGTGCCCTTTGATACTTCCCTTATCTCGCCGACGAAGCCCAGCTTGGTCCCTCTGACCACGAGGCCCAGCGAGCCCTTCTTCATGGGCACGACCTCGAGGATCTTGCCCGACGGCAGCTCCACCAGGAGAGCGTCGCCGACGGAGTACTTCGAACCGTCATCTACGAGGAACGTCCTGCCGTCGTGGGTGCCGAGCTGTATCTTGCCCTTTCTCACCGTGGTCTTCGACCTGATCTGGCAGATCTTCCTGCCCTTCTCGTCGGACGCCACGGAAACCGGCGCCACGAGCCTGCCCTTCTGGGGCAGCATGCGGTAGACGCTTCCCCCGGTCCCCAGCTCGACCACGTCCATCAGACCGATGGGGAAGTGTATGCTGAGCCTCGGGACCCCGTCGATGGAGACCTTGCCAAGCTTGATGGCGTACTCGGCCTCCTTCTTGGAGCGGACCACCTTGAGGATGTCCCTGAGCAGTGTTATCGGATCGTAGCTCATGGCCTTGCTGTGGGGCCCTCCCTTCGTCGTCGTGACGAAGGCCAGCTTCTTGCGAGGGACGGCGTAGAACGCAGGCGCCGCCTGCCTCTTCACCATCGTTGAACCGCCTTTACGTGCCATATCCTACACCTTAACCCTCCAATTCCTTCCTGCGGAGCTTGTCGTCGAGGTTCAGGGAAGTCACCATGACCTTGGAGGCCTGGACCTTGACCTGGACCGTCCCTCCCTTCAGCTTCTCCCTCGTCACGTTATCGAGGGTGACCTGGCCGGTCTTCGAGTAGGTCTTGGCCACTTTCTCTTCGATGCCCTTGAAGTCGCCCCTCATTATCTTGACCTTGTCACCCTTCCTCAGACTGACGTGGTCGACGGAGTACTTCTCCTTGAGGTCGGTCGAAAGCGGGGCCGAGAGGGACTTGTGTCTGATGTGGGCCGAACCGGCGTGCATCATGGCCCTCTTCTTCCGCGGCTGGGATGAAGTGCTGTTCACCAAGCTCCACTCCACTATACTATCATCGGGGCCACGTTAGCGATCCGGGCCCACCTCTCGGCGGCCTCGGAGGCCACCGGGCCTCTGATGTCCGTGCCCTTCAGTTCGCCTTCGGGGGTGATGATTACGGCGGCGTTGTCTTCGAAGGAGACCCTTGTGCCGCTGATCCTGTTTATTGGGTACTTCTGCCTGACGATGACCGCCTGCATTATCTGCTTCTTCAGCTCCGGCGGGCCCTTCTTGGCCACTACGGTCACCAGGTCGCCAACTCCGGCCGAAGGCATCCTGGAGAGCCTTCCCTTGAAGCCCGCAACCTGGACCACCCTGAGCGTCTTGGCGCCGGTGTTGTCGGCGCAGTTTATGACGGCGTTTACCGGGATGGCCCTCGTTATGTAGGGCTTGAACTCCTCAATCCCCTTGGCCGAGACCGCCCTTGACTTGGTCGACAGCTCTAGACACCAGCCTTGCCCACTACGATGAAGGAAACGGTCTTGGAGATCGGGCGGCATTCGGCAGCCACGACCTCCTCTCCTTCCTTGAACGAGATGCACGCGGGGACGTGGGCGTGAACCCTGCTCCTTCTCTTCTCATACCTGCTGTACTTCGGGACGTATTGGAAGTACTCCCTCTGGATCACGGCCATGCCCTTGACCTTGACGCTCACGGCCTTCCCCTGGAGGACCTTGCCCCTGACTGAAATCGTCCCATGCCATGGGCAGAATTCGTCTTCGCACGTCTTGGTCGGGGCTTTGACTCCCTGGATCCCAATGTTCCTCATCATTTCACCAACCTATCGAAAAAGCGGCCAACGAGGAGATCGCCGGAAAAAACGAAGGAGCGGTCCACAAGGAACGTGTTCGGGGACTTCGGGACGAGGCGCGTCACGCCTTCCGAGGAAAGCCAAAACATGTTCTTGGATTCATGTACGAGGGTCCCCTGGAGGCCCTCATACTGAGGCTGTCCTTCGATTACCTCGATGGAACTGCCAAGCATAACGTACCGCTGAGCCAGCTCTACGGCGTTCATTCCTTGGCACCTTTCTTCTCTGCCAGTATCGTCTCAACCCTGGCGACGTTCCTCTTCAGGGTCTTGATCTTGCCGGATTCCTTGGCGATGGTGCCGCGGGACGAAAGCGTCCTCAGCCTCAGGAGCTCACGCCTGTACTCCGCGAGCCTTCCCGTCAGGTCTTCGTCCTTCAGGTCCCTGAGCTCCTTCATCTTACGAGTTGGCATTTGCAGTTGCCTCCGGCTTCGGTGCCTCCGCGGGCGCCTCCGGCGCGCGGGCCTTCACGGCCTCGAACTCCGGAGAAATGGCGTCCTTGTAGGCTATGCTGACCTGTATACCGTAAAGCCCCATCTTGAGGAGCACGTCGGTGACGGCGTGCGCGACCACGAGGTCCTTCATGTTGCCGCTCTTCGGCACTACCCCCTGGATGTGGCGCTCGAAATGGGCCCTTTCGCTGCGCAGCTTCCCCCTGACCGTTATCTCGCAGCCCATGGCTCCTGCCCTCATCACGCTGCCCAGGGCGACCAGGGTCGCCCTCCTGAAGGCCATGCCCCTCTGAGCCATCGAGGCGATGCGGGCGGCCACGATGCGGGGGTTGAGGTCGGGGTTGGTGACCTCGACGACGTTGATGCTCAGGTTCTCAAGCTTGAAGCGGTTGGAGAGGTCGTCGGTGAGGTCCCTGATCCCCATGCCCTTCCTTCCGATCACCAGCCCTGGCTTGACCACTGAGACGTTGAGCCTGAAGCCCAGCGGGAGCTTCTCCATCTCCATGCCGGCGTAGCCGGCCTCCGTGAGCCTCTTCTCCAGGAACTCGTCGATTTCGGCGTATGAGAAGGACTTCTTGAGGATGAGTTTTGTTGTAACCAAATCTAAGGCACCTCTGCTCCGACCAGCTCGATGTGAACAAGGACCTTCATGCTCGGGCTGGACCTTCCGAAGGCTCGAGGCGTGTAGCCAGGCAGCTTCCGGCCGCCGTAGGCAGCCGCGTGAAGGATCTTCACCCTGTCAGGATTCAGGCCTTTGAATTCGGCGTTGCTCTGCAGGTTCTCCAGCAACTTTAGGACTTCGCCTGCCGACTTCTCGGGGTATGCGCCGGCCGGAAAGCCCTGAAGCTCGCTCCGGTGGCCGCTCTTCAGCTTGAAGCGCCTGAAAGCGACCGGCCTCTTCAGGGAAACGACCTCATCGAGAAAGCTGCGGGCTTCGGGTATCGTAAGGCCAACTATTGACCTGCACACCTCCCTCGCGGTCTTAGGGCTTACGTCGGCCTCTCTGCTGCTCGCCCTGACTTGGACCGTAGGGTTGTACCCGGAATGTGAATACCCGAACTGCGGCAACGATTTACACCGCGCGTATAGGTCGCCTCTGCAGTAGTAGATAAATACTTTCCGTTAGCTATGTTGCGAAATCGTTCAAAGGTTCTGCTCAGCGACGCCGAGCACGGCGAGCGTCGCGAGAAGGGCTTCCTCCGTCCTCACGGTCTCCGTCTTCTGATCGGGTATCGTGTTGACCATGAAGTCGAATTTCGCTGCGATGAGCTCCTTTGGGAACATCTCGAACAGCCCCCTCTTCGGTGCCCCGAAGACGACGAGCTTTTTCTCCTGCGTCTGCAGCGAAGCGGACAGCTCGTTCCACACCTTCGCCAGGGGCTCTCCCTTCCTGCTGGTCCCAATCACGACGCCAATCCGGCCGTCTTCAAGGAGGTCCTCCAGGTCCCTCTGGCGCTTCACCTCGAAGCCCCAGTAGCCCCTGACGGCGTCGCTCTCCACCTGTTCGCAGCTGAGCTCCCTGCCGCTCCTGTGGACCACAACGGTCACCCGCGAGCCGATCTTGGCGGTCCCCTCGAATGGCAGGGGAGCTTCCACGCCGACGTCGGCTGAGACGACCCCCTTCGACATCTCGACGACGGCTTCGCGAAACTCGCCGTCCACCAGGCCGCTCATCCCGACGTTCGGCTTGTGGGAAGGTATCCTCAGGGGAGGGAGGAGTCCGGCGAAGGACAGCCTCGGCTTCAGCGGGTAGAGCTTTCGGCGGAGGTACTGCGGCGTCTCGATGTATCGAAGGATCTCCTCGATGAGGGAGGAGTCGTCCACGGTCTGCTCGACGGGGTCCCTGTAGATGATGACCTTCTCGACCCCGAAGATGCCGATGGCCCTGGCGACCATCCCCAGCTTGACCGTCTTGTCCCTGAGGTCCCGGTCCTCCATGAGAAGGGAGCTTGGGAGCGCGACCCATTTCCCTGAGCGCTCTGCGGACATCGGCACTGAGGCGGACATACAAGCTAATAAGATTGAGTTATTACAGTAGTTCTAGATAGAAGGCCGAGGCAGGTGCCCTTGCATGAGCGTTGACCGGGATCCCGACGTGGACATCATAATGAAGAAGAAGCTTCTCGAGCTCCAGAGGAGGGCGGCGCTGAACGCCAAGCCCAAGCCGGAGCCCAAGGCCCAGCCGAAGGACCCGAGGGCCGTGGTCCTGGCGATGCTCTACGACAGGGGTGACGAAGTCCTGGAGGCCGCCGAAACCCAGTACCCCGAGGAGACCAAGATGATCGTCGAGAAGGTAGCGGACCTCATTGAGAAAGGGAAGCTCCAGGAGAAGATTTCAGGAGGGGCGCTGCTCTGGCTGTTCAGGCAGGTCGGCATGAGGGTCCACATAGAGACCACGATACGGATACAGCAGGACGGGAAGATGGTCTCGGTGGCCGACAAGCTGAAACAGGGCGAGTAGGTCTTCTACTTCAGCGGGACGTAGAGCGAGCTGCGGCTGGCGCCGATTCCGGGAGTCCCGTGGACGACCTTCTTGATGGGCATGGCGTATTCGCCGAGGTAATGGCCTATCATCTCGGGCCTGATCTCGACGGGGACGAACTCCTTGCCGGTGTAGACGCTGATCGTTATCCCGACCATGAAGGGCAGGATCACCATGTCCCTTGCGTGAGTCTTTATGGCCTTGCCTTCCTGGGCGGCGGCCCTGACACGTTCGATGAGCCTCTTCTTCTCATGGCTGAGCTCCCTGTTCAGGGTCCTCCTGGCCCTCGAGGGCAGGAGAGCCAGCACCTGTTCGAGCGGCATCTCCTGCAGCTCCTCCGGAGAGAAGCCCCTGTATCTGAATTCCTTCGGCAAGTTGTTGTCTCACCAACCTCCCATTCTATTTATCATTTGCGGACGGTCGACTCCACGCGGGACTGCCTTCCTCGGCCGGTCCTCCTCGGCGCAATGTGTCCCACCTTGCGTCCTGGCGGGGCGTTGCGAGATGTGGACGTGGACTTGCCGGGGTGCTGGTGGCGGCCACCTCCGAACGGGTGATGGACCACCGCCATGGCGATGCCCCTCATCGTCGGATACTTCTTGTTGCGAGCCATCTGATGGTAGAACCTGTTCCCGGCGATGAGGAAGGGCTTCTCGCCTCTGCCTCCTCCGGCAACGACCCCTATGGTGGCCCTGCACGTCGAATCTAGCTCAACGCTCTTCCTTGAAGGGAACCTGACTATCGTCGTCGGGCCGGTCTGAGAGAACACGATGGCGGAGGTCCCCGCCGTCCTGACCAGCTTCCCTCCGTCGCCGAACCTCCTCTCTATGTTGGAGACCGCGGTCCCTTCGAGGATGCTACCCAGAGGAAGGACCGATCCGTCGGCCTGAGTGGCGCCGCTCCCTACTTCGATGGGAGAGCCCACATGAAGCCCGGTGACGGCTGGGAGGTAGGTCGTGGCACCGTCGTCGAAGGCTATCTTGGCGACGGGCGCCGTCCTGCCCCTCTCATGGAGTATGTCTCGCACTGTGCCACTCTTGACGATCGAAGACTCGTACAGGGGATAGCCGACCGGGGCGATCTTGCCCCGTCTCGGTGCCCGCCACTGCAGGCCCGCCTTTCCCCTGCGCCTTACAACATGCCGCTTTCCCAACCTGATTCACCTATAGAACTCCAAGCTTCGAGGCGAGCTCCGCCGCTGGCGTTTCGTCGGAGAGCTTCACGAAGGCCTCCTTCCCACTCTTGGTGGTCATGAGGTTGACCTTGTCTACCTTGACCCCGTAGACCGTCTCGATAGCCTCCTTGACCGTGGCCTTGGTGGCGTCCCTGCTGACCAGGAAGACCATCTTGTTCTCCTGCTCGATGAGCCTGAAGGTCTTCTCGGTCACGTAGGGCATCTTCACTATCGAAAAGGCCTTCTCAAGCTGCACTTACGACTACCTCCTCGAACCTCTTGCCGAGGGAATCCAGCGCGGACTTGGTCCACACGGTCAACCTCCCGGCCCTCCCTCCCGGAGCGAGATCGATCACGCTCAGGTCGTCCACCCTCACGATGTCGACCCCGGGGAACCCGTTGGCAGCCCTGCCCACAGACTTGGGGTCGGACACGACGAGGAGCGGGCCCTTGCCGTTCTTCTTGCCCCTGCCCCTCCAGCTCTGCTTGCCAGCCCTCGTCCTCCTCCGCGAGGCCCTCTCCAGGTCCGCCTGGAGACCGAGCTTCCCGAAGAATTCACGGAGCTCGGCGGCCTTGGCGACCTCCTGAAGCTTGTCCTCGACCACCAGCGGCACTGCCGGCACCCCCGAGATCGAGTGCCCCCTGCCGGAGACCAGGGCGGATGAGGACGTTGCGGCGATGGCCGACTTCAAGGCCATCAGCCTCTCCTTCTTGTTTATCAGCTTGTAGATCACCTTCTCGGCCCTAGGGGGATGGGTGAGCCTTCCCTTGACGACTCCGCCGACTCCGCCGGCCTGGCCTGCGCGAGGGTTCTTCTCTCCTTTCACCCTTGCTACCCTGGAGACGCCGTGGCCCGTGTTCCAAGACATGGCGCTGGTCCTTTCGCCTGCGATGGGGGAGGTGCCCTTGGGCTGGACCTTGTGGGTGAACAGTATCCAGAAGGCACGGTTGATGAGCCTCTGGTTCACGGGAGTCGAGAAAACGGATGGGAGCTCGACCGTATCGACGGCCTTCCCTTCAAGGTCCAAGACTGAGGCCTTCAATACTTCGCGCCTCCCTTGGGTTTGGAGCTGATGAACAAGATCGTGGGAGCCTTTCCCTTGTCGAAGGGATTGCGCAGAGGTAGCCTGACGACGACCGGCCTTCTGTACGGCCCCGGAATGGAGCCCTTGACGACCAAGTAGTCGCCGCGCACCAGGCCATAGTGAGGGAAGCCTCCCTCGGGCGTGATCGGGTTGGCGGACTCTGTTCCCGCCAGGAGGACCCTGTGGTTGTATTCGATCCTCTGGTGGTAACCCATCTGGCCAGCCCTGGCGACCGTGTACATTACGCCGTGGGGGTGCCACGGGCTCAGGACTCCGACGGCCCTGACGCTCTTCCTGGACTTGTGCTGCTTGCGCTTGATGCCCATCCTGGTGACCGGGCCTTCGAAACCTTTGCCCTTGGAGACCGCGGCGACGTCGACGTTGTTGCCCGCGACGACGTTCCCTGTGAGGGAGATCGTCTTGCCCAGGAGGCCCTTCAGGAAGTCCAGTTGAGCCTCGGGTTTCCCGCCCGTCACGGCGACCTCCATCCTCAGGGGCTCCTTCTGAGAGAGCCCGACGTCCTTGGGAGTTACCGAGACCAACGCGAAAACCTCCTTCACCTTGTCCTTGACGGACAGGAGGGACTTCAGCTGGTCGTCCGCGGACTCCTTCTTCTTGGCCCTCTCAAAGAGCGGGTCCCCATAGTCGTATATGTCGGCGAGGACGTTGTAGGCGCCATCACCGTACTCATACGCCCTGATTCCGTAAACCTTCATCGGCGGCACAGCGAGGACGGTGGCAGCGTTGAAAAGGGGCTTCCCGAAGTTGACGGTCTTCTCCCTGTCGTCGGCGGTGATCGCATGAATCATTCCGGCCTTGAACGCAAGGTAGCCGGCGAGGACGGGCTTGTCCGTACCAAGCTGCGCCCATGTCCTCATCCTCGGCACGTGAGTCTCAGCGCGTGACCTTGGAAAGAAGGCCAACGACCCTCTCCTTGGTGCGCTGTGCTTCCTATGTCCCATAGAGCCTACGCTTCCGCAGACCAAGACCATTTAGTGATGTAATAAAAGCTTTCTGCATGGAAGACCAGGGAAGGGCACCGATATCATGAGCTAAGCGCAGGAGCAAAGGCGAACGTGGGATGAGGCCATCGACCAGATCGTCGGTGCGGCAGAGGGGAAAGGGCAGCCGACCGGATCCCTTCCCTGCGGGACCCTCCCCGGCCTGGTCGAGAAAGGTTTAACAATTGTGGGTCGGTCAGAGTCTTGAGAGTTGGCTTCTCAAGACGATGAAGTTGTGGCGACCATCGTCAAACTGGCAGGCTGCATCAAGACGGAGTCCAGGGTCAGGATGCTGATGGCCCTGAGACGAGGCGCAAGCCGACCGCTCGACGTCGTCAAGAGAAGCGGCGAGAACCCGTCGACGCTCTACAGGATAGTCGACGAAATGATCGACGCCGGCGTCGTTTCAAGGACGGAGCCTGCCCAGGGGGAAGTCCACTGGAGCCTCACCCCGCTTGGCCTGAGGCTGCTCGAGTCGGTCGAAGGAGCAGCGCTTCCAGAGACGGCCGCAAGGGTGCCGCAGGCGAAACGGCCGGCGTGGGTCCATCTAGTGGTGCCCGCGGCGATCGTGATACTCTCCGGAGCCCAGGCTGCGCGGCTCTCTGAAGCCGGCTACATCGTGGGAGGGGTGCTCCTGGCCGCCGCCTGCTACCTGGTCACCAGACGGCTCCTGAAGTGACCGTGTTGCAAGTCCGGCAACTCCTGTTCGAGACTTGGCGAGACTATTAGGGAACCGCGCGACGGCAGGCCGCAATGTCATCAAGAGCCGCTATAGGTTACGAGACTCAGACGGCGGCCTCGGTGGAACTCGCCGAATCCGACGTCGAGGACTGGACTCTCGTGGAATCGAGCGAAGAGGCCCTGCCGCGCCTCGTGGCGCGCTGGTGCCCTTCCGAGTGCGCCCTCGTCCTGGACTTCAGCGGCCGCCTGTCCGGGAGGACAGAGGGCTTCAGGGCACTGGACGGGGGAGCTGCTGCCCAGTATGCGTTCACCTGTTCCGACGACACGGGAAGGTACGCCGAAGCGCTGGCCCGCAGCCTGGCGGCAGCGCTGAACCTCAACGAAGAAGAGCACGTCGCCCTCCTGGGGGCGTCGAGAACCTACTACTCCAACGCCGAAGCAGGAGGGGTCATCTCGATCTCTTCCATGCTGCCCGAGAAGTCAAGGCAGCTGGAGCTCCTGAAGTCGAAGCTGGACGAGCTGACCGTCATCCCTCCGACCTTTGGGGCCGCAGAAGACGTGCCCGACAGAGCTGAGGTGGACCTCAGCCAGGTCGCCGGCGGGTACGCGCGCCGCGCCCTCGCCTACGTGCTCCTGGCGAAGTTCGCCTCGGACCATCCAAGGTCGCTGGTAGTCGCAGGCTCCTTCGAAGAGATGCTGCCCGAGGGCCAGACCAGGTCCATGAGATATCCGATGGAGGTCGCGGCCACCTTCCTTTGGACGCTGAAGGCGAAGGGGACGAAGCTTGTTGCGCAGAGCCGCAGGCCCCTGCCCAGGGAGTTCGACGGCCTCTTCCGGACGAGGATAGTCGAAGAGGACGGAAGAGTTCGGATGAAGCGCGCCGGCGGCGAATGGAGGGAGGTGTACCTGGTAAACGACTGCGGGGGAGCCTCGGCTTCGAGGACCGCGGAGGAGGAGATGACCCCCGACGAAGACGACGAAGCCCTCCTGGCGGTCCTGTCCACGGTGGGCTCCTACTCCAACGTCTCCTTCGCCGGGCTCATCTCGTTCCTGAAGGGAAGGATGGAGGAGGACAGGGTGCAGAGGGCCGCCGACCACCTCCTGCGCAAGGGCTACCTGGAGCCGGCGAGAGGCCCGAGGGAAGCACGATGCCTGGCCCTCACGGAGTCGGGAAGGACGTTCCTTGAGACGCTCGAGGCGAAAGGAGATTGAGTGAACCCATGAGCACGGGCTCGCCTGACCTCGACGCCCTCCTGGACGGCGGCCTGCCACGCGCCAGCCTGGTGCAGCTCTTCGGACTGAAGGCCCTGGGGAAGTCGATACTGTCGTTCCAGACGGCGGTGAAGAACCTCTCGGAGGGGCGGAGCTCCGTCATAGTGGACACGGAGCTGGGCTACGTCAACAACGTGGTCCCTCACTGGCTGAAGCCCCTGGGGGAAAGGTTCGGCTGCAAGGCGAAGGTGGTCAAGGCGGACGTGAGGAAGACCTTCGAAGATGCCAAAAAGAGGAAGTCCTCCGAAGCGTATCTGAGGGAGGCCTTCGCCTCGGCCCTGCGGCAGCTGCAGCTGACGCCGTCCGACCAACAGCTCACCGAGGCGCTGAACGTGTTCGCGCCCAACCTCGAGCTGACGACTGAGAAGGAGGAGGGCCCCTGCATCTACGTGGTCGAGGTTCCAAACCTCGTGGACCTGCTGGCCATACATGGCGTTCGAGTGGAGATCATGGTCAGCGAAGGTGGGAGGGTGGAGGTCAGGCTGCAGCCCCACGGCTTGACCGACCCGCGTTTCTCCCCGCTCGGCAGGTTCGTAGAGCAGAGGAAGGCCACCTTCGCCGTATACGACAGCATTTCCGCCCCGATGAAAGCCGTCTTCGCGGGGACGCAGGACCTGCCCGCCAGATCGTCCTCGCTGGCGCTCCTGCTGGGGCAGGTGCAGAGGATGTGCAACGCCATGGAGCTCTCGGTGCTGGCGATCAACCACATCACGGTGCACCCGATCAACCCCGCCTGGTCCCACCCCTACGGAGGGCTCATCGTCGGCTACGATTTCAAGTACGTCTTCCACCTGGAGAAGGCTCCCGCAGACTCGAAGCTGGAGGACGTGCCTCTGACCAACCCGGCGGCGAAGGGGAGAGGGAACAGGCTGGTGTGGGCCTACCGCCACCCGCGGCTGGAGGAATACGGGTCCGCCTGCCTCCTGAGGCTCGACGAGAACGGGTTCAATTGAGGTGACCCCGACGCTCTTCGTCAGGGCGGCCAAGCTGATCGCCGTGGCCTTTGCGGACCTGTTCGTCTACGTGGCCGTCCTCTCTATCTCGCTGAGGCTCGGCCCGGAGGGGCTCGGGCCGCGCCTCCTCCAGCTCTGCCTGGCGGTTGCCGTCCCGGCGGCGCTGACTCGCCGCCTCCTGTGCAGGAAGAAGAGGCGCTGGGACCTCCGGAAGCCGCTTGTCGGGATGGCTGCGGGCGGGTTCCTCAGTCCCCCTTTCATCGCCCAGATCCCCCTCGCATCCCTCTCCCTTTCCGTGGCCCTCCTTGCTTCCCCCTACTACGCGCCTCAGCGTGCCCCAGGGCTTCTCGGGGAGGTCGTCAGAAGGTCCGGTTTGAGCGAGGTGACCGCGGGAGGCTACCTGAGGCAGGATTTCGTGCTCCTGAAGCGCCATGTCTACTACTTCCGTTGGTGGGGAGGAGACCTGGGGAAGGGGTTCAAGGTGATCAGGGAGGGCGGACAGGAGTACCTGAAGGTGGCGAGCGTGGCGCTCTCCGATCCAAGCTGCAGGAGGAGGGCGCTCGCCAGGGCCTTGAAGGCTGCTGAAGAAGGAAGGGGGATCGCTGTGCCTGCAACGGCGGAGGAGGGCCGCCTGCTGGGCCAGGGGGAAGAGGTCGGTGAGGACCTCCTAGGGGCGGCCAGGGAGGAGAGGGCCGCTTTTGCCGCGCTGGCCGTCGCCACCAGGAAGCGCCTCACCTGCGCGAGGGCCGGAGACGGCACAGATGCGTGCAGGGCATCGGACGTCGTGGTGAGAGAACTGGGAGGCGTCTGGAAGGTGAAGGTGCTCTCGGGGAGGGAGATGGAGATCGAAGGGGAGAGGCTCAGGGAACTCCTGGACCTCTACGGAATGGTCGTCGCTGGGTAGGTTGAGAAAGTGGGCCGGAGGAGATTTGGACTCCTGACCTTCTGATTATCAGTCAGACGTTCCAGCCGTGTTTCGGACGGACTCTGACCAAGCTGAGCTACCGGCCCAATCCTTCGTTCTTGGATTCCCTGAAGTCCATGTTATAAGAGCTTCTGTTTCGCTGTGTTCGGTCCCGACAGGCGGGGGAGCGGAGGGGGCTTAACTCTTTTTAAGACGCCAACCGGGAGCATGGTCGCCGGGCTGGTAGTTCAGTGGTAGCAACGCCCGCTTTGCAGGCGGGAGGTCGCGGGAGGCCACGCAGGCCCGCGAATTCAATTCCCGCCCAGTCCATCCAGAACTTCTCCCGGCGATAGAGGAATCCCAGCGCAAGCGAGGTCGGTCTGTCAGGCCACGGTTATGCGCTCGGCAGGCTTGACCTTCGGCTTCTTGTAATACGGCTCCCTCGCCCACACGGTCATCATGAACTTGGCTGCGAGGTCCTGGTCGGAACACCCCTTCCGCATGTACTTCAGGAAGTCGATGGAGCCGTCGTCGCGCAGCAGGCAAGGCTTGAACCTCCCGTCGTGAGTTACGCGGATCCTGTTGTCGGCCATGCAGAAGTCGACATTGTGTATCGGCCTGACGATTTCGACCCTGACGCCGTTTGGTAGAGTGTACTGAGGCCTGCGCTGAAGCTCCCTCACGTAGACCGAGGAGGCCTTCTCCTTCAGCTCTTCCTCGACGATGCCCAGGTCGTAGTGGTAGGTCCGGTAGAACCCGAGGTCCACCGGGACCAGCTCGATGAGCTGCACGATGACCCTGTCTCCCCCGCCAAGGGACTCGGCATAGGCGATGATGTCCCAGAGCTCGTCTTCGTTGTAGCCCTTCAGCAGGACGGTGTTGAGCTTGACCGGGGTGAGGCCGCACTCGACCGCCCTCGATATCGCGGCGAGGGTCTCCTTCAGACGGACGCTGGACGTGATCCACTTGAACCGGTCCTCCTTCAGGCTGTGAAGGCTGATGTTCAGGCGCTTCATTCCGGCGTCCTTCAGGGCTTCGGCGAGGTTCTCGACCTTCGTGCCATTGGTCGTCATGCCCAGATCGTCCGGGAGGAGGGCCCCGATCTCGGCGACTATGTCGATTATGTCGGGCCTCATCATGGGCTCGCCACCGGTCAGCTTGACCTTCCTGACGCCGAAATCAAGGAGGACCTTCGTCACTCGGCCGATCTCGACCGGGGTCATGAGGGTCCTCGCCTTCCCCTGGAACCCTTCGTTGTGACAGAACACGCAGTCGAAGTTGCACTCCGGCGTCACCGCTATCCTTACGGCCGAGACAGGCCTTCCGTAGCGGTCGACGAGGACCAAACCTCTTCACCCAATTCAGATGAAACCGGCCATGCGGCTCCGGACCGGCTCGGCGCCTTCACCCGAGCGCGCTCTTGACTTCGGCACGGATCTGGTCGTCGGTCTTCCCTTCGGTCGAGATGCCCAGCTCCTTCGCGGCCTTCAGCAGCTTCTCGTGGTCCGAAAAGGAGGGCTGGTCCTTCTGGGACAACTGCGATTTCAGCTTGTCCACCTCCATATCCGCCTCCACCTTTCCCTTCTGGAACTCGCCGGAGGCGCGACCGAGGGACTTCGCCAAGCTGGGGATCCTGCTTGCGCCGAAGATCAGAACGACGACTATGACGATGACTATCAGCCATTCAGAGCCCTGCAGCAGTTGAGGGAGCAACAAGGGGGTTTTCCAACCTCAAAGGTGGTCAACCGCATTTAAACATAACGTCGCGAAACGTGCTACGGCTTGGCTCCCTTGCTTCTGGGAGCCAGGTCGTCGATGAAGTCCTCGACGGTCTTCACGTCTTCTTCGACGAACCCCGCGGTCACCAGGCCGGCCCCCCTGTAGAGCGCCGACTTCGCGTTCTTGTTCAGGTCGGCGGCCAGGAGGCCCACCCACTTCGACAGGTGGCCCCTGAGGAACTGGTCCTGTGTCTTGAGAAGCTCGAGGGCCTTCGCCCGGTCGTGCGACTTGGCGGCGGCGGAGGTCTCCCCGGCCATGTGGGACATGAACTGGAGCTCCACGGCGATATGGTCGTCCGGTCCTTCATATGCCGAGGCCTTGTCCAAGCCCATCGACTTGTAGACGGCTGTGACCTGCTCCTGTGGCCCCTTGGCCCCCTTTCCCTTTGCATAGGCGGACTCCGATGGATGGGTGGAGTTCGGCCAGCCGCCGCGGAAGAGGCCGGAGAACTCGGCCGCCAGGAGTTTCTGGGTCTCTTCGTCGCTCTCCGTCTTGGACCCATCTACGAAGGAGCCGAGCTTGTCCAGCCCGTCGTTCAGCTTCCTGTTGGCCAGACCTCTCAGGGGAGCGAGCTGGCCGATGGCTTCGCTCTTCCCGTGAAGTTCTCTGATTATCTCGACCGTCAGCTCACGTTCCAGTATCCTCGAGAGGAAGGCATAGAGCGCCTGACGGCTCGCAGAAACGGCGTCTAAATCGCTGTAGATGTCATTCGGCAATTGGAAACGTCCTGCCTCAACCTCAGCGTAATGCCTCCATATAAAAGGCTTGGAGGACGGGCCGATTAACGGAGGGGGAACGAGGTGTCAGGGACCCGGGCTCCCTTTGCAGTTCTGGCAGAGGTAGACCGACTCGGCCAGGGCGGGCGACCCCTGCTTGGCGAGGGAATCGTGAAGTTTCTTCAGGCCAGAGCTGGGGCCGATCTCCCTGCCGCAGCGCCGGCAGCACTCTATGGTGTCCTGAGCCTTGACCGTGAAACTCTTGAAGTCGAGCCACATGGGCGAGAAGGCCTTCGATACCTCCATGGCGTCTTCCGGACACTCCTGAACACAGATGCCGCAGCCGGTGCACTGGCTGGGGTAGAAGCTGAGGAAGACGTTGCCACCCTTCGCAGCCATCCTGAATGCCTTGACGGGGCAGGCGTTCTCGCATGTTCCGCAGAGCGTGCATCTGTCGTTGACCGAAACGTCGAAGGTGTTCAGCCCCGGGAGCCTGACCTCAGAATCGGCCACGACGCCGAGCGAAATCCCCAGGATGGAGTCGCTCCTCGGGCCGGGAGGCACGAAGCTGGTGCCGCTCCTCCGGAGGGCACTCCCCGCCACCTCTGCGCACGCTTCAGAGAGCTTCTGCCCTGCGCTCAGTCGCCTGAAGCCCGCCAGCGTCCTGTAGGTACCCCTGAGCGAGGCGACCGAAGCCTGGGCCCTCTGCTCGGCCTCCAGGACTTCCGGGTGAGACGAGCAGACCTCCACTGTGCAGGCGCTGAGAACCGGGACGCTGGCCGACGCGGCCCACAGGTAGTGGGGCCACCCGAGGGGGGCGGCGCAGGGGGACCTGACCGCCACCATTCCCTCCCTGAGGCCCAACCCTGACTTCGCCTCCGCTTCCAGGGCGGCGATCCCCTCTTCACAGGTGAAAAGCAGGAGAGGGTATTCGAAACGGGCTGTCCTGAACTCGAACTCCCGCAGGAGAGCCCTGAATTCGTCGTCGCTGAAGATCGGGGACTGGAGGGCGCCGGAGGGGCAGACTGCGGCGCATGCGCCGCAGTGAACGCACCTGGTTGGGTCGATGGCGGCGACGCGGCCATCGTGCGATATCGCGGAGTAGTGGCACGCCTCGCTGCAGAGGCGACAGGCACTATGGAAGGGCGAGCAGCGCTCGGGGACCATGACGGGATCTTCGACCGGCTCCCCGATGATCCTCGGCAGCGAGAAGAGGAGCTCTCTCCTGCCCACCTTAAGGTCCCTGGTGATGTTACGCTTGGCCCTGGCAGCAAAGGAGGCGGCGGAGGCCTTCCGGGCGTGCGTCGCCGCGGCTATGGCCCAGGTTTCGCCCATGATCCCGTCCTCCTTCAGTTGGTAGACCTGAAGGGGAACCACCTGGATGGAGTAACGGGGAAGCCCGGTGTGCTCGGCCGCCTTGGCGACCTTGGCAAGGGCCTCGCGATCGTTGTAACCGACGATCGCCAACGAGGAGAGGCCAGACTGGGACACGAAGCTGCGCACCTGGTCGATGTCGCTGCAGAGGGTTGGAGATGAGAAGACGGTGAGCCAGTCGGAGCCGACCATGCGCTCCTTGAGAGTCGCGAAGTCCCGGGGATGCCACTTCAGGGATTCGCAGATGGCGACGCCGCAGGCCGGCAAATCAGACTTGATGAGGCGGCCGGTTCCCTTTTTACCCTTTCCTAGCCGACCTCCGCCCGACGCATACTCCTTAAATAAACGATGAAAGGCATAATGAGGGTTGCATCCCACGAAGCCTTCTGACCTGAAGCAGTTCATCAGGGACCTCCCGGACTATCCGGTTAAGGGAGTCATCTTCAGGGACCTCACGCCTCTCTTCAAGGAGGAAGAGGCCTTCAAGTGGGCCATCAAGAGGCTCGCGTCGCACTACAAGGGCAAGAAGATCGACCTTGTGGCAGCTGTGGAAGCCAGAGGCTTCATAGTCGGGGCTCCTCTCGCCCTGGAGCTGGGTGTAGGGTTCGTCCCTCTCAGGAAGCCTGGGAAGCTCCCATGGAAGAAGAGGAGGGTCACCTACAAGCTCGAGTACGCCGAGGAATCGATAGAGATCCATGAAGACGCGGTGAAGAAGGGCCAGAGGGTCCTGCTGGTCGACGACCTCCTAGCCACGGGCGGCACCGCCTCGGCGGCGGCGAAGCTCATCGAGCAGCTGGGTGGGAAGGTTGTGGGCATGGCCTTCGTGGTGGAGCTGGCGTACCTCGGCGGAAGGAGCAAGCTCAAGGGCTACGACGTGAGCTCCCTGCTGGTGTACAAGTAGGAACGCCTACAGCTCTTCTATGGAGCTGCCGTCGATCTTGTAGATCGAGACATCGGGGAAGTTGAAGAGCCCCACCTCGACGACTCCGGGAAGGCCCTTGACCTTCTTCTCCAAGGCTTCGGCGTCTGTGATGGAATGGAACTTGACATCGAGGATGGCGTTGCCCCGCTCCGTGAGAAGGGGGAAGCCCCTGTCCATGAGCCTGAGGCTGGACCGACCGCCGAGCGCGAGGAGCTTCTTGGCGGTGACTTCGAGGGCGGCAGGGACGACCTCCACCGGCACGGGCATCCCGAGGTCCTTGACGAACTTCTCGGCGCCCGCGATGACGAAGATCGACTTGGCCGCCTGCCATAGTATCTTCTCGTTCAGGAGAGCGCCTCCCCCTCCCTTGATGATGCGCCTCCTAGAATCGATCTGGTCAGCCCCGTCCACCACGGTGTCGACCTCCTTGATGAAGTCAAGGGAGGCCGTACGCAGGCCAGCGCCTACTGCGACTAGCTCGATCTGCAGCGACGAGGGATATACGGTCAATCGGCGGGCCATGGCGGTGCCGGCGAGAGAGCGGACGAAGTCGGCCGCCGCCCTGCCGCTCCCCAGCCCGAGCGTGCCCGTGGCCTGCAGTTGCTTCCTGAGAGTCGGCATCCTGTCCAGGTCGACGAGCAAAGGCCCTACTGCTCCATGTCCATCTGCTCGAGCTTGGCCATGGCTTCGCTTATGTCGTCCACGACCTTCTTCAGCTTCTCGTCCATGACCGGAGCCTTCTCCTTCCTGGTCTCGACGACCTTCTCCCTCTTCTCCTCCTTCAGAGGTTCCAGCGCCCTGTCCATCGGAGGCAGCTCGGGGCCCACGTTCACCTTCAGATCCCGGAGCCTGGCGTCGATCTGCGCCACCTTGTTGTTGACCAGAGAGAGGAGCTCCTCCCTCGCGTTCTCCAGGTCGGCGACCTCGACCACGGCCTGGGCCTTCGCGAGCTTCTCATCCACGGCCTGGAGCTCCCCTCGGTACTTCTGCGACAGGTACTGCATCTCGTCTTTCGTGATCCTCCCCTGAACCTCGGCCTCGTACACCCTCGTCAGGGCCCCGCTCAGGTACTCCTTCTCCATCTTGAGGAGCCGCAGCTCCCTTCGTGAGCTCTCGACCTCGTTCTTGGTGGGACCCCTGAACAGGAGGGTGTCAGACGCCTCCGTCGCAGGGCGAGGCTCGCCCTTGGGCGCCTCCGGCTTCGGCTTTCTGTTCCTGCGGGAATAGAGGTAGACTGCCCCCACTCCGACGCTGGCGCCGAAGGCTGCGGCGAATGCCTCAACGAAAAGGGAAGCGGTGTCCACACTCAAGGAAGCGGTTCCTTCTACGCTTGACGCTATGAACAGACCGTTAGTTAAGTATATTCGTCAATGATAAACCGTGAAGCGTGACCGTGAGCCGTGAACAAGGATGGCCTGCCCGCGCCGAACAAAGACAAACCACGAACATTCAGACCGAGGAGAAGGCCCAACTCATACTACCAGAAAATGTACCTGACCTTTGACAGGGATCCCACGGTCCAGACGTATTTCGAAGGCATCAAGGGCAGAAGAAGGAACAGAGGCTACCTCTCCCAATCGACATCCACGCTCGCCCACCAATCAATGCGACGGTTCCTCGACTACCTAGAAATCCCCGTGTCCGACCATGCCTTCAAAGACCTAGTCACAGAGAGAAGGAACGACCCGTCCTCACACTGGATAGACGACAAGTTACTCACATTCTCAAACATGAACCCCATTTCATCCTACAGGAACTTTGCCACCTACATCAAGGGACTATTCACAAGGAACGGCGTCAAGCTAGCCCCCAAGATCGACAACCACTTTGCCAAGCGGACGCCTAAGATCAGCGACGGGATACTGAAGGAGATCTTCGAAGGACAGGACTTCGAAACCCAGACCCTTATGGAGCTTCAGGCTTATTCGGGAGAAAGGGTCAGATGCATCGCCCAGAGAATCAAACTGTCCCAAATCAGGCTCTATGACGACAAGTACGCAACCATCACAATCGAACACTGGCAGACCAAAGCCAGGATCCCTCACATCTGCGTCATACCGAGGAGGGTCGCAGAAGCCGTCTTCAGCATCGCCAAACAGACCGGAAGAGACTGTCCTTTCCCCAACTTCGACAGCCTATGGAGACAGATAACAAAATACGCCCTCGACAAACACGGCGCAAGGCTGACCAGCCACTACCTACGAAAGAGATTCCACACGATAGCACAGAAGACAGCCATGCCCGTGAACCATTGGGACCACCTAATGGGAGATTCGATGAAGGAAGGGCATGAAGCAGAGACATACACGTTAGACGACGACACGGAAATCATTCAGGAGTACGACAGGTTCCTTGCCCCACGGTTGTCCCTCTGCGACCCGCAAGACGACTTCCTAACCAGTCCGGCCACTGGCAGCAGGGGAATATTCAGCCTAGTGAAGACCATCGAGGAGCTGACCTTGCAGGTATCTGCGCTGCTAAAAGAGAACAAAGCTCTAAGAGAACAACCAGTGCAGAAATCTGACTAGAGCTCCTATGACCGGAACGAACCGAACAACAACGAACGCCTGAAAGAGCTCCTGAAGCGTGCCAAAGCCCCAGTCTTGAACACCGAAAGCGGTATCGCAGTGAAAAGAGAGACCCCCCGCATCAACAGTTCGAATGCCATTGCGAGAGTAGTAGCTAACGAACACTTGCCCAACCCCCAACAGCTTGCAGCTTTCTGAAACAGTTATGTGAACTGAATTGGGGCACATGGAACAGACTATGATGGTTGGGCTAGACCCATAATCCACGATGGGCAAGAAGAAGAAAGCCAACGCTGCCAAGACAGCTGCCACCACAATTGTGAATGCCAGAATGCGCTTTCTCATCGCATCTCTACGTAGGAGAGGTCGCCATCAGTCCTCTTTATACGAAGCGTCGTCCGGCCCGCTCCCGTCCTGTGCCTGCCCGTCCTTGTCGCGGGGCTTCGCCCCGCTCCCTCCCTCGGGCGAAGGACCGCCGTCCTTCTCCCCGCTGAACCCTCTTCTCCGCTCCCTCCACTCGGGCGAGTCCGGCACGAAAGGCGCGTAGACTTCGGAACGCCTCCCCGCGAGCATGTCCTTCAGGTACGGCTCGAGAATCAGGTACGAACCGCCCAGATAAGGCCCGTCGAAGGTGAACTTGATTCGCCCACCGCTAATCCTCTTTATGTATAGCCTCTGGGCTGGCTGGAGGCTTTCTCCGCTCAAGCAGACACCCTCCTCGTCTTCGGGAACGCGAGCACCTTGCATTCTTTGTCCTTCGATAGCTCATCATAGGGTATCCCGTGGCTACAGCAATAGAGATCATTTCCGCAGATATTGCACTTGACTTTGCGCTTCTCCCTATCCCTAACGGACTTCTTTTCGAAACCGATGCCCAACTTCTTCAGAAAGCTGGCCTTAACGCCGTCAGAAAGGTAGCCGAACCATTGGATTGCCTTCCAGTTCTTAGGCGGCAGTAGCATTTGCTGCATCCAAGCAACGTCTACCTTGACCTTCGGACCAGTCTTCAGGGTCTTCTTGTAGCAATCGATAACCACCCTTCTGAAGGAATACGTCAGCCTGTGATTCAATCGACCCTGCCCGTGACTGTAGCGATAGCGGACGTCGAAGAGTTTAGCTGTCGTCCTGCCGTACCTCGCTTCGAAGCTATTCCGCCACAGGTCCTTGAGTAACTGCAGGCGTTCCGGTTCGAGATACAGGTTGACTCTGCCGAACGATCCCTCTTTTCTGTCGTAGAAGACATCCAGCACCGTCATATGGAAGTGGGGAAAGAAACCCTTGAATGGGTTCCTACTGTGCCAGTACTGGCTGACCCCCACCCCTGCAATCAGCCTTCTCTCATTCCCATACTCGTCGTAGACCCCGTAGACCTCCTTCAGGACCTCCCAACACATCTTCCTCAGCTTGGCTAGGTCCTGCATCTTCACCATCGCTTGGGCTTCCGGGGCCAATGTGAAATCCACCGAAGCTAAATTCACTCTCCCGTCGGTCGCGAAGGCGATCTTGGAGACCAGCTCGGTCGCATCCTCGGCCAGAACACCGGTGTACACCATAGCACAAACAGGACACACGTTCCTCCTTTGGCAGAGGATCGGACGGTAGACCTTGTGACCATTCGTGTCCGTCCAACCAGAGAACTCCTGCCTACAAACAGAAACTCGCACGGCGTCATACGGTGAAAACGTTGTGACAAGCTTCACCCATCGAGGGTCAAGCTCTTTCTTGCCGTAATCTTCGAGCGTCATTATTGAACGAGTTCTGCTCACCTTCTATTCCTCGCGTCACCTATGTCAATTCTTACATAAAAGGGTTGCACCATGTAGAAGACCCACGTAATTAACATAAACATTAACTAAGACTTTCAATTGCATGTTCATGTGCAATTGAACATGGACTTTAACACAATGTCTAGATAGACATAATCATAACTGGCACTATGACCGATCGACTGCGCAAAGGTAGCCGCCGTCGACTAAGAACGAAGCGCTTCTCAGCTCAAGCCCGCGCCCCCCAAGCGTTATAAGCTGTTCAAACACAGCTATCCAATAGAGATAGGCAAGAATTGAAGTTCTGTCCCGAATGCGGAAAACCACTTGCGAACCCGACGGCCAAATTCTGCTCGGAATGTGGGGCTAGCCTACAACCATCTACCGAAACTCCTCCAGCAAAGCCTCCATCTCAACCCACAGCCCAACCAGCACCTCAGCCGGCAACTTACGCGCAAGCCGTCGGCCCTCAACCCTCCACCACCGCCCCCATCGAACGATCTGACGAAGGAGAAGAGGAATTCGCTCCGGTCAAACTCAAGGCTTACAATCTTGGAGTACAGCTCGAACAGACCACGGCATCGATACTTGAGAGAATGGGCTACAAGACCGAGATGAGAGCGAAGCCTCCTACAAAGAGCGGCGCCGTGGCAGAAATCGACATCCTCGTCTCCAGAGGAAACCGTCGACGGGCCGTAGAATGCAAGAACTACGACCCTTCCAAAGCTGTGGGTACCACCGAGATGCGGAAATTCAGAGACGACCTAAAGGACATAGGCATACCCTCCGGCCTGTTCGTTACCAGCAGCGTCTTCTCAAAGGACGCGGAGAAACTCGCAGACTCCGACGGCATCGAACTCTGGGACATGGAAGAACTTCGACAGAAGCTTTTCGAATACTCCATAGGTAGACTCAGGAACCCAAGCCAATTGACCGACCCCGTTCTTCCGCTCAAGCTTGACTTTGCAAGCGCCTCTACTCTCCCAATCAAGAACCCAGATGCGGTCAAGCTCTTCAGCAGCGTGCTTCTCTACCAGCCCTACATTCTCGTGAAATACAGAATGCTCTCGGTCAGACACGATCCAACAGGAAGAACCCACAAAATCACTGACCAAGGAACTACTGTGATAGACATGCTCGATGGCGACATAGTGAACAGAGAACGCAGCGTAATTGAAGGAATCGCGGGGTTTTTCAAGAGCAGGGAAGAAAGGGCCGAGTCAAAGGAAGACAAACTTGTCGTCGAAGAACTCACAACGGTTAGCCCTATGACCGAACCCGTCCTTCGGACTTCTGACTACAACCTATCTATCGCCGAACCATCAATCACCGAGGAAGACGCAATCAACCTGACCAGACAATACGTCAAGGAAAAGAACGAACAAGACGTAGAGTACGACATAAGAGTAAGAGGAGAAACGGAAACTAGGTCTCTGAGGATCGTACCCCGCCTTAACGAAATCGAAATTCGCGGACAGCACCTCGTTTACGTGCCAAAATGGGACCTTCAGTACGAAGCAGGCCAGACCAGCTACGTCAGGAGATACTTCGCATCCTCTGGGAGAGCCATCGAAGACAGCCTTGCCAAATGTTCCAAGTGCACGCTCTTGAAAAGACCGACCATCGCGGTATGCGAAGAGTGCGGCGAGACAATCTGCGACAAGCACGCATACCAAGAAAACGGAAGATGGGTTTGCCCTGATCATTCCGCGGAAGCAAGCACTCAACAGTCAAAGCTCTCTGGCTTGACATCCCGGTTTCGAGGATTCGGGCTGGGGAAGCAACCCAGTAACTGAAACTCAATCAGTTGGAAGGGGCCAAAAACCCCAGCCTCGGTCCTCCCGTCCAAAACCGGACCCAGAAACCCTATCAACAACCTATGCGTAAAGAAGCAACGGGATTTGTCCATCTGGGGAGAACCACGACGAAAGAGGACGAAGAAGAACAGAGGGAGGACCGCCTACAGAAAGGGGAAAATCGGGGAGACAAAGGTAAGGAAGTTCCTGGGGCGGAGAGGCATGAAGCCAGTGACAAACCGGTTGCGGACGGCTAGTGGCGAGCACGACATAATCGTTCAGACGAGAACAGGAAAGGCTTCCGTTGAAGTCAAGAATCTCAAGAGTCCGGTTTCGGCGGCGATGGTGGAGAAGTTCGCGAAGAAAGTCAAACGAGACAAGAACATCGTAAAGCGAGGCATCTTCGTTTCAAAGAGTGGCTACACACCTGCCGCACGCAAGACAGCCAGAAAGCACCATGTCAGACTGATGGACTACAAACCTCCCAAGAAGAAGAAGACTAGCTGGCTCTTCTAACTCCAAACTTCCTCGTTTCTTCCGCCGACAAAGGTTATTATTCTAGTAGGTGGTGACTCACAATAGATGAAACGAGTCCATTTCCGAACCAAGAGCGGCGAGAAAGTATCGTTCTTGGCAAGAAAACGAAAGAAGAAGTAGGATTGGCAAATGCGCAGAGCCAGCTTCCTTGCCAAATCGAAGACCACAAGAAAAGTGTCATTCCGCACGAAGGAGGGCAGAGTTTCATTCAAGGCAGAGGTACCCTCCAAACGCAGGAAGAGGGTAACTTTCTATCACTCGGCCTGACGACGCAAAGGAAATAGCCTGCTAAGGCCTCCCATCAAGCGAGAACAGATGCCCCAAAAGAAGCCGAAGAACCCAATCAACCAAATGGCCAAAGACGGAAAAGCCCTAGTCAAGAATGCCAACAAGGCGTTCCAGCCCAAGAGGCGCAAGAAGTAAGTCACTGCAAGACAGAAGCGCCATTCCCGTGTGCCAAAGCTACCGCCTATGCCAGACCAAGACCTGAAGTCGGCCTCATTCTGAGCAGGTCCAAGCCCACGCGCTGACCCATCCATTCCGTTTATGAGTGGGAGATGTGCAGTATGATAGGGACGTAGCTTGGGCGGTACGTTGGAGGGAGGGTCGGAATCAGATAGTCAGGAAGACGAAACCTCTCCTCACTTCTTCACGGTCTGGCTCATGATTCCCATTCTGATCGCAGTCGCTTGTGTAGCATCATTCTATTATGGCAATCTGGACTGGGGTTTCTTTCTGATTGGAGCTGTGTTCTATGGGCTATTCATCACGCCGTGGTACAGGCATCGAGCCAGACGATTCTTCGAACTCACTAGTCAAGGAAAGCACGCCAAACTGCCCTTTTCTCGCAGAAGGGGAATCCTCCTCGGCACCGTCTGCATACTTGCAGGATCACCGGTATGGGTGTTCATCCAAAAGGTCTTTGTGTTGGCTGGCTTTGGCTTGGGCCTCTTCATCGCCATCCTTGGCACATTCGGTATTGTTGGCGGTGCACTGATTATCATCGCTTCTCTTCAGAACAGACAGCCAACGGACGAGACCCTCTGAGCAGGTCCAAGCCTCCGCGCCATAGGGATACAGTAACGCTCGACTGGATTCCCCTCTGTCTGGAGTTGGTATTCAAGTAGTCAGGAGGCATCTTCCAGCAGGCGGTTGAGGGGCATCAGCGGCTGCTTCCATTTGACTCCTAAGTACCCTCCAATGACGCCAAGGACTAACCCTACTACCATACCTCCACCCGTTGTAATGCTCATGAATGAGACGAGAAGGATGGCTTCTCCCCAGAACCTGTGATCGGGAGGGTCCGTAAACATCCGTAGGCCAAAGAAAAACAAGATCGTTCCCCATGCAGCATTCCAGGAGCCATATGCAAGAGGAGGTCCGAACAAAGGTGGAAGCAAGGCCCATCGAGCGACGTAGAGGTATCCAGCCGCTATTTGGACCAATCCCGCTGAAGCTGACAGCAGAGAGGCGCCCATGGGTCTGGCCGTCAAGTCCACTGGAGGATTCGCGAACGGATTTGGATCGGACTCCGGCAATAGTCCTATTTGAGAGGGAGATGCACTCGGGCGAGATACCTTGTGGCGGCTTCGAGCAATTACCCAGAGACACATCACGAGATACCAAGCACCAGTAAGAATGGCCCCAATCCCATAGAGGTTCCCGTTTCCAAGCCAGGCATACGCACCAAGTGCCATGATGGCTAACCCAATTCCCCAAACGAAAATGACGGTTAGGAGCTTCGAACTACGAGAGCGCTTGGATTGCGTTTCCCTTCATTGTATATGGCAGTCATGGACAACTTAGGCGTTTCGGTTGGTGACCTGACTAGCCCACTTAACTAAACCAGAAACCCCACGCGTAACCCAGCCTCCATTTCTTCGCATGTCCAAGCCCACGCAGCTGCCTTCTCGTTTGATTAACCAATTGTTTTCAATAACTTAAAGATGATTAACCTATTGAGCCCAAAACCAGCCCTGAACCAGATCCTTTCCATCAGCTAGTGCATTTGACTAACATGATTACCCCACGCGTAACTTAAAGACTTATAATATCAGATCACACCTTATCGCTTTGCTATGGTCTCAGGGGTCTGACGAACCTCTGAATCTAGTGTTGATATATCCGTAACGGAAACGTTAATTAACGGATTATCAATGAAAGACGGCTCAGTCGGGGCGTTTGGCCCAGCTGTAGGACCTGAGCTTGGGCGACGCGCCGAAACCGCACTTGGAGCACTTCTTGGAGTGGACGTTGTAGGTGACGTTTCCGCAGCGGCGGCAGATTATGTGAGTCTTGTGTTTGCTGTGCTTGCCAGCGGACGGAGTTCCTTTCAAGAGTCAATCATCCGACCTAGGGTTTCCTAGCCCAATGGGGGAGGTGATATAAGCACGACGTTGTCTCCGCGCACGACGATGGTTCCCAGGGAGTTGGACTTCCCCTCGGCCAGCATCTCTTCAGATCCCTCGAGTATCAGGTTCATGTGTTGGTCGAACCCCTGAAGGGAACCCCTGATGACCTTCCCGCCTTTCAGCTTGATCAGCACTGTCTTTCCGATGCTTTCGTTCAATACCTTGAATGTCATGTCTGCAGCCAATTTCGTCTCTCTCTCCGCAGTCGAGGGGGAGTCTGTACCCATATATTTAAATTTGCAACGCGCTTCAGAGCCGCAGAGCCCTTGAAGGTCCACTTCTATTCCAAGCGAGAACTGAAGGAGATCGAAGACGCCCTTCGCGTTCAGTGGAAGGGAGTAAACGCCCCAGTTTTGGCTACGGAAAGGAAGGGCGTCATCGAGGAGGGCCTCAACGTGGCTCTTGGCTCCCACAATGTGGTGGACAACAAGGGCGCCTTCGTCCCGTTCCTGGGTGACGAGGAGCTGCTGAAGGCCTTCCCCAAGGTGGTTGTCGACATGGGTGCCATCAAGTTCGTCACCAACGGTGCCAACGTGATGAGGCCGGGAATACGCTCGTTCCAGGGCCCCTTCTCCCAGGGGTCGGTCGTGGTCGTTGTGGACGAAAGACATGGCAAGGCCCTCTGCGTCGGGACCGCCATCGTGGGCGAAGAGGAGGCCGAGGGCATGCAGAAGGGTCCCGTCGTCAAGAACCTGCATTATGTCGGGGACAAGTTCTGGAGCGCGGTCAAGGAGATGGACGCCGAGGCCGGAGCGAAGCCGCAGAGCTGAGCATCTCCTTCCCTTCCTTGGTCTTCACCCGGTCCTCTGCTGTCGCCCAGAAGTCCTGGAGCAGCTTCGAGTTCACGCCTTCCTTTTCGTATTCCGCGGCCTGGACGACCATCTCGAGCTTGTCAAGGTCTCGCACGAGGCGGGCTTCGCGGCTGGAGCCGCGGTTGAACTCTTCGAAGGCAGCAAGGTACTTCTTCCGAATCCTCGCCGGCAGAGGCCGGAGGAGCTTGGCCAGGGCCCTGGACTCGAGCCTCGACTTCTTGGAGGCCTCCATCTCGCCAGGCTGGATGTCGCCGGTGATCACCTCACAGACGTCGTGCAGCAGGGCCATCCTGACCATCTTTTCGGCGTCCAGATCGAAGAGGTCGCCGGCCATCATCGCGGCCAGGGCGGTGGCGTACATGTGGTCAGCGACCGATTCGGGATCGCGGATCTCCGCGCCAGCCCTCCAGCCCTTCCTCTCGACGCGCTTGGCTCCCGAGCACGCTTCGAGCGTCCGGAGCATCCCCCGAATGTCTTCGCTCACGGGCTGTGACAGGAGTTGGAGATATTTGAACACGGCAGCGGAAAGGGCCGGACGTTAAGGCTTTTTGGTAACTGGTTGAGGATAATTTACCTAGCTAGGTATTCAAGCCATCCGTCTATTGATGCTCAGCCAAGACAGTGAAAGGTCGATGAGTCAAGCTGCTACCAAAACGCATGAGAAGGAAGCGGTCACCTACCTCAAGGCGTACCCCATCAAGAGCGCCGACGAAGTGCCAAAGGTCAAGGAGGACCTCAGAAACGGGACCATCATCATACTGAGGATAACGCCGCTTGCCAACAAGAGCATTGAGGAGCTCAAGCAGGCAGTCGAGGAGCTCTACGCGTTCGCAACGGGCATAGGCGGAGACATAGCCCGCCTCGGCGAGGAGAGGATAGTGATCACTCCTCCCAAGGTCAAGATATGGCGTGCGTTGGGCTGAAGGCCCTAGTATAGCTTTATGCTGTCCAGGACGTTCGGCTGGTAAGCTGGAAGCCTGAAGATCCTTTCGATGGACTCCGCGAGGTTCTCGCACTTCTTCCTCTCGCCGTGGCCCACAATGACCCTCTGAAGCTTCGGCCTCAGCTTAGCGACGTAGCGAATCAACTGGTTGTAGTCGCTGTGGCCGCTGAAGCCTTCGACCTTCTCCACCCTGCAGTTGACGTCGACGATCTTCATCCTCCCCCCGTCCTCGACGAGGGTCACCTGACGCGAGTTGTCGAGGACGCGTCGTCCAAGCGTCCCCTGCACCTGGTAGGAGACGAAGAGGATCTTGTTCCTGGGGTCGCTGGCGAGCTCCTGGAAGTACTGAACGGACGGGCCTCCCTCCATCATGCCTGAGGTGGCCATTATGATGGCGGGACCAGAAGCGAGCGCTTCCTCCCTCTTGCTGGGGTGGTCGATGACCGTGAAGTATTCCGTGATGAAGGGGTTTTCGTCGTGGTCCACGATCCTGTCCCTGAGCTCCCTGGACAGGTATTCGGGGTAATACATGTGGATGGCCGTGGCCTCCTTGATCATCCCTTCGACGAAGATGGGGGCCTCGGAGAGGATGTGGTTCCGCATGTAGAGGTCGAGGACCAGCATGATCTCCTGGGCGCGGCCGATCGCCGGCACCGGGATGAGCACCTTCCCACCCCCCTTCAGGGTGGAGTTTATGCTGTTGACGAACATCATCTCGGTCTCCTCCCTTGGGGGAGAGATGTCAGACTTGTTGCCGTAGGTGCTCTCCATGATGAGGGTCTCGACCCTCGGGTAGTTGAAAGACGCCGGCTCGAGGAGCAGGCTCTTGGCGAACTTGAAGTCGCCGGTGTACACTATGTTGTGGGCGCCCTCGCCGACGTGGAGATGGACAGTGGCGCTGCCGAGGATGTGGCCCGCGTTGTACAGGACGAGCTTGACGTCGGGCGATATGTCCGTGACCATGCCGTAGGGAAGCGGGATGATGTGGCTGACGAGCGACCTGAGGTCCTTCAGGTCCCACATGTAGGACTGGCCCTCCATGGTCGAGACCTTGAGGGCGTCCGTGAGCAGGAGCTCCACCATGTGCAGGGTGGGCTCCGTGCAGTAGAGGGGCCCCTTGTAGCCGTACTTGTACAGCATAGGAAGGAAGCCCACATGGTCCAGGTGGCTGTGACTGAGGACGATGGCGTCCAGGTCCCCAAGCCTTGAAGTCATCCAGTCCAGGCGCGGATAGCAGTCGGGCGGATTGCGCGATCCCGGATGGATGCCGCCGTCGAGGAGGATCTTGCTGTCGTCAGTCTCGATCATTATGGAGGACCTGCCGACCTCCTTGAAGCCCCCCAGGGCCGTGAACCTGACCTCGTTCCTGTCGCTCATGCGGGGCCTGAATATCCTCTCGCCGGTGTAGCGCATGAACTGCAGGCGCTCGTCCTGCGTGGCCTTCAACGTGTAGAGCACGTTCTGGACGGTGGTGCTGGGGATGTCGGACGACTTCCGGATCTTCAGGCGCCACCCCGTCGTGTCGAGGAGCTTGGAGACTTCGGGGCTGATGAGCTTGGGCTGGCGTACGTCCACTATGGCCTCGCCAGTGGTCTCATCGAAGAACATATTCTGCAGGCCCGCATCCTTGGGGATACAGGAGGCGAGGAAGTTGCGGGCCTCGTCTTCGGGCTTCCTGACTGACTGGTCCACGCGGATGATGACCCTCTTCTTGAGGGAGTTGACTATTTGGGGGATGATGTACTCGTTGTGGTCGAAGAAGGTCGGGTTCTTGGAGTAGAGGGCGATCCTTGGCCCTTCATACTCCACCCTGACAACCTGGGCCTCGGCGGGGACGTTCTGCAGTATCACCCCTACGATGCTCTGGTTCCTTCCTCCGTTCTGACTCCTCTGAATCAAGCTTAATTGGCCTGTAACTTGCGAAGGACGGCACCCTTCTCTTCGGCGGTCAGCTCCCTGAAGCCGTCCTTGTCGATGACCGCCACGTCGAAGGAGTCGCCCGAATAGGTGTCCCTCTTCATGGCCGACGTCACGCCCTTCACGGCGAGCTGGACGGTGTCGTCAACGCTCATCCCCTCCTTGTACTCGGCCTCAAGTATGCCCAGGACGATGGGCGAACCGCTGCCGGTGGAGGTGTACTTCTCGCTGGTGAGCGACCCGAAGTAGTCGACGTTGTACAGGGAGGGGCCATTCTTGTCGTCGCCAGCCAAGATGATCTGCGCGATGAGCGGGTAGTACCTCTGGTTGAAGAAGATGTTCGCGATCAGCCTTGCGGCTGCGCTCACGGGTATGAGTTCCCCGTGGTCCATACGGTACATGGCCGCATAGTACTTCGCAATGTCGATGACGTTCTGGGCGTCGGCCACCGAACCTGCGATGGTCATGGCCAGGTGGCGGTCGATCTGGTGCAGCTTCTTCCCCTTGTGGTGGGCGATATAGTTCCCCATGGTGACCCTGGTGTCCGTAGCCACCACCACCGCGCCGTCGCAGACCATTCCCAGTGTGGTCGTCCCCGTCTTCGTGATATCCATCTTCTCTGTGCTCAAACCCAAAGTACTTTCACCTATGCTCTGATACGAGCGGTAAAAGCATCACAGACTCCCGAGGAGAGGTAAATAAGCATTTCACATCTATTGTTTCTGCTCCCTTTCGGGCGTGAAGCTTTATCTGCTGAAGGGTCATGGCATGGGCTGTGTCCAACGGAAGACACCTCATGGAGCTTCCGTCCGTGGTGCTGGCCGGGCGAGACGTCCTCCCCGAAACCGGAAGCCTGATCAGAGGTCACGGCCTGTCGGGACATGTCGTGGTCGCCTCCGGGCCGAACGTCTGGGCTGCACTGGGGGGGAAGCTCAGGGCAAGCCTTTCCGAAGCTGACTTCGGGAGATCCTGGGTGGAGGTCGGAGCGCCTGACCTCGCCGCGGTCGAAGAGGTCGAGAAGGAGGTCGTCAAGACCGGCTCCAAAGTGGTGGTGGGAATGGGCGGGGGGAAGTCGATCGACGTGGCCAAGCTCGCCGCCTTCCGCCAGGGCGCCAGGATGATAAGCGTCCCCACGAGCGCGTCGCATGACGGCATGTCCAGCCCGTTCGCCTCGATCCGGGGGTTCGGGCGGAGCTATTCTGCGGTGACCAAGCCTCCCTTCGCCATAGTCGCAGACCTCGGAGTGATCCTCGGGGCTCCTCCCAGGACGTTCAACGGAGGGGTGGGGGACCTTCTCGCCAAGCTCACGGCTGTGAAGGACTGGCAGCTGGCCAGGGACGAAAAGGGGGAGTACTACGGAACCTACGCCGCCAACCTCGCGCGCATGAGCGCCGTCATGGTGGAGGAGGAGGCGTCGAACATCGGCAGCAGGAACGATGAAGGGATAAGCGGGCTGATCGAAGCGCTGATCAGCGCCGGAGTCGCCGCAGGCATCGCCGGGAGCAGCAGACCCTGCAGCGGGGCCGAGCATCTGTTCAGCCACGCGCTCGACCGGATAGCCCCCGGAAAGGGCCTCCACGGAGAGAAGACGGGGCTGGGGTCCATCATGATGGCCAAGCTCCATGGGCTGGACTGGGAAAGGATCAGACGTGCCCTGGTCGAAGCCAAGGCGCCTTCCCGCGCCGGGGAGCTGGGCCTGACGGACGAAGAGGTGGTGGAGGGGCTGTTGGCCGCGCCGAGCGTAAGGCCTGACCGGTATACGATACTGCACAAGCTCAGGCTGGACGCAGACCAGGCCAGAGAGTTGGCGGTGGAGACCGGGGTAATCTAGGAACTGGGTTTCGCTTCTGGAGCGGCCTCTTCCTTCTTCTCCCCTTCGGTCGGCTTGGCCTCCGCAGGCTTCGGCTCCTCCTTCGGCTTTGGAGGCTCGGGAGCCTTGTATTCCTCGGTGAAAGAGAGGGTGTTGACCTTCTTGACGAACTTGAAGACGTCGTTCGATGCAGCCCTCTTGATGAACTGAAGCCCGTCCACGTAGTAGACCTCCATTGGCAGGTTGACCGTCGCGGTCCCCTTGTCCAGGTCAAGCACTACGTTGAGCTTGTCTTCGGACAGAGGAAGCCTCCTGAGAAGGAGGGCCTTGGTGATGTCGACGGGCTCCGTGACGGCCTTCACTACCTCCACGTCGTAGGTCAGGACCTTGCCGGCGAGCCGGTGGTTGAAGTCCACCTGAACCCGGCCCGAGCCGATGTATCTCACGACGCCCACCTTGCCTTCGACCTCGACCTCGGCTCCGATGGCGAGCTCATGCGCCTTCTCGCCGAACCTCTTCTCGGGGATGAGCTTGATCTTGGTGGGATCCCTTTCGCCGAAACCTTTGTCGGGGGTGATCTCGACGTTCAGCTTCTCGCCCACCTTCGCGTTGAGCAGCGCGTCGTCCAGCCCCTTGAGGACCCAGCCTTCGCCCACGGCCACCAGGGTCGGGGTGTACCTCGCTACCGGGTTGAATATCCCGAGGCTCTTGGCGTCCTCTTCGCGTGTGGCCTCTAGCACTTCTCCGTTGTCCTTCACCTTGGCCACGTAATTGATGTAAGCTAGCGTCCCGCTATCCAAGACTGATCTTACCAGCCTTAGACCCTAGGAGAGCAGTATAAAAGACTTCGTCGACGAATCAGGCAGGCAGGGCCTTCAGGCGTTCCTCGGCCGCCTTCAGCATAAGGGAGACGTCCACCCTGTAACTGATGAAGTTCAGCGCTCCGCCGATGGCTCCGACGGTCGTCATCACATGCCACTTGTCCACTTCGCCCATGTTGCCGATCCTGAAGATCTTCCCCTTTAGCTCGCCGAACCCGCCCGCGACGACGACGCCGAAGTCGTTCTCCAGCGATTCCCTGAAGGACTTGTCGTCCAGCCCTTCGGGGTACCTGAGGGTCACGACCACGTTGGAGCGCACGTGAGGCTTGACGAAAGGCTGGAGGCCGACGCCGCTCAGAGATTCGTAGAACGCGGCGGCCGTGGCCTTGTGGCGGGCTATGCGGCGGTCCATCCCCTCCTCCATTACCATCTTCAGGGCTTCGTCGAGGGCGTAGAACAGCGGCAGGGCTGGAGTGAAAGGAGTCTCCGCCTTGGCTCCGAAGTCCGCGTACTTTGCGAGGTTGAAGTAGGTGCTGACGGGCGGGCTGGCTGCGAGAAGCTTCTTGATCTGGTCGTTGAACGATATCAGAGCCAGCCCCGGCGGAGCCGCGAGGCACTTCTGGCTGGCGGTGACGACCATGTCGATCCCCCATTTGTCCTGCGGCAGCTCGTCGCCGCCCAGGATGGAGACCGCGTCGCAGACGCATAACGCCCCCAGCGACTTTGCGACGTCGGAGGCCTCCTTCATCCAGCGGTAGGTCGTGCCGGGGGAGGTGTCGTTGTAGACCACGAAGACGGCCTTCACCTTTCCGGCTTTCTTCCCCGCATCCAGAAGCTGGTCGGGCCTGGGCGCGTCCCCGGCCGGAGCGGGGACCCTGACGGCATGGCCGCCCGCCTGGTCAATGGAGTCGGCCAGGCGCTGGCTGAACTCCCCGAAGACCGGGACGAGGACGTTGTCGCCGCCGCGCACGACGTTCATGACGGCGGCCTCCACGCCGCCTGTGCCTGAGCAGGAAAGTATCGCCATGTCGGCCGTGGTGCCGAACACGGCCTTGGCGTTGGTGACTATGTTCTTCATCAGGGGGTGGAAACTCCCTCCCCTGTGGTTGATGACTGGCTTCACCATCGCGTCCATTACCCTGTCGGGGACGTTGGTGGGGCCCGGGAGCATTATGAGCTTGCGTTGAGGGAAGTATCCCAATGCAGACACCGTCCTAGCTTGGATGGGAAGTTATCTAAATCTTGTTGTTTGCCGCGTCCAGCTGGGCAAAGAGCTCGCGGATGCGTTCGGCCCCCTTCGTTTCGTTAAGGTAGAGCGAGACCTCCCTGGGGACCAGGTGCTCCCACCTCTTGCCTGACGCGATCCTGTGTCTGATCTCCGTCGCCTGTAGCTCGTCCCTGCGAAGGAGAGGTACCTCCTCGACATGGATGCCGTTCTCCTTGAACAGCCTGATGCTCAGGGCGTCGTTGGAGAAGGCCATGTCGAACCTGGGGACTAGGGACTTCAGGAGCGGCACCCACAGGGAGTGGTTCTCCACGTCGGGGAGCTCGGCGAAGATGACACTTTCGAGGAGCCCCTTCTTGCGCAGCACGAGCTCGATCATCTCCATCCTCTCCCCCGCAGTGAAGGGATTCCTGTATTCATGGCTCCTCTGAGCGCTTCCGATGACCAGCACGAGCATGTCGGCCCGCTTCAGGGCGTATTCGATAGCACGGACGTGGCCCAGGTGGAAGGGCTGGAACCTGCCGATGAGGAGCGCCACTTTCAAGGGTAGCCAAGGAAGGGCTACTGACGACCAATCTTAAAAAGTAACCTGAGCGAATGCAGGCCGTAGCGTCCCTCGAGGCGTGTTGGTTTGCTAAGGATCGACGGAGGTGAGGGAGAAGGCGGAGGACAGATACTGCGGACTTCGCTCCTCTTCTCCTTTGTGCTGGGCCAGGGGATCGAAGTCTTCAACATAAGGGCCAAGAGGGACAACCCGGGCCTGAGGCCGCAACACCTGGCGGTGGTCACGGCGTTCGCTTCGGCAACGGGAGGGGTCGTGGAGAATGCGAAGGTGGGCTCGGATGTGATCAGGTTCTCCCCGGGCTCCGAAGTCCCCGACAGGATCGAGATCGACGTCGGAACAGCGGGGAGCGTGACGTTGATCCTGCAGACCCTCCTATCCGCCGTCTCCCTGAAAGGCCTCGGCACTCGAGCGGTCGTCAGGGGCGGCACAGACACCAGGTGGAGCCCTACGTACGACTACCTAGAGAAGGTCTTCGAGCCGGCGGCGGCCCTGCTGGGGTTGCCCTTGGGCACGAACGTCAGACAACGCGGGTACTACCCGGCGGGAGGGGGGCTGGTCGAAGGCCAGTGCCAGCCGGCGAAGGAGACGGCCTATGTCAGGCTGGATTCGAAGCCGTCGGACGCCGCGGTCGACGTGTTCAGCGTTTGCGGCTCGCTGCCGGAATCGGTGGCTCAGAGGCAGTCGGATTCGGCGATCGCCAGGCTCAGGGGCTCCGGGGCCTTTGCGGAAAGGGCCTTCGTGCAGCGGGTGGACTCGGACTCCCCCGGGACCTCGATCCTCGTCTGCCACGTCGAAGACGGGCGGGTCTTCCTGGGGTCCGATGCGGTGGGAGAAAGGGGGGTCAGAGCTGAGGTGGTGGGGGCGTCCGCGGCTTCGGGCATGGCGTCGCCCCTCTCCAAGGGCGCCGCAGTGGACAGGCATCTGGCCGACATGCTCGTCCCGCTGATGGCCCTGCAGGGAGGGGGCGAGATGGTCACCGATGAGGAGACCCAGCACCTCAGGACGAACCTCGCCGTTGCCGCCAGGTTCACCGGCTGCGGCTACGGAATAACGAGAGAGGGCGGGCTCTGCAGGGTGAGGGTGGCGGGACGGACGAAAGCATGAGATGGCTTCACTATTAAATAACCCTTTTATCCATCCCTCCTTTAGGGGAGCGCGAATGTCCGAATTCAATATTCCCGGGGCTACGGCTGTAGGGCTGACCTTTGATGGCGGCGTGGTCCTGGCGGCGGAGAAGAGGTTCACGTATGGCAATTTCATCATGAGCAAGACCGGCAAGAAGGTCTTCATGCTGAACTCGAACACGGGGGCCGCTTTCGCGGGCATGATAGGCGACATGCAGGTCCTCGCAAGGAACATGCAGGCCATGATCAGGATGAGGGAGATGGAGATCCGGCGGAAGATGACGCCCAACTCCGTGGCCAAGCTCATGTCGGTTGTAATGTACAACCGGAAGATGATGCCCTTCCTCAACCAGGTCATCCTGGCCGGCGTCGAGGGGAGCCCTTCGATCTATATTCTCGACGCCCTGGGTTCCGTCATACCCGACAAGTACGCGGTGGTCGGCTCCGGCACGGAGATCGCCATCGGCGTCGTCGAGTCGGAGTTCAAGGACGGAATGAGCGAGGAGAAGGCGAAGCAGCTCGCCATCAAGTCGATCAAGGCCGCGATCCAAAGGGACGCGGCGAGCGGCGACGGCATCGACCTCCTAGTGATCTCCAAGGAAGGAATCAAGGAAGAGAAAGTGGCCCTCTGAGGGACCCAGGTGACCGTCGTCCCTTGAAGAAGGCAGATTCCCTCAACAAGGTCCTGGGCTCGCTTTCAGCGGCCTCTCGGAACCTCGAAAGCTCCGTCGCAAGGAGAGAGAAGATCCTGAAGGATTCGCGGGACGTCATCGCCGACTGCTCCAAGGCCATCATCTCCATACATACCGGGGACACGGCATCGGCCCGGGCGCTCATCCTGAAGGCGAAGCATGGCCTGAAGGGACTCAGGGAAGCTTCGCAAGGGGAGATGGATAAGTACCTCACTCCACCGGAGACCGAATATGTCGAAGCCGAGACCCTCCAAGCCTTGGCGACGCACAAGCCCATACCTTCCTCCGAGGAGCTGGGCGTGTCACACGGCTCCTACGTCCTGGGACTGCTTGACGCGATAGGCGAGGCGAAGAGGAGGCTCTACGACTGCATAAGACAGGGTGAGCTGGACGAGGCCGAGAGGCTCTTCGGAGTCATGGAGAACCTCTACGTCTCGATCAAGCCCCTGGCGGTGTACGACAACGTCGTCCCCGGAATGAGGAGGAAGCTGGACGTGGACAGGTCCATACTGGAGGACACGAGGAGCATGATGACCGAGGAGACGAGGCGCACCAAACTCCTTAAGATGATGCGCTCTCTCGAAAAGAAGATGGATGCCGCGAAGGTCTAGTTCGTTCGGCGACTTCTTCCCGTACGCCACCATGGTCCAGCGCAGGCTGGCCGGGCTGTACGCGCCCGAAGGCATCGCCGCGGAGGACGTTAGGACCACCGTGGCCCTGGACGTATCATACACCAAGGAGAGGGCGTATGCCGCGGCCGTCGTCTATGATGTGGAGGCTGGCAGGGTCCTGGAGGCGCAGTCAGGGGAGTACGGTGTGCCGTTCCCATACATCCCCGGCTACCTCTACCTGAGGGAGGCGCCTCCCCTGCTGAGGGTTCTGGCGCAGGTGGAGACAGCGTACGACCTGATCTTGGTGGACGCGCACGGGAGGCTTCATCCCAGGAGGGCTGGCCTCGCCACGATCGTTGGGGTGCTGTCGGAGAAGCCGACGATCGGCATCGCGAAAAGCAGGCTCGTCGGCGACGTGTCCGGGCGGGGGAAGGTGAGGCCCGTGCTGCTGCGGGGCGCGGCGGAAGGCTGGTTCGTGCGGGACGACAAGCCCTTCTACGCGAGCCCGGGCAACTTGATGTCCCTGGACCAGGTAAAGCGCTGGCTGGAGTCCAGGGGGAACAGGTATCCGAAGGAACTCGTCGAGGCCGACGCTCTTTCGAGGAAGCTCAGAGGGACTTCAGAAGCTGCTGGTCCTTCTTGAGGTTGGTGCTCTTCAGCCCTGGAATGGGACTGTCCAACCGAGTGACGAGAAACTTGAGCCCCCTCTCCGCGCCCTTCTTGAGGAACATCTGCTCGTCGTGAGCCTGGTCGTATCCCAGGGCGATGATGTCCGGCCTGATCAGCTCAACGGTCTCGAAGATGTCGTTTTCGCTCCCGAGGAGGGCCGCGTCGACGAACCGCAGGCTCCTCACAAGGCTGAGCCGCGTCTCCTCAGAATTCATCACGGGCTTCCCCCTCATCTTGAGCACCGTCTTGTCCCTTGCCACGGACACCACGAGCATGTCGCCCAGCGCCCTCGCCTTGGAGAGGGTGTAGATGTGACCCGGATGAAGGATGTCGAAGACTCCGCCCGCCATTACGACCTTGATGCTTATGCGGCCGTCCGGGGTCAGGACGAGGCGATCGTGGTCTGACATCCGAACGAGGCCGCTCCTGACAGCCTCTTCGAGTAGGGCGTCACCGAGTTCGGGGCCCAGCCCCAGCTCCAGAAGAAAGCTCTGGAGCGACCAATTGCCCTCCAGATTGAGCGACAGAAGGGTGGTCAGCACCTTCTTCTTGACGACGTCGCTCTTGAAAAGCTCGGTCATGACAAGCATCCGTTCCCAACAGAGCCCCAGCCTAGCTCTGAAGTAGCTGGCGAAGCTCCGCGTCTGCCTTGACGGCGGGGTGGCTCGTGTCCACCAGCACCGCCTCGAACCAGCGGTACTTGCCGTCCTCCAGCAGGAAGTACGAGCCCATGACCTTCATGTTAGGATACCTCTCCTTGACCCTTCCGGCCACTACGCCGGCCTCAGGAAGCTGGCCCTTTATCCTGAGAACGCCGAGGTGCTTGGACCTCCTGCCGGCGACGGGCCTTTTGATGCGGATGCCTCCCCTGGATATCCTGACTCTGACAACGACGAAGCCCTGCTTGGCCTTGTAGCCGACCTTGCGTGCCCGGTCCAGACGCGTGGGGTGTTCGAGGCGTACGACTCTGGGCCCCCTCCTCCATGCGACAAGGCGACCCCTTATCGACTGGTCCTTCTCCTTGAGTGCCTTTTGCCAAGTTTCAGCTACGTACTTGTACATCGACGCTTCAGCCAAGCCTCCACTGACCTTGATTTAAATCTTTTACCGTGGAGGCGGCCCGGCACGTCGTCTCGTCTCTTCCCCCGTCTGTGACCTAGCGCGACTTCGAAAGGTGCTCTATGATCTTCTTGGCGACGATGGTGGAAGCAGAGTCCTGGGCCTCCGAAGTCTGACCGCCAACATGCGGAGTGAGGACCACGTTGCCAAGGGCCAGCAGCTCCTTGTTCGTGGGTGGCTCAACCGAGTACACGTCCAGCGCCGCGCCCCTCAGGGCGGAGCTTTTCAGGGCGTTTACAAGCGCGTCTTCATCGATGACTTCACCTCGTGACGTGTTGACGAGGAAGGCGGAGCTCTTCATCAACTCCAGCTGCTGCGGCCCTATGAACCCCTTCATGGAGACGCCTCCGGGAAGGTGCAGAGACACGAAGTCAGAGGAGGACAGCACCTCCTCGAGCGGCGCCATCCTGACGCCCAGGGCGTCGAGGGTCAGCTGGTCCGGCTGGATCACGTCGTAGGCCAGGATGGAGACGCTGAACGGTTTCAGCAGCTCGGCCAACCGCCTCCCTATGCGGCCGAACCCCACGATCCCGATCGTCTTGCCCGTCAGCTCCGTGCCCATAAGCGACTCCTTGACCCAGGCTCCGTTCTTCAGGCCGTGGTGTCCGGCCCCCACCCCTCTTGCGACGGCTATCATCAGGCCGAGGGTCAGCTCCGCCACTGCGTTGGTGAGAGATTCCGGCGAGTTGTAGACGGCCACGCCCTTTGCCTTGGCCGCCTCCACGTCGATGTTGTCGAGCCCCACTCCGGCCCTTCCGATGACCTTAAGCCTGGAGGCCCTATTGATGACGTCCGCACGAACCTTGGTCCTGCTTCTGACGACGATGGCGTCGTATCCATCCGCGACGGCCAGAAGCTCCTCGGGCGTTATCTTTGGCCTGTAGTCGACGTCGAGCCCTGCGTCTTTCATCATGCTCAGGCCCTTCTCGGAGATGTGGTCGCACACTAGCACCTTGAACTCGACGGCCGTGTCCACTGCACCCAGATGACCTGCGCCCGTCTTCGATTTAAACGCTGACTCTCCGCGTCGCCAGAGTCCTTGCCAGCCTGCGCGCTGCGACCACGGGTGCCGGCCAGAAGTTCTGCACAGGAGGGGAGAAGTTGGTCTCCAGGTAGGCCAGTGCGGACACGTGAAGCCCTTGGGCGATCATCAGGGTCGCCAGGTTGCCCCAGCCCGCTGCGCCGGCCCCGAGGAACTGGGCGCCTACGAGAGTCCCGGAGGACTGGTCGGCCACGAGCTTGCAGAACAGGCTCCCTCCACCTGGGAAGTACGGGGCGTATTCATAGGAGGAGCTCTCCGCGACCGAGGTCTGGATGCCGTGGGCCTTGGCGTCGGTCTCGGAGAGCCCGGTCGCGGACACCTCCAGCCCGGCGATCTTGGAAGAGGTGTTGCCGAAGAGGTTGGGGAGCCTCATGCTGCCGCCGGCGGCGTTTGCCCCAGCGACCTCGCCGGTCCTCAGGGCCACGGTCGCCAGCTGAATTGGACGGCTCTCCGAAATGAGCCTGTTGGCCAGCTCAACGCAGTCGCCAGCTGCGTAGATGGAGGGAACGCTGGTCCGCGAAGCCTCGTCCACGACGATCCCCCCGTACCGCCCCACCTTTATTCCGGCCTTCCGAGCCTGTTCGGTCCTTGGACGAATGCCGGCCGACGCGACCACCAGCTCGGCCTTGATCACCTCGCCGTCCACGTCCGCCCCCTCCGCCCTGTCGAAGCCGACCACGCTGGAGACCTTCTTGCCGAGCAGGAAGGAGACGCCCTTCGCCGACAGGCGCTCCCTGACGCGCGCCGCCACCGAGCCGTCGAAGACTGTCGGCAGGACCTCCGGGAGCATCTCCACGACTGTCACCTTCATACCCTTGGCGACCAGGGAGTCGGCCACCTCCAGGCCGATCAAACCCGCTCCGATGACGATGGCGCGCCCGCCCGAAGTGGCGGCCCTGGATATCGCGTCGGCGTCCTCCAGAGTCCTCAGCTTGACTACCCCCGCCTTGCCGAAGCCGGGTATGGGAAGGTCGACGGCGGACGCTCCGGTCGCCAGGACTAAAGAATCGTACGGGATGGGCTCCGAGCCTCCCTCGCCCCGGACCCTGAGCGCCATTCCTTCGACGTCTATCTCTTCAAGTGAGGTGCCCAGGCTGAGGCTGACCTTCAGGGAGTCCTGGTAGTACGCCTTCTTGTTCAGGAAAAGGCTGGACGGAGGCTGGACGTCCCCCGATACGACATAGGGGAGGCCGCAACGGGAGTACTCGTGATGGGGTGTCGATTCCACGACAGTTATGGAGGCGCTTCTGTCCTGCTTGCGGGCGGCTTCGGCGGCGGTGGTACCGGCCAGCCCACAACCTACAATAACAACCTTCCTGCTTCCCACAACTGCATACGGGAGGAGGGTTCATTATAAGTTGATGGTGGGCCTGATAGGGAAGCCCAACACCGGGAAATCGAGCTTCTTCAACGCGGCAACTCTCCTAGATGCACCTGTCGCGAATTATCCCTTCACGACCATAGAGCCCAACGTCGGGGTGGCCTACATCACCAAGAAGTGCGTTTGCAGGGAGCTTGGGGTCCAGGACAACCCGAGGAACAGCGCCTGCGTGGACGGGGTGAGGAGGATCCCGGTCAAGCTGGTGGACGTCGCTGGGCTGATACCTGGCGCATCCAAAGGTCTGGGCCTGGGGAACAAGTTCCTGGACGACCTAAGGAGGGCCGACGCTCTCATCCATGTGGTCGACGCGTCGGGGGGCACGGACAAGGAGGGGAAGGTGGTGACCCCCGGGACCCAGGATCCCCTTGAAGACGTCTCGTTCGTCGAGGAGGAATACGATCTGTGGCTCACCGGCATCCTGGTCAAGGACTGGGCCAAGATGACCCGACACATCGAGCCGTCGAAGGCCAAGGAGGCCGTCGCCGAGAAGCTCACGGGCCTTGGGGTCTCAACGGCCGACATGCTGGAGGCAGTCAGGAAGGCCCAGCTGGAGGCCAAGAAGATGTCCGACTGGACCGACGAAGAAGTGGCCAGGTTCGCGTCGGAGCTGCGGAAGACGAACAAGCCCATCCTCATCGCCGGCAACAAGGCGGACATGCCGACGGCCGCAGCCAACCTGAAGAGGCTGCAAGAGACGGGACGGATCGTGGTCCCCACCTCCGCAGCGGCAGAGCTTCTCCTCAGGAAGGCGGCCGAGAAGGGGATGATCGCCTACTCTCCTGGCGACGGCACGTTCGTTCTCAAGGAGGGTTCGGCGCCCAGCCCGGAGCAGACGAAGGCTTTGGAGTTCGTCAAGGAGAAGGTCCTGCAGCCCTACGGGTCCACGGGGATCCAGAAGGCGCTCAACGAGGCCTACTACGGCCTCCTCAACGGCATAGTGGTCTACCCCGTCGAAGACGAAAACAGGTTCTCGGACAAGAACGGAAACGTGCTACCGGACGCGTTCGTCCTCCCGAAAGGCTCGACGGCCAAGGACCTCGCCGCGAAGGTGCACAGCGACCTGGCCGAGAGCTTCCTCTACGCCGTCGATGCGAAGAAGAAGACACGGCTGGGGGCAGAGCACCAGCTGAAGGACGGAGACGTAATCAAGATAGTGGCCGCGTCTAGGAGGGCGTAGTCTCGGCGGCGGCCTCCGGGGCCGGAGCCGGCTGCTCCTTGGGGGCCTCCAGAAGCTTGGTCTTCCGAATGCCCAGGTGTCGGAGCATGCTGATCTTCTTCGCTTCCGCGAAGATCTCGGACGCCGTCTTGTTGAGGACTATCTCCTGCACCAGTTGCTCGTAGTCCAGTGCCGCCGACCTCTCCGTGAGCACCTTGTCGGCTGCCTCGCGGATCCTGCGCTTCCTGGAGCTGTTCACCCTCCCCTGGGTGAAGGCTATGAGGTAGACCCTCAGCAGGAAGCCGTCCCTCGAAGTGTAATCCTTTATCAGGCCCACCATTGAAGAGCCCCTTCTGACCAGGCTCCTCATGTATTCGCGGGCATACTCGTGGCCCCTGAAGGTGGTGAAAGCCTTGTTGCCGTCGATCTTCGTGATTACGAACGAGACCTTGATGGAGTAGTGAGACGGGTCCTGTTTCAAGAGGTCGTAGAGCGTCGTCTGGATGACCCTGTCGACCGCCTTGTTGGCGTCCGTGGCCGGTATCTTCGCGATCTGCACCCCTCCGAAGCTGCTGGGGGCTATGACTTCGAGCCAGGACTTCTCGCGCCACTTGTCTTTTACCTTCGCTGTCTTTCGCGGCATGCCGCTACGCGATAAGCCCTTCTTCGTCGAAGATATAAACCGTTCTAGCTAGCGAGAGAGGATATCTTCTCCCTGCCGTCCATGTACTTGCGGAGGGGCTCGGGTATCTCGAAAGAGCCGTCAGCCATCTGGTTGTTCTCCATTATCGCGATGAGGGCTCGGGTGGTAGCCACGAGGGTCGAGTTCAGCGTGTGCACGAGGCGAGGCTCGTCGCCCATCCTGTCCCTGAACCTGACCGCCAGTCGCCTAGCCTGCCAGTCGGTGCAGTTGGAGCAGGACACGGCCTCCCTGAACATTCCCTGGCCGGGGAGCCAGACCTCCAGGTCGTACTTCTTGGCGGCCGGGGCTCCCAGGTCGCCGGAGCATATGTTCACGACCCTGTAGGGGAGACCCAGCTTCTGAAAGAAAAGCTCGGCGTTCTCTATGAGCCTTTCATGCTCCGGCCAGGAGTCCTCCGGCCTCGCGAAGACGAACTGCTCGACCTTCTCGAACTGGTGCACCCTGAAGATCCCCTTCGTGTCCCTCCCGTGGGCGCCGGCCTCCTTCCTGAAGCAAGGCGATACGCCGAGGTACCTCAAGGGGAGGCGTGATCCATCGAGTATCTCGTCTGCATGGTAGGCGAGGAGGGCGTGCTCGGACGTCGTCAGGAGGTAGAGGTCTTCTCCATCGACCTTGTAGATGGAGTCTTCGAACGCGGCGAGGTCGACGGCGCCCTCCATAATCTCCCTCCTAAGCATGAACGGCGGCTGCATGACGGTGTAGCCCCTCTTCTGGCCGAATTCTAGCGCGAACTGGATGAGGGCGAAGTTCAGGCGGACCAGGTCCCCCTTCAGGTAGTAGAAGCGGGCCCCCGCCACCTTGGCCCCCCTTTCGGTGTCAATGATGTCCAGAGAGCTGCCGAGGTCAATGTGATCCTTGACCTTGAACTCCATGGGTCTCGGCGCTCCCCAGCGCCTGACCTCCACGCTGTTCTCGTCCCCTATGCAGTCGGGGACGCTTTCATGGACGACGTTGGGAAGGCCCAGCTGCAGGCGGTGCAGCTCCTCCTCCGTCCTGCGGAGGCCCTCTTCGTCGGACGATATCTTCCCCGAGACCTCGCGCATCTCGGCGATGACCTTCGAAGCGTCCTGCTTCTTGGACTTCATCACGGCGACCTGTTCGGACGTGACGTTCCTCCTGTGCCGCAGGTCCTGAAGCTCGACGATGAGGCTCCGACGCTGCATGTCCAGCAAGAGGAGGTTGTCCAGAGGGAACTCGACATGCCTCTTCCTAAGGTATTCCTTGACGAGGTCAGGGTTCTCCCTGACGAACTTCATGTCCAGCATCTAGCCTAGTTCCCCTCCGAAGAGCGGATCCCGAGAAGAGAGACCCCACATGCTTCAAACACATCATCCACCGTGGAAATAAGCGTATCTGTGACGTCGGGAGCACGAAACGTGATCGTCAGGGAACCTCCGCTGCGCCTCATCACGATCGAAAGGCCCGGAGGGAAGTCGACGTTGTCGGGCTTGAGGCTGGAGTAGAGCGCATTTGCGAGCGAGGGGTCCCCTGTGGAGATGGTGACCTTCACGGAAGCCTTCAAGAGACGCCACTCTTGAGCTTCTCGTAGAACATGCCGGCCTTGACGGCGGGCACCCTTGCGCCGGCCGCAGAGTCGTGGCCGCCTCCGTTGCCTCCGGCGATGGCAGCGGACCGAAGCATGATGCTGCCCAGGTTCAACGACGAGAAGGCGCCCCTCCCCTTGCGCACCGAGAATTTGATTTCGCCCGACTTGGTGATTGTCCGGAGGACGATGAGCTTGCCCTTGAGCTGAGGCATGTTGGAGAGGGCGTTTGAGAGGGCGCCGGTCATGTTCTCCTGGACTATGCCGTCTCCCACCAGCTGGACAAGGGGCCCGTCCTGAATCACCCGCTCCTCGTCCGAAAGGAGCACGTGCAGGTATCGGACCACCGTGTTCCGGAACTCGATGAGCGTCTTCTCGGCGTCCGTCAGCGCCGAGCCGCGGTCGCCCATGCAGAGAGCGATGCCGAGCCCGGCCTTGTTCATCCTGCCCGTGGCGTCCAGCAGGGAAGCGAAGTCCCGGGCGTCTCTGAGGTAGGTGCGCTCGTCCTCCTTCTTCAGAAGGTAGACGTTGCCGGTTATGCCGGCGGCCTGCTCGCCCGAGATCTCCAGGTATGGGGTCAGGGTGAGGACCAGCCTCTCCTTCTCTTCGGCTGTGAGCTCCGAGGTGACCCTCCATCTTGACGCCTCCTTCAGCTCCAGCCCTGCGGACTGCAGGGCGGCGAGGCAGGCGTCCTTGTTTCCGGAGAGGCCCTGGATGTAGGGGTCGAAGGTCATGGCGACTGATTCGTGGATTGGACGGACGCCCCGGCCGAAGACGAGCAGGTCGTCAACCAGTTCAAGGTGACCCGTCGCCATCGCCTCCGTGGCCAGCTGCTCGTTGAGGCCGAGGAGCGAGCGCTTGGTTCCCTGATCCTGCCTGTCCCCCAGGGCTCCCACGACGGCGAGCCATGCCATGGAGCGGGCGCCGCTGGCCATGTTCGAGGCCAGGTAGTAACTGACTCCGGCACCGGAGAGCTCCCTGGCCCCGTCGAAGCCGTACGAATTGACGTTGAAGACGTGGGGGTTGTCCCTTTCCTCGTCCGTCAGCTGGTGGTGGTCCACCAGGAGGTACTTGCCCTTCAGGTGCTCCTCGATGAGCGGCACGTGGCCGCTTCCCACTTCGCAGAACAGATAGAAGTCGAAGCCTTCCTTGGCCACTTCATCCAGGAGGCGGGGGTTGACGTCCGCGATGGCCCTGGCGGTGAAAAGGCCGTCGTCTTGGGCGAGGGCCCTGGCCAGGACGCCCATCGAGGCTATGCCGTCGGCGTCTATGTGCCCCAGCATCAGAATGCTAGCTTTCTGCTTCGCCAGCTCCTTAAGGTGAATGCCGTTCTCCGAAGCCGCCCTGCGAAAGGCCTCGACGTCAGGCATTCCTACTCCATCACGCTAGTTGTGCCACTTGGGCGCTGTACTTCCAGTCCTTCGGCAGCGTGCCCTTCCTCTTGTAGTACAATGACAGGCGGTGGATTGAGGCCTCCAGGAGCTCGAGAGAATGTATGTTCTTCTTGTCGGTCTTGTGGATCCTGAGGTGAGCCTGAAGGCGCCTCGCCTTGTTGAGCAGGTTGTTGAGATCCTCCGGAACCGGAGGCGCCAATCCTGCCTTCTCCAGGACTTCGGTGACCGTCTTTCCGATGAGCTTCTTCGAAAGCGGCACGCCGTACTCGTCTCTGAGCTTGATGCCGATGACGCTAGGATAGTCCCCTTCCTTGGCGAGCTTGACTATGACTGACTCGACCGACTCCGCGTTGTAGTTGATCCACTGGGTGGATATGATGGAGGGGGGTCTGCTGGAATGCGACTTCCCATGGCGATGACTGTGTCTCCTAGCCATGTCCTTCAGACCTCCCTAACCCCAGCATATAACAATTCCTCCCGAGAAGCGCCCGTCAGCGGATGACCCATGAACCGAGCCTCCTGAAAGCGAGCGCCCTGTGAGAGATCTTGCTCTTCTCATCCAAGGTCATCTCGCCGAAGGTCTTCCGGTGGCCTTCGGGTATGAAGATCGGGTCGAATCCGAACCCCATCTCGCCTCGGGGCTCCTCCGAAATGGAGCCGTAGGCCCTTCCGGTGAAGACCCAGATCTGACCGGAGGGCACTCCGTAGGCGACCGCGGCGTCGAAGTACGCGGAGCGGTCGTTCGCCTTCTCGAGAAGCGTGATGATGCCGCGGTTCCCTATTGTACTGAAGGCGTGCGAAGCCAGCGCCCCTGGGAAGCCGTTCAGCGCCCGGACGCAGAGGGCTGTGTCTTCGACGACAAGGGGCCCGCCGAAGGTGGGAAGGATGGCTTCCAGGCAGGACCTTGCGACCACGACGGGATCCAGGTCCTGGATCTCGGGTCCCTTGACATCCTCGGCCAAGAGGGTGACCCCGAAGTCCTTCAACACGTAGTTCGCCTCCTCCAGCTTGTGGGGGTTGGAGGTGGCCATCGCTATCTCCATTCAGTCGCCTCCCCATTCGGACCTCGCATACCTTCCCCTGCGCTCAATGTCGGCCACCCGCCGCCATATCTGTTCCGCAGCGGCCCCGCTTTCGCGGAGGTATCCCTCCCTGAACTCCTCTAGGGCCGCCCTGCTGACGGAGCTGTGGGCGCTCTGAAGGACTTCCTTCACAAGGTGGAGGTCGACCGCTATGTCCTCGACGGAACCGGACCTGTAGGAGAGGCCGAAGTCTATGAGCGCAAGCTTGCCCCCGGAGAGGATGAGATTGGAGGTCGTCGGGTCGCCGTGCACCACACCGTGGGCGTGAAGCCTGGCCATGAGAGACCCCATGGTCTCGCAGAGATCGATCCGGGGTTCGTCCTTCTGGAGAAGCTCCTTGAGCCGGGGACCTTCGAGGTATTGCATGACGATGGTGTACTTGGCGAGGTCCACGTGGAAGACCAGTGGCGTGGGGACTCCCATCCGCTTGGCGGCGCTCAACAGCTCGGCTTCCCTGGACGTCCGGGCCTCCCTCATCCGCTCGTCCAGCTCTCTGATCATATAGGCTCTCTTGGTCCTGACCTTGAACACGGCCTTCTCGGTCAGCCACCTGCCCAGGAGGATGTCCGCCTCGGCGCCCCTCCTGATCAGTCTCTCCATGGCACTCCCACCGTGTCCAGTCGCCAGGACTGCCGAACGAAGCCGGAGACGGGACGCACCGACAGGCCCGCCTGGAAATGCTCCAAGCCGGCCCAGGCGATCTGGGCTCCGCAGTCCCCGGAGAAGGCTGGCGGGCAGCCTGCGGACCTCGCGCCCTGCCGGAGGGCCACGGTCCCGACCATCTCCATGAGCCGCCTGTTGGCCGAGACGCCGCCCACGATGAGGAGCTCCTTCTTCTCGGAGAACGCCAGCGCGCGTTCCGAAACCTCGCAGAGCATGGCGTAGGCGTGCTCCTGGATCGAATAGGCGAGGTCTTCGTTGGCGTGGCCCCCCACCTGGTTCTTGGCCGCGGTCAGGAGCCCGGAGAACGAAACGTCGTTGCCCTTGACGACGTACGGCAGGTCGACCAGGTGCCTTCCCTTCAGCGCCATCTTCTCGATGGCGGGGCCGCAGGGGCTCCCGAGGCCGATGAACCTGCCGAACTGGTCAAGAAGCTGGCCGACCGTGATGTCTAGCGTTTCCCCGAAGATCCTCCAACGCCCACCGGCGGGGACGACCACGGCCGTGTGCCCCCCTGACACGAGGAGGCATACGGGGGAGGACATGTCGCAGAGAAGCGAGCCCAGTTCCAGGTGGCCCACGGCGTGGTTGACGGGGACCAGGGGTTTGCGGTAGAAGGAGCTGAGGGACCTGGCGACGACGGCGCCGACCCTCAGGCAGGGTCCCAGGCCGGGTCCGGCGGAGTACGCTATGAAGTCCAGGTCGGCGGCAGCGAGTCCGGCCCTGCCAAAGCATTCCTTCAGGACGGCCGGGGCCACCTCCGCGTGGTGCCTCGAGGCTTCGCGTGGGTGGATGCCGGAGCCGGCGGGTGCGCGGTAGACTTCCCGGCAGTCCGCCAGGACCTCGCCTTCGGAATCCATCAAGGCCGCACCGAAGGTGTGCGCCGTGCTCTCTATCCCGAGGCCCAGGATGCGGGCGCCTCGTCTGCGCGACATCGGAGGTCGTGAAACCGGAGCTCAAGATAACCCTTTTGCCAGCAGTGCCCAACATTAATTCTGTTCCTATTCGTTACTACTAATGGTCGTAAGGATAAAGGTAGGCGTTTCAACGCGTTGAAGGTTTCCCGGGAGGCGAAGCCCTGAGTGGCCGACCAGCTTGACATTTATATCAACAGAACTCCACTACACCAGACGGCGCCACGCAGTTGAAGAACAGGGACAGGCTCTACGTGTCTCTGTTGACTCTTGTCGTGATTCTTCTGTGCTATCAGGTCGTGGAAGCTTGGTGGAACGGCGCCCTCAGCACGGGTACCCCGGAAGTCTTCGAGAAACTCTCAATCACAAACACCTCGGTGACGGTGTATCCCAACAATTGCACCCTTAGCCTGATTGCCCATAACGAGAAGCCGAAGGATACCTTCATTGGAGGCGTGATGGTCAACAATTCCTACTTGTGGGACTTCTGGAAGAGTGTGTCCGTGGCGGCAAACGGGACTGCAGTACAGGACCCCTTGGGCACATTGGACGTCCGTGTCCCCCATCCCGGGGGTAGTGTTGAACTGACCCTGGTGTTCCCGAACATCGACGGTCGAAATGCATTCAGCATTGGTTCGACAGAGAGGATAGTTGTCGTCACCGAAGGTGGCTACAGTTTTCCCATCGATGTGACAGCCCTTAGTCCCTGAATCCGACACTGCTGTTAAGGTCCTTGCGCTTGACGCCGCGCGGTGAAGATAACCTTTATCTTGCTTGGCAAGTCAGTTGGCACCGGCAAGGAATGAAAGCGAAGTCCGCCGAGGTCTCGTTCCACGTTCATCTCACGGAGGACCGGGGCAAGGTGGACAGTGCCCTGAAGGAGCTCCTGGGGGTGGAGGCGCCGAACTCGGTGACCCTGTACGGCCACAACGGCAACATGATCGTGGAGGGGAGAGCCGCCCTCGACCAGCCCGAGGCCGACAGGCTTCTGGAAAGGGTGCTGAAGGGGCTGGGACCGGCGGACAGGGCCCGCCTTCTGGGCCAGCTCGGGATGCACATCGACGAAAGGGGGACGCTCTTCATCAGGCTGGACAAGCAGGGGCTGGTCGTCGGCAGGCTCGAACTGGGAGAGAGGGACCCGGTGAGGCTGCGGTTCAAACTGGAGGGAAAGGGCGGCGAAGCGATAGAGCTGGTCAGGGGGTTCCTGGAGTGAGCCACATCGAGCTGCGCATCAAGCCGTCGAAGCCCTACGGGGCGTGGGTGAAGGCCTTGGATCTCATGGGTTGCTCCGTCGTTGGGCTGGACCTGCCCGAGGCGGAGGCGGCGGGGTTCCAGGCGGAGGCCGGAGACGGGATTCGCTGTTTCCTTCTCACGGCCGGGAGCTCCCTCCCCTTCGTGGATTCCTGCTCGCTGGCCCAGGTGTCAGCCAGGCGCAAGCCTCCGTCGCTCCTGTCCGTGGGCCTCGTGGACGCCGTTGATGATGTGGACTCCTATCTGGCGTCCCACCCCAACAGGGTGGAGGCCCTCGAGGTCTCCCTTTCGGAGGTCCGCAGGGCCTACGAGACCTCGCCTGCGAAGACGTTCGAGTGGACGTCGCGTCTGGCGAGGGCGGCAGGGGCAAGGGGCATCCCCGTCATCGCCTCGTCTTCCGCAAGGGAGCCGGAAGAGCTTTGCACGCCGCTCACAAAGAAGGCTTTCGCGGCGCTGGTCAAGTCGGGCCGTCGCTCGGCCGGCGTCAGGGAGAGGAGGTTCCTCAGGAAGCTGGAGCTTCTCGCATCGACCCGGCGGAGGGAGGGGGGGCCATGAAACTCGTCAAGAGGTACTTCGCCGTCCTGGCCAGGGAAGTCGACCGGCCCGAGCCGATAAGGGAGAACCTGGTCAGGCTCTCCGGCCTCAGCTCCGCCCACGAAGTGACCCTCAAGGTCGTCGAGAAGCGGGAATGGGGTTTCGTGTTGAGGGCTCTTATGAGGGAGGGAAGCTCGTCCGACGACGTCGTCCTCGCCGTCAGCTTCACGAAGGACGGTCCCGGTTGGCTCAGGCCGCTCCACTGCTCGGGCACGATCAAGGCGCTCAGGACAAGACTTAAAGAAGCCGGGCTTTTCAGCTCAAGATCGGGATGAAGTTATCGCCGTCCCAGGCTGAGCCCCCAAGGCGTTGAAGACCTCGCGACGAACTGACCCAAAACACATCCAGCCAAAGCTGCAAACCTAGTCGGAGATCCTGAAATCGTCCGGGAGCTGGTCACCTGAATCCGGGCTGACGGTGACCCTTTCGACGGAAGCCATCGGCGGCCCCATCCTGCAGAGCTCCACGGCCCGGTGAATCGAGTCTTCGTCTCCTTCGAAGAGGGCCTCGACGGAGCCGTCTTCGGCGTTCCGGACCCAACCCTTCAGCATCAGAGAGAGGGCGGACTCCCTGACGAAGTACCTGAAGCCGACCCCCTGGACCAACCCGAAGACCCTGACGCGTACCCTCAAGCGCTGACGCCCATGAGAAGCGGGTTGAGCTAATATGCCTAGCTCCGAACGGGAAAGCTAGGTTATCTCCCTGAGGATGATTATCGTGTTCGTCGTGGCCACCCCGTCGGCCCGGCGTATCTGGTCGATGCTGCCGTTGACCTCCGCGATGTTGGTCCCCGTAATCAGGACCGCGATGTCGTACTGGCCCGTGATTTCGTAGACCCTCTGTACAGCCGGGAGGGCCTTGATCCTGGCTGAGACGTCGCTGGTCGGGGTCGAAGGCGCCACCGCCACAAGGGTCAGGGCGCTTGCCGCCTGCCCGACCTCGATGTCTATCGTGAACCTCTTGATGATGTTGAGCTCCTGGAGCCGCTTGACCCTGCGCCTAACCGCCGCCTCAGAGAGACCGACGTTCGAGCCAAGGTCAACAAAGGAAAGACGAGCGTCGTGCTTAAGAAGCTCAAGGAGCTTCTTGTCGACTTCGTCCATGCCGAGTCACCCCGGCTTGACGCTTTGCGCAATTAAAACCTTTCTTTTCGAGCCGGATATGCCGCGAAACACGCCTCCCGCGACGAGATGCCCTGAACCCCGGCTAGGCGGGATAGGCCGCCAGCTCCCCTCCGGCTCCGGAGGCCAGCCTCCTCACCATGGACCTTGGGACGTCGCTGGCGGCGGCCGACGACTTGACGGCCAGGGTCCTTGAGCAGGTGTAGGTGCTCTTCCGTATGACCATGCTGACCGGGTGGGTCAGTGTGAGAGAGCTGGACCCCGACGCGAGGAACTCGAAGGTCTCGCCCTCCACGGAAAGGACGAACCTCACTCGGGGATCCCCTCCCGTAAGGAAGGCCTTGGCCGCATCGGGGAGGTCCTTGCACGCCGAGTCGGCCAGGATGCCGACGATGCAGTCTCCCCTCAGGGTGAGGTAGTCCTCCCGAGTGACCTCCATCGTCATCCTGTTCGTGGCCAAGAGGTTCTTGTGCCCCTTGAAGCGGACCCGCATCAGGGGTTCCAACCGGGTCGCCTAGTAGCCGTCCTGACCGACCAGCGGAACGAAGATGCATCCTCCGAGGTTCTCCTCCTCGTACCTGTCCCCGGCCTTCCTGGTGCACCGGATGAGGTCCTGGTAGCCAAGATGTCCGACGGGGATGAGCAGCCTGCCGTTCGGCTTGAGCTGTCTCTTGAGCGCGGCAGGTATGCGTGGAGCCGCGGCCGTGACCATTATCCCGTCGAACTTCGTCCCGGCCCCGTCGCCCAGGGTTCCGTCGCCCACGATCACTTGCACTCTGTCCGAGTATCCGGTCTTGGCCAGGTTGCTCCTGGCGAAGTCGGCCAGCTCGGGGACGCGCTCCACCGTGACGACCCTCCCTCCTGATCTCCCGTCAGGGCAGACCATCTCCGCCAGGAGGGCGGCATTGTAGCCGCTTCCCGTGCCCACCTCAAGGACGACGTCGCCCGGCTTGGGCTTCAGTGCCTCGAGCATGATGACAACCATGTGAGGGGCCGAGATCGTCTGGCCGGTCTCGCCCAGGGAAAGGGGCATGTCGAAGTACGCCTGGCCTAGGCTCCCTGGCCAGACGAACGCTTCACGGGGGACCTTGAGGAAGGCCCTCCGCACGTCCTCCGATTGGAGGATGCCTTCGGCGGCCAGGTTGTCAGCGAGGCCGCGCCTGAGTAGGTCTAGCTTCAAAAGCCTAGCCGAACCACCTTTCGAGGGTCTCGCTCCGTCCCTTGGAAGCCTCCCTTACCCTGACCACGGCCGCTTGGACCCGTTCGGGGGAGAAGTCGTGCCTGTCGCAGAGCATGGACTTCAGGCCATCCAGGTCTATCTCTCCCCACTCCAGCTCGCCGACGTCGGCGACGGCGGGCTTGAGGAAGATGTCGCGGATCTGCTGGTAATCCGTGCCGGCGATCTCGTCCTTGAGGGGTTCCACGCGGTCGAGCGACCCGTAGGTGTGGATGTACTTCAGCGCGGTCGCCGTGCCCACTCCTTTGAACCCATCGGGGTTGAAGTCCGTGCCGAGGAGGATCCCAAGGTCCACCAGCTGGGCATGGTCCACGGACAATTCACGGAGGACGTCCTCGAGCTTCACCATCTCGGGGATCACCTCGATGTAGATGTCCCTGCCCGGAAGCTTCCTGCGTCCGGAAACCGTGAGGTTCCTGATTAGCCGAGGCGACCCGAAGAGGAGGGAGTCGTAGTCCTGGGAAACCGAAGCCCAGGCCTTCCCAACCGAGGCGAGGTAGGCGGCCTCGCACTCTCCCTCGGAGGGAGCCTGCACAACAGGCAGGCCCATAAGCTTCAGCAGCTCCTTGGACTCCGCCACCATCCCTTCGTCGAGACGGACGGACAGTGAGCCGTACTTCCGCATCCCCTCCGCGTCCCCCCTCACCTGCGCCTCCTGGTAGAGCTCGTAGGCCTTCCGCTTGGCCTCCCCTCTCCGCGAGATCTCCTCATGCTTGAGTTGGGGAGGCTTGCCGTCGAAGACGTACAGCGGCCGGGCCCCCTTCTCCAGGAAGTTGCAGGTGCGATAGAAGAGGCCGCTCAGGTGGCTGGTGACCCTCCCCTCCCTGTCCATCAGGGGCTCGCCCGTCTCTCCCCTGATCACCGCCAGGAACTGATAGAGGGCGTTGTAGGCGTCTATCGCTATGATGCGCCTGTTCAGGTCCTCCAGCCTGATGGTCGCCCTCTCCTTGACGAGAGGGCCTAGGTCGACTCCCATTCTCTCGAAGCCAGGCGAAAAGGGCCGGGAAGTCTCTTAAGTGCTTTCCTGACGAGCTGGCTCCTTGGGCTCGCGGTATTCGATACGGCGCCTTTCCTTGTCCATCCAGCTTACGGTTATCAAGCCCTTGATCTCAAGGCGGAAGAGGATGTCGTTGAGGTCCTCCATGTCCATCTCCTTCGTCTTGCGCAGCTCGTTGAGCAGCTCTACGTCCGTGGTCACCTTCATCGAACGGATTCTTTCGTCGATCTGCGCCGCGAGGCTATCTACCATAGTCAGGTCACGCTGACCAGAAAGTCGTCTCGAAAGTGCCCGCTGGAGGCTTAATAAGGTTGTTGGGGGGTCAGCCGTACTGGCGCTGCTTCTGCGGCTTCACGACATGGCTCCTCAGCTTCTTGTCGAGCTCCGCGTACCACTCCTCGACCTCCTTGCTGTATCCGGGCTTCACTTGTCTCAGCCCGGAGTCGAAGTCCATCCTCGAAACCGTCTCCGACTTCCTTCTGATGGCGGACAGGCCGGCCTCCCTGCAGAGAGATTCGAGGTCGGCTCCAGTGAAGTTGGTCGCCTCCTTGGCGATGGAGGGCAGGTCGACGTCGGAGGACAGAGGCATGCGCGAAGTCAGGATCTTGAGAATGGATAGGCGCCCTTCCTCGTCCGGCGGGGACACGTAGAAGAGCACGCCCAGCCTCCCGGGCCTGAGCAGCGACGGGTCAAGCAGGTCCGGCCTGTTGGTGGAGCCGATGATGAAGACGCCTTCGCCAGAGTACAGGGAGTCGATCTGGGTCAGCAGCTGGCTGAGGACCGTCTCTCCGCTCCACGTCTCCTCGCTGGCGTACCTGGTGCGGCCCAGAGAGTCGATTTCGTCGAACAATATGATGCAGGGGCTGGACGACCTGGCCTTCCTGAAGATGTCCCTGATGGCCTTCTCCGATTCGCCCAGCCACTTGCTCAGGACCTCGGGTCCCCTTATGACGATGAGGTTGGTCTGAGACTCCGCCGCCAACGCCTTCGCCAGGAGCGTCTTCCCGCACCCGGGCGGGCCGTAGAGGAGGACGCCTCGCGGGGGCTCGATGCCCTTCTTCTTGAACTCCTCGGGGTGCTTGACGGCCTCGATGATGTTTTCGCTGAGGGCCTCCTTGATCTTGTCGAGGCCTCCTACGTCGGACCAGTGCGTCTGCGGCACCTCGACGTAGAACTCACGCAGGGCGGTCGGGACGATCCCCTTGTAGGCGTCCAGGAAGTTCTCCATGCCTATCGTGATCCTCTCCAGCGTCGCGGCGGGGACGTTACGCACGTCGATCTCCGTCTGCGGTATCACCTCGCGCAGCGCGCCCAATGCGGCCTCCCGGCACAGGGCCTTCAGGTCGGCGCCCGTGTAGCCGTTCGTGATTGAGGAGAGGCGCCTGAGGTCGACGTCGACAGCCAGAGGCATGCCGGTGGTGTGGATCTGAAGTATCTCCAGCCTGCCGTCGGTGTTGGGAACGCCGATTTCGACCTCCCTGTCGAAGCGGCCGGGCCTCCTCAGTGCCAGGTCCACATCGTCGATCCTGTTGGTGGCCCCGATGACCACCACGTTCCCCCGCTCGCTCAGCCCGTCCATCAGAGACAGGAGCTGGGCGACCATCCGCTTCTCCACCTCGCCGAAGACCTCCTCCCTCTTGGGGGCGATGGCGTCGATTTCGTCGATGAACACGACGCTGGGCGCGCTCTCGCGGGCCTCCTTGAATATCTCGCGGAGCTTGGCCTCGGTCTCCCCGTAGTACTTGCTCATGATCTCCGGGCCGTTGATGGTGTAGAACTTGGCCTGAGATTCGTTGGCGAGGGCCTTGGCGATCATGGTCTTGCCGCACCCCGGCGGGCCATAGAGGAGGACGCCTCGGGGAGGCTCGATGCCGAGCCTGGCGAAGAGCTCGGGGAAGCGCAGCGGAAGCTCGACTATCTCCCTCAGCCTGCGGAGCTGCTCGCGCAGTCCGCCGATGTCGTCGTAGGTGATCCGCTGCTCCGCCGTCAGGGACTCGGCCAGCTTGGGCTCAACCTTCAGCCTGGTTGAGTCCTCGGCGACGACTATGCCTTTGGGCGACACCTTGACGACCTTGAAGCTGACGGGACTGCCGAGCACCACGATCGACAGGGAGGTCCCCTCCACGAGAGGCATCCCCTTCACCCTGTTGAGGACGAACGAATCGAAGTCCTCGTCCAGCTGCACCGACTTGCCCAGAGGCGCGAGGACGACGCTCGTGGCAGCCCTGACCGCCGCCTTGCTCACGTCCACGAATTCGTTGAGGGTGACCCCCAGGTTGCGCCTGATGGAGCCATCTATCCTGACCAGGCCGGAGCCGGAGTCGTCCTCGTCGCTGGGCCAGGCGGTGGCCGCGGCCACCTGCTTCCCCTTCAGCTCGAGGAAGTCCCCGGGCTTCACCCCTATCCTCATCATGGCGCCCATCGGGAGCCTCGCCCTGGCCTTCCCTATGTCCCTGGGCAGGGCCTCCTGGACCTTCAGCCTAAGCTTTCTCGTGGGCAATGTGCACCAGCCTATCCTAGCGGGAGGAGTTAAGGCATTCTAGAGCCTGATAAGCCTAAGCGCGAAACCGCGAGCCCCCGTCCGCTACCTGACGTGTGTGGAGGACTTGCTGACTCCGATGACATCTACCTGGCTGATTCCCGGAGTGGAGAGCAGGGCAGTCTCCAGCGGGTCCGTGCCCCCTTCCTTGTCTTCGATGCCGAAGTCGATGATGATGGCGTTGAGGCCAAAGGCGACCGGTTCCACTCCGTATCTCATCAGGACGGCCACGTCCCTGGTGGAGTACCTGATGTCCTCTACGGTCTGCTCGGGCTTGGCTTCGATGTCCTCCGGGAGGACCTTCACTCGGACAACTAGGTCGGCCAAATCGATCCCCTCTAAGGTCCTTCGAATCCGCAGTTCTCGCACTTGTACGGCCTGGCGAGCAGCCTGCAGCGTTCGCAGCGCCAAATGAGGACCTTGCCGCATTCTGGGCAGTAGAACTTCACGGCTTTTTCCCTCGGGTCGATGGGTTTGTTGCAAGATGAGCAAATCGGGGGCTTCACCAGAGGCGACAAACTTACTCAAACCCCCTTGCGAAGTGGTATATATAACGCTTGCTCGCTCCGGAAAATGAGACAGGGCCGAGCCCGGCGTCGACCAAGCAACAGAAGCCGGAGGCACGGCCGTGACCCTTGCGTCGGAGGCGATGGAGGGGGGCAAGGGAGATGATGGTCGCAGGTCGGTTCCCCCTGCCGTGTCCATGCAGGCAACATGGCAGCGTGGGAAGGATGCCTCGCCTTTGGAGTCGGCGTCAGGCACGGACATAGGCAGGAAGAAGTTGGCATGAGCTGGCAAAACCATCAAAAAAGGCGTCCGGGGGCACCCGCGACAAGCCAAAATGAGCCGATTTAGGCACATGAAACGCATAGGCTTAAATACGCACGTCTCGCATACTACGCACAACGGTGAAATGATTGGCTGAAACGGCATACTGCGTTAAGTGCAGGGCCAAGCGCGAGATGAAGAATCCAAAGGAAGTCAAGCTAAAGAACGGCCGGAAGGCACTTTCTGGGACCTGCGCAAAGTGTGGTACGAAGGTATTCAAGATACTCGGCAAGAAGTAGAAGCGCCAATAAGGCCCTTACGTTTTTTCTTATTTCACCTGACTAGGTCCACCAGAGAGCGTATCCTGCGGTAGCTTCCGCCGAGCACGAGCAGAGAATCTAGGAGGCCCTTGGCTCCCAGCATCTTGGCCAGGTCGAGGGCGTGGTAATCGAAGCTCCCGTCCTTCAGGTGCTCCGCCGCCTTTTCCCGTATCAGGATGCTGAAGAGGGAGTCCAGCTCTTCGTTGCTGAGGTCTTCGTAGAGCCGCCGGATCGCCAGCTGTGTGTCGAAGTCCTTCTGGAACTGACCCCTCCATTCTCGCTCGTAGCCCTGAAGCGGCTTCTGGTTTCCTTGCCTGACGGCCTCGGCCACCGCCGAGCCGGCCATCATGCCGCCGACCCCGCCGCTGAAGATCCCTCCGCCCGTGGTGGGCTTGCTCTGGCCGGCCGCATCGCCCGCCAGTATCCTCCGCCCGTAGACGAACCGGTCAAGGGGGCCTCCTACAACGATGCTTGCGAACGTCCTCTTGATCGCCTGACCGCCGCGGCCCGCTATGTATCCTTCCAACCAAGTCTGAAGGCCGGGACCGCGGCCGGCGATGCCAACCCTGGCTGACGAGTCGTCGAGCGGGATGACCCAGGCGAAGTACTCCTCGCTCACCTCCTTGTCCAGCACTACCTCCACCCTGCCTCTCTTCAGGTCGGGGAGCGTGCATTCATACTGGACGGCGGAGAGGAGGCCGCCCGGCTTCAGGCCGTTGTAGATCGAAACGCCCCTGGCGTCGATCAAGTACTTGGCACGATAGCGACCGGTGGATGCGGACACCTCCACGGCGTCGCCCTTCTCTTCGAATGCTTGGACCTTGGAGCCCAGCTCGTAGCGGGCCCCTTCGGAGGCCGCGTACTTGGCGACCGCCTTGTCCAGCTCCCGTCTCTTCAGGGCGACGACTCCCACTTTCCTGGCGTCCAGCTCGAGGACCTCACCACCGTGGGAAGCGAATATGGCGGAGAGCATGTTGTCCGAGATGATCCTGCTCGAAGGAGGGATCCCCATCTGCTCCAGGCTTTCCAGCGAAACCAGGCCGCCGCACTTCTCCGGGGTGCCCACCTCCAGATCGTCCTCGATGACCACGACCCTGCAGCCCTCCTCCGCGAGCCTTCGGGCTGCCGAGTTCCCTGCTATGCTTGCCCCGGCGACGACGACGTCCCACTCGGTGGATGACATGGCAATCGCCTATGCCACGGGCCGCTCCCCGGACGCTCTGTTTCGCGTGCCGGTGCGGACGGAGGACTCCGCCTCCCGGAGCATCCTGATGCCGCTCCGTGCCAGCTCCTCCGCCTTCTTGGCCGTCCTTGCCTCGGCGTAGCACCGGAAGAAGGGCTCTGTGCCGCTCGGGCGGAGCAGGATCCATGACCTGTCAGGGTAGACTGCCTTCACGCCGTCCAGGGTGATGACCGTTGCCCCCATGCCTGAGGAGAGCGCGAGCACCCGGTCGTGGATGGTCGTCTTGCTCGATTCCGCGCATCTGAACGCCCTCTTCACCATGTGGTACCTGGGCAGGGTCGCCGTGAGCTCCGCCATGGACTTGCCGCGCCTTTCCATCAGCTCGAGCATCCTCAGGGTTGAAAGGGCGACGTCGCCGTAGAGGAGGACGTCCGGCCAGATGTACTTGCCAGTCTCTTCGAAGCCGAAGACGGAGTCCGGGCGGTTCCTCAGGGCGTCGATTATCGCCGGAGGTCCCACGCGCGTCGTGACGAGCCTGCCCCTGCCGCGGCATACGTCCCTTATCAGCTGGGAGGAGTTGACCGGTGCGACGATCGTGCCCCCTCCCCTGCGCTCCAGAGAGTCAAGTGCGAACAGGGAGCCGGTGACGTCGCCCCAGACTGCGTTACCATTTTCGTCCACGAAGATCGCCCTGTCTCCGTCTCCGTCGGTGGCGACCCCCGCGTCGGCCGACGTTTCTTTGACCGCCCGCCTGAGGCCGCCCAGGACTTCCCTCCGCGGATAGGGGGACCTGGACGGGAACCGGCCGTCGGCGACGTCGTTGATGGCTGACGCCTTGCATCCAAGCCTCTGCAGAAGGGTCGCGATGACGCCGGAGGCGGCGCCATTCCCCGGGTCAACTACTACGCGGCGGCCGGCTACCAGTCGAGCGTCGGAAGCCCTTTCCACAGCATCGTAATACGATTCGATGGGCTCCCCCTGCCTCGTGTGGCCAGTCCTGTTCCAGGGGTTCGGAGAGAGGCCGCCGCCGAAGTACAGCCTTTCCAGCCTCTCCTCGGCTCGGACGTTGATCTCACCGCCGTCACGCAGAAAGAAGAGGAGGCCGACGACGGGGGCTATCGTATGGCTCCCGGTGACCAGCACCGCACCGTCCAGCCCTTCGTGTTTCATATAGTGAAGCACGGCGGGCGTGGGGGCCACGCCGCACTCCCTGACGTCGACGCCGCCTGAGTTCAAGCCCGAGATGACGGCCCGCTGGATGAGGGAGGCATGAAGGCGTACGTCCCTCCCCACGGCCACCTCCCCTTCCCGGCCCATGAGATGGGCGAAGCAGAGCCCCATCCTGGCGGCGAATTCGGGAGTCAGGGTGCGGTTGATGAAGCCCCTGATGCCGGACGTGCCGAAGAGCCTGAGCGCCGCGGGTTTCGCCGTCATGGCTGTCGAATCGTGTCTTGTGAACATGGCTTAATAACGATACCTCGGCACCTCGTTGACGACCCGACGATAACCTACGGCCCCGAACGGACGCCGACGTTTGCCCCGGATTAAATACCCCAGCCGGCTCACCGCCGCCAAGGAAGTGGGATGATTGGACTGGAAAAACGTCGTGGACGGAATCGCCAAGGCGACGATGGCCGTCTTCATAGTGGAGGTCCTGGCCCGCCTCGCGATGGCGTTCGACGTGGCGATCCCGGGACTGATCTATCTCGATGCGATGTTCGCCGCCCTCATCGTGCTTACGGTCGTGGGCTACGGCGTCTACTACGGGAGGACGTACGGGGCGCCGGTGGCGATCGTGGGGACCGTGATAACGGGCGTCACTGGTTTCGCTCTCGCCCTGCTGGCCCTCCTGGGCTTCCCGGCGCTCGCTTCGCCCGCCAGGACCCAGCTCTTCTGGCTGGGGGTCCTGCTGCTGGCGGTGACGATACCTCTGGGCTCCTACGCGTCCCGAAGGATCAGGCGGGAATGGCATGACCATGTGACCGACTTCGATTTCGGGGACCACCGCAACTACAACATCGCCAAGGACTTCGGCGACTGCGCCGAAGGGGGGAAGGAACTCGTGACTCCGACCTTCTCGGAACCGGTCGTGAGCTCGAAAGGGGGGTATTGTGAAGGGGCAGGGGTCAGGTTCGATTGGGACAAGGACTCGATCGTCTTCAAGGACGGCGAGAACTCGGTCGCCGTCGCCGGAAGGGGACGGATCGAGACGTCGAAGGGTTTTGAGACCTTGGACGGCCTCTGCGTCGTGGCCTCCACCTGTCCGCTTGAGTTGAGAGAACCGTCGACAAAGGCGGCCACGGACGGGGACGCGGGCCTCCATGACTTCAAGACGTTGGATGAGCTCAAGGCCAACCTGGCGACCGCCTGCTCGGACCTGGGTACGGAGGCCGGAAGCTTCGTGAAGGAGGCCATCTCAAGGTACCACCCGGAGGAGAAGGTGAACACCGTGTCGGTCGGGGGGGTCGTCAGGGTTGAGGAGACGTCCCAGAGGAAGGTGGTCAGGGTCCCAGGGGTGTACGTATACAAGGGGCCCGATGGAGAAGTGGTCCGGGTCGGGGGGAAGGTCGTGAAGAACGAGATCCTGTCCCAGGGGGAGGCCATGGGCTTCAGCGGCCTGTTCAAGGAAGGGCAGAAGCCCGTGACGGTCGTGAAGAACCTTTCGGAAGGCCTGAGCCTGGTCGTGATGGGGCCCCGTTGGGTCGCATGGAAGAAGGATGAGAGGGTGTCAGCCTGATGTTCCGCTCCACCGTGCACAACCTGGGCAACGCTGGCACGCTCCTTCTCCTGGCTTACATAATAGCGCTGCCACTGGGACTCGTGGACCAGTACGCCAGGTTCATACTTTACCTCGCCCTTGGGCTCATCCTAGTTTCCGCCTTCGACTCCGCGCGGCCCGGAAGGATCCTGAGGAACCTCATCGGAAGGGTGGGAGGGCTGGCCTTCGTCTTCTGGCTCCTGCTGGTGATCTTCAAGCTCGCGGTGGTGCCCCTGACGTCGGCCCAGCTCTTCTGGACCTTCGTCGCGGCTTTTGTAATAAGGGCGGCTGTAGAGATATAGGCGGGAGACTCCGAGTGACCCGTCGATGAGCCAGAAGCTGGCCAGGAGGATGTTCAACAGGGTCTTCCCTGTCCGCCTGACCAGCTACTGGTCGCTGGAGAGGCTCGAAAGGAACGAGGAGTTCGCGCTCCTCCTGAAGAACCCGACAAGGCGCAAGATAGTCCTGCACTACCTGAGGAACCAGAACGCATGGAGCAGCATCTCCTCCCTGGCGGCGAGCATCGGGGAGAGCAAGGCGACCGTGCAGGACCACCTCGAGACCATGAAGGACGCCATGCTGGTGGAAAGGTGGTTCATGAACAGGCGCCTCTTCCGACTCAAGCCAGAGATCTACCCGGAGCTGGCGCCGAACCCGTTCGTCGTTGCGGGCGTGATCCTCGCTGCCATACTCGCAACCGGCTACGCGGTTCGGCCCTCCGATGTCCTCGCCGGAATGCTGGCGGGCGTGTCGCTGATGCTGACGTTCTACATCGTCATAGAGACGCGCAGGGCCTAGGCCTACGGTAGCAGCACGCAGGCGGCCACGACCGATGTCCAGAGGCCGTTCTTGTCACCTTCGGCCGATTGGACGACGTGCGTCGTCCTGAATATCTTGCCGGAGATCTTCCACTCCTGCTTGAGCTCGTCCCAGCTCTTGTCGGGATCGAACGGGAGGCCCATGGTGGAGGCGAGCATGTAGACGGCCAGGTCCTCGGAGTAGTCCGCCGCCTTCGAATCCGTCATGCCGTAGCCGTGCACCTCCGACAGGTAGCCGTACATGTTCTTGTCCCTCGGGAGCGCGAGCCCCACCGCCGCAGAAATGAGGCGATTGGGCTCGTTGGTGTCGTTCCTGCTGAGGACGACGAAGACAACCTGGCCGGGGCTGATCAGCTTGAGCCCCTCCTTCTTGCTGATGACCTGGGCCCTCGGAGGGAAGATGCTGGACACCGGCACGAGGTTGCAGTGTGCTATGCCAGCGTCCCTGAGCGCGAGTTCGAAGCTGTTGAGCTTCTCCTTGTGTCGGCCGACGCCGTTCGTCAAAAAGACCCTCTTCGGAATGAACGAGGACAATTGCGCTAAGACGATGGTATTATCGAAGCCGTATTTAAGTTGCGATATCGCATCCGGTTCATGTGACCGAGGCCGGGCCCTCTTCGTCCTCGGGTCGGTCAGAAGACGGAGGTGCTCAACGCCTTGAGTATCTTCTCTTCCGAGATTATGTCGCGGATAGAGATGACGCCGAAGGGCTTCGCGCCATCGACGACCACCAGGTGGCGGACGCTGAACTTGGACATGGTCATGGCGGCCTCGTCCAGCCTGGCGTCCTTGGGGATGGTGATGACCTGCTTCGTCATGATGTTCTCGATGGGAGAGAATATGCTCTCTCCCTTGGCGACGGCGGTCACTATGTCCCTCTCCGAAATCACTCCGACCATCCTGGCCCTGTCCATGGGGTCCACCACGAGCACCAAGCCGATCCTGTTGGTGCTCATGAGCCTGGCGGCGTCCACCAACGTCGCCTCCGGCTCGATCGTGACCGGCGGCAGCCTGACAAGATCGCCGACCTTCATCACACCAGACGTTACAGCGGTTCGGAATATAAGGAGAGGGATTCGGGCCTCGAGGTCCCGAAGCGAAAAAAGCTTTTGAGCCGCCACGCGAAGCCTGCTGCATTCGGAGCCCGGCTTGCACTTGAAAGACAGGGGGATCGACGCCGCACTCTTCGACTGGAGCGGAACGCTTTCGGACGATCTGGACGTGGTCTGGCGCAGCAACGACGAGACCCTGATGTCCTTCGGCGTGCCCCACCAGGACCTCGAGTCATTCAAGGAGAAGTTCATCCTTCCCTGGCAGTCGTTCTATTCCCTTTACGGCCTGGGCACCCCCGAACTCCTTTCCGAAGTGGACAGGAGGTTCTGGAAGATCTATCGGCCCATTTCCGAGGAGATCGAGCCCTTCCCGGAAACGCTCCCGACGCTCCGGAGGATCAAGGGCGCGGGTATCAAGGTGGCCATAGTGACCCAGACGAAGAGGGGGCCTCTGCTCGAGCAGATACGCAGGTTCGGGCTGGACGACCTAGTCGACGTGGCCGTGGGGGCCGAGGACGCCTCGGAGCTCAAGCCCTCGCCGAAGCCCATACTTGCGGCTCTGGAGAAGCTGGGAGTGAAGCCGGAGAGGGCGGTCTTCACCGGGGACATGGTTGAGGACGCCCTGTCCGGCAACAGGGCCGGGGTCAAGGTCATATCGATCGTGAGGAGAGGAAGCTACCAGACAGAGGAGAGGGTGAGGGCCGGGGGCCCGTTCAGGGTCGCCCACAGCATGGAGGAAGCGGCCGACCTGATCCTGAGCCTGTAGCCGAGCCTCGCCATTAAAATAGGAGAAAGCGGTCCCTCCGAACGGGTCGGGATGAGGTCTTCGGTCGGACTCTTGCTTGAAGTCCTCGGAGGCCTGCTGTTCGTTCTCGCAGGGGCCCTGTCCTATCTTGGGATAGTCGTCCCCGGAGCCTTCGGCCTGGCTCTGCTGCTCGCGGGCGTCGCGACCGTCGTCTACGCCCTGAGGAGACCTCGGGGAGCTTCAGCTGGCGCCGCCCTGTGCCTCGTCGGGATGGTCGTTGTGGGGGCGGTCGCGTCGGGAGGGTTCGCCATGGAGGCGCCGAGCACGACCCTCGTCTTCTCGGCCACCAGGGCCCAGGTGCCTCAGAGCTACCTCCTGCTGACGGCGAGGACGAGCGCGGGGAGCATCAGGGTGAGCTACTCGGCCGACCCCAGTCTCGCCTACAGGGTGACGTTCAGGTACGCCGGGGGCAGGCGGTTCTTCCCCTCGTTCACGATGGTGCCGAAGCTCACCAATTCCTCCAGCGGGGACGCCTTCCGCCTGAACCTCAACGGAGCGGGGGCCGAGATGGAGATCGTGCTGGGCCTTAGGTATGTCCTGAACGCGTCCCTTCGCACCAGCGCTGGCAACATATACTTGGACCAGGACGCGAGGGCCAAGGTCCTCTCGCTCGATTGCACCACGGACGCCGGGAACGTGGAGATCGCCGCGGTGACCGCCCCCTACATCAGCTGCCGCAGCAGCGCCGGCAACGTCGACATCGACATCGAAGCCGACTCCACGACCGGCTCGGCCTCCCTTTCGACCAGGGCTGGCAACATAAACCTGCGGCTGGAGGCTGACTCGTCGGCGGCCGTGTGGCTCCTTGGGGCAACATCCATGGGGAGCGTGATTCCGCCGCAGGCCGGAGGGCTCCTGGTGCTGACCAATTCTGGCACGGAATACGAAGCGCGGACACCCGACTACTTCTCCGTGCCGACCCAGTTCAACGTCAGCTGCACCTCCGACCTGGGGAACGTCGTCATCGGGTTCTCAGCAGCGGGATAGGGACCCCATGGTGCGGGCACTCTAGAGGAAGGAGGAGACCACTCCTCCTCCTATGACCCTTGAAGCGCCCGGCCTGATGTTCAGGTCCACCAAGACAGCCCGCTGGCCCGCCCAAACGGGGACCTGCTTCTGGAATGTCACCGTCATCTTGCCGTCGGGCTGAGGGGCGACATGACCGAGGTTCAGCCCGGATATCGTCTGGATGTGCAGGTCGACGGGCTTGCGGATGCCTTGGCGGAAGTAGGGGGACCCTCTGAATTCGAGGGTGAGCTGGTGTGAGGTTCTGATGCCGTCGCTAGCAACCCCCACGCCCTTCTGGAAGTCCTCGACAGAGGCGCCCTTCAGGCAAAGGCCCACCCTCGAGCCCTCGGGGGCGGAGTCAACGTCCACGTCCATTATCTGAATGCTCCTGACCTCCGCCTCCCTTCCCTGGGGCAGGATCTTCATGGCGTCATGCGTCTTCACGGTGCCTCCTATCACGAAGCCCAGCACTATGAGGCCGACCCCCTTGACGTTGAAGGCCCTGTCCACGGCGACGTACTTCTGGCCTCCGAGGTCCTTGCTTCTGGACCTGCCCATCCCTTCGGGCGAGAACAGGTAGGGGTCGCTGGCGGAGCGAACGGGCAGCGATGCCAGCGTTAACCCTCTGAAGACCTTTCCTGCCACCTCCTTGGATGCCTCCGGGTCTCCGGCCGTCACGATCCCACCATGCGATATCTCAAGGAAGTCCGCCATGAGGGCGAGCTCTCCGTCGATCCAGCTGAGCTTGCCGTCCTTCGGCAGGAGGTAGTAGACGGCGTCGGAGATTGAGGCAATCCGGAGGACGTCCTGGATCCGTCCGGGGTAGGCCCCCTCGTCCAGAAGGATGAATCCGTTCCCACCGCCCGCATGGTAGTACAGGAAGAGGCCCTCCTCCTCGCTGGGCTCCCCAGTGCGGGACGCGACCTCCCTCCTGAAGGCCGGATCTGAGCCGAGGAGGCTCGAGACGGTGATGGTCAACTGGATTCCACCGCTTTCGGAGATGCGCCATCCGGGGGTCTAATAATCCTTTTCGGGCCCCGGGGAAGCATCGGGCAGCGACACCGCTGGGTCGACTTGACAGGTGCCGCGGGCAGGATTTGAGCCTGCGACACATCGGTTTCCGATTCCGATGAACTTCAGCCGATTGCTCTCCCAGGCTGAGCTACCGCGGCGCAGATTTGAAGAGCGTTTTCGGGCAATATATCTCCTTTTCTGTCCGAAGGGAGGCCTGGAAGCATGAGATTGGATAACGGATTAATCCAGCCTCGTCCTGGCGGATGTCGTGAAAGCCGGGTCCGACCTCAGAGCCGATCACCGCGTCATAAGGAGGCTCGAATACGCGATCAGGAAGATGTCCGCGAGGATTGCCAGAGGAGAGAAGCTTCCGCCGGAAGACGTGGAGGAGGCCATTGGACTGATGATGGAGTTCGTGGACGCCTACCATCACGCGAAGGAGGAAGTCGGGCTCTTCCCCGTTGTTCAGGGAGTCGCCAGGGGCGAGCAGAAGACGGTGTACGGGTTTCTGGTGGAGCACGAGTTCGGTCGGAGGGCAGCCATGAGGATCGAACAGGAGTACGTCAGATGGGCGAAAGGAGAGGAGACTGCGGAGTCCCTCTCCCGATTCATGTTGACCTACGCTGATTTCATCAGGGCTCATACGTCCAAGGAGGACGCTTGGTTCGAGGCCGTGGACGGAAGGCTGCTTTCGGCTGAGCAGCAGCGTGAAGTCCTGGGCAGGTTCTCGAGAGTTGAAAAGAATCCCCAGGCGAAGAAGGAGTTCGCCCGGCGCGTGAACCGTCTTGCCGTGCGGTACTCCGGGCGGCGTGGGAAGGGCGACGCCATCGGGGGATCGCATAGGCCGACCGAAGGTCTCCCCTGAGTGCTTATATGACCCCACGTCGGGAGTCGTATGGCAATGGACGAGGCCAGGGCCTTCGGCTCGGGATCTGACAGGAACGCAGCGGAGGCTCCGGCCGCCTGTGAGGCTCTCGTCTGTTTCTGGTGGCGTGAGAGGTGCCTCCCCTTTTGAGGCCCGTCAGGGTGGTCCTCGCCGTGATCGGCGCCGTCCTGATAGTTGGCGCCGTATTCTACGGCATCGAGAGCTTGGCCAATGGCGCGCCCCCCAATCCCAACCAGAGCTCCTGCGGGCCGGCTTCACTGACGGACTCGGCCGCAAGCTACGTCGTGGAGTACGGTGCTCCGGGCAGTTGCCCGTCTCCGAACGGCATCACGGTCGACAACATAGGGAGGGTGTGGTTCGTGGAGCAGAACACCAGCGAGCTCGCGGTCTTCTACCCGAGCTGGCATAACTTCACCCTGTATCAGCTCCCGGTCGTCCAGCCCATCACCTGGTCTCTGACCACCACGCTGGACGGCAGCGTCTGGCTCACGGATGCGAACTCGAGCGAAATCATTAGGTTCGATCCGACGACCCTGAACTTCACGCAGTTCAAGCTGTCGGCGGTGTCTTTTCCCCTGCAGATCGTCCGTGGCCCGGACGGGGCCGTGTGGTTCTCGGAGCTGTACGGACACAGGATCGGGAGGATCCAGCTCGACAACGGCATGCTGAACGAGTACCCGACCCCCAACAACGACACCGCGCCGAGTGGCATCGTCTTCGACTCGAACGGAACCCTCTGGGTTTCCATGGTGAGCTTCAACCAGTCCGTCCCCAACACCGTAGCCACCCTCGACCCTGCAAACGGCACCTACCATTACTTTGACATGCCCGCCCCGATATCTCAGCCGACGGGCATCGCGGTGGACAGGTCGGGGAACGTATGGTTCGCAGAGCACGGCCCCAGCCTGCTCGGCAGGTTCAACCCAGCCACCGGCGAGCTTGTACAGATCGCCACTTCCGCGAAGGCTAGCACAACGACCACTTTGCCATATTGGCTAGTGGAGGACAACCTGGGGTACATCTGGTTCAACGAGCATGAGGCGAACAGGATAGCGCGACTGGACCCCAGCCAGATGACCTTGGTCGAATACGACATCCCATCTCGGGTCCCCAGTTACGACAACATCTCGAACGCCCTGACCGTCACGTTTGGCGGAGGCAGCCTGTGGTTCACCGAGCTCACGACTGGACGCATAGGCATGGTGAACGGGTCCGTTTCCTCGGACGTGTCCCTTTCAGCTCCCTCGTCCTTCAACATCTCGACAAGCACGATACTGCACCTCAATCTCACCGTTTCGGGAAGGTACAGCGGCGTGTTCGGGCTCGAGGCGACGGACTCCGAACAGGCCAGCGGGGCCCCAAAGAACTTCAGCGTCAGCTTCAACAGCCCCGTCTCGACCCTCAGCGGGAAGCCGGCGACTTTCGATGTCGAAGCCACGGTGATAGTGACGGGTAGCCCGCTGCTCGGGAGCTATTACTTCACCCTTACCGCCCGCGAGCCGGGCGTCGCCTTTTCGAAGATCTCGGTAGCCCGCGTGGTGTCGCCTCCCTAGGCTTCGTTCTCACCTTCCTGACACGGCCTCGAATGTGCTCTATGATCTCCTTCAGTGAGGTCCCTGGACCGTAGTTGCCGGTGATCCCCATCGCTTCCAGCTTCGGCTTGTCCTCCTCAGGTATGATTCCTCCGCCGACGACAAGCACGCCGTCTCCTCCCTTCTCCTTGAGGAGGCGGGCGACCTTGGGGAAGACGGTCATATGAGAGCCGTTCAGGAGGCTCAGGGCCACGACGTCGACATCTTCGTCGACCGCCATCTGGGCGACCTGTTCGGGCGTGGCGAGGAGGCCCGCGTATATGACCTCCATCCCTGCGTCGCGGAATGCCCTACACAGGATCAGAGCACCCCTGTCGTGGCCGTCCAGGGCCGGCTTGGCGACGAGGACCTTTATCCTCGTGTCCTTGGCGGCTTCCCCGTCTTTCAAAGAACCGCCGGCTCCTGCCACTCCCCGAACACCTCCCGCCCTACCTGCATGACCTCTCCGAGAGTGCAGCCGGACTTCATGCAGCGGACGAGGAAGGGCATCGAGTTGGACTTCTCGTCCTGGAGAGCCCTCCGGAGTTCCCCGAGCGAAGACTCGACCTTGCTTCTGTCCCTGGTGCTTCGGAGACGGGCGAGGGCTTCACACTGTGTCCTCTGCGCCCTTTCGTCTATCTTCAGGGTTTTGATGGGCCGCCCTTCCTTCGCCTTATAGCCGTTGACTCCCACGACGACGCTCGTGCCTTCTTCGATCCTCTTCTGCGTCTGGTAGGCGTTGTCGGCTATCTCCCGCTGGAGGTAGCCGGACCTGATGGCGCCGACCACACCGCCCAGCTTCTCTATCTTGTCTAGATATGAATATGAGCCGACCTCGAGCTGCCTGGTGAGCCATTCGAGGTAGTAGGAGCCTCCCAGGGGGTCGACGACGTCAGCCACTCCTGTCTCCTCTGCGATGATCTGCTGCGTCCGCAGCGCCAGCTCGGCGGATTCCTCGGTGGGCAGGGCCCAGGCCTCGTCGTAGGAGTTGGTGTGCAGGGATTGCGTCCCGCCGAAGGTCGCTGCCAGGGCCTCTATGGCCGTGCGGACGATGTTGTTGAGGGGCTGCTGCCAGGTCAAGGAGGCGCCGGACGTCTGGGTGTGGAACCTTAACAGCATGGACCTGGGGTCCCTGGCGCCGTACTTCTCCTTCAGCACCGTCGCCCAGATACGGCGAGCCGCCCTGAACTTGGCGACCTCTTCGAGGAAGTTCATGGTGGAATTGAAGAAGAAGGAGAGCCTGGGGGCGAAGGAGTCCACGGGGAGCCCGGCGGAGATCCCGAGATCCACGTATGAGAAGCCGTCGGCCAAGGTGAAGGCCAGCTCCTGCAGGGCGCTGGCTCCGGCCTCCCTGATGTGGTAGCCGCTGATGCTGATGTAGTTCCACTGAGGGACCTTGCGGGTGCAGTACACCATCATGTCCCTTATGAGACGCAAGTGCGCCTCCGGAGGGAAGGCCCACTCCTTCTGGGCGATGTACTCCTTCAGGATGTCCGTCTGGCTCGTTCCGCGGAGCCCTTTCAGAGGGGCTCCCTGCATCTGGGCGGTGCAGATGTACATCGCCAGCAGGACGGCGGCAGGGGCGTTGATCGTCATGGAGGTGCTGACGTCTCCCAGCCTGATGCCCGAGAAGAGCCTCTCCATGTCGTCCAGGGAGCTCACGTTGACTCCGCACTTTCCGACCTCTCCCAGCGCCCGCTCGTCATCCGCGTCGTAGCCGTATAGGGTGGGCATGTCGAAGGCGATGCTGAGGCCGGTCTCCCCTTTGGAGAGCAGGTACTTCAGGCGGCGGTTGGTGTCCGCGGGAGTGCCGAAGCCGGAGAACATCCTCATAGTCCAAAGGCGGCCTCGATACATGGTGGGGTAGATGCCCCTCGTGAAGGGGTAGCTCCCTGGATAGCCGGTGTCCCGCTGGGGGTCTATGCCCCGCAGGTCCTCGGGGCCATAGGCGGTCTTGAGCTCTATGCCCGAGGTGGTCGCGAACGACTCCTTCCGTTCAGGGGCCGACTTCAGCCAAGGACGTAGGGTCTTCGACTCCCATACCAGGGAAGGCCCGTCCCCGCCGCCGACCTTTCCGCGCGGACTGAGCTCATCCGCCTTCGAAGCCCAGTAGCCGGAGCTCTTGGGTTTTCGCATTCTCGTTTTCGGACTCCCTGAGGCAGTTATTTCTAGGTTGTTGCAAATGCAAGGAGGAGACGCTCCGGGGGAGGCGACAAAAGCGAAATAAAGTCGCTTCCCCTCGAGACAACCATTGAATAAGAGGGACCTCGTGCTCGGTGTCACGAAGGGCGACAGGAAGGACATATCGAAGGCCATCACCGTCCTCGAGGACGATCTGCCAGGAGCTAGGGAGCTCTACGCCCAGATCTACAGCAGGGGCGGGGGCTCGTTCGTCTTGGGGATCGCGGGCCCCCCGGGTGCAGGGAAGAGCACCCTGATCAACTGCCTGATTCGCGAGCTGAGATTGAGAGGGCACAAGGTCGGGGTGGTGGCGGTGGATCCAACCAGCCCGTTCACGGGCGGAGCCCTCCTGGGCGACAGGATCAGGATGACGGACCACAGCCTGGACGAGGGGGTATACATCAGGAGCATGGCGTCGAGGGGAAGCAGAGGTGGCCTGTCACGCAGCGCCAGGAAGGCCATAGAGGTCCTGGACGCAGCGAAGTACGACATGATACTCCTCGAGAGCGTGGGCATCGGTCAGACGGAGGTGGACATCGTGAAGGTGGCCGACGCGACGCTGGTGGTGATAATGCCGGAGATGGGGGACTCCGTTCAGGCCATGAAGGCGGGGCTCATGGAGATCGGAGACGTATTCGTGGTCAACAAGGCCGACCTCGACGGGGCTGACCGGGCTGCCCTGGAGATAGGTCAGTTCGCAAGATCCAAGGACGGAGGCCGACCCTTGGTCGTGAAGACGGTGGCCAAGACATGCCAGGGTGTTCCGGAGCTGGCCAGCGCGGTGGAGGGGCTTATGTCCAGGACGAAACGGAGGGGCGGCAGGGACAGGAGTGCCGTCGAAGAAGAAGTGCGTGAGGCTGTGTACACCAAGATCGACCGGGCCTTCGCCGAGGGGGTCGCCTCGAAGGCGGGTTGGGCGGAGCTGATGAAGAAGGTGGCCGAGAGGAAGGTTGACCCCGACTCGGCTGCCGAGGCCCTGATCAGGGAGATGACGGGCGATGTTGGAAGGCACGTCAAGAAGGGGCGACGCCGCTCCTGACCTTCGGTCGTCAGCTGCCGGGCTTCTGCTTTGACCTGCCGTAGACTGCCTTTCCGGACGGAATGAAGGCGGGGACCATCTTTGTGTAGGTGACGTAGTCCTGCCCGAAGAGGGCCTTCATCTCTCGCGTCTCATAGGGCATCACTATCAGGTTGAACCAAATGGCGAGCCCAAGCGTCGACAGCACCAGGAAGGTCGCTCCCGTGATCAGGGCGGCCCCGAGGAACATGACGCACGCGCCGAAGTAGGTGGGGTTCCTGACGTAAAGGTAGGGTCCGTCCACGATGAAGGGCTCGGCCCGGCCGAGCGGGTTCGAGGGGTCCGCGCGGGTGAGGGCCTTCTTGAAGGTGAGGAAGGTCGACAGGAGGAACTCCTTCGGCGTCCTGAACATGAAGACCCATCCGGCCCAAAGGAGGCCGAAGGCGACCAGGAGCGCTCCTATGGCGAGACCAGGGAGCGATGTGCCGAAGCTCGCTGGGATCCGGAGTAGAGACACCAGTACGAAGGCGATCGAGCAGATGACCAAGACCACGGACGCCGCCCCGATGAAGGCGAGCAGAGCCCGGGCGTCGTCGTTCGTCAGTCCTTCGCCTCTTTGGAAGGAGCCCTGGCAGGCCTCATCTTCTCGACCTCCTTTGAGACGAAGCCCTCCACTTCAGACTCCGCCTTCAGGTAGAGGGCCTCTCCACCCCCCGCGGTGCCGGCAACTGAGAGGCCCAGGGTGAAAGGCGCCAGCGCCCAGGCTACGACTCCCGCGAGGGTGGTGTCCTTGACCATTCGGGACACGTCGCGGTCCACCGTCAGGGTGAAGTCGTCAGGGCTCCCGGCGATCTTGACCGCGAACGTTACCTTGATGACCGTCAGGGCCTTTTCCTGGGTCGCCACAAGCGTGAGGTGTTCACGGTCGGACTCGACGCGGTAACCGTTCATCACCAGGTATGCGCTCACCTTCCTGAAGAGCAGCTTAAGGTCGGCTCCGCATGAAAGGAACCTCTTGCGCATTCCAGCCACGAGAGAGCGGGCCTTCTTTATAGCGTTTGGCTAGAGCCTTGCGTTCGCCGGAAGCGTGATATGCGCCTACCAGCTGAAATGGCGGTTGAGGTGTGGTATCAGGGCAAGGGTGGTGCCGTGTGCATATAGTGCCGTCCGGTCGATGACCCCTTTCGTGAGGATCCCAACTGCGCCCGGACCGTGCTTGACGTCAGACAGCCCAGTCACGCGGTCCATCGCGTCTCCGAGCTCCAGGCCCTCTTCCACCAGCTTCAGCACATCCCTTGGCAAAGGGAAGAGGCCGGTGGTTGCAAACGAGGAGTTCCCCTTTGCGTCGACGATGGAGACGGCGGCGAAACCGAAGCGTCGTCCGTCAAGCTCGATGATTCCGCCCTCCAGCCCGACCGCGAAATCGCTCCTGGCAAGGCGCATGGCGTTGACGGCCCTGTTGCGGGCTCCTTCGAAGGCTTCTCCACCGAGCGGCTGGGGACCGACGCCGGAGCTGGCGCCCATGCCGACGACCTCGGCTTCGAAATAGGGCTCGAAAGCCTTCTTGGCGGCCTGAACCTTGACGGAGTTGGTGCTGCCCACCGCTACGGTGACGCGCGGCTTCATGGTGGACACGGGAGGGAGTCTCCGCAGATGAACCTTTCGAAGCGGGATGCTCCGACACGCCTCAGTAGATCATCAGGTCGTCGTAGCTTTCCTTTGGGAGGCGCTTGGCAACCTCGGAAGGGGCCGCGATTATCGTGTGGTAAATCTTGCCGTTCTCCCTCTTGAAGCACTTTATCTTCCTTATCCGGGGGTCCCCTCGCCTGTAGCTGGATATGCAGTTGATGAAGATGGTGTTCCCCTCATAGGCGACCATGATGTCGGGCGAGTATGAAGCCCTCCTTCCGCTGTCGAGTACCACCGTGAAAGGCGGCACGTCGTGGTCGTGAGGAACCCCCTTGCTCGACAGCTCTTCGCAGACCCTTCCCTCCAGCTTCGTCTTGACGACGTGTCCGAATGGATTCGGTCGGCCGCCTCGTCGCCCTTTCAACGACCTTGAAGGGTTGTTGGCGGCGTTTTAACGTTTGTGGGCTGGAGATCGGATTCCGGCGCCTCTAGGTTGAGACCGGCCGGGACCCTGGACCCGAGCCAACGGGTCCGCCATCAGGAGCCGAAGCGTTCTTCTGTGAGGCCGATCCAGTTTTCGTCGCACATGAGGGGGACAGGTTCGGAACGGGACGTGCCTGCGATCCTGCGCGAGCTGAGGTCGAAGGGAGATCCGCGCAACGTGGAGGGAATGGCCCGCTTTGGCCTTCGGAGCACGAACGTGTTCGGCATGTCGATGCCGGAGATACGAAGGATGGGGAGGCGCCTGGGCCGGGACCATGACTTGGCACTGGGGCTCTGGGCGACGGGGAACTATGAAGCCAGGATACTAGCGAGCCTGGTTGACGTCCCTGCCGAAGTCTCACAGGAGCAGATGGAAGCTTGGGTGAGGGAGTTCGACAACTGGGGAATATGTGACGGCTGCTGCTTCAATCTGTTCGATAAGACCCCGTACGCGCACCGGAAGGCGTTGGAATGGAGCAGGAGGGAGGAGGAGTTCGTCAGGCGGGCCGGGTTCTCTCTCATGGCGGCGCTGGCCGTTCACGACAAGAATGCGCCGGACGCCAAGTTCATCGAATTCCTTCCGGCCATACTCGAGATGGCCGACGATGATCGGAACTTCGTCAGAAAGGCGGTGAACTGGGCGCTCAGGCAGATAGGGAAGCGCAACCGGGCGCTCAACGTGGAAGCGGTGAAGGTGGCCCGGGAGCTGAAAGGGAGGGAATCAGCCACCGCCAGATGGGTGGCGGCTGACGCGCTCAGGGAGCTCACGAGCGAGGCCGTCACCGCAAGGTTGTCGAAGAAGGAGGCCTGAAGCCCCCGGCGGATATCCTTTATAGCTTCGCAGGACACTGAGACTCAGGGTCACCATTGGACTCGGGATTGGCTCTTAGGACAAGGCGGTTGCTCCTGAGGGACTTCAGAGAGTCGGACTGGGAGGCGGTGCACGCATATGCCTCGGACCCAGAGGTCGTGAAGTACATGCCGTGGGGACCCAACTCCGAGGAAGACTCGAAGGAGTTCGTCCGCAAGGCGGTCAGGTATCAGGAGGAGAGGCCGAGGCAGCACTTCGACCTGGCGGTGGTCCTCAAGGACGATGGCATCCTGATCGGAGGCTGCGGCCTCGCCCTCTCCGGCCAGTCGGACCGCTCTGGATCGATAGGCTACTGCCTCAACAAGGTCTATTGGAACGCAGGGCTGGGCACGGAGGCCGCGGAGACCCTTGTGCTCTACGGCTTCGAGCAGATGGGACTTCACAGGATATGGGCCACCTGCGACCCGGAGAACATAGGATCGGTGAAGATCCTTGAGAAGGTCGGGATGAAGCGCGAAGCCCAGCTGCGAGAGAACCTCTGGATCAGAGGGAAGTGGCGCGACTCTCTCGTCTATGCCATCCTCGACAAAGAGTGGTTCCAGATGAGGGGCAAGGGAGTGCCCAAGAGGGAGACCGAAGCGGCAGGAGTGACCTGAAATGGACGACGTCCTGCTGTTTCCCTCAGAAATGTCCGGTGAGTGAGTGGCTTGGTTCACAAGGAGTTCGCCCTGGCCTACCTAAGCGTGTCGCTGCTGGTCCTCGCGGTCTTCGCCGCCATCGTATGGAGGGACCCCTATGCCCAGTCGATTGAAGGCACGGCGATGACAATGCTAGGCGGCTTCCTCGTCGGCTTTGGGTTCTGGGGGGCGGACTACGCCTTCTCCGTCAAACTCGGGGAGCTGAACCAGTCGAAGCAGGAGGGGGTTGTGAAAGGGGAGGCGGGCAAGGTGTACGTTCCGTTCTTGGGCAACTACACCCCCGTGGAGTGGTGGAACCTCAACTGGTTCTTCGTTGCTGTTGGGGCCTTCTGCCTGGCCTTCGGGACCTACCTCCTGGGCTTCCTCATGGGAAGGGTCGCGGGGTAGGGCCTTCGCAAAGGTGATATGCGGAGGCGTCCGAGCCTAGCCCTGTTGGACGCAACCGTCGGCGTCGACATAGGCGCCACCACCCTAAGGGTGGCCATCGGCGACAGCAGAGGCAGGATCCTGGCCAGGACCTCCAGCCCCACCACGAAGAAGGCCACTAGCGAAGCGCTGGCGGACCAGGTCGCATGTGCCATTTCGGAGCTTCTTGAGAAGAGCGGCACGTCGAGACCGGGCAGGATCGGAATCGCTACCACCGGGCCGCTCGACAGGAGGGGAGGGATCGTCAACCCGGCGAACCTTCCGAAGGTGGGGTTCGTGCCCCTGGTCGATCCACTTCTCGAGGAGTTCGGAAGAGAGGTGGTGCTCACGAACGACTGCGTAGCCGCAGCGATAGCCGAGAAGGAGCTGGGGCTTGGCAGGGGATTCGACAACTTCGTCTACGTCACCTTGAGCACGGGGATCGGAGCGGGAGTCTTCGTCGACGGCCACCTGCTCCTGGGCAAGGACGGAAACGCGCATGAAGTGGGCCACATCGTCCTCGACCCCGCCGGCAGGCTGAGATGTGGATGCGGCAAGCCGGGGCACTGGGAGGCCTACTGCTCGGGGCGGAACATCCCTCGGTTGGCGCCGGTTATCCTGGGAGAAGGTGAGGCGGAGCGCGTTTCCGCTCTGTCCTCCACCGACATCTTCAAGCTGGCCGCGAAGGGGGACCCGGGCTGCGCCAAGGTCGTCCAAGAGGTGGGCCGGCTCAACGCGGCAGGGTTCGCAAGCATCGTGGACGTCTACGACCCGGAGCTCATCGTGGTCGGAGGCTCTGTGGCCTTGAACAACCCGCGGCAGGTGCTGGGTCCGATCGAAGACCTGACCGAGGACTACGCAAGGAACAGAGTCCCGCCTGTGAGAATGACGGAGCTCGGTGAGGACGCGGTGCTCAAGGGGGCTCTTCTGGCGGCGCTTCATTCTGCCAGCTATCCCGAGCTCGGCCCATGGACCTTCATGAAAGCCGCAGGGCGCAAGAAGCGGAAGAGCCGAGTTTAGGAACGAGCTGTCAGGCCATCATCGTCTTCTGAGGAGCTACCGCAGGTCCTGAAGCCCCTTCCTCTGCTTCATCAGGTCGAGCACCATTTCGACGTATTCAGCGAGCGCCCGCTTGAACTCGGCTTCGCTCCAGTCCGGGTCAGCATCCTCGAGGAAGGACTCCATCCGCCGAAACTGCTCCTTTCCCATCTCGCCGTAGAACGAAATGAACTGGGAGTTGGCGGCCTCCATCTCCTCCATCCCGTCTGCCACCCCCCTCCGACGCAAAGAGGCGATCGCGAACGCGTTTCTGACAAGGAGGACTGCGTCGACCACAGGGTCGCCCGTGGGCCTTTGAGAGACCCAGTCGGCGAAGAACCTCTGGGCCTGCTTGAGCTCCCGTCCCGACATGGCGGCGAAGACGATGTCGTCGACCATTATGTTTTGGAGGTGACTGAAGACGTCGAGGAGGGCGGCAGACTCCCTTTCGTTGAGGCCTTCGCGTTCCGCGACCTCCCGAATGACGTCCTCAACCGCCCCGGACCTGTGGGACGGGGATCCCCGTTCGGTATGGTAGACGTGGGCCAGCTCATGAAGGATGAGCCCGCCCAGCATCTCCGAGTCGAGGGCCCATTCGGCGATGACAATGGTGTGGGTGCCGCCCTCGTTGTTGGCGTAGCCCATTATCTTGAGGTCCGGGTCAACCTTGACGTCGACCTTCGCGGTGAGAGGATAGCCGGCCTGGCGCATGCGCTCGATGGCCCACTGCAGGGTTCCGGAAAGGGATGCGTCGCCGGGCTCTTCAGCCAAAGGCCAAGACCTTCCTGTGGTCGTGTCGGACCTGCTGATAAACCAGATGCCTCTAACGCTCGCCGCTCAGGGATGATTAAGTCGGAAGGGGAAGCGGGAGTCGACTACAAGTGGTCGACGTCTTCGAGGTAACTGGCGTGTTTCCTTAGCAGGGTCTCCTCTTTGGTCAGAAGGGACCACATCAGAAGATCATCATCGGAATTCACAAGAACATAGTGCATGCAATACGCTTCGATGCCGATTCTGTCCAGTGGTGCAGGATAGGCGAGGACCTTTCTCCCGTACCTGTCAACAGTAGCTTCCGAAACCGGTTGGTTGTACCTCTTCCTGAGCTTCTCGATCTGCAGCTCCACCTCTCCAAGGTCTTCTAGGTTGTCGAGCGATTCCTCCACCTCCCCCCAAAACCGCTGAGAGGGAGCCAGGGGTATAACTAGAGAAGTCCACTGTTCCTAGGTTCCTTGTCAGAAACCATTGTTCAAAGGCGCATGGAGATGCGGAAGTCAGCGCTCCACTCCGAGGATGTCCAAGAACCTCTTGAAGTCGTCCTCGCTGACCCAGTCCACCTTCAGGTACTCGACGAGCTCCTTGCCCTCGTAGCCTATCCGCCTAGCTTCCTTAAGGGCCGCCCGGTAGGCCTCGATTTCGGTGGGGCGGTCCACGTACTCGTACTTTTCGTCGAAGAGCTCCTTGCCTTCCCGGAACTGCCTTATATGCACCAGCTCATGAATCACGTCGAGGTAGAGGTACCTTTCGTCGGCCGACTCGAGGTAGGGCAGGCTGACGTGGAGGTCGCCGGTCTTGTCGTCGATGTGCATGTAGCCTCGGCGCGAGGCCACGACCACTTTCGTCTCCCCGAGGACGTCTTTCGTTTGCTTCCCGAAGATGGCCCTGACGGCCGCCACCCCGTCGAACCCTTGGAAGATGTCCGTGAATGGATAGGAGCCAAGGGCCACGTCTCTTCTGATTCTGACGCCGAGGTCCAAGCGGCGAATCACTCCGTGTCCGGTCCACGAGACAGGACCATCTTGGTGTAGGCCCGTTCGAATCCTCTGTCAAGGTAGAAGTCGACCAGCCCGTCTCCGGCAAAGGTCTGGAGCGTGAGGCTGAGACCCAGGGTTGCTGCAAGGCCGCGGGCGTGCGCCAGCATCTCGGTCGCCACCCCGGTTCCCCTGAACCCGGGGACGGTGCCGACGCAATAGGCCCCCAGCAGACCACCCTGGCGGAATAGGGCTAGCTCGCCCTTCACTTCAGTCCCGCTCTTTGCCAGCACCAGGAACACGTCTTCGTCCTCGGCGGCGTTCTTCGCGGCCGACAGTATCTCGGGCACTGGAGCGTCGCTTCCGTAGAAAGAGCTCACGTATGCCTTGACCCAACTGGCCACGTCCCGGTTGGCCGGCACGAAGCTCAGACGCGACCGCTCGGCCTGCATCGGCTCCCCGGCTTTCAGTACCTCCATCGTGTCGATGACCTTGAAGCCGTCCGATTCGAGAAGAGACCGCGTGCCGGAGTACGCCGGGTCGTCGACTATGAAGAAGCAGGGACGGACGCCTGCTTCGCCGAACTTCTCCAACGCCGTCTCGACCTGGGCCTCGGCGAACGGGCCGTCTGCGAAGATGGCAGCATGGTTGAAGAGGGGTTCGTTGAAGGCATGAGAGGTCATCAGGTAGGAGTCGCCGCCCAGCATCGAGACCTTGGTCCAGAATGACCACCAGCCGAGCTCGTTCAGCTCCTGATCGAGTATCAGCCTGTCATCCAAAGATACTCACGCCGAGGATGGAGCTGGCCCTGGCTATGGAGGTACACAGAGAACCTAGCCGGACGGAGTCGGACTCGGATGCCGCTTGGTGCACGAGCTTGGACAGCTGGGCGATGGCCTCAGGTGTGTTGAAGTCGTCGTTCATCGCGTCGACGAAGGGTCGAAGGGTTGGGTCCGAGCCTCCATGCCCCGAAGTTCTGGGCGCCCGCTCTCTGGCCTTCTTCGCAGTTTCCTTCAGCTGCCAGAACTCCTCGTCCACCCTCTCCAGCAGGGACTCGTCATACTCCATGTCGTCGCTGTAGTGCGACCGGAGGAAGTAGAGGCGGAGCTGGCTAGGGCCGAACCGAGACAGGGCCTCCCTGACCGTGACCATGTTTCCCTCAGACTTTGACATCTTCTTCTTCGAAATCGTCAACAGGCCCGTGTGCATCCAGAACCTGACGTACGGGTCCTTGCCCGTGAGGGACTCCGCCACGGCGATTAGGGATTCGTGGTGGGGGTAGATGAGCTCCCTCGCGCCCCCATGAATGTCGTGCTGGGGGCCCAGCTCCGAAAGGGAGACCCCTATGTCCTGGATGTGCCATCCCGGGAGGCCAACTCCCCACGGGCTGTCCCAACGCTGGATGGAGGTCGTGGAACGCCTCCAAAGAGCGAAATCGGCAAGGTGCCGCTTCTTTGCGGTGATGTCGACTGGTCGGAGGGTGAGCTCTTCCGAAGTCATGTGCGACAGCTTCCCGAAGTGGGGGAAGGTGGTGCTGTCGAAATATACGTCGTGATCAACCACATAGGCATGGCCGCTATTGATGAGGTCCTGGATCTCCTCGATCATCCTCGGCACATAGTGTGAAATCCTCGGGTACTTCGTGACGCTCCTGATCCCGAGCTTGGCGGCGTCCTGGACGAAGGCTTTCGCGAACTTGTCTGCGTAGGCCTCGGGGCTGACCTTCTCTGCCTCGGCCCCCCTGGCTATGCTCTCGTCGATGTCAGTCATGTTCATCAGGAAGGTAACCCGGTACCCCAGGGACGTCAGATATCTAGACACCGTGTCGAAGAAGATCCCGGTCCTCGCGTGTCCCACGTGCATGTAGTTCTGGACAGTGGGGCCGCAGACAAGCATCTTCACTCTGCCCTTTTCGACGGTTTCGAAGGGCATGGCCTTCCCTCTCAGCGTGTCATGAATCCGCAGCACGGAAGGCATGTGCCGGAAGGACGCCTCAAGCAAAGGTTGACGCCGAGGGAGGTTAAAAGCATGCTCCATTCTCGATGGGCGATCGGCGGCCTGCCGTGAAGCGCTGGGTTGCAAGAGATATATGGATGACCTGCGCCAGAGAGATGGAATTGGTCTACGAGAAGCGGCTCGGCACCCTTCAGGAGGTGGCCGAAGAGCTGGAAACCCTCGACTTCGACGGAGGGATAAGGGTGCGCGGGAGCTATGGAGGGGAGCCGTGTTTCATATTCATCACGAGGGCAGGCGATGAGTTCGCCATGGCGCTCTACTCGGGCAAGAAGGGGGCTTCAGGCTCGGAGATCCCCGACAAGAGGCTGATGTTGAAGGAGTACAGGAGCGCAGCACCCATCATGAAGTTCCTCGAAGGAGAAGCCCTCGACCCGCTCGAGGCCTTCTCCTACTGAACGATCCGAGTCACGCTTAATAGCTAAGTGCAGGCAGCACTGGATATGGCATTCTGCCCGTCGTGCGGCAAGCAGATAGACGACAACGCAACGTTCTGTCCCTACTGCGGCGCCAACGTGAAGGCGTCTCAGCCTCCTGCGGGAGCACAGCCCCCACCGACGGCGGTCGCGGGGAAGGAGAGGCCCTTGGGCGTCACCATCATAGCCGTGCTGGATGTCCTGGCGGGGCTCCTGCTTATCCTGGCAGGAGGCGCCATGTTCGGGGTTAGGTTCATGCTGGGGGCATACGGCGGGCCCATGGCGTCCCGTCCCGGCCTGGTCGCCGCCTTCGGCGTATTGTTCGTCATCGTGGGGCTCGTGACCGTGTTCCTGGCCTGGGGGTTATGGAACGGATCGACCTGGGCATGGACGGCCGCCCTGGTGATAGCTGTCCTCAGTTCCATACTCCATCTGCTGACCTTCAACATCATCGGCCTTATCATCAACGTGATAGTCATCGTATACCTGCTCCAGGCGAACGTCAAGCTCTACTTCGGACGATAGGCCGGCCGGGCTGCGGCAGCAGGCGAAGGACATTAAAGGATGCGAGGGGCACCACTGCTGACCGGGAATGGTGATAGCCGGGAAGGCCGTCTACCTCCGCAGTCTCGAACGAGAGGACATGAAGCTCATGCACGGGTGGCTCAACGATGCCGAGATAATGGAGTGGGCACGTTCCAAGCCGGACAGCGTCGCGTCGATGGAGTCCGTCGAGAAGGAGTTCGAACTGGACCTGAAGGGCGAGAACCCCCACAGGAGGACCTACATCGTGGCCGAGGTAGGGACGGACAGGCCCATCGGCTGGGCCTCCATGCGCTGGTGGAGGCAGTTCAGCACGACCACGGACATAGGGCTGGTAGTAGCGGAGAAGGGTCTGAGGGGGAAGGGGATGGGCACGGAGGCCACCATGCTCCTCACCGCAGAGGCTTTCGAGCAGCTCCACATGCACAAGGTCGAGCTGTGGACGAGGGGGGACAACAAGGCGGCAAGAAAGGTGGCCGAGAACTGTGGGTTCAAGCACGAGGGAACGGACAGGGAGGCCGTCTACTTCAACGGCAGCTTCCAGGACGGCGTGACGTATGGGATCCTGGAGGCAGAGTTCAAAGCGGCGAAGGAGAGGCTGGCGAATCCCCAAAGCCACTGACCTGAGGTTCCGACGGCCGGACCGCCGGGAGCACCCACAGGGCGGAGCCATTCGCACAAGACTAATGTAACACGGCCGCAGGCGCAATGGATGTGAGCCCGGTGACCGACAACTGTCCGGATTGCGCGAGCGCGGGCGTGACGACGGAGTGCCAGTACATGGAGTTCCCCACCGGCGTACATCATTACTTCAGCCAGAAGACGTGCACCTTCCATTACTGGACCAACTACGTGCGCCCCAGGACGAGCTGGAAGGAGTTCCTGGATTTTGCCAAAGCGGAAAGCGCCGCGGCGGGCTACCACCTGACGCTCCCGCCCGACGCCATAGTCCTTGGAGCTGAGAGCGTGGTCAATGACATCGCCACCGACGGCACGACTACGCCGCAGCCTGAGGCTCTCAAGTCCCAGTCACCGGCTGACGCACAGCCTGCCGAAAAGAGGGAGCCCACGCAGCCAGCTCCGCCAGCGTAGCCTCGAAGGGCGGAACGCCGCAAGAGCTTGGGGCGTATGTCCTCCCTTATTGTCCTGACCGTCCCGACTACAGCACAAGGATCTCCTTGTCGCATCGGCCCAGGGTCGTGCCTCCCTCATCGGTGACCAGTAGGTCGTCCTCTATTCTCACCCCAAGCTTACCGGGGAGGTATATGCCGGGCTCAACCGTGAAGGTCATGCCAGGCTGAAGTACCAGGGGGCAGGCGCTGGTTATGCTGGGATCTTCGTGGACATCCAAGCCCAGCCCGTGACCGGTCCGGTGGATGAAGCGATCGCCGAAGCCGGCCTTTGAAATGACGGCCCTCGCCTTCCTGTCAAGCGAACCTGCGACCACTCCAGGCCTGATCGAAGAGATGGCGGCGGTCTGGGCAGCTAGAACCGTCTCGTACACCCTGCGCTGGGTGGACGAGATCTCGCCCACGAATACGGTCCTGGAAAGGTCGGCGTAGTAGCCATGATAGGTGGCGCTGACGTCCATGAGGACGCAGTCCCCTTTCCGGACCTTCGATTCGGAAGACTCGCCATGCGGAAGGGCGGCGTTCCCGCCTGCGAGGACCGCGTTGAAGGGGACTTTCTCCCCTCCCAGCATCCGTATCTCCTTCTCTATCTCGAAGCCTATCTGGAGCTCCGTGGCGCCGACCTCGATCGAGTCGACTCCCGCCTGGATCCCCTTCTCCACGATCTGGCCGGCCTTCTTCATGAAGGACAGCTCCTGCGGCTCCTTCTTCAGGCGGAGCTCCATGACGGCACCGGTCGCGTCCTCCATCTTGAGGTTGGGAGCGGCCTTCAGTATCTTGCTGCAGAAGTCGAAGGGAAGGGTCCTCTCCACTCCCAGCCTCCCGTGGGTGATCTTCAGGTCGGTCAGAGCCCGGGCGATGACCTCGGAGGGCCCTGATTCGTCGGAGTAGGAACGCACATCCTTGATGTCGGACTGCTCCCTTGCCTTCTCGGCCTCGAGCTCAGGGAGGACGAGGGCAGGCTCCGAGTCCGTCGGCACGAGCAGGGCGGCGAAACGCTCGAAGGACTGGATCGGTATGCCTGCGAGGTAAAGCATGTTGGATGTGGACGAAACCGCCATTCCGGTAAGGCCCTTCTCTGCCAGCACCTTCTTCAGCCGTCTCGCCCTGAGGGACAACACAGTGCGTCTTGTCCTCTGGTTTTATTATCTTTGCCGCCCTTGCGCTGAAGCTGGACGATCGGTAGGCCGCGTGAGGGCTGCTGTTCCGGCGTTCTGATTTGGGGCTGGGAAGATGCCCGGCTCGTATCAGGGCGATTGGCGGACAGCGCTTTTCAGCGTCGTCAGGACGGAGTTATCTCCAGGAAGACGCGTTTCTTCCCGCCCAGCCTGGTGACCAGCCTGTCAAGCACGAACAGCAACCCATACTTCGACCTAAAGAGACGGTTGAGGCCCTCGGACGAGTCGTCTTCTGACATGGTGGCCGAACCGTCCACGTAGGGCCCGAGAGCCTCGCCGCCCATCTTGCATGGGGCGAAGGCGACAGCTGGTTTGTTCCTGATCCGCTTGACCTTCCCCGATGTCTTGATCGTCCAAACGTAGATCCTGCCGTCTCGGAGGACGAACCAGACGGGCGTCGGAACACGGCTGCCGTCTCGCCTGTACGTGACCAAGCTGATGTAGCTCTTGCCTTCCAACACCGGAGAGCTCAACGGGGTCGGAGCCTGTCTCAGCGGCTACCCCTTTATCCGTTGCGCCGATCAAGTCCGGTGAGAATCTCGCTCGAGGAGTGGGCATGTTAATAAGCCACTTTTTCATTCGTGGAAACGTTATGATTTACGACAGCGTCCTCGACCTCGTCGGCAACACGCCGATGGTCAGGGTGCACAGCCTTGCCGCGAACGACGCAGTCGAGCTCTACATCAAGCTGGAGAAGATGAACCCCGGCGGTTCGGTGAAGGACAGGATCGCGAAGTACATGATAGAAGACGCGGAGAGGAGTGGAACCCTGGTGCCTGGGAAGATCGTGATAGAGCCCACAAGTGGCAACACCGGAATCGGATTGGCCATGGTCTGCAGGTCGAAGGGCTACGACTGCGTCCTCGTGATGCCGGAGACCATGACGATGGAGAGGCGCCAAATCTTGATCGCCCTCGGTGCGAAGATCATCCTCACCCCAGGGACCGGGGGGATGGACGGCGCCGAAGACTACGCCAGGAGCCTAGTGACCCGCAATCCAGGGAAGTACTTCATGCCGGACCAGTTCGGGAATGAAGTGAACGCGCTGGCGCACTACGAAACCACCGCGGAGGAGATCTGGAAGGACACCAAGGGAAGGGTGGACCTCGTGGTGGCAGGTCTGGGGACGTCAGGCACTTCCATGGGGATAGCCAGGCGCCTTAAGGAACTCAACCCTAAGGTGAGGGTCATCGGCGTCGCCCCCGACGAAAAGACCCCGATCCAGGGCCTGAAGAACTACAACATCCAGCACGTCCCGGGCATCTGGAGGCCGGAGCTGGTGGACGAAGTAAGGTATGTGAGCTCGAAGACGGCCGAGGAGACGGTCAGACTGCTGGCCCTGGCGGAGGGCCTCTTGGTGGGTCCCAGCTCGGGGGCCGTGCTTCACGTCGCGCTGAAGGAGGCCAACAGCATGGAGGGAGGCGTCGTCGTATCCATGGCCCCGGACGGCCTGGAGAGGTACCTGACGACTCCCGTCTGCGAGCCGAGTTACTGCCTCGAGTGCGCTCAGAAGTACGGCATCAGGTGCTCGTACAGCGACGGCGTGCCAATAGCCAAGTCGCAGGAATAGCATCGCCATCCAGGCAGGTTCAGGCCCCCCGCGGTAACGCCTAGGCTATGGCCAGCAGGAGAGCCACGACGATGAGGCTTCCCGCAAGAAGGTCGTTTGAGCTGGGCTTCTCCTTGCCGAGGACCTTGGAGAACACCTGAGTAAGGAATGGGGAGGGGCTGGTGAGGAGTATCGTCATGTTGAGGCCGACAAGCGAGAGCGAGTAGATGAACAGGGACGTGCCGACGGCTGTATCCGCGACGGACAGGGCGGCCAGCCAGGCTTGCTTCCTCGCCCCGAAACGTATTGCTCCCTTGGGACGCCTGACCGCGTAGATCAGGCCCAGGAGGACCACGGCCCCACCGATGCGCATGAACGTCAGGGAAAGCGGGTTGGCCCCTCCCGCGGTCGCCACCTGCAGGATCGTCTGCCCTATCGTCCACAGGACGGAAGCGCACAGCGCGATGGCCACACCCTTGAATCGTGGGCCGCTCCTGTCCCCTCTGGAAAGGATGTAGATGCCCGCTATGATCAGGCAGGAGCTCACCAGGAAAGCTGGGCGCAGCGGCTCGCCCACGAAGGTGGCGGAGAACTGCGTCAGAAGGACGTCCGTGTATGCCGCGGGCGCAGCCACCGACGCACCGGCGTATTTGACCGCGTAGAAGTAGCAGGTGTCGCCCGCCACCAGGACCACGGCACCGCTAGCAACCGCGTATGGGAGCCCCTGGACGGAGCCCAGCACCAGGAAGGGGACCAGCATGGCCAGCCCTCCGTAGCAGAGCCGCAGGAGGTTGATGGTGGGGGTGTCGTACTTGAGGAAGTAGTCCCTGTAGTATATCGGGCACAGCGCCCAGATCGTCGAGCTAGCCAGAGCTGGCACGGATTCCGACATCTGGGCCGCTGTCTCCTCCCTTGACGGGGACCTTAGCCGAGGGCTTTCTTTAACGGTGTCGCCGGGGCTGGGCGGGCCTAGATCGCTTCCTAGCCTTAACTAGAGGTCAGAACCAGATAGAGTCGAACGATATGGAGGAAGTGCGCATGCCCGATTCGCGGGCATGGAGAAGGTGGCTGGAAGAGAACCACGCCAGGAGCCGGGGAGTGTGGCTGGTCTTCCAGAAACGGCACACGGGGGTCCGATGCGTCACGTACGACGAGTCTGTGGAGGAGGCCCTGTGCTTCGGATGGGTGGACAGCCAGATCAGGAGCATCGATGGGGAGACCTACGCCAGGAAGTACACACCCCGGAACCCCGCCAGCAGGTGGTCGCCGTCCAACATCAGACGCGTGGAGAAGCTGAAGCTTGAAGGCAGGATGGCTAAAGCCGGTCTGGACGCGGTTGCGAAGGCCAAGGCCAGAAGCACTTGGTTCTCGCCGAAGTCAAAGCCGAAGGACGTGCCGGTGCCGGCGGCCCTGCGACGGGCGCTGAGGCTCAACCCGAAGGCCGCCGAGAACTTTCGCGCCATGGCGCCCTCCCACAGGGACGGTTTCTCCGCGTGGGTGTCGGCCGCCAAGACGGAGGCAACGCAGAAGAGGCGAGTCGACGAAGCGATGGGGAAGCTGGAGCGCAACGAAAAGCTCGGGCTGAAGTGAGAAAGCCGACCGGGAGAGGCAGAATAGGTTCATAAGGTTCCGAGGCCGCTGCAGGATGAACCTGCTTGGGCAGAGCGTTGGTGACGGGGTTCGAGCCGTTCGGCAAAGAGGAGAGCAATCCTTCCCAGAAGCTCGCGGAGGCCATGGACGGGGCAAGGATAGGAGACTACGACGTGGCAGGCGTCGTCCTTCCGGTCAGCTACCGCAGGGTCGGTGCCAGCCTCGGAGAGGCTCTGGAGAGTGAAGCACCGGACGTCGTGATATCGACGGGCCTCTGGGCTGGAAGGACGGATGTCACTGTGGAGAGGGTGGCCTTGAACGTTATGCACGCCCGGATCCCCGACAACGACGGATACGAACCGAAGGACTCCCCGGTGGTTCGGGGTGGCCCCGCGGCATACCTGTCCACGTTCCCCTACGCGGCGATCTTGGAGGACATCAGGGAGGCCGGAGTCCCGGCGACGCTGTCCTACTCCGCGGGGACGTTCATCTGCAACGCCCTCCTCTACCACGTTCTCCATCAGTCCAAGACGAAAGGGGTGCCCCTGGTAGCCGGCTTCCTTCACGTCCCCAACGACCCGGCTTCGATAGTCTACAGGGAGGGTCATTTCTCGATGTCCAGGGCCAGCCTTCCCTTCGACTTGATGGAGAAGGCTGTCAGGCTGGCGATCTCAGACAGCATCGCGGCGCTCGGGAAGGCACCGACGCGGGGACGACATGGGCGGCGTGCGCTCCATAATCGATAAATACACACTAGAAAGGAACTTCAGAAACGTGCGGTGGTCGTCTAGCCTGGTCTAGGACATCAGCCTGCCACGCTGGTAACGCGAGTCCAAATCTCGCCCACCGCATCTCTCATTCCGTTGACGGCCAAAGCGTCAGCCCTTCTTTGACAAGGTTCAATAGAGGAAGGATCGAGTATATCTCAGGACTGGTGGCACGACGGTGGCACCCAAAGAAGCTGGCGACGTTCAGGAATCGGTTAGGGAGGTCATGAGGAGCTTCCCGCAGGGCGTTACGGTGGTGACAGCGAAGGCCAAGGGCAGCCTGTGGGGGGTCACGGTCAGCTCCTTCACCGTCGCTTCTCTGGATCCTCCCTTGGTGTTGATCTCAGTGATGAAGCGTCAGGCCACGTCCGAGGCTCTTTCTGCGGCCTCGGGCTTCACGGTCAACCTCCTTGCCGAAGACCAGGCGTACGTCTCTGACAGGTTCGCGGGGAAGACCGCCCTCAAGGATAGGTTCGAAGGGATCAGGTACCGCCTCGACGGGACGAGCTCGCCCGTCATCGAAGGCGCTATCGGGTACATCGACTGCACCAAGTGGAGGGAGTACGACGGAGGAGACCATCTCCTCATACTGGGGCAGGTGATCAAGGCGAGGAAGGTGAGCCCCAAGCCCCCGCTGGTGTACTACTTGCGGAAGTACACAGGCCTTGTGACGCCTGAGGCGGAGGAATCCTCAGTCGACCTGGTCCTCTGATGTGACGCTCGCCTCCACGCCGAGCAGGCAAGCTCGGGGCCAGTATGCCCATTGCGGCCGGAGGATCCTGTGAGGTTACTTCAGTAGCCTGTCCAGCCTGTCCGATATGTCCTTCAGCCTGCTACGATATGGGTCCAGCTTCGCGCCCCCTGTCCTGCCCAGGTCCTCGAGATAGGACACGTATCCGCTCATCTCGCTGACCATCCCCTCGACGGACGGCGCGCGCTTGAACTGGGTGCCGAAAGGCCAGTCCATCCCCTCCTTCCCCTTCTGCGTGACTTCGTAACGGCCGTCGTCGCGCTTGGAGATCATGCCTTCCTGGACCAGTTCGTCCAGCAGAGGATATACGGAGCCCGGCGACGGCCTCCACCAGCCTTGGCTCATCGCCTCGATTTCGTCCATTATCTCCGCCCCGTTCTTGGGGGAGCCCGAAAGCATAGACAGCACCCACATCCTAAGGCCGCGGCGCCGGTAGGGTTTCCAACCAAATGACCACATTGTGATGGCTCACCTGTGCTCGTCGAGATCGCGGCTCATCTGCTCGTATTGCTCCTTGGTGATCTCGCCCTTCGCGTACCTCTCCCTGAGGATTCGGTGGGACGAGTCGTAGTTGTCCCAGTACCTGCGACGGTAACCCCAGCGCCAGGGCCAGAGCAGCATCCTGAAGATGCCGAAGACCAGGAAGAGGCCGAAGAAGATCCAGAGCCACCCGAATGGGAAGAACATTGGAGCGTAGTAATATCCGGGGGCAAAGGCGTAGCCAGGCAAGGCCAGCAGTCCGCTAAAAAGGCCGATGCCAATCAGGACGATTATGACTCCCAGGGCGACCAAGGCCCAAGTTTGGCCTCTTCGCCGGTTCGTCAACCTGTATGTCATATCGGTTTACCGATATCGGTACATCGATACATCTATTTTAACCTTGCTGAACAGTCCTGCAACAGCTAGGCTATCGGCATCTTGATGTTGCTCAGCGCCTTCTCGTAGACCTCGTAGTCATGGGCAGAGAAGAGGACGAACCTGACCTCCTTCACCGACCTCTCACCTTTCAGTAGGTAGTCGAGGACCGCGTCCAGGGCGACCGCGACGGCCTTTTCTATCGGGTAGCCATAGGCGCCCGTGGAGATCGACGGAAATGCGATGGAAGACACGCCCAGCGAGTCCGCTATGTCGAGGCTGTTCCTGTACGCTCTCGAAAGCAACTCCCCCTCTCCTTCGGCTCCTCCCTTCCACACCGGGCCCACCGCGTGTATGATGTAACGCGCCGCGAGATTCCCGCCAGCAGTATGGACGGCGGCGCCAGCCGGGAGCCCAGAGGGGAACCTTGAGGCCCTGATCCTCTTGCATTCATCGAGGATCGCCGGGCCTCCCTTCCGGTGAATGGCTCCGTCAACGCCTCCCCCGCCCAGGAGACCGGAATTGGCGGCGTTCACTATGACGTCGCAGCGCTGTTCCGTTATGTCTCCCAGCACCAGCCTGAGGACGGTGTCCCCGACCATTCGTTCCAAGGCATGTACCTTTGATGTCCGGGTTTTATCAAGGAAGCTGTTCAACTTGGCATGCCAAATGAACGCCTCCGAATAGGGCCCGCCGGACGACCGAGAGGGTCCCGCTAGGGCCTCGCCATCTGGGCCGTTCGCGTAGCGATCTCCTTCACGATTTCCACGCCATGGCTGGTGCCGATACGATTCGCTCCGGCCGTCGTCATCGCGGAGAACGCCTGGGCGTCCCTGATTCCGCCCGAGGCCTTGACGCCCACGCCCGCCCCCACCACCCTCCGCATAAGGGCGACATCATGGACCGTAGCCCCTCCTGTGCCGAAACCCGTGGACGTCTTCACGAAGTCGACTCCTGATCTGACGAGCGCCAGGCAGGCCGACTCCTTCTCCTCGTCCGTAAGATAGCAGGTTTCGATTATCGCCTTCACTACGACGTCCCTGTTGGGCTTCTTGACGGCCTCTGCCACCGCCTTGGCGTCCTTGAACACAAGGTCGAACCGGTGGGACTTCTCGGCCCCTATGTTGGCCACCATGTCCACCTCTTCGGCTCCGTCCTCCACAGCGTCAAGTGCCTCTTTGACTTTGACATCCGTCTTGGAAAGGCCGAAGGGAAAGGAGACGACGGAGCAGACCCTGACGGGCGAGCTCTTCACCCTCTCCCAGGCCAGGGAGACCTGAGAGGGATTCACGCAGACGGTGCAGAATCGGAACTTCACGGCCTCATCGCAGAACTCGGTCACCTCTTCCTCCGTGGCGTTGGGTCGGAGGAGGGTCTGGTCGATGATTGAGGCGGCGCTCTCAGGAGTCCAGCCGGCGACCTTTTCCATATCTTGGGCAAGGGCGCTCGTGTTCAAAATGGTTCCTATGGAGCTCCTTTGAGCGGAGCGGACGGCGACGCAAATCCCTTAATATCGCTGAGCCCCTCTGTTGGTGGAACACAGATGAAGGTGGGGGTGTGCGGAATAGCGTGCGAAGTCTGTCCCAAAATGGTCAGGGGGACCTGCCCGGCCGGCGCTCAGGGGTGCGTGCCGAGGAGCAATCCCTTCTGCAAGATATGCACCTGCGCGTTCGAAAGGGGGGTCAGGCTCTGTTTCGAATGTTCCTACTTCCCGTGCGAGCTGACGAAGAGCGGGCCCATCAACTACGACTATGCCTCGTTCCTCGCGGGGAAGACGGAGTAGCCCGTCCCTGCCCGCTGGCAAACGAACCACGTCGGCTGTCGAATGACAGATTGTCAGTCGACGGCGCTTATTAGGGAGAAGGGGATGACGTTCTGCCAATATGCTCCAGGAGCTCAACAGGAGGCTCGAAGGCCTTTCGTTCTGCAACCTGCGCCTGTTCGAAGACTCGTCGGGCCTCATATGGTTGGAGGATATGGGAGACGGAGCCAAGGGGCCGACCCAAATCGGAACCTTCTCGGAGGCCAAGGGATTCGTGGAGTCTCTCGAGAAGGATGAGCGGATGATAGCAGTAATGAGCTAGACCTCCTAGGGTGCTCCAAGGCTCTTCTCAGGGATCGCGCGTTCCGTAGGGCGAACCCTAGCCGCAAATCACGGTCTCTCGAGCCAAGTGGCGAAGCCCTGGCCTCCGCCCACGCAGAGCGCGGCCCGGGATTCTCTATCGCTCAACTCCTGCCTCCCCAGAGGCTTGGTGAGACCCTGCTCGATCCTCATCCTGGCCTTGGTGAGGGATTGGCTACTTGTCCAACAGGCGAACCCCGAAACCGCCTTGAGCGAAGAGCTGGGCGATTCCGTGACCCATTTTGCCTACGCCAATGACAGCCGCCTTCCTGATCTCCAAGATCGGTTCCTGGAGCCATCCGGTCCGACGTCTAATGAACGGTCCTTGAAAGGCATGGGGAAGGAGAGGACGGCTGGCCCTCGACGTAGTCCGAGGATTTTGGTAGAACAAGATTTTAAGCATCGAAGTCCAGACCGAGCCCGTGATAAGACAAGCTCTAATCGTCGTGGATATGACCAACGACTTCCTGAAGAAGAGCTACAATCCCGGGCTCGCCCTGGAGAGCGGGCTCGATCTGGTCCCCAAGATAAGGAGGCTCCAGGAGGCCTTCCTGAGGGCCGACAAACCTGTGATCTACGTGACCGATCGCCACTTGAAGTCGGACTTCGAGCTGAAGAAGTGGGGGCCGCACTCCATGAAAGGCACCAAGGGCTCGGCCATCGTGGACGGGCTCTACACCAAGGGCCTCTACCTGTTGGAGAGGGACTGGAGGAAGAAGGACGTCGAGGGTTTCAAGAAGGGTCAGCTGCTCTTCGAAGTTGAGAAGGGTACCTACAGCGGCTTTACCGACAACGGCGGCCATCCGACAGCGCTGCAACCGCTCCTCGAGAGGCTGAAGTTCAAGCCGGGCGACAAGCTCTACATCACGGGTCTGCACACCAACTGCTGCGACAAGCACACGGCCGCCGACGCGTACTTCCGCGGCTACGTCCCGGTGATGGTGACCGACTGCACGACGGCCTTCGAAGACGTGGACGGGACCATGGGTATGGGGCATGATCGGGCGCTGAACTACGAGAAGTACTGGTACGAGGCCCAGACGGAACCGTCGAAGGAAGTCCTGAAGGAGATTAAGTGAGAAGACGGCGACTCTCAGACGCCCCTCCGTAGCGTACGCTGTCGTTGAAGAGAAGAAAGAAGGAGGTCGTCCGAGAGGACGACCCATGGATGGAGGTCAGCTAGGAACCGGGAGCCGGCCGTGTGCCCAGCACGAGAGAAAGGGTCATCGACTGGCCACCGCGGATGATGGAGAGGCTCAGAGTCTGTCCGGGGAGGGTGTTGGCCTCGAGGTAGGCGGAAAGCCCGTCGCTGTTCAGGACCCGCGTGCCGTTAATGGCCGTGACTATGTCGCCTCCTAGCATGACAGTGCTCCCTTCTATGGTCGTCCTCTGGGTCCCCGCCTTCAGGCCAGCAGAGCTGGCGGGACCGCCGCTGACCACGCTCTGAATCATCACGCCGTACGTAGTGCTTACATTGCTCGCCTGAGCAATCGCGTAGTCCATGTCCACCTCAGTGATCCCCATGTAGGCGTGCTGCGTGTACGAGCCCGTGCTCACAAGCGAGCCGATTTCCCTGAGTATCGTGGAGGATGGGACGGCGAATCCTATCGCATCGGCAGCGTTCCCGGAGGAGTCCGTTGCCGTGGCAGTGGTGATCCCGACGACCTGGTCGGCGTAGTTGAGCAGAGGCCCGCCTGAGTTGCCGGGGTTGATCGGGGCGCTCGTCTGAATCGCGTTGGCGATGGCGTAGGGCACCGTGCTTTCACTTATCGTCCTGCCCAGCGCGCTGACCACGCCCGTTGTGACGGAGCCCGTCAACCCGTAGGGGGCACCGACGGCCATCACCGGATCGCCCACGCTGAGGGTCGTCGAAGAAACCATCGTAAGAGGAACGAACTCAGTGGAAGGAGCCTGCACGGAGAGGACGGCCAGGTCTGAGTACTGGTCTGTGCCGATGACAGTGGCCGGGTAGGCGTTGCCGTCGCTGAAGGTGACCGAGATCCCGGTCGCGCCGTCGATCACATGGAAGTTGGTGACTATCACCGACTGGCCGCCGACGGAGTAGGCGAAGCCGGAGCCCTGCACTTCGCCGGTGGACTGGCCAAAGAAGGAGTTGGACGACACCATTCCGGTTATGACCACGACCGAGTTCTTGACCGCCGCGTAGAGCTGCGACACTGACACGTTCCCGGTCACGATCACGGTCGTGCTGTTCGAGTTCCCCGTGGATGAGGAGGTGGCGTTCTGCAGCTCCGTCTGAAGGGCCTGCACCTGCTGCTGGAGCTGGCTCACCTGCCCGTTGAATACGATATAGCCCAAGCCTCCTCCCAGCACCAAGCCCATCGCGAGCACAAGGACAACGACGGCCGCAGTGTAGTTCCTCCTGGTCGGAGGCTGAGTCTCCATCATGGTCATGCGGAGCAGCCTCCAGCGAAAGCCCACGTGCCCGAATCCCCGGTTCCGGCAGTTCCTACGCCTAGAGGGCCGGCGACGGTAGGAAGGCCGCCGGTCCTGACCACCGCAGAGTCAGAGGATGACATTCGAAACTCACCGTTTGTTACTAGACACCATAGTAGCATACTCTTCTTAAATGTTACGACAAATCATAGTAGCGCCTCCATGAAGCGCAGCCGGGATTCCACTGAAAAGCCTAAATAGCTACTAGCGAGCATAGTAAGAAAGTCACTGGACTTGGCAAGCAAGAGGGCATACAAGATCTCCCGGTACAACCTTGAAGGGGAGCAGTTCGAAGGCTTCCTGGGCCCTTTGGGCGCGGAGATCCTTGAAACCGTCTGGGACTCTGGCGACGAGCCGGTTACCGTCCGTCAGGTCTACGAGGAGCTGAAGAAGAGGACGAAGATCGCGTACACCACCGTCATGTCCACCATGGACCGCCTTTACGACAAGGGGATCCTCGATCGCAGAGTGGAGAGGGGCAAGGGAGGGGTGTACTTCGTATACTGGCCGAAGCTCGGCAAGAAGAGCTTCGAGGAGTCGGCTGTGAAGACGGTGGTGAGCAGCCTATTCCGCAACTTCGGCAGCACGGTGACCAACGCTTTCGTCGATGAAGTCGCCTCCAACCAGGAAGACCTGGAGGCTCTCCAGAAACAGATTCAGAAGCTGGCCCAGGATAGGAAGAAGTGAGCGATACGAGCGCGGCACTCCTCGGCAGCCTGGAACAGGGATTCCTCCAGCCCTACGTCTACTACGGCGTAGTCCTCCTGTCCCTGTGGTTCGTCTGCACGAGGCTTCTGCTGAGATGGGGAGGGTTTTCGAACCGGAGGATCCGAAGCTCGCTTCTGGTGGTCCCCTTGGCAGTGCCGGCGGGGGCCTTGCTGGTTTCGTATGCCGCGGGCTACATCGAGAGCCTGATAGCTCCTGCGTATCCTTTGCTGGCGCAGGCCCCCTATCGCTACGGCGTCGCTTCGCTGGGCTACGTGGAGCTGGTGCAGCCCGCACCCCTGATCTCCGTAGATCCGGCCTTCGTCCTTTCGCTGGTGGGGATCCTTGCGCTTTCCGCTGGCGCTGTGACGTTCCTGCTGACGCTCGTCTGGGGTGAGAAGCTGGCGATGCGCGCCTTCGGCGTAGTGTTGATGGAAGACGCGGACTACCCTGCCATCCAGAGGAAGGTCCGCTCGACGTCGTCGCGGCTCGGGATGGCATGCCCGCGGGTCGGGCTGGTAGAGGACCTACGCCCCAACGCGTTCTCCATCGGCAGGGGGGAGAAGGCGACCGTCGTGTTCTCCCTGGGCATCCTGAACATCCTCCAGGGAGAGGAGCTCGAGGCCGTCATTTCGCATGAGTTGGCGCACATCAAGGAGGGAGACTTCGTCTTCAAGGCCATGACCAACGCGCTCCTAGCCATCTCATTCTTCAACCCTCTTTCGTATTTCGCCGCCTCCAATGCCCTGAAGGAAAGGGAGATGCTGGCTGACGAACGAGGAGCCAAAGTGCTGAGGCGGCCGCAGGCGCTCGCATCTGCGCTGGTCAGGGTTGGAGCTTCCTTGCGGGACTTCCCTCCGGAAAGGCGGCTTGTCCGGCTGGCGGCTGCGACATTCTTGGTCTCGTCCTTCGAGCTCAGGTCCAGGGGGAGATCGGGACGTCCGTCCGTCGAGGCGAGGGCTTGGAATGTGTTGGAGCTGGGCGAAAGGCGGGCTCCGTCGAGGAGGAAGCTCGCTGCCGCCGTTTTGGTGTCGGCGCTCGTTATCCTGGCCGGAGTGGGGGCCAGCTTGTACTTCCTCAACCTGCAAGCTCACATGCTCGAGATACTCCTGCCGAGGGCTCCCCCGGCTTTCAGCTACTCCTCCCAACAGGGCGTGGGCGGAATCGTGCTAAGGTCTTCCGGGCCGGGCCTTCATGTCTGCTTTACGCGCTTTGAACATCGAAGCCCAGGAGGAAACCTTGGGCTGACGCTGCTCAAGGCGGGTCGCTCCCCACCCGACTCGGTCGCCCGTCCCATCTAGGGGGTCGGGGAAACCACCTCCTTCAGACGGATGCGATGGGCGATGATCTGCGATGAAGAGGGACAGCCTTTTAATGCCGCAATCAAACATCCGATGAAGGCATGGACCCGCTGAGCTACCTCTTTCATCTCATCACTAACCTCTATGACCTCAACGGGCTCATCCTGGCCTACGGCCCGTGGGTGTATCTGGTGCTCTTCCTCTTCATATTCGGGGAGACTGGGTTCGTTTTGTTCCCGTTCCTTCCGGGGGACTCCATCCTCTTCATAGCCGGGACCTTCGCGGCCGCGGGCTCTCTCGACGTCTCTCTTCTGGTGGTCGTCCTTGCCATCGCCGCCGTCGCCGGAGACAGCGTGAACTACTCCATCGGACGCTACATAGGACCGAGGGCGTTCCATGAAAACGTCCGTTTCCTGAAGAAGGAGTACCTGGACAGGGCACACGTCTTCTTCGAGAGGCACGGCGGGAAGGCGATAGTCCTGGCGAGGTTCGCGCCCATAATCCGCACATTCGTTCCGTTTGTGGCGGGCATCGGCAGCATGCGATACAGGCGGTTTCTGATGTACAACGTGGTGGGAGGCATTGGCTGGGTAGCTCTCTTCGTCTTGACCGGCTACTTCTTCGGTAACATCGCTTTCGTGAAGGAGAACTTCACCCTCGTCATCTACGCAATCGTCGCCATTTCTCTTCTTCCGGCTGTGCTGGGATTCATCCAGGGCCTCAGGAAGAGGCCGACCGATAGGTAACCGCCGCGGCCTAGGCTACGGCGCGGGAGCTGGCGGATTCCTCTCCCATCTCTTTGCCCAGTCGGCGAACTGATGGAGGACGTTGAGAAGGTCCTTCCCCTTGTCGGTGAGGGAGTACTCTACCCTTGGAGGAGATGCCGGGTAGACCTTCCTTTGGATGATCCCCAGGCGCTCCAGCTCGGTGAGGCGATCGGCCAGACTGGTGGAACTGATGCCGTCTATCCTCCTCTTCAGCTCGTTGAACCGGGCGGGCTCCCGGATTCCAAGGGAATGGATGACGGGCAGGCTCCAGGCCTTCGTGAGTTCGTTCCACGCCGCGTGGATGGCCTTGTAGGCCTCGCATTTCTCGGCGACTTCCTGGTCAAGCTGGGCTGACGTAGTCAACTTCTCTCTACCTACTAAGTATAAAATTACTATCAAGTATATATGTCTGACTCCCCAGGCAGTGAACCGAATAATATGGAACACCCGCGAGCGATTCCGGTCTCCTTTACGGAGGAGGAGGTTGAGTTCCTGGCCGAGAGCCGCCTGGCCAGGATAGCTACTGTCTCCGTGGACATGCAGCCTCATGTCGTCCCCGTGACCTACGAGTTCGACGGAACCTCGTTCTACTTCAGCGGCTGGAACCTTGCACGAAGCCTGAAGTTCAGGAACATCCAGTCCAACAACAAGGTAGCCATGGTCTTCGATGACCTGCTGACGGTCGTACCATGGCGTCCCAGGGGCCTTGAGATAAGGGGTCTAGCTCAAATCGGCTACGAAAACGGGACGCCCTACGTGAAGGTCGTTCCGACGACAAAGCGAAGTTGGGGGCTTTAGGGTTGGACATGGTTGAGACTGAGAGGCAGATCACGACGGTGGTCGCCCAGCTTCAGCGTTCTGTGGTCAGCGTCGGCAGCGTAAGGATGGCGAGGGATTGGCGTTTCGGCGCCGTTCCGTTGGAAGGACAGGGCACTGGCGTAATCATCGACCCCAAGGGCTACGTAGTCACGAACAACCACGTGGTGGCCAACGCCGAAAGGGTTCAGGTGACCCTGGAGGACGGCCGCAGCTTCGTAGGAGAAGTCATCGGCTCGGACCCGGCCACCGACATCGCGCTGGTCAGGGTGGAGGCGAAGGACCTCCCAGCTGCCAGGTTCGCGGACTCCGAGAAGCTCAAGGTCGGCCAGTTCGCATTGGCCATAGGCAACGCGCTGGGGCTGCCGGGCGCACCGACGGTCTCACTCGGGGTGGTCAGCGCGATCGGCAGGCCTCTTCCTGGAACGGACTTCATTCTGGAGGGTTTCATACAGACGGACGCGGCGATCAATCCGGGGAACAGCGGGGGACCCTTGGCTGACATCAACGGGGATGTCATCGGGATCAACACGGCGATGATACCCTTTGCCCAGGGCCTCGGCTTCGCCATTCCGGCCCACACGGTCAAGACGGTGGTGGACCAGATACTGAGCAAGGGAAGGGTAGTGCGGCCCTGGCTGGGGATATCGGGGCTCGACGTCACCCCCGCGGTCTCCAGAAGGTACAGCCTGGGGACCGAGTCGGGAGTGTTGGTCGCCGAGGTCTCAAGGGGGAGCCCAGCGGACGAAGCCGGGCTGAGGAGGGGAGACGTCGTAGTGGGCGTCGGCGACGGTGAAGTCAAGAAGATGAGGGACCTGCTGACGGCCCTGCAGACGGCGGGAGTGGGCGACGGCGTGAGGTTGGTAGTAATCCGCTTCGGAAGAAGGTATGAAGTATCGGCAAGGCTGGAAGAGGCGCCGGTCCAGGTGGTCGAAAGGAGGTGGAGGGAATGATCCGAGCGTCTTCCCTTCTTGAACACGAGGGCCGAGCCGCGCGGGCCCCGAAGGACGTGGCGGGAGCGAGCCAGGTGATTCATCGAAGGATGAAGATGGGCGGAAGGGGTTGGCCGTCGACCCCGCTTGGGGGCTCTGGCCCGCTGGAGGAATGAGACTTGACGATCGATTGGCTGCAGCTGGCGGAGGGCGTGGGAGGGCTCCTGGGCCTCGGAGCCGCGGGACTCTTCGTGCTCTTCATGCTCTTCGGCCAGAGGATCCAGTACAGGCTGGCCCTGGGGAGCATCAGCAGGTCAGTTAGGCGGCTCGACATGATGAGCGATAGGGCGAAGCAGAGCACCGTAAGGTACCTGAGCACGACGGGCAAGGCCTCCGGGGACGTAGCGGGGAAGGTGAACCAACTGATGGATTACGCGATGATAATGCCGGTCGACCTGGACCCGGCGGGGGTAGTCCAGAAGATAGAGCATGTAACGAGCTTGGGCGACGACAGAATCAGGGCCGAAATACAGGAGATGATGAAGGGTTCGGACCCAGTGTCGGTCTCAATAGCACAGAACCTCATCGAGCTTTCGGCATCCCTGAACCTGATGCGAAAAGTGGTAAGGCACTTCTACATCACGGGAAGGAAGACCAGGTCCTTGGCCCAGCTCTCGCAGCTCCAGATGGCGATGCCCCAGGTGCTGCAACAGGCGACCACGCTTGACAGGGCGATGGATTCGATCCGGCTCGGCCAGCCCATAGGGGACGGCATCGGCCCGCTGGTCGTTTCCAAGTTGGTCGGCAAGACGCCGCAAGAGACGATCGCGAAGGATACGACGCTGGCGACCATCGATTACAAGGGGAGGACGCTGTATGCCGTGAAGGCCGAAGGGCCAACTGGGTACGTCGGACAACCGGGCGTGGCCATCAGGAAAGTTGTCGAAGAGATGAAGGTCCCGTTGGATGGCATCATCATGGTCGACGCCGCTCTCAAGCTGGAAGGAGAGCCCACCGGCGAAGTGGCGGAAGGGGCGGGCGCCGCCATAGGAGGCATAGGCGTCGAGAAGTACCAGATCGAGGAGGTCGCCACCAAGCACAGCATCCCTCTCTACGCGGTACTGGTCAAGGAAAGCGATACTGAAGCCATAACGACGATGAAGCAGGAGATAGTGGACGCGATCCCCAGGGTGATGGAGGTCATCTCCGGAATCATCGAGAAGAGGACGAAGGAAGGAGGGAAGGTGCTTCTGGCAGGCATAGGGAACACGTTGGGGGTAGGGCAGTAGGGACCCCCCGCCCTCTCACCTCAGTTTTTCCAGGTACTCCTTCCTCAGTTTCGCGACCTTCGGGGCTATTACGACCCTGCAGTATGGCTTGTACGGGTTCTTCTTGAAGTAGGACTGGTGGTAGCCCTCGGCTGGGTAGAAGACCGTCAGAGGTTCCAGCTGGGTCACCGCGTCCTTCCCCCATATTCCCGACTCGTTCACCTTCCTGATGGCGGCTTCGGCCTCCGACTTCTGACGATTGTCGTGATAGAATACGATGGAGCGGTACTGGCTACCCACGTCGGCGCCCTGGCGATTCAAGGTGGTGGGATCGTGAAGGGTGAAGAAGATGTCCAAGATGTCGCGGAAGGGGATCGTCTTCGGGTCGAAGGAGATCTGGACCACTTCGGCGTGGCCGGTCAGGTCGGTGCAGACCATTTCGTATGAAGGGTTGGGCACGTGGCCTCCGGCATATCCAGACACGACTGAGCTCACTCCCCTGAGTTCGCTGAACACGGCGTCCAGGCACCAGAAGCATCCTCCACCAAGGGTGGCCACCTCCAACTCCCTGGGTGTATCGTTGTCGGCGACGTCGGAATCAGACAAGGCACCACGGCAACGGACGGCATTCCATATAACGGCCTTGCTAGAACTGAAGGTGCAAACCCGTTGTTCATCCATGCTTAAATATCCAAATAGCATACCCCGCAGTTGAAGGAAAAGTGCCGGCCAAGAAGAAAGCCGCTAAGAAAGGTAAGAAGAAGTAATCGGTATTCCCTATTCTGTGACGCGGAAAACGCAGCTTTAGCTTCCGCTCTACGCCTGGGTTTTTCCATCAGCGAGCACTAGCTTCAGAGCTGGAGGCCCATCCGCGCATATTACATGGAACGGCCATCGGGAGCCTCCGCCAGCTGGCTGGGGCGTCGTTCAGCGGTTTTGAACGCCTGTTCTCCCGGTTAGAGCTATCCTGTCTGTCGCGCTAGCATATGCAGATGAACGCCAACCATAACGCCAAACGATCCGTCTCACAGCTTATCGTGGTCTCACTGCTGGGGATGCTCCTTGCTGGCTTCGGAGGGCTTGCTTTTAGCCCTGCGATGGGCGCAACTTCGTACGACAACGTGCAGGTCTTCGCCCAGACGACCAGCCTCACGCAGGGCATCTTCACCATTGCTGCGTACAACTCAAGTGGCTCACTGGTCTCGTCCACCCAGACGATGTACCCGGCCGCCTCCTTCGAGCTGCCCTCAGGCAGTTACCTCTTTACGGTGACAGCCATGGACCAGTCCCAGACGTATCCGTATCCGGTGCCGCTCGTGGGTTCCAGTTCCTCGGGATCTTCGGTGGCGGGGGCACCTTCCTCCACGGACGTGGTACCTTCCACGTACCAGTATCCTAAGGTCGAGTACGGGTTCCTCCTCGAGAGCATCTCAGGCTCAACGACACTCAACATTCGGACTACTCCGATAGAGAACATCACCCTCTCCAAGGTGACCATAAAGGTGCTGTTCGCCAACGGAACCGCCGCGGCCGACGTCTCGGTATCGGCCTCCGTGGTTGGAGCCTGGTACTGGTGGTACGGACCCGACGCCAGCCTCAAGATGTACGCCCAGACCGGCTCCGACGGAGTCGCTCAGCTGACGTTGCCCAGCGTCCCCGTCGAAGTCACGGCATATGACTGGATTCCAGTGAAGCTTCCGACCAACGTAACCACGGTCCCCGTCAACATCGGAGGCGAAACGGTCAACGTCACCGTGTACTGGGAGCCCACGTATGTGGGACTTGGCGGCTCGGTGCTTGTCATCCCGCCTCAGAACAGCGCGACCATAACACTGCATGTCCAACAGCCGTCCTACTGGTATATGTCGAAGGACCTCTCTGCGGGAGCGGCGACCCCGACTGTGACCTCCGCCCCGACCGACACGTCCACGTCGGCTTCGCTCTCCAATAGCGCCGAGGGAGTCCCCGCTTTCATAAGCACCCAGTTCTCAAGCAGCAGCTCGAGCGCCCCTGCGGTGCAGACCCAAGTATCCCCCATCACCACAACCACTCAGACGGCCACAGGGCAGAGCCCCGCCGTGGCTTCGAACGGCGTCGGCGGCGACTCAACGCTGCTGATCCTTGCCGTCATCGTGGCCCTGGCCATCGCGGCGATGAGCCTCGCGCTGGTCGTTCTCAAAGGCAGGAAGGGCACGTCGTAGAGCCTCATCGCACAAGACGCTTCTTTTCTATTCTCTGGGCCAGCGCAAGCAAGGAGCGATGTGTCGTACACAATCCCAGGATTCCAAGAAAGCGATAAGTGGGGGCCTTCTTTCGTCCCCTTCGTGAGCCTTTCGAAGGTGGGCCAGGTCATCCTGCCCGTCAAGGACCTCTCGACCTCCACTTCGTTCTACCGGGACAAGTCAGGCATGAAGGTCAAGTACGCAATCGCCGACGAGTTCACTTTCTTCGACGGTGGAGGGATTGAGCTCGTCCTACGAGGGTCGCCCAGTAGCACTGATCCGGACCTCACCGAAATCGTCTTTCAGGTGCAAGATGTACAGGGCATGTATTCTACCCTGAAATCAAATGGCGTGGTCTTCTCGTATCCGCCCAGGGCCGTCACGGGGAACGCCGAGTCCCAGCTCTTCGCCTCGGACTTCAGGGACCCCGACGGGCACGTCCTCTCCATTACTGGCTGGGTAAGGAAGCAGTAGAGCGCGTTTCACACTCAGCGTTGCGGCCGACCAGGCGCAGAACATCTTGGAAGGAGACTCAGAGCACGACGGCTGGCGGTCCCTGACAGCGAGGACTGAAGCCCCGCCTGGGAGAACGTCAGGCTTAAATGCTGCAGCCGTCGTTGATGGGCGAGAATGAACGCCAAGACCCTCTTCCTGGCGACGAGGCCGTGGTCCTTCACGATGACCTTCTCGTCTGTCACACTGGGGTCGCTTCTTGCCGCGCTCGCCGGGAGCTTCAACGCTGTCCTCTACGCGGCGACGCTGGCAGGGATGATCGCGTTCCATGCGGCGACGAACCTCCTCAACGACTTCTATGACGTCAAGCATGGCGTGGACAGGGTCGGCGCCCCGACGACCAGATACCGCCCGCACCCGTCGGCGACCGGAGAGGAGTCCCCCTACACGATAAGGAGGTGGGCCGTGGCTTTCTACGCAGTGACGCTCGCCATAGCTGGAGTCCTGTCATATGAGGCCAGCCCCTGGGTGGTGGTGCTGGTGGCGGCCGGCATCGTGGGAAGCGTGCTCTACACCGCCGACCCCGTGGTCCTGAAGGCCAAGGGCCTGGGGGAGGCGATCGTCTTCATCATGTGGGGGCCGCTTGTCCCTCTTGGGGCCTACCTCGTGCAGACCGGGACCTTCTCGACCTCGCCCATCATCGCAGCCGTCCCCATAGGCTTGCTCGTTGCCCTTGTGCTGCTGGCGAACAACATCAGGGACATCGACTACGATGGCTCTATGGGAGTGAAGACCATAGCAGTGAAGCTTGGGAAGAAGGCCGTGACGATCTACGGTGCCCTGCTTCTCATCACCTACCTTTGCGTGCCTCTCTTCATAGCCGTGAAGGTGCTTCCGGTGTGGTCCCTCCTGACCTACCTGACCCTTCCCGGCGCCCTCGGGCTCTGGAAGATGTTCAAGGGGCAGGTGCCCGACAACGCCGATCCGCGAACCGCCGGGGTGGCGTTCCAGTTCGCGCTCCTGTACATGGTCTCCCTCGTCCTTCAGATACTGGTCCCTCTGCACCTGTTCTGAAGTCCTCGCTTCCTCAGGCAGCCACACGGAAAGGCGGCTCCAGTCTCGGACGCAAGACGAAAGCTGCGTTTCCATTAGTGATTAATATTTAGGCTAAATAGTTTACACACATAAGTATTATACGCCAACTAAACGTGACCAAGTTCGGACGGCAGGGCCTGAAGGCGGCCGCCCAGGTGAACATTGGATTGACACAGAAGGTGGTGGAGAAGGAGGCCGAGGAGTTCTGGGTCCAAGATCTCATCGAACAGATCTCGTACAGGGTCCCACTGGGTTACGAGGTCCATGGAATCGCGGAGCGGGACGACCAGGGGGTCGTCCTGTTCGCGTACACCGTCGTCCGAAACTGGGATGGAGAAGACCTCCCGCTCACATACGGGCTGAAGGAGTTCATGATCGGCCAGGTGGACACCATCCTGAACGAATGCTTCGAGCAGACTCCCTGGATTCAGGGGATCATCTACGCAGGCACGTTGATGGTTTAGCCCGGAATCGGCCGACGCGTTCCAAAGAGCCCCGCCCCGGTGGGCGCTGCTATTACCGGACCCTGTTCCTAAACACGTAGTAAACCAGGAAGATTTCGACGACGACGTTCCCAAGAGCGAACAGGACGAAGGATTCCAGGTAGATGGTCACAATGTAGAAGACCAGGAGGGCCATCAGTACCCATACGAACGTGAAGTCTACGATGGAGCGCTTCAGCCTACCAGCCCCGGCTTGGGCACCGGCGGGCTTCTTTCTCTTGCTGTACAGGAAGAGGCTGACGAGCAGGAGGAAGACTGTGCTCCAGGTTATCGTAATCACCCAGTAGTCGAAGAGCCCGAGACCTGCCATTCAAGCCGCCTCCATCAGTTCCCACACACCTTGTAGAAGAAGACCTTGCCCGCGTCCACCAGCAGGAGATACGTCGTCACCATGAGGATGAGAAGCACCCAGTAGTTGGGCGGGAGAGGGGTGAATCCCAGGAAGGAACCAAGGATAGTGAAGGGCAGGATCGTTCCGAAGGCCACCGCCAGAAGCGTCGTTATCGTCAGCCACTTGCCGGGCTTGCTCAATACGAAGGGGATCCGCCTGGTCCTTATGACGAAGATGACGAGGACCTCGGTCCAGAAGGACTCGACGAACCAGCCGCTCTGGAAGAGCGAGGCCTGAGCGGGGGTCGAAGCCTTGAAGATGAAGAGCATTATGCCGAAGGTCAGGAAGTCGTAGAGGGAGCTGAACGGCCCAAAGAAGACGGTGAACCTCCTGACGAAACCGATGTCCCAATGCCTCGGCCACCTGGTGTCCTCGTCGTCGACGACGTCGTATGGCAGGGTCAGGTTGGAGATGTCATAGAGTAGGTTCATGAAGAGGATCTGCATCGGTTGCATGGGCAGGAACGGGAGGAAGAGGGAGGCTGCCGCCGCGCTGAACATGTTCCCGAAGTTGGACGATGTCCCCATGAGGACGTATTTGATGGTGTTGCCGAAGGTCTTCCTGCCTTCGTCTATGCCTTTCGCCAGCACCATGAGGTCCTTCTCCAGGAGGACGATGTCCGCCGCGTCCTTGGCGACATCGACGGCGGAGTCAACCGAGATGGAGGCGTCGGCCTCGTAGAGGGCTGGGGCATCGTTGACGCCGTCCCCCATGTACCCCACGATGTGGTGATCCTCCTTGAGGGCCTTGATGACTTCCAGCTTCTGCTCCGGCGTCACCCTGGCGAAGATGTCGGCCTCCTCGACGGCCTCCTTGAATTCCGTCCAGCTCATTTGCGTGAGCTCCGGGCCGTCCACCACCCTCTTCACAGGAAGGTTGAGGTCCTGACAGATCTTGCGCGCCACCAGGGCGTTGTCTCCCGTGAGGATCTTCGTCTCCACCTTCAGCTCCTTGAGCCTTCTGATGGCCGCAGGGGCGTCCGGCTTCGGTGGGTCGGTGAACACCAGGAAACCCTGCAGAGTGAGGGCGACCTCGTCCTTGACCGTGTACGAATCCTTCGCGTCCACGGTACGGTAGGCGACGGCGAGGAGACGATAACCGGAATCCGAGTACTCCTGGAACTTCTTGTTGGTCATGGCGATTACGTCGTCGTTGATGGGGACGCTCTCCCCGTGGGAATCGTAGTACCCGCACTGCATGATGACCGACTCGGGGGCGCCTTTCGTGATCAGCAGGAGGTTGCCGTTGTCCTTTACCACGGTGGACACCATCCTCCGCTGGTAGTCGAACGGGATCTCGTCAATCTTCGTGTATTGCTTCACGGAATCCTTGAGGCCGTTGGCGATGGCGTACTCCCAGACGGCGACATCCATTGGCGACCCCGTGATCTTGTCGCCGAGCACCGTGGGGCTGCTGAGCATGCCGTAGAGGATCGTCTTGGGGTCGTCCTCGGCCTCAAGAGAGAAGTAGTTCTTCAGGACGATCTTCCCTTCCGTCAGGGTCCCGGTCTTGTCCGTGCAGAGGACGTCCATGTTGCCGAAGTCCTCCATCGAAACCAGCCGCTTTACGATGACCCTTTCCTTCGCCATCTTATGCGCGCCGTTGGAGAGGCAAATGGTCACTATTGCCGGCATCAGTTCCGGGACCAACCCGATCGCCACGGCGAGGGAGAAGAGGAGGGAGTCGAGGAGAGGGTGTCGGAGAGCGGCGTTGAGCACGAAAATGGCGACCGCCAGCACGATGGTGAGGGAGGTCAGGAGGTTGCCGTACTGCTTGACTCCGCGCTGGAACTCGGTCTGCGGGTGCGGCCTCGTGATGCTCTTGGAGATGTACCCGAACTCCGTGTTTCTGCCGGTCCGGGTCACGACGGCCTTCGCCGTGCCGTGGACGATCACGGTGCCAGTGAACAGGTAGTTGGTGGCGTTTTGAGCGGTGGGGGTCTCGACGCTGATCGCCTGCGGGCTCTTGACAACCGGGAAGGACTCCCCCGTGAGGGTCGACTCGTCGACCTCCAGCTCCTTGGCTTCGACTATGCGCATGTCGGCGGGGACTATGTCTCCGGTGAAGACTGAGACCAGGTCACCCGGCACAAGGAGCCGGGATTCGATCTCTGAAACGACGCCGCCGCGGGTCACGACGGCCTTGAGCGACACCTTCCTTTGAAGGTCGTCGACGAGCTTCCCCGCCTTGTATTCGTTGTAGAAGCCCAAGGCGACGCTGAGGAAGATTATTATCAGGATGGTAACGGCCTGTTCGGGAGAACCGACGAAGAAAGAAATCACAGTGGCAACCAGCAGGATGATGAAGATGGGGTTGCCGAACTGCCTCAGAAACACGCGGGTCGCGTTGAAGCCCGTTCGCGGGAGCTCGTTGTACCCGTACTTCCCGAGCCTCTCCGACGCCTCGCCAGGGGAGAGGCCGTCCTTTCCCGTTTTGAGAACGTCGTAGACTTCCGCCGGCTGGAGAGACCAGTAGTCGGTGCGCGTCACCAGCACCTCCTTTGTGGACTTCATGGAGAAACGCCAGCCGTTAGCTGCCCCAAGACAGGGGAGTGTATACGCTTTTCGGTCTCGCTATAGCCGGGCCGTCTAGGCGGGCTCCTTGTGGACCTCTATCATGGCGAGCTCGGGGATGGCTGCCTTGAGGCTTGCTTCGAAGCGCTTCATGATTTCGTCGGCCTCCTTGATGCTGATGTCTGGGTTGAATCGGCACCTCATCGTGGCATAGAGCTTGTCGCCGGCCCTCCGTATTTCGGGCTTGCTGATCTCCTTGATCTCGGGGAAGCGCTTCCTGACGTGGTCTATGTACCACCTTATCTCGGTCCCCGCGCCTGACCTCTCGCTGTCGACGAGGTCCTCCACGGACTCTTCGTGTATCAGGACCTCGGCTATGCTGGGATCGGCCTCCTTGAGCCTCTTCTCCAGCTGTTCCGAGACCTTGCTGGCCTGCCTGACCGTCATGTTCGCGCTCACCTCAAGGTGAAAGTCGATGCCAAGCTTGCCGTTCACCTTGTGAATGTGTATGTTGTGGGCGCCCCTTGAGCCTGGGACGGTCTCGGCCACCTCCTTGACCAGCTTCCAGATGTGGTCTCTGTCGCTGCCAGCCGGTTCCGTGCGAATGAACACCCTCGAGTTGGGGAGGATCTCCTTGACCACATGCTCGATCCTGGTGGCCGTCCTGTGCGTCTCCTCATAGTCGGACTTCTGGTCAAGCCAGACGACGACGACCACGACCGGCTTCTTGCCCGTGAGATCCACGCGCACCCGTCTGACGCTGAGGACGTTCTTGAGTTCCCGGACCTTCCTCTCGATCATCCCCGAAAGCTCAGAGGAGGAGCGCTCGAAGAACGGGATGGGCATGTGGTTGAACCTCTCTCTCCTTCGTTAGATAAACGTTAACACCAAATGCGGGAGAAAGCCTGCGTCGTCACCGAAGCTCTCCGGCAAGGACAGTGACGGCCTTCCCTCCGAGGACAACGCGTTCCCCCTCAAGGCGTACTTTGACGACGCCTCCGCGGGGCGAGGCCTGGAACCCCACCAGCTCCTTCTTCCCCAGCCGCTTCCCCCAGAAGGGACCCAGGCAGCAGTGGGCCGAGCCGGTGACTGGGTCCTCGTTGATCCCGAAGGCGGGAGCGAAGAACCTCGAGACGAAGTCGTATTCGGCCGACTTGGAGGGGCAGGTCACCATGACCCCTCTCGTGCCCAGCCCGGACATGAGACCGAAGTCGGGAGACAGCCTGCGAAGCTGGTCCTCGTCACCGAGCTCCACCAGATAGTCGTCGGCGTTGCGGCCTGCGAACTTCGGCGCGACCCCCAGGGACCGCCGCAACAGGTCGGGGAGGGCGCACCTGGAGGGAGGCATAGAGGGGAAGTCCAACTCGATGAGCTTCCCGGTTCGACGGGCGGTCAGTTTCCCGCTCTTGGTGAAGAACGTTATCTTCTTCGATTCCGGGACGACCCCCTCAGTCCACAGCACGTGTGCGCTGGCGAGGGTGGCGTGCCCGCAGAGGTTGACCTCCGTCTTCGGGGTGAACCATCTAAGCCTGAAACCGTCGCGCTCGCGAACAAGGAAGGCCGTTTCGGAGAGGTTCATTTCGGAACCTACCTTCTGCATCCATGTCTCGTCCACAGGTCCCGGGAGAAGGCACACGGCGGCGGGGTTACCGGCGAACATGCGATCCGTGAAGGCATCGACATGATAGATCCTGACTGACAACCGGAGGGGACATGGGCTCGGGATAGATAACCGATGCTCATGGGGTGTGGAAGGGGGTCAAGGCTAAAGATGGGGGATGGGCCGTCTTCGCTCGGTGCTCGATTCAGCATTGAGCGAATTCAACGCCGAGCCGGTGGGGGAGTTGGCGCTTGGAGACAAGTCGACGGTGAAGGTCTCCAAGTTCACTGGACGGGACGGCAGGAAGAGGGTGGACATCAGGCTCTTCGTTGCCGGAGAGAGGTACACCGGGCCGACCAGGAGAGGGGTGACCGTGCCGGTGGAGAAGCTGGGAGACCTCATCGCCCTGCTGCAAAAGGCGCAGTAGAAGGACCGACTGAGTCGGAACCTTTCCTTGAAGAGGGAACTAGGCTGCCGTACCAGGCCGCAGGGGGGAGCGGCCGCCACATCTCCATGCAAGGCTTAAGTATGGAGTTCCTGCGCGTACCGGAAGACGCGCATGAAGTACAAGTGGACCGTTCTCACGGTCACCACGGTGGGTGTCCTCATGTCGGGCATCGACTCGAGGATAGTCATTGTGGGGCTGCCGCAGGTCGCAGCCGCGCTTCATGCTGACGCAGAGCAGGCCATCTGGCTTACGCAGGCGTACGCGCTCGGAAGCACCGTCGCCCTGCTCCTCATCGGCCGCGTTACGGACATGATAGGCCGCGTCAAGGTGTACAACCTCGGCTTCGCCGTCTTCACCCTCGGATCGGCCCTGACGAGCATAGCGACCGGGCCCGAGATGGCCATCCTCTTCAGGGGGGTCCAGGGCCTCGGTTCCGCCATGCTCTTCACGAACAGCATAGCCCTCATAGCGGATTCGACGCCCACGCAGGAGCTCGGCCTCTCGCTCGGCATCAACCAGCTCGCGTTCAGGTTCGGGGCGATGGCGGGGCTCACCATAAGCGGCATAATTCTGGCGGTCCTAGACTGGAGGGCCCTGTTCTACATCAACGTCCCCATAGGCATCTTCGGAACCTTCTGGGCTCACAAGAGGTTGAAGGAGACGGCCCAGACGGAGAAGGGAGCCCCGTTCGACTGGATTGGGTTCGTGACGTTCACCACCTTCATCACGACCTTCCTCTTCTCGCTCACCTACGCGGCGTATGGGCTGGCGGAAAGCAAGCTCGTCGCAGCCCTGATGGCGACCTCAATGGTCAGCCTGGCGGCATTCATATGGTACGAGAGGAAGTATCCGTATCCGCTGCTGGACCTCAGCCTGCTGAAGATAAGGGAGTTCACGGGAGGCGTCATAGCCCAGCTGCTGAACGCCATAGCCTGGGGGGCCGTGATCCTGCTTCTGAGCCTTTACTTCCAGCTGGTGCAGGGGTTGAGCCCGTTCGACGCGGGCATCAGGATACTCCCATTCGAGATGGCCTTCCTCCTCTTCGGTCCCCTCAGCGGAAGGTTTTCTGACAAATACGGCCAGATGCCTTTCGCCACTTCCGGCCTCGCCGTAACGAGCGTCTCTCTGCTGTTGCTGTCGACGACGACGCCTGACACGTCGTACCTTCAGCTGGCTTCGTACATGGCGCTGATGGGGGCGGGGATAGGGCTCTTCGCTTCCCCCAACATCAGCTCCATAATGGGTTCGGTGCCACCCGGGAGGAGGGGCATCGCTTCGGCCTTCAGAGCGACCTTCTTCAACGTGGGGTTCACGATCTCCCTGAACCTGTCCATACTGATCATGTCTTCGATCGTTCCATACTCGGTGGTCTCTACGTTGATATCGTCGGCCAACCCCGCCAGCATCACCGCCCTGGACAGGAGCCTCTTCTCCGCCGCCCTGGATCGCACGTACCTGTGGATGGCGGTGGTGAACACGCTTGCCATCCTTCCTTCTCTGCTGAGGGGTAAGAGGCCAGACCATGCGCCTTCGCCCGGAACCTCCGCCGAAGGCTAATAGGTCTCGTCCGACAGCGCGTCCAGCTCTTTGGAGAACCCCCACTTACGGGCCAGCTCGTCGGACTCCGTCTCCCTCAGCTTGGAGTCGTCCGGCCCGACGTTGTCGTTGAGCCAGGCGTGGGCGAGCTCGTGAGCCACGACGGCCACCCGGGCCCTCTGTGACAGCCGCCGGAGGATGTCGCGATAAAGCTCGATCCTCTGGACCACCACCTCGTCGGAGCCTTCCCTCCCGGACCTGAAACGCAGCCTCCTTTCGTAGGTGATCCTGCGAGTGAGACCTGCCAGCGAGCCGCTCTCCGACGTCTCCCTGTCGACGATGGAAGATAGGGTCGGAACGTCCCTCGCCTCGGGCGGGAGCCTTTCCAGGGCATCTCTAACGGCTTCCCTGACGGCCTTGTCCCTGACGCCGACCTTGACGTGAGTTGGCAAGTCGTGTTCAGCCAAGTCCGGCTCCAGGCCCTCCACGCCATCCTACCCATGTCTGCTCCTTTCAATCAATCCCCGGAACCGAGCATCTGCCCGCGTCTCAGGGCATCACAATTGATGAATACTCCCAATACTATGAAATGCGGCTCATCTTATATCGTCCAGGTCCCCTTTCTGGATGACAGGGGAATCGGCATGGCTGAACGGGTTGGGACAATGGCCGTCTTTGGGGATGCCGAGGCCCTCGCTTCTGACGCTGGGATTCAGGAATACACGAACGAGGGGTGAGGGGATTGAGCGTCAGAAGCTTGGAACCTTGGGAAAGACGGACATTTGACGAAATCGTGGACCAGGGGAGGAGGGCAGCACAGCAGAGGAGCTCCGAGTGGTGCTCGATGACTCCGCTTCAGCTGAGGGAGATGATAGCCAGGCTGAACTCCGATTTCAAGTCGAACTGGAGACAGATAGCCTACCTCGAGGGCCACAGGAAGGTTGTTGACGACAGGTGCAGATACAGGCGAGCTCTGGGCGAGAGCCTGAAGGGCTACCTTGAGGCCCTGGGGACCGAGCCGCTCAACAGCTGGTTCTGATACGGAAAGGAGATTCTTTTAATCCTCGAGGGCGCAAGCATCGAACCATGCGCCGCAGCCTGTTCGTGAAGCTGGGCACCACTTCGGACGTCGGGGACTTCCTGGAGAAGACGGTGGCACAGAACCTCAGGGAGAGGGGGTTCTCTCTGCAGACGAACAGGAGGGGCTGCGACATCGTGGCCGAGCGTGACGGCATGAAGGTCATCGTGGAGTGCAAGATGAACGTGAGGCGGAGCAACTGGTTTCAGGTGCTCAACCAGGTGCGCGGGTACAGGGAGAAGCTGAAGCCCGATGTGACCGTCCTGCTCGTTGGGAACATGAGGATCTTCAGGCCGCTCTGGGACGCCTGCTCCAGGGAGGGGATCAGGATCGTCCCCTGCTGGGCCATGTTCAATGAATCGTTTCCGTTTCTGACCTTCGACCTGGAGACGGGGGCCGTGGCGCCCCAGCCGGACCGCAGGGAGACGGGCTAGGGAGCCTGCTTCCTGGTGACGATGTAAACCACCGTCAGCACCAGGATGGTGCCGAACACCGAAGTCGCGAGCAGCAGGTACCTTGAAGGCGTCGTCCCTCCGGCGGACGGGGAGGTCATCGTGGCAGTGGCCGTGGTCGTCGAGGTGCTCGTGACCGTGCTTGTCGTCGAGGTGCTTGCAGAGGTCGCGGTGGAGGTTGTCGTGGACGTAGTTGAAGAGGTTGCCGAGGAGGTCGTCGTCGAAGTTGTCGTTGTGGTCGTGACTGTTGTAGGGACGATGGTGGGAGGCGAAGAGGTCCCAGGGCCGACGAAGTCAGCAGCCTCTATCACTGCCGGCTGCGGCGCCTGGCCGAAGTCGAAGGATGGCATCATGTCGCTGGCCGAAGCGTCCCTCGCCCCCAGCGTGGAGAGCTTGAAGTTGTCCTCGGCCAGCCTTATCATGGAGGCGAACTCATACTGCGTGTTGTCCATGAAATGGTGCTTGGCCCAGGGGGAGATGACGAGAGCAGGAACCCTGAACCCCTCGCCGTAGCTGTCCACCTGGGGTGGGGCGACGTGGTCGTAGAAGCCCCCGTAGTCATCCCAGGTCACAACTATCGCGGACGACGCCCAGTACGGGCTCTGCATCACGGCGTCTATCAGGTAGCTGACGTAGTCCATGCCGCAGTCGCTCCGCGCAGGCGGGTGCTCGCTGGTCCCGGTCCCCTTGCAGGTCGCCGGCCATCCGGGTGGCGACCAGCCTCCAGGGATTATCCAGGAAACGGCGGGCATGCGGCCCGATTGGACGTCTGCCAAGAAGGACTGGGTGTTCTTGACATGCTCGATGAGCTGAAACGGGTTCTCCTGGAAGTACGTGAAAAGCGGAAGGACGTTCCATATGCTGGGCGCGACGGGGTTGGCGTCACCGTCGTACCAGCTCCAGCTGACGCCCGCCCCGCTCAGCTCCTGCGCCAGAGTCCCCCAGCTCAGGCTGACGCCGCTCCAGGAGAACTGGGAACCAGGGTTGTCGATGACATGAGAGTTCAGGACCCAGCCGTAGCCGTTCAGGGCCGTGTCCGGCCCGTTCGTCCCTGACGCGATGTAGAGGTGGTTGGGGAAGCTGGGCCCCATCTCGGAGGAGAAGAAGTTGTCGTCCAGGACGTAGTAGTCGGCGTAGTCCCAGTAGTAGGGGATGTCCTGCCGGTCATAGTAGCCCATGGTGAGGTTGCTCTTCTCGGCTGCGACGAAGCCGTCCATCCTGCCGTTGTCGTAGGCGGCGTGGGCGACCGTCCAGGCGTGGCTGAGATCCCCCACGATGCTTTCGTTGCCCATCGGGAAGGGCTTTGCGGTGGAGTCCAAGGCGTCCAGCTCATCGGGGTCGGACACGCCCGGGGGGAGCTCGTCCCCGACTATGGAGATGGGTTGAGAGACGTCCAGGTGAAAGGGCTGGACGGTCCCGTCGTCCCCGTCTAGGGTTGAAGGGACGGCCGTCTGGTTGGTGATGCCGTCCGCCCCGGGGTAGGTCCCGAAGTAGTTGTCAAAGGAATGGTTCTCTTGGACGATGAAGACCAGGTGCTGGATCCTACTCGGCTGGTCGGCCTGTATCGGGAGCCCGCCAAGCGAGCCGCCAAGCATGACAGCTATGAGGAGCGTCGCCGCGGTTGCCTTACCCCACATTCGAGTCGCATGACGCTGGCAGTCCTAAGGCTAAAAATGTGCCTAGAAGGTGCGTCCCGTGGACCGTCGCTACTGCTTGGGGGCTTCCTTGGTGAGCTCGAGGAGCTTGTAGGCGTCCAGCTCTGCGTTCTTCAGGATCGCAGCCGCGGTGTCCTTGGTCACGTAGTTGGCCTTGGCCGCGACGGCGAGCGCCTTGGTCATGGAGTCGACCAGTATCACGACTAGCACCTCCTTGGCAGGGTACTTTGCCTCGAAGGCGACGTTGAACGCCTCCCTGGCCGAAAGGCCGATTTCGTTCACGAATGCGTCGATGTCGAGCCTGACGTCCTTCTCGGCTATCAATAGGCCGTTCCAGTATACCATGGAGAGGGCCATGCCCGCCTTGATGGGCTTCATGCCCAGCTTGGAGAGCAGCGAAGCCAGCCTCACGTTGATCGTGTCGCCGGGGGCGGCCACCACCGTATCCTTGGTCACCCAGATGCTGCCGGATTCGATCTTGGTTATGACCTTGGAGTCCTTGAACTCGCTGAGCACCGGACCCGGCGGGATGCCCGTGTTGCCGGCGGGGATGACTACCTCTTCGGAGGCCACGTCCCCGGCCTTGGCGGGCAGGTAGATCTTGCCCTTCTCCAGAAGCAGGTTGAGCTTGAAGGGGTTCATGTTGGTGAAGAGGAACAGGTTCTGGCCGGTAAGGGAGCCGTCGAGGCCCTTCAGGTTCTCCTTCTTCACCCCGTCCAGCGCCTTGGTGGCGATGCGGTTCTTCGCGACCGCCAGGACCAGCTCGCCCCGGAACTTGCGCCTGAGCTCCATGATCTGGGTGGAGCGGACCTTGTTCAGGTTCGCTAGGGCTACGACATCGTACTTGGACGCCAGCTCCCTGATCCTGGTGTACTGCTTGACCTTGCTTTCCGGGTACTTCTTAGCCTCTGGCATCGATATCAGGCCCCCGAAGCCTTGACGATGCCGCCCATGGCCAGCTTGACTCCATACTTCTTGACGCTCTTGGCTCCGCCGGGTATCTTCTTCTCCAGGCTCTCCATGACGGCAAGGGCGTTGTCCGCCAGCTTGTCGCTCGGCATGTCCTCAGTCCCTATCTTGCATGATATCGCGCTGTGAGCCCTCGTCCTTACGCGGACGCTGCCCCTGAGCCTCTCGATCATGACGTCGAGCGGCGAGCTGACCGTTATCGGGAGAGGCATCTTCCCCCTGGGACCGAGGTAGGGGCCCAGCGACTTGCCCACCCTCGGCATGAGGGAGGTGTCCGCCAGGAAGAAGTCGTTATCACGTGCCAACTTCTTGGCGTCCTTCTTGTTGGTCCCCAGCCTGTCCAGCTCGTCGGGGGCGACGATCTGTTCGACGTTGGCCTTCTTGGCCCTCAGAGCCAGATCGCCTGACGCCAGCACGCAAATCCTGGCCTTCTGCGCGACCTTGTTGGGCAGGTTCACGACTTCGTTGATGCTGACGTCGGCGGCCTTGACCTTGAACGGGTCGAGGATTACGTAGAGCTCCACCGACTGCGTGAACTTCCGCTTTGAGGCCTTCGCCTTGGCCTCGTCTATCATCTTAACGAAGGAATTCTTGTCTGCCAATCCTAATTACCCTCACCTGACAGCTGCTGGTCCCACTTGCCTTCCTCGACTTCCTTGAGGAATTCTCGCGGGTCCTTGCCCTCGACGGTGATGCCCATGCTGACACAGGCGCCGAGCACCTCCCTGGCGGCCGTCTTGTAGGTGGCCGCGTAGGTCTTGCCGAACTTGATCTTGGACAGCTTGAGAAGCTGGTCCACGGTGAGGTTGCCCGCGAAGGTGGCCTTCGGCGTCCCCGAGCCCTTCGATATCTTGGCCTCCTTCGCGATGAGGGCGGACGTAGTGGGAAGCCCCACTTCGACCTCGAAGCTCTTGTTCTCCGTGTCGACGGATACTTTCACGGGGACCCGCATACCGGAGTACTCCCCAGTGAGCTCGTTGATCCTCTTGACGACGGCGACCACGTTGACCCCAAGGGGGCCCAGGGCCGGTCCGAGCGGCGGCCCAGCGTTGGCCTCACCGCCAGTAACCAAGAGGCTTATGACCTTGTTTTCACCCAAAGCTCGTTTCCCTACCTATACCGTAAGCGCACAGACTCCCCTTACACTGGCACTTAAAAGTTATCCCTTATGGCACGGCTACTTGCCGGCCGAGACGAGCTTGAGGTATCCGGCGTCGATGGTGACCTGGAGCTGGTATGGAGCGTCGATAAGCGTGACCGTCGCCTCCTTCTTGGCGGCGTCGTACCTGACGACCTTGGCCCTCATCCCCTTGAAAGGCCCTCCCGTCACCTCGACTATCTGGTCGATCTTCAGCTCCTCGATCGGCGGCTTGGCGGCGATGAGAGAGGAGATGTCCGCCAGGGTCATCACGCCGGGCACGTAGCTCCTGACGTGCTTGACACCGGAGACCGCGTCGCTTATGGCCTGAGCCGAAAGAGCTTCGATCAGGAGGTACCCTTTCATCTTCTCGCTGTAGATGAGGGAGAGCACAGGCGTCTTCCTGGCTTCGACGCGGTTTGCGACGAGGTTGATCACGTTCCTCTCCTGGCCCCCCGTCACCTTCACCACGAAGATGTGAGAGGGAGAGGCCTTGACTTCGGTGGCCATCCCTAGACCACCAGCCCGAGGACCGTCAGTATGGCTGCCGTCGACTTGGGGGCGAGGAAGTTGCTGATCATCGTGGCGACGATGTGAATCGCGAATGCAAGTCCGCCCACCACGACCACCCCCAACAACACGAGCTTGAGGTACAGCATGTATTCCGTGCTGTCGCTCTTCTTGCTGTACTTCAGCGTGTTGATGAGCTCCCTTATGGAGGCGGAGATGTTCATCAAGGACTGACGGATATTTCTCGACATTTTAAGCGTTATGTCGTCTGGCTCCGGGTGGCATCCGTAGGAAGGCGAACAGGTCTCATGAGGACAAGACTTAAAGCTCGATTTCGCATCAATGAGGAAACGGAAGGAAGAGTCAGAATGAAGAAGGACTTCCTGTCGATTGCAGATTTGACCAAGAACGAGCTCGAGGAGCTCTTCGAAATAACCAAGGAGCTGAAGCAGAAGCCCTACGGAACGGTCCTCAGGCACAAGACCTTGGTGATGCTCTTCGAGAAGGCGTCCACCAGGACGCGTTTGAGCTTCGAAGCTGGGATCGGGCATTTTGAGGGGAGACCGATCTACATCGACGCCTCCACGTCACAGCTGTCGCGGGGCGAGACCGTGCCGGACACCGCCAGGGTCATGGAGAGGTTCGTGCAGGGAATCATCGCCAGGGTCTACAAACACGAAATGCTGGTGGAGCTTGCGAAGAACTCCCACATTCCGGTCATCAACGCGCTGTCGGACCTCGAGCATCCCTGCCAGACGCTGGCGGACCTCTACACGGTCCTCGAGAAGGCTGGTACCTTCAAGGGCCAGAAGATCGCCTACGTGGGAGACGGGGACAACGTCTGTAATTCGTTGATGCTGGGCTGCGCTCTCCTCGGCATCGAATTCTCTGCTGCTACGCCCTGGAAGTACAAGCCGAACGCGAGGATCTACGCCAAGTCGAAGAAGCTGGCCGGCGACAAGATCAGGTGGTATGAAGATCCCTTCAAGGCCGTAATGGACGCCTCCTTCGTTTACACGGACGTTTTCGTGAGCATGGGAGACGAGGCCCAGGCGGCGGAGCGGCTGAAGACCTTCATCCCCAAGTACACGGTGACCGCCGAGCTGATGGCGCATGCGAGGAAGGGCGCGAAGTTCATGCACTGCCTCCCGGCGCACAGGGGACAGGAGGTGGCCGCAGAAGTGATAGACGGCCCTAACTCCATCGTCTTCGACCAGGCGGAGAACAGGCTGCACGCCCAGAAGGCCCTGCTCAAGATGCTCTATACGCGCTAAGAGAGTATCTTGTCCACGACCCAGCCGGAATCGAACGGCTGGAGGTCGTCGTAAGACTGACCGACCCCAAGGTATAGTATCGGCGTCTTCGTCACGTATGCGACGCTCACAGCCGCTCCCCCCTTGACGTCGGCGTCGGCCTTGGCGAGTATGACGGCGTCGAAGCCGATCCTGTCGTGGAACTCACGGGCCTGGTTGATCAAGTCGTTCCCGGCCAATGCGTCGCCGACGAAGACCTTGAGGTCGGGCTGGGCCACGCGGACGACCTTGCCGAGCTCGTCCATCAGGTTCTTGGAAGTCTGCATCCTTCCGGCCGTGTCCACCAGGACGACGTCGAAGTTGTGCTGCCGGGCGAAGAGAACGGAGTCCCTTGCCACGGCCGCGGGGTCCGCTCCGTACCTCTGGTGGATGGACTTCAGCCCGAGGCGCTCGGCATGGGTCTCCAGCTGCTCGATTGCGCCGGCTCGGTAGGTGTCGGCGGCGGCGAGGAGGACCTTGAAGCCCTCTCCAGTGAGCTTGTGGGCCAGTTTGGCGATCGAGGTCGTCTTGCCGGTTCCGTTTATGCCCAGGAAGACGACGACGTAGGGTTCCTTGGACTCCCTCTTCTCCCTGATTCGTCCCTCCAAATCGATGGCGGCTTCGGAGGGGAAGAGCTTCAGCAGGGACGACCTGAGAGCCGAGTCGACCAGCTTCTGGAGGTCGCTTCCCCTTTCGACCTTCGTTCCGACAAGCTCCTTCTTGATCGAAGCCTCAACCGATTCGACGGCCTCGAGGGCGACTTCGCTCTCGAGAAGGGCCACCTCGAACTCGTCGAGGGCGGAGGACAGCTCCTTCTCCGAAAGGGTCCTGGTGGTGACGCTCTCCTTGAAGCCCTCGATGGCCTTCCGGAGCCTGTCGAACAACTTGGAAGACCTTCGCCTAGGCGTCGCCCGGTGGCGGCTCCGAGCTCTTGGGAGCTTCCCGCGGCGCCGAGGCCAGGTCCAGCTGCTGCTGATAGACCTGTAACCTTTCTGCCACCTCACGCTTCTGTGAGGAGATCTTCCCGAGGGTGTCCTCCACCTCCTTGACCCTGGAGGTCAGGAAGGAGATGGCTTCCTCTGGCGTCTTCTCCAGATAGACGCCCGCGCCGACGTCGACTACGAGCTTCCCTCCTCCCGTGTAAGAGACCGGGAGCTGGGCGCCTCCGCCTATGGGGACCAGCAGATCGGCCGACTTGGCGTCCTTGAGTGCCGTCATTGAGGTGAGGGACGCTCTGTCCTCGCGGTACAGCCTCATGAGGATCGACTCCCGGCCGGAGAGGTCCTCAAAGTAGTCTTCCAGGAGCTTCAACTGCACGGCCAGGGCCTGCGTCTCGTCATCGCTGCTCAAGTCAAGGACACCTAAGGTTGAAGGGGCTTCGAAGCTACACCTTAAAGGCTTTTCCCAGTATGAAAAGCTCGGGGCCGGTGGTCAAGGTGCCCGCCACGGCCGCCTTGCTGTTCACCATCAGCCCCGAGGTAACGAATGGGACCCCTCCGTTGATGGAGCTCACTTCGCAGGCGACGTGCAGGGCCTCGCTGATCCACCTCAGGTCCTCATCCGACGCCCTTGGGTGAGCGAGCGCCCCCGAATTGGACGCGGCGACGACGGCCCCAACCTGCGAGAAGCCAGCCACAGTGCCCGTCGCCACTGGGACTCCGAAGACCTCCTTCATCTGTTTGAGTTCCACCTGGGAGAACATGTCGCCGGCGGCCGCGCCGTAGTCGTTCACGGCCACGAGGTTTCCGACGGAGGTGTAACGTGAATTCAGACGCGCGACGTTCATGCCCGTCTCGCGCTTGAGCATGATCATCTCATCGTCCTCAGCGAACCTCGAGAGGAGCATGCCGTTGCTGTTCGCAGCCATCAGTGGGCCGAGGAGCCGGGTCCTGCCCACGCTGGTGTGAATGAGCTTCACCTCCAGCAGAGACGCCAGCCTCTCCGATTTGGGTTCGGAGTAGGAGATCGGCAACAGGAGGTACTTTTCGTTGACCTTGGAGAAGATCCCGACGTTCGGATTTCGGTATATGTCAGAGAGATGGACTGCCAGACCCTAGAGACCCCCCTTTCGGGAGAATTGCCCATTCGTCAATGGACAATCCTCTTGGCGTGAGTTATTTTAACGTTGGCGTGGGAGGCTAGGGGACCCTTGGGCCGCGGGCCAGGTCCTACGGTGACGCCGGCCTAGAGCCTGGCGCAGGCAAACCAAATCAACAGGAGGACGTGCGAATCGAGGCGGCTATTCTTTCTCGTCTTCGGCCGAGGCCTCGGCTTCCGGTCCTTCGAGCTTTGACACGGCCTTCGCCTCTTCTTTCAGCTCCTCCATCTGAGCCTTCTCCTCCTTCTTCTCCTCCTTCTTCTCCGCCTTCGTCTCCTCCTTGGTCTCCGGCTTCTCCTCCTCTTCCTCCTTTTCGTCGGGGAGCTTGGCTGTGACGACGCCATCGGCGTCCTTGGCGACCTTTATCGAGATCCTCGGGAGCCTGGACCTCTTACCGACGGACCAGATCTCCTCGTTCAGCTTCTGGCTGATCTTGACTTCGCCCACCTCAACCTTCATGTGATGGGCGACGTTCTCCTTCAGGACGTTCACGATCCTGTCCGTCCGGCGGTACCTGGGGGTGGGCCTGGCGCGCGACAGGGAAATGGTGATCAGTTTCTCGGCGGTCTCTTCGGCTTCTGACATCTTTCAGCGACCTCTAAATCTTCAGCTTCCGGGAACGCCAGTTCCTCTGCTTCGGGTTGCGGGAGACCTTCCTGTTGGTCTTGACTACGACCCAGGTGGGCGCGCCTGAATTCTGCTTGAGGTGCTTCATGAGGTGCTTCTTCTCACCCGAAGACTTGTGGCTGCTCATGCTTCGTCCTCATTCCTCTAAATATACCGTATTTTAAACTCTCTTCTAGGCTCTTCAACCCGCTCGAGCATCCCCTTGAGCTCCTCGTCGGTGACCGGGTGGGAGATCCTGCCGGAGGAACCCAGCTTGATGACCTGGTCCTCGATGGCCTCGGCGAGATCCGGCTTCACGAGCTTGACGTTGTTGAGCCTGGTCCTCGCTTCTGGAGTGAAGAACAGCCTGAGGTACTGCTCCTTCAGCCGCTTCTTCTTGAGTAGTTCCTCTGCATCCTGATCCTGATCGCTGGATTGTGGCTTGCTCAAGCGAACCACTGACAAGGAATTCGAGCTATGAACTTGTTTAAGAAACTATCTTGCCTAGTTCCTTGTCTCCCTTGACCATCTCCTTGAAGATCTCCGTTGAGAGCTTGTCAAGGAGCCTCCTGCCTTCGGGAGAAACGACGCGTCCCTTCGTGGTCTTCTGGGCAAGGCCGGCCGCCTGCAGCTGGGACATGATCTTCCGGATGTTGGTGCTGCCGGTGTCCCTGTGATGGGCCAGCGAGTAGCCGACGGCGATGAGACCACCGTACTCCTTCCTCAGGTCTTCCAGGCCCACCGGACCATGGAGGTAGAGCTTCCTCAGGATCGAAGCCGCCCTCACGTACCACCAATCTTTGTTCTGGGGTGGTCTCTCCGCCTGCGAGCCGGTCTTGACGTAGCCTGCCCATGCGGGCGGCTGCACCTGGGAGATCCTCTTGAGGTGGTCAGCCAGCTTTTCTATCAGCCTGTCAGCGGGGACATCGTAGACGGTCGGCAAATATGGTCGTCCTCATACTCGCCTTTGGAGATGTATTTTAAAGTTTACCGTTTCGCTGGAGGGGCCTAGGCTTTCGCAGTAGGACGATTGGCTTGAATCAAAGGTTGATGGACCCTCCGTTCCCGCAGCGTCACAAGGTAGAACAAGATGGCGAAGCTCAAGCCGAGAAGCGCCACGGCCGTCCATCCCACGTAGTAAAGCATCGCGGCGGGCTCAAGGGATAGTAGCGACGTGCCGATCATCATCGTCATGTCAGACTTGCGACTGTCCTTCCACGCCTGCCCCCGCGAGGCTGCGGCGAGGCTGACCTGGCAGCAGCTCGAACATTAGGCCGACAAGCCGAACGAGAACGTGCTTACGACTGCGTTTCCCAGGACCAGCTGGAAGAAGGAATCGCCAGCGCCGAATCCTGCCCTGACTGCGCTCAGCCCGATCGTGAAAGTCAGAATGACGATGCAGATGCCGAAGAGGTTGCCCGCGACGCGGCTTTCGAGGGCTTCAGCTTCTTACGGTAGACCCCGCCGCACCTGAGACACCTCACGACGAGCCAGCCGTCTCGGACGCGCACCGTCGAGTATTTCGGCGGAGGGGAGAACTCCTTGCACCTCTTGCAGAAGAAGAGCTTGAGCTCATACGGCGGCTTCACCCTGGAGCGGAGCCTAAGCTTGAGGGCGTTGCGGGCCTGCTTCTCCGCAAGTTGCGAGTCGCCCTCGACCGAGCGGACGGCGGCGTAGGTCCACCTCTCTATCTCTCGTCTTATGGTTGCCTTGTCCGCCAAGCCCAAGTCGCAACGTAGAATAACCGCCCCTATAAAACATGGTCGAATGGCCGAGAAGGAGGTCGTCCTGATGCTGGCGGAGACGGCGTTGGAGCCGATACCCCGAGAGATCTCAAGGAGCCCACCGGTGAGCGCGGACGCAAGAAGGAGGGGGAAACAGGCGCAGGAGATCCTCCTGGATCGCAGCATCCACCACGCTGCCATGCTGCGCATGGAGGACGCCGAGTCGAGGGGAAGGCCGGACATACCGTACCACGTGCTCCTCGACGTCACCTCGTCTCCGCTGTACAGGGCTGGGAGGCTGTCATTCTTCATCCATACACGCGGGAATCTGCTGCTCCGCTTCTCCAAGGGGCTCAGGCCGCCTCGATCCTACGACCGTTTCAGGAGCCTCATGGAGCAGCTTCTGATCGAAGGGAAGGTGGGCAAGGAGGAGGACCTCATTGTGGTCGAGAAGGCGAGCTTCAAGGAGGCGATCGGAAGGGCAGGGCCGACCGAAGTGGTGGGGCTGTCACGGCTCGGAAGGGAGAAGGCCTTGGCGACGATAGTGAGTGAAGCCCGGGGGGACAGGCCCTGCTACGTTGTTGGGGGCTTCCCGTCTGGACACTTCGGCGAGGAGGTCGAGAAGTCGTTCGACTCGCTCTTCTCAATCAGCCCCCAGGGATTGGACGCAAGCCTGGTCGCGTGCCGTCTGGTATACGAAATCGAAAGGTCGCTGGGGATAGCCTAGCTGCGACTCCCAGGAGGCCCGGATGATGACGGGCTTCTTCCCATCATGGAAGGGGAGGGGCCGCCAATGCCCAGAAACGTCGAAGTGTATGTGACGCCCACGGAAGGGCATCCTCTGGGATCTCGTAACAGAAAAACCGGCACCTGTTCGGCTACTTCTCTTTCTTCTTCGGCCAGTAGATCAAAACGTCGCTGGCGGAACGATAGAGCCTCGACGGCGCGTATTTTGTGACGTCCACGAAGGGGATGACCTCGTCTGCCAGGGCGTACTGAGTCTTGGACGCGCGTATCTTGTCGAACGCTGCGTAGTCCTTCATCTCCCACCAGTCCTCGGCATCGTAGTCGCCGAACCCCAATACGGTGAAGAAGGTGCCAATGTACTTGGTTCCTGTCTCCTTCTCGTAGTCCTTGATGAGCTTCTTCCCCTTTGGGGAGTTGATAAAGTCTCTGAAAGCAGCCGCCTTTTCGGGCTTCAGGTAGTATGGCGTAACGTAGTAGACGGGCATGTCCTAGCCGCGATTGAATTGAGCCATCGCGCGGTTATAAGGCGATGTACAATTCCTCCTCCTTCCGACCTGCGCTTCCGTCTGTCTGGGCACTCGAGCCTCCGAGGACAAACAACGCTTATATCGGATGGAAATGGGAAGTCCGCTTTGTGCGACAGTCGTCCAGCCTGGTCTAGGACATCAGCCCTCCACGACTCGTTCGGGGAAAGCTGGTAACACGGGTTCAAATCCCGTCTGTCGCACCATGGGACATCAGGGAGCGGAGCTGTCGTGGCTCTTCAAGTGAAACGGTCAGGAGGCCGGAGGCCTGGCTCTGGGCAGGGAGACCTTGACTCTCGTCCCTCTGCCCAGCTGGCTGCCGATGTCGATCTCCCCATCGTGGGCTTCGACCAGCCTCCTGCAGATGGCCAAGCCGAGGCCCAACCCCTTGGCCTTGGTGGTGAAGAAGGGGTTGAAGAGCTGGCTGCGGGTCTTCTCGTCCATCCCGATGCCGGTATCGATGAACTCCAAGACGGCCCTATCCCCGTCCCCTCTTGAGAAGACGCGGAGGGTTCCTCCGTCGGGCATCGCCTCCACGGCGTTCGAGACGATGTTCTGAACCACTCGTCTGAGCTTGGCGACGTCGCCGACCGTGAAGAGGCCTGGCTCCAGCTCCTCCTCAAGCTTGACCAATCCAGGGAGGGGATAGCCCTCCATACATCCCCTCACGAGGTCGCTGAGGTCGAGCCTCTCCTCCTTTAGCTCGGCGGCCCTGGAGTACTCGAGGAGGTCGTCTATGATCTTGCTGGAGTGCTCGACGGCTCCCTCCATGGCCTTGATCGAATCCTCCACCTTGGCGCTCATCCGCTGGGGGAGCGCGTTCTTGATGTAGTACAGGTTGGTGTTGATCGCCGTCAGGGGGTTCCTGAGGTCGTGGGCCACCTGGGCGGCCATGCTTCCTACGGCCGCCAGCCTCTCCGACCGAACCAGCTGGGCATGCGCCTGCTCCAACTCCGAAGTGCGGTCCTTCACCATCTTCTCCAGGCCCACGCTGTAGTTCTTCAGCTCCTCCTCCGCCGCCTTCCTGGAGGTGATGTCCTGGAACTGGGCGACCGAGTATAGGGGCTTTCCCTTCGCGTCATGGACGAGCGAGACGCTGAGCGCGACCCAAACGATCTTGCCGTCCTGCCGAACGTAGCGCTTCTCCGTCTGGTAGGAGGAGATGGTGCCTTCAATCATCTGCCGGTTGTACTCCAGCTCGGCGGGGAGGTCCTCCGTGTAGGTCAAATCCTGAAAGGTGAAGGTCAGGAGTTCCTCCTCGGTGTAGCCGAATATGTGGCAGAGGGCGGGGTTGACCTTCAGGAGCCGGCCGTCCAGCCCGGTCATCGCCATGCCGATTGCGGCGTCTTCGAAGGTCGACCTGAAGATCCTGTTCGTGTCGATCAGAGCGGCCCTTTCGAGCTTCCTTTCGGAGATGTCCTCCATGAGCTCGGCGGCCCCCCAGATGCTCCCCTTGGAATCCTGTATGGGGATCATGGTGAGGAGGACGTCGACCTTGATGCCGTCCTTCGACATCCGGGTCTGCTCCAGGCCGTCGATGCGTTCACCTTTGAAGACTCCCTGCAGCTGGGATTGGAAGACTGAATCATCCTCAGGAGGGATGCTGGGCTCCGGCTTTCCTGCGATTTCCTCCTCCTTCCACCCGAGAATCCTCTCGGCTGGCGGGTTCCAGAGGACCACCGAGCCCTTCAGGTTGAGGATCGAAATCGCCAGGGGGGAGCTGGTGAGGTAGGTCCGTAGCGCGTGGGACGCGATCTCCCTGGCGGAGTCTGCGACCGCGATGGCCCTGATGTGGCTCCTCGCAAGATAGTAGAGGAAGGCACCCGAGGCCGCTAGCAGGACTACGTCTTCAAGGGCTGCCGCTTCCAGAGCCAAGTCCCTTCCCGGGAGGGCTCCTAAGAGAAGGAAGTCGGACAAGATGAGGAACGAACCGGCGAAGAGGAGCCAGACGGCGACGAGGAGAGGAGGTTTCGATAGGAGATACCATCCGCCATCCGCCTGGCCTGGGCTCGCTTTCGACCTCAAGCGGGACCAGGGGCTCCTCATCCCACGTAGGGTGGTCCGGTCTGCGCAAAAAGCTTTCGAGCCCGGGACACGGGGCCCCTAGACGCGCTAGGCGTCGAAGTATTCCCTGACGTGCGGCCTCGTAAGGTAGTACAGGATCAGGAGGTCGAACAGCAGGGCGACGACGCCCGAGGGCAATGTCATCAGGCTGATGACGAGCACCCGCACCGAGAAGACCAGGCTGAACCCACAGCTGAGACAGAACGTGGCCTTCGCGTCCACGGGTTTCCCGCAGCATGAACAGAAAGCCACCACGTCGCGCCGAATGGGTTTCTTGTTGTTAGGCTTGGAGCAGCATTCATAGTTGATCCCCCTACCGTCGTAATCGCCGGTCGGACCTGGCGGACCGCATCCCCGGAGCGCAAACTGTTTAGAGGTCGGGTGGGCTACATGTGTTGGGTGGGGCTGGCACGGGCGAATCGGGGAATGGCTCAAAAGTAGAACGAAGCAGGTCGAAGGAGACTGATTCGGTGCTCGCGATAGTGGAGGAGATGAGGAGGCTGTACAGGGAGAGGGTGAAGATGAGGGAAGAGGAGATTTCGCAGCTCAAGGCAATATTGGACCTCCGGGATGCGGCCATCAGGCAGCGGGAAGATGAGGTGGCCGGGCTCAGAGCCCAGCTGACGAAGACCGAGGAGAAGGCTCGACGAACCGCGGACGAACTCACCGCCCAGTTTCCGCTGCGCGTGCTGGAGTTGCTACAGGGGGCCTACACCCTCAAGTGCACGAAGTGCGGGGCCGAGGTCAAGACGAACGTCACCGAAGAGCAGGCGAGACAACTGCTCATAGGACAGCCAGTGCAGCTCCTCTGTCCCAACCCGGAGTGCATGGACGAGTTCCCCTGGGGCAGGGAGCGCCACTCCATCCCCCTAACCTTCGGACCCATGTTGAAACTGAAGCTGGCCCTTCTGGGCCTCCTCTGAACTGTATTCGCGATCCAGGGAGCGCCGTCGGTCAAGACGTCCGGCACACCCCTGCCAAGCTCGCTTCGTTTATAACGGACTCTTCGTAACTTGAGAGTCGAGACGCTTGCCGTCGGAGGGAAGAGGGCCGAACGACATCGGGGGCTTCTTCGAGCCAAGGTCAGTGGCCGTCGCAGGAGTCTCCGAAGATCCGGAGAAGGTAGCCTCCATAATCTACCGCAAGCTGGTCAGGAACGCTCAGAGCGGCGAACTCAAGGCATCGGTCTACGCTTTGAACCCGCGCTATCGGAGCGTCTTCGGCCACAGATGCTATCCCGACATCCGCAGCCTCCCTGAAGTCCCCGAGCTCGTAGTCGCCGCGATACCGGTCGAGTCCGTGCGAGGGCTTGTCGGAGAAGCGGCGAAGGCGGGGACGAAGGCCATCGTGATAGTGACGGCTGGCTTCGGCGAAGCGGGAAGGAAGGGCCTCGAATCTGAGATCTTGGAGCTGGCCAGGCGGGGAGGGGTCAGGATTCTGGGACCGAACACCATAGGGCTCCTCGACACGCGCACGGGGATGGACACGCTGTTCCTCCCTGAAACCAAGAAGCTGCCCTCCGGTGAGGAGTTGCCTTCCTTGCTGCCGCCCATCAAGGGGGACGTGGTCATCGTCAGCCAGAGCGGCCACCTGGGGGAGATAATCGGAGAAGAGCTCAGGGCGAACGGAGTCGGGGTCAGGGCCATAGTCGGCGTTGGGAACCAGCTGGACGTGTCCGTCGAAGACCTTCTGGCATTCTTTGCGGATGACGATGAGACCAAAGTGATGACGGTGTACCTCGAGGGACTGAAGGATGGAAGGAGGTTCCTCAGGATGGCCTCCGAGGCCGCGAAAAAGAAGCCGGTCGTGGTCCTGAAGCTGGGGAGGACCCGAGCCGGAGCCAGGGCCGCGGTGACCCACACGGCGTCGATGGTGGGCGATTATGGGATCTATCGGGAAGCGTTCAGGGAGGCGGGCCTCATCGAAGCCCGGAGTCTCCCGGAGCTGGTGGACATGTGCACGGCGTTCTCGCTCTCCCCTCCCGCCTCCGGAGACAGGGTGCTGATCATAACCAACGCCGGAGGGACCGGCGCGATTGCGGCAGACGAAAGCGAGATCCTCGGCCTCAAGGTCAACCCGCCCAGCCCAAGGCTGCTCGCCAGGCTGAAGCGTCGCTTCAGGGATTCCAGCTTCATGAACATAGTGAGCCTCAGTAACCCGCTGGACCTGACCGCGACCGCCACGACCAACGAATTCGTCGCCGTCTCCAAGATGCTCATAGGCTCCGGGGAATACGACCTTCTGCTCGTCGTTCCCACGCACCAGCCCCCTACGATTGAATATTCGATAGCCGAAAGGATGGAGAGGGAGCTCAAGGCCGCAGGAAAGCCGGTATGCGTCTGCACGATGGGGACGTCCGAGCTGGCCAACAGGTTGCACGCGCAGTTCCTGGGCCACGGCGTCCCCAGCTACAGGAGCCCCGAGAGGGCGGTCAAGGCCCTCTGGGCGCTGTCGGAGTATGCCAAGGCCAAACGCCTGCCTCCCTGGTCTGTCCCGCCGACCAGGACCGGGTCGGCCGCCCGGGCGGTCTCGAGGAGGGGGCCCGTGGAGAGGGCAGACCTGGACCGGCTCATGGCCAGGTATTCGGTGCCCCTCCCGAAGTCCATGGTGATGACCTCGAAGAAGGAGGCCCCGAAGGAGGAGTCCACCGTAGGCTACCCCGCTGCCTGCAAGCTCCTTTCCGTCGCGCTCCAGCACAAGTCCGAGAAGGGAGGGGTCATCCTGGGCATACGGAACAGGAGGGAGCTGCTCGGGGCGTTCGAGAAGCTCAGAGGCCTGGCGAAGGCCTCCGGGGTGCCTTTCGAAGGGATGCTCGTGCAGGAGATGGTCAGCGGGATCGAGGTGATCATGGGAAGCGTCAGGGACGCCACCTTCGGTCCGGTGGTCATCTTCGGGTTGGGAGGCGTGCTGACCGAGCTGCTGCAGGACTTCGCCACGGCCATCGCTCCCGTTTCGAAGGAGAAGGCCAGGGAGATGATCCTGAGTGTGAGAACCGCCCCGGTCCTGCAGGGCTATCGCGGAGGGCCGAAGGTCGACGTCGAAAGGCTGGCGGAGCTGCTCGCTAGGTTCTCAAAGATACTCACCGAGAATCCGTCGATCGAGGAGCTGGAAGTGAATCCCATGATCGTCAGGGGGGACAGGATTGTGGCCGTCGACGTCAGGGGAAGGGCCGGAAGCAGTTCAGGGATACCTGGCGAGCGAAGGGCCCCGGGCTAGCCCCCGGTTGAAGACGTCGATGGCTGGCTTCGCCTTCCTGCCCAGGACGCTCTCTATGGCCTTCTCCACGGCGGAGGTGGGAAGCAGGTTGGACAGGGAACAGAAGGCCCCCAGCATGTAGACGTTCGCGGATTTCGGCGACCCCATTGAGGCGGCCTCCTCCTGGGCCCTCACGACGTACAGGTTGGAGCTCCTTTCCCTGAGAGCCGAAAGGATCTCCCCCAGCGGGGGGTACTTCTCCTTCTTCGTCAACGTCGTGATGGTCTGCCTCACGGCTGGGTCCACGAGCACCAGGGCCCCCTTCTTTACGTATGGAGCGGAACGGGCGGCCTCGAGACCCTCGAGGGCCAGCAGGGCATCGGCCGTCCCTTGGGGGAAGAGAGGGCTTCTGACGTCCTTTCCGATCCTGACGAAGCTCTGCACGCTGCCGCCTCTCTGAGCCATGCCCAGGGTCTCGCCCGTCCTGACCGAGAACCCCGCGTTCACGGCGGCCACTGCCAGCGTTTCGGAAAGGGTGAGCCCGCCCTGTCCTCCAACGCTCGCTATCAGGAGGTTGTACTCGTTCACTTCTACATGACCTCGACTATCGCCTTGTAGGGGCAGACGCCGGCGCAGAGGCCACATCCCACGCATTCCTCCTCTATGATCTTCACCTTGTCTCCATCAAGCGTGAGCGCGGGGCAGCCCAGGAGGCTGGTGCAGGCGTCGCAGCCGTTGCAGAGGTCCGTGAGGACCTCGTACTTCGAGACCTGCCCTTCACGTTTAGACACTATCGCGCAGGCCCTTTCGACTATCAGGACCTTCACGCCGTCAGTCCGAAGGGCCTCCTTCACCGCTTCGGTGATCTCGACCGGCTTGTAGGCATCGAGGACGTAGAGTCTCTCGACGCCTAGGCTCTCCACGACCTTGCGTACCGACACGGGCTGCACCGTCCTGCCGCTCTCGCTGACTTCGCTGGCAGGAGTGGTCTGGTGGCCCGTCATGGCGACGGTGCCGTTGTCAAGCACCATGACCACGACGCTCAGGCGTTTGTTGACCGCTTCGATCAGGGGCTGGATCCCGGAATGGAAGAAGGTCGAGTCGCCGATCACGGCGACGACAGGCTTGGAGAAGCCGGAGGCCTTCAGCCCGGCGGCCATTGAGATGCTGGCCCCCATGCTGTGCTCCGTCCAGACGGCCTCGAAGGGGGGGTTGAGCGCGAGGGCGTAGCATCCTATGTCGCCGAACACGGGCACGTCGGCCCTCTTCAGCCCGGCCTTGGAGATCCCCCTCAGGAGGCCGAAGTAGCTCCCTATGTGGGGACAGCCCGGACACATGGGGGGCGGGCGGCTGGGAAGGCCGAGGGCGCCCTTGGCGGAGGGCAGGGAGGAGGGGACTTCAATGCCGAGGATCCTGGAGATCGCCTCCTTGGCGGCGCCGACGTTGAGCTCCCCCACCTGAGGGATGACGCCTTCACTCTTGCCGAGAATCTGGTTGGGAAGCCTGTTCTCCTGGGCCAGGGCCTTCAGCTTGCCTTCCAGATAAGCGTCTATCTCCTCCACGATCAGCACCTTCTCGTGACCCCCGATGAAGTCGCGAAGGGCCACGGAGTCCAAAGGGTGAACGAGCCCGACCTTGAGGACCGCGCAGTCGGCACCAAGGTCGTCGAGGGCGTCGAGGACGTAGTTCACCGACGCTCCGGAGGCCACGATCCCGAGCTTCCCATTCTTCGAGGTTCTCACGATGCGGTCCAGTCCAAGCGACGAGGCGAAGGACGGGACCGACGCCAGCTGGCCGAGGACCCAGGAATGCCTGGCCCTGTTCCAGGCCATCGAAGCCCTGACGTACCTGGGCGCGTCCTTCTCGAAATGGACGGCGTTTTCCGATGGGGACCTCTGGGAGGGCACCACCTCGCCGACGGCGTGATTCACCCTTGTGGTGGTCCTCAGTATCACCGGCAGCTTGGTCTTCTCCGAGAGCTGAACCGCTTTGCTCACGAATTGCCTCGCCTCGTCTGGACTGGAGGGCTCGATGACCGGGAGCTTGGCAAGGTCGCCGAACCAGCGGCTGTCCTGTTCCGTCTGCGTCGTTATCGGCCCGGGATCGTCTGCCACGAGGATCACCATGCCACCGTTCACCCCACAGTATGCTGCGGAAAGGAGAGGGTCGGCGGCGACGCTTATCCCTGGGCCCTTCATCGTGACCATGGACCTGGTGCCACCGATTGAGGCTCCAATCGCCATCTCGAGAGCGACCTTCTCGTTTACAGCCCACTCGACGTAGGCGGGCGAGGCTTCTCCGTCTTCGACGTTCTGGAAGAGGTTCTGGATCACTTCGCTGGACGGCGTCCCGGGGTATCCCGTAACGAAACCGATACCGGCCTCGATGGCACCTAGCGCGATGGCCCTGTTTCCCATCATAGGGACCTTGGTGCCGGCTTCTGAAAGCATGAGAGTTCCGCCTGAAGAGGCGCGTTGCAAATAATAAGGATTTGCAGGGGAAACGGCCGCTATTTCTTGGCCTTCCTGGGCGAAGGTGCCGCTCCGCGCCGGTCGTGTCGCTTGACCGCGAGGGCGGCGCCGATGATCTCCAGGTAGGCGCCGCAGCGGCAGAGGTTGCCTTCGACCGCCCTCTGAATGTCATCGGTCGAGGGCTCGTCGTTCTCCGAGAAGAGGGCGTACAGGCTGATCAGCATTCCGGGGGTGCAGAAGCCGCACTGGAACGCGTTGGTCTTGGTGAAACGAGCCTGGAGCTCGCGCATGAGCGAATCGTCTACGAGCCCTTCCAGGGTCCTAATGTCCCTCCCATTCGCCTTCGAGGCCAGGACGAGGCAGGAGTCCACCGGGGCACCGTCAAGGAGGACAGTGCAGGCCCCGCATTCTCCCGTCTCGCAACCCCTCTTGACGCTGACGATCTCGAGACCGTGCTTGAGGACGTCAAGAAGTGTGCTCCCTGGGTGAGCCTCGGATGTGACATCCCGGCCGTTGAGCCTGAAGCTGACGTCCACGCTCAACTTGAAGCGCCCCCGCCCATGGCCGAGATCAGGGCCTCGCGGACGAAGATGGAGGCCATGTCGCGCCTGTACTCGGCGCCGGCCCTGACGTCGCTGATCGGCCGGATGTCCTTCTCCACCAGTGCCGCAGCCTTTGCGAAGGTCCTCTCGTCGGCAACCCTGCCGATCAGGGACCTCTCAACGTTCCTGGCGCGGACGGGTGTCGGTGCGACGCTGCCGAGAGCCACCCGTGCCTCGGAAACGCGGCCCCCCTTCGTTGCCAGACGGACCGCGACGCTGACGACCGCGAGCGCGCTGGCTCTCCTCCTCCCCAGCTTGAGGAAGTCGCTCTCCCCGAGCCTGTTAGGAATGAACACCTTCTCGAGCAGCTCGCCACCGCGGAGGACCGTCTGTCCCGGTCCGGCGAAGAATCGGTCCATCGGGATGCTCCTCCTTCCATGAGGGCCAAGGGTCTCCAGCCTGGCGTCGAATACCATCAGCGGGGGTGCCATGTCGGCCGCCGGCGAGGCGTTGCAGAGGTTCCCACCCAGTGTTGCAATGTTGCGGACCTGCCACGCGGCGAAGGCGGAGCTGGCCTTCCACAACGCCTGGAACCTCCTTTGGATGTCGGGGGAACGGCGGACCTCCTCTATCGTCGTCATCGCCCCGATCTCGATCCCCTGTTTCGTCCGCCTGATCCCGGCCAGAGATTCGATGCGGGAGATGTCGGCCAGGCTTCTTGCCTTCATCTTGCCGGCCCGCATTCGGACCATGACATCCGTCCCGCCGGCGAGGAAGGCGGCTCCGCCGGCATGGCTGGCGACGTAGTCTGCGGCTTCCCTTGCGTCGCTGAACCTAAGATATTCGACCTTTGGGATCAATGGGCCTCTCCTCCACGAATGAGGTGATACGTCCGCTCCGGGGTCATGGGAAGCTCCCTGGGTCTCCTGCCGGTGGCGTTCCGGACCGCGTTGGCTATCCCCGCAGCCATGGGGATTAGGGCCATTTCGCCCACACCCTTGGCGCCGAACGGACCATGTTCGAAGAGGTCCTCCACGAAGACCAGCTTCTCGACCTCGGGCATGTCGCGCACGGTGGGAATCAGATAGTCGGTGAGGTTGCTGTTGATGACCTTTCCCGACTTCACGATGAGCTCCTCCATGAGGGCGTAGCCCAGCCCTTGGGCAGCGGCGCCGTGTACCTGGGCCTCGGCCAGGGCGGGATTGATTATCCTGCCCGCGGCGATTCCGGGCCAGATCCGCTTGACCGTGACCATCCCGGTCCGAAGGTCCACTTCGACCTCCACGACCACCGTCATGAAGCTGAAGGCAGGGTAGGCGAAGCCGCTACCCCTTTCTTCGTCGAACTTCCCCTTGGGAACGAAGTAGTAGCCGGTGGCGGCCGTCTCCACGCCTGTGCTGTAGCATTCGTTGACCAAGTCCGTCCATTCTATCTTCCTTTCCCTGAAGCGTCGGTCGAACGCGAACCCCTCCTCGATGCTGACATCGGAGACGGCGCTGCCCAGCATCTTGGCTGCCACCCCGTCCAAGCGCCTCCTCAGCCTTGCTGCCGCCACCAGCATCCCCGTCGATCCGACGCTCGATCCTCTGGAGGCGTGGGTGGCTCCGGTGTCGGGGGCGTCGGAAGTCCCCATGTGCACCGCCACCACGCCGACGCGCGCCCCGAGAGCCTCGGCGACCATCTGGGTGATGGCCGTGGTCGTCCCCTGGCCTATCTCCACGATGCCGGTGTAGGCGTCCACGCTCCCGTCCTTCCTGATCACCAGGTAGCCGCTGGACCAGTCGGGCACGCCTCTGCTGGTGCTGATGCCGTGCCAAGCGCAGGCTACGCCTACGCCGGTCGCCCTGCCGTCCCTGATCCCGCCGGAGGTCCGACGCAGGTCTCGCCATGAGCTCGCCCTTGCGACGCGTCTCAGGGCTTCGTGGATGCCCACCGACGAGTTCAACGGCTGGTCGGTGATGGTGCTGGTCCCCTTCCGCAGGAGGTTCTTGAGCCTGATGTCCACGGGGTCCAGGCCGAGGCTTATGGCAACCTCGTCGAGGTTCGATTCGGCGGCGAACTGCACGGGAGGGTTCCCGAAGCCCCTGAACGACCCCTGGTAGACCTTGTTGGTGTAGACCAGCATCCCGTCCACCTTGGCGTTGGGGACGACGTAGGGCCCAGACGCGTGCATCGTCGCCCGCCACAGGGTGAAGGGGCCCCTGTTGGCGTAGGCCCCCGCGTCGAAAGTGATATCGGCCTCCACAGCCCTCAGGAGGCCGTCCTTCGTCGCGCCGGTCTTGTACCTGATCACCGCACGCTCCCTCTTGCAGTGTGATGTCAGGCTGTCCTCCCTGCTGTAGTTGAGCATGATCGGCCTGGCGAGCTTCTGGGCGGCGATCGCTGCCTGGGCGGCGACTATGGGGCCCATGTCGTCCTTCCCGCCGAACCCGCCGCCTATGGCCGTCTGTATGATCCTGACCTGGCGCTGCTGGTAACCGAGGACCCTCGCCACCATCTTCTGGGCCAGGTGCGGGTACTGGCTGCATGACAGGACAGTCATGCCCTCGGAGGTGGGGGTGGCCAAGGCCCCCTCCGGCTCGATGTAGGCATGGTCCTGATAGCCGGTCCTGTAGGTGTTCTCTATGACCACGTCCGATTCGGCAAACCCCTTCTCGACGTCGCCCTTCCTAACCCTGGTGGTGAGCGCGACGTTGGACTTCCTTTCCTCGTGCACCAGGGCCCTCGAGCTGATGGCTTTAAGAGGGTCGTAGACGGCGGCCTTCCTCGCCGAGATGACCCTGGCCTTCTTGGATGATTCCTCTGCGGCCTCCGGGCTGCTCGCAACGACGAGTCCGACCGGCTCTCCGTCGAACCTTATCACCCTCTCCGCGAAGGCGGGTTGGTCGGAGATGTAGTACCCGACTTCGTTCCTTCCCCTGACATCCCTGGCGGTGACGCCGTCGACGAAGCCCGGCACGGACGCGGCGGCCCTGAAGTCGACCCCCTTCAGGGCGGCGGAGCTCACTCCGCTTTTGACGAGCCGAGCGAACAGCATGTCCTTCGCGAAGTGGTCCTCCATGAACTTGGCCCTCCCCGTCACCATTTCGAGGGAGTCGACCCGGGAGATCGATTCCCCGATCACCAGGAACTCCTTGCCGTGGAGCCATTGACTCAAGAGACGTGGCGTGTCTTCCTCCTCCTTCTGGAACACGCTTTCGCTCATCGAGAACCGGAGCTATTCAGAGGCTGAAGGCTATTTAAGGTGATTCGAGGGCGAGGGAGGGCCCATCGACGGTGCATCCCGGGCCGGCGGGGCTACCCCTTCAGGACCTGCCTCAGCAGGGCCGCCCTTACGTACATCCCGTTCTTCGCCTGCTCGAAGTACTTGGCCTGCGGCAGCCCGTCGACGTCCTTACTCAGCTCGTCGACCCTCGGCAGAGGGTGGAGGATATAGGGCACCTTGGCGTACCTGGAGAGGGAGGCCTTGTCGAGCTGGTAGGAGCCCTTCAGCCTGTCGTACTCCCTTGGATCGGCGAACCTCTCCTTCTGGAGGCGGGTGAGATAGAGGAAGTCGAGGCCCTCCAGCACCTCTTCGTAGTTGTCGACCTTCTTCAGGCGGGCGTGGCCAAGGGCGGAGCATACCTCGTCCTTGATCTGTAGCTCCCTGGGCGCGATGTATGTGATCTCCACGCCGGGGAACCTGTCGAGCGCGTAGGAAAGGCTGGCCGTGGTCCTGCTGTGGGCGAGGTCCCCCATCATCCCCACCCTGATTCCGTCGATCGAACCCCTGATCCTCCTCATTGTATACAGGTCCAGGAGGGCCTGGGTGGGGTGCTCGTTGGAGCCGTCGCCGGCATTTACGACGGGCGCTTGGCAGATCTCAGCGGCAAGCTTCGCCGAGCCGGCCTCCCTGTTGCGGACGACGATGACGCTGGGACCGTATCCGTCTACCATCCGCAGGGAGTCCTCGAAGGTCTCGCCCTTTGCGATCGAGGCCGCTTCGGCGAGCCCGAAGTCCACCACCTGACCTCCCAGCCTCGTCATGGCGAACTGGAAGCTGAGGCGAGTCCTTGTTGAAGGCTCGAGGAAGACCGTGGCCAACACGCAGCCGTCGCAGTCATGCAGCATCTCGGTCCCTTCAAGCTTGGCCCTGACGGAATCGGCTTCGTCGAAGAGTTCCTCCATGGACCGCCGGGTGAAATCCTTGGCCGAGATGATGTCCTTGCGGTAGAATGCCCCTGTCATCTTCGCCTCGTCTGAACCCGAGGTCGCTAATAAGCAGAAAGGAGGTGAAAACCCTTTAACGTCAAAAGGGGCATGCGGATGTCGATGTACGGTTCTGACCTCGCGGTCCTGGGAGGGAAGGTTTTCGCGCTCGGATACGTCGTGGAGTCGGACGTCCTGATCAGGAACGGCCGCATCGTCCAGACGGGGAAGGGGCTCTCCGCTGAGGACTGCCCGAAGATCGACGCGTCAGGGATGCTCGTGCTTCCGGGAGTGATAGACTCTCATGTCCACATGAGGGAACCGGGGTTCCCTGAGAAGGAGGACTTCGCCAGCGGAACGGCCGCGGCGGCAGCCGGCGGGGTCACCACCGTCTTGGAGATGCCGAACAGCTTCCCTCCGGTTGACTCCGTGAGGAGGCTGATGGACAAGAGGAAGCTCATAGAGCCCAGGGCCGCGGTCGACTTCGGCATGTTCGCGGTGCTCCACGACGGGGACGCCAAGGACATCGTTCCACTGGTGGAGATGGGCGTGGTCGGCTTCAAGGCCTTCCTCGGCCCGACGACGGGCGCCATACCTCCGCCATCTGACGCCACGATTCTCGAGTCCATGGTCGCCCTTCGCGAAAGGGGGGTCCCCATAGCGTTCCACGCGGAGGACGCCGCCCTGGTGGAGTACTTCAGCGAATCCCTGAAGAAGGAAGGCAGGTCCGACCCCATGGCCCACATTGAGGCCAGGCCGCCCGTCTGCGAAGCTGTCTCGATAGAGAGGGTGGCGAGGCTGGCTGGAATGTCGGGCGGCAAGGCCCACATCGTGCACATGAGCACGGCCGAGGGGGTGGCCCTGGTCGCCGAGCACAAGAAGCTGGGGACCAGGATCACATGCGAAACCTGTCCGCAGTATCTCTCCATGACGACCGGGGACATGAAGAAGTTCGGTCCTCTCGTCAAGATCAACCCGCCCCTGAGGAGCGGCCGGGACCGTGCGGCCCTGTGGCAGGGCGTCAGTTCAGGGGTCGTCGACACCCTGGGGTCGGACCACGCCCCTCATCTCGCAAAGGAGAAGAGGAACAAGGACATCTGGGAGGTGCCCGGCGGATTCATCGGCGTGGAGACGCTTGTGCCGATAATGCTGGACTTCGTCAACCGCGGGAAGCTCACGATCAAGCGATTCGTCGAGATGACGAGCAGGAACCCCTCCATCCTCTACAACCTGTACCCCAGGAAGGGGGAGCTTCTGACCAGGGCCGACGGCGACCTGACGATAGTGGACATGAAGGAGAGGCACGTCATCAGGGAGGCGGAACTCCACAGCAAGCAGAGCATCACGCCCTTCGACGGCAGGGAGGTGAAGGGGCGGGTGAAGTACACCGTGGTTAGAGGGCAGGTCGTCTACGATGGGGAATCGGTCCACCCTTCGGGCAGTTGGGTCAGGCCGCTCCTGGACGCCGAGGGCCAGGTCTCCATCTAGGAGGTCTTCCCCATGGGCCGTCCGCCCTGGCGCTGCGACCTCTTCTCCGCGACGGCCTTTATCCCCTTGACGATGTTCGAATAGCCGGTGCAGCGGCAGAGGTTGCCGGCCAGCTGCCTGCGAATGTCGTCCTCGCTGGGGTTGGGGTCGCTTTCGAGGAGAGACTGGGCGACCATCACCATTCCGGGGGTGCAGAACCCGCACTGCACGCCCCCCTCTTGGATCAGGCTTTCCTGGACCTGGGTGAGCTCCCCTTCGGAGAGTCCTTCGATGGTCGTGACCTTCCTCCCCTCGACGTCCAGAGCCAGGGTCAGGCAAGAGAGGACCGGCTCGCCGTCCACCATCACCGTGCAGGAGCCGCATTCGCCAATCCCGCAGACGTATTTGGTGCCCGTAAGCCCCAGGTTCTCCCTGATCAGGTTCAACAGCAGGGTGTTCTCCTCGACTTCGACCGCCCTCTTCCGCCCGTTGAGGGTGAATTCCAGCTTCCTCAATCGGATCCCCCCGCCCTCTTCCAGGCCAGAGCCAGCGTCCTCCTGACGAGGACGGCGGTCACCTCCTTCCGATACTCGGCCGAGGATCTGATGTCAGAGATGGGTCGCGCTTCGCCAGCGGCGGTGGCTGCGGCCTCCTCTATCAGGGAGCGGGTGAGCCTGCTGCCCGCCAGCTGCCCTTCGGCCTTGATGGCCCTCATCGGGGTGGGGGCAACCGCGCCCAGAGCTATCCTAGCCAGAGTAACGCCTCCCGATCTTACGTGTAGGACGACGGCGACGTTGACCTTGGCGAGGTCCATGTCGGTCCGGGTTACCCTTGAGAAGGCCATCCCTGTCCCTTCGGGGAGGTGGGGAACGGTGATCTCGGTCAGCAGCTCCCTCGGCCCCAGGGCGGTCCTTCCCGGTCCCAGGAAGAACGAGGAAAGGGGCATCTCCCTCGAACCTTCGGAGCCGGTCAGCTTGACCGAGGAATCGAGCGCCAACAGCACCAGGGAGCCGTCCGCGGCCGGGGATGCGTTGCACAGGTTCCCTCCTATAGTCGCCATGTTGCGGACCTGGACGGAGCCGATCACGGACGCGGCCTCCGCCAGGACCGGGAAGCGGCGGGCCACGGCAGGGGAGCGCTCAATGTCGCCCATCCGAGTGGTGGGGCCGATCCGCATGGAGCGTGTGCCGTCCCTGATGTATGAAAGGGAGGGGATGCGTTTTATGTTGAGGATGACCTTGGGCTCGGCCGACCTCTGTTTCATCTTCACCAGGAGGTCCGTGCCCCCGGCCAGGGCGACAGCCCGCCCACCGAACCCCTCCAGCATCTGGAGGGCCTCGTCCAGGGTCCTGGGCTCGGCGTAGTCGAAGGAGATCGGGATCAGGCGGGTGTTGATCCTGTTGATGTCCAAAGTCAGGCTCCTCCCTTCTTCGCCCTCAGGGCGGCGAGTATGCGCTCGGGCGTCATGGGAAGCTCGTAGAGCCTCACCCCTATGGCGTTGTACACAGCGTTCGCGACGGCGCCGGCGACGGGGTTGTAGGAGCCCTCTCCCATCCCCTTGGCGCCGAACGGGCCGGTGGGCTCGTAGGTCTTCGCGAAGAAGACCTTGAAGTCGTCGTTGGGGGGAAGGTCGGGAGCCGTGGGGAGCTTGTAATCGACGAGCATCCCCCTGTTCGCCATGTCTCCTGTGACGGGGTCGTAGAGGATGTCCTCGAGGGTGGCCATGCTCCAGCCCATGGAGAAGCCTCCCTGGATCTGGCCTTCAGCGAGGTCGGGGTTGACGACCGTCCCGATGTCGGCGCCGGACACCACCCGGATGGGGCGGCAGACGCCCGTCTCCACGTCGACTTCGACTTCGACGAAGAAGGCTATGAAGTGAGGCGGTCCCGCCGTGGGCCTGTAGCTGTCTATGGCGGCGACCGATCCCATGTTCCTCTGTCTGGCCAGGGACGTCACCTCGCCTACTGTCATCCTCTTCTCGGGATGAGTCTGGGAGAGGACGACTCCCTGCTTCAGCCCGAGGTCCGGGACGATCTTCAGGTTGGCCGGGTCCTCGCCCATGATCTTGCCGGCGAACGAAAGGAGCTTCTCCTTGACCTCCTTGGAGACCTTCAGGACGGCTCCGCCTCCTGCGTAGACGCCCCTAGATGCATGAGCCGAGACATCGTACACCGTCGTCTGCGTGTCGCTCTGGACCACGGAGACGTTCTCGAGTGGCATGCCGAGCTCCTCCGCGGCTATCTTGGACAGAGCCTGGTAGGTCCCCCCTCCATGGTCCATGATGGCGGTGACCACATCCACGGTGCCGTCTTCGTTGACCTTCACCATGGCGCCGGTGTAGTCGATGACCGCCCCGGATGTCGGGGACCCCGCGCTGGACGTGTGGAAGGAACGTGCCATCCCCAGGCCCCTTCGGAGGACGCCTGACTTTCGGCCGGGCGGGAGCCTGTCCCTCCAGCCCGCCATTTCGGCTCCTCTCACCAGGGTCTCCTCCACTCCGCAGCTCTGTATCACGCTCTTGACGGTGATCCCCTGCCCGTAGAAGACGTCCCCGAGGCCGACGTAGTTCTTCAGCTTCAGCTCCAGGGGGTCCATGTGCAGGAGCTCGGCGAACTCGTCCACGAAGGACTCCACCGCCCAGGAGGTCTGGGGGTTGCCGTAGCCTCGCATGGCGCAGGAGGGGACCTTGTTGGTATAGACGGCGACCCCGTCGTATCTGAACGCAGACCACTTGTAGAAGGAGGCCCACCAGCCGAAGACTGTGCTCAGGAGGGGATAGGCCTGCACCTGGTGGGCGCCCATGTCCATCACCATGTCGAGGGTGCACGCGGTGAACGTGCCGTCCTTCTTCGCGCCGGCCCTGATCCTGAACCTCATCTCAAAGGAGGCGTGATCGTGCATGTCCTCCTCCCTCGTGTAGACTATCTTGACGGGCCTCCTGGCCTTCAGGGAGATGGCGACACAGATGGGCACCAGGATGTTCGTGTGGATGGAGGAGCCGAAGCTTCCCCCCAGCGTGGTCTTCTTGACGTTGATGAGATTCATGGGGATGCCGAATATCTGGTGGATGAGGATCCTTGTGTTGTGGATGGTCTGGGTCGTGCACCAGATGGTCATGCCGCCCCCCGGCTCGGGCTGGCAGACGACGGCTTTCGTCTCCAGCTGGGCGTGGTACCTCCTGCTGGTCTTGTACTCGCGCTCCAGAACGACGTCGGCCTTGGCGAAGCCTTCGGCGAGGTCCCCCTGCTCGACATGCATCCTGCAGCCCACGTTGTTCTCTACCTTCAGCTTCTCGTCGCCGAGGAGGATGGAGTCGTGGATGACCTTGTCCCCCTTGAGGGATTCTAGTGAATCGAAGGATGGCTCGAGGACCCGGTACATGACCTTGACAGCCTCGGCGGCTTCCTGGGCGGCCTGCTCGGTTTCCGCGGCCACCACCGCCACCGGCTCGCCGACGTAGTTGGGCCTGTCGGACAGGACCATCCAATCCTTATAGGTGGTTTCCTCCGTGCTGACCAGGCGGGGATTGAAGAGTTGCCTGGGGACGTCCCCGTAGGTGGCGCAGATCGCGCCCATCTTCTCAGCCGCTGACAAGTCCACGCTTTCGACCACGGCCCTGGCGTGAGGGCTCCTGACGATCCTTCCGTAGAGCATGCCGGGGAGGGTTACGTCCGCGGCGAAGACACCGCTCCCTGTCGCTTTGGAGGCTCCGTCGCTCCTCGGAGTCCTGACTCCGACGGCATGCAGGGTTTCCATTACCGGAGTGGTGAAAGGGACTCCTGGCAATATATACGTTTGAGGCGGCCTATTCGATGACGAAGATGTTCCTCTTGGCGCACATGTCCTTCAGTATCTTGGGCCACACGGTGACGCTGACCTCTCCGAGGTGTGCCTTCTTCAGCAGGAGCATGTAGGTCCGGGACTGCCCTATCCCTCCGCCGATCGTCAGGGGGAGGGTGCCGTTGATGATCCCCTGATGGTAGGGGAACTTGAGGAAGTCCAGCTGTCCGCTGAGCTCGAGCTGCACCTTCAGGCTCTGGGAGTTCACCCTGATGCCCATTGAGCTGAGCTCGTGGCGGCGCCTGGTGACCGGGTTCCATACGAGTATGTCGCCGTTCAGGCCGTGCATGGGCCTTCCGTCGCTCGACCTCGTCTCGGTCACCCAGTCGTCGTAGTCGGCGGCCCTCATCTCGTGGGGGTAGCCGTCCTGGAGGACCCAGCCTATGCCGATGATGAAGATGGCGGGATGCTCCTGCAGGATCGCGGTCTCCCGCGCCTTCCTGGGAAGGTCCGGGTACATGTCGAGGATGTCCTCGGCGTGGAAGAACTCGATCTCCTCCGGCATGTCGGGGTACTTGTCCGTCTTCAGCTGAGGGAAGAGGGTCTGGACGTGGGTCTCGGCACCCTTCAGGACCTTCCAGATCCTCCTGACGGTGTCCTTGAGGTAGTCCAGGTTGCGCTGCTCCTCCGTGATAACCTTCTCCCAGTCCCACTGGTCCACGTAGGCGCTGTGGTCATGGTCGAGGAAGTAGTCCTTCCTGACGGCCCGCATGTCGGTGCAGATGCCTTCTCCGGCCTTCATGCCGAACTGATTGAGCGCCGTCCTCTTCCACTTGGTGGCCGCCTGCACCACCTGGGCGTCGACTGGGTGCACGTTGTGGTCGTTCGACATGTGGAACTGGATGGGCGTCCTGGAGCCGTCCCTGTCGAGGAAGTCGTTCACCCCGCCCTCCGCATCCACTATCAGGGGGACCTGAACCATCATCAGGTTCAGCTCCTTGCAGAGGTTCTCCTCTATGTAGCGCTTGGCCTCGAAGATCGCCCTCTGGGTGTCCTTAGGGTTGAGGAGGGAGGTGTAGTCCTGCGGTAGGACCTTTTCAAGCTCGTCGTAGCTGCCGATTCCGGGACCTGCCAAATCGGCCTTCTTGTCGGGGATCATGCCGCCCGTAGCCTAGGTCGCTTTGCGTAATTAACATGCCTCTCGGGGCGGCCTCTAGGGTTCGGCCATGAACATGATGAACTCCTCCAAGGTGCGTTCCTTGAGAGTGTAGTTCGTCCGCTTCTGCTCCCCGAGGGTGGACCACGGCTTCGGTCCGTAGTCGTGGCCTGGGTAAATCACTGTGTCGTCGGGGAGGCTCCCGATCTTGTGAAAGAGGCTGTCGTACATCTTGGAGGGATCTCCCTCCGCCAAGTCGGTCCTCCCGCATTCGCCTATGAACAGGGTGTCCCCCGTGAAAAGCCTCCCGTCGGCCAGTATCGATATGCTGTCGGGGGTGTGGCCGGGCGTGTGTATTACCCTGAGCTGAACCTGCCCGAGCTCCAAGACGTCCCCGTCGGCAACGGGAAGGTCCCTGTCGACGCCGGAGGATTCGTGGACCACTATCTGGCCTCCTCTGAGAGACCTGAGGGAGTAGCTGTCGCCGAGATGGTCATGGTGATGGTGGGTGACTACGATGTACTTCAGTCTGAGATCGTTCCGGCTCAGGAGCGCCGCTATCTCCTCGCCGTTTCCGCTTGGATCGATGACGGCCGCGTCTCTGGTCGGACCGTCTGCTATTATGTACGAGAAGTTGTCGCCGATCGACTTCAGCTGGCGGAAGAATACCGGTGGACCTGTCAGACCTATCACCTGCATGGCTTGGAGTGGGTCGCCCTTTTCTCGTTTTGCCAACCTCCACATCAGGCCCGAAGCCGCGGTAGGCTCCTCTCGTCATGAAGTCTTATGTACGGGGTTCTTTCATAGTGAAGTGTTGGTCATGGATGCCCAGGCGATCTTCCAAGCCGCGGAGAAGAGCAAGTTGTTGGGCGACCCATACGTCTCCAAAGTCTGGGAAACGGTGAACGACCCGTCGCTCTTCGAGAGATCGCCAGATTACCTGATGGAGCTCAGGAAGGGCCTCTTCCGGGAGTCGCTCCAGTTCTTCGCGCGTCACAGCCGGCACTACGCAGAACTCTTCGAAAGGCTGTCGATAGCTCCTTCCGACGCTGAACTGGGGGACCTAGCGAAGCTAGCGGTTCCCTCCGACATCCTGAGGGGCGAAGGCCAGAAGCCTCTGCTGATAGATGACGTGGAGCCCGGAGGAGAATACTTCAAGTCCAGCGGGACCTCGGGGAAGGAGCCGGTCAAAGTCTACAGGAGCCCCCTGGACCTGGCTGTGATGATAAAGGCCAACACGGACTTGTTCGAATATGTCTATGGGAGGCACTTGGAGGAGGGGAAGGGCGTTGCGCTCTTCATGGCTGCACCTGAGCTCCGCTACAGGTTGAGCTTCGTCGCCTTCGTTCAGCTGGCGCTCGAGCGCAAGGACATCGAGCTCATCTACGGGATGGACCTCCTGGAAGGGGCAGAAAACGGAGTTCCGTGGCAGAAGCTGGAGCCCAACAGGGACAGGATCCTGAAGTTCCTGAAGAGCGGGGAGGAGCCGAAGCTGTTCTTCACTGCCCCGGCCGGCGTCTACCTGATGGCCAAGCAGTTCGACGAAATGGGCCTATTCAAGAAACTGGGGTACCGGCTGGCCTCCGGCGCGCCCCCCGTGCGCCTGGGCAGGGGCGGGCTTGTGGTGACAGGGGGCGGAACGAAAGGGTTCTCGGACCTGCCTCCCTACCCGGATATCGTCGAGCTCTCGGCGAAGCACTTTGTCGCCGGGGGACGGAATGAAGCACGGAGTCCGGCGCCCTTCATGGACGTGCTGGGAATGACCGAGACCCTGACGGCGCTGATCGACAGGTATGGGGCCATGGACAAGGTACCTCACCCGCTTTCAGAGGTCTTCCTCCTCGACCCCAAGACCTTCAAACCGGTGAGGGAGGAAGGAAAACAGGGGATCGTCGGGATTTTCAACCCGTTTACAACGTCCTGGCTCGAGGTCTTCTATCCTGGGGACCTCATGGTCGCCAAGAGGTCCTCGCGCTATTACGGCAGGGAGTTCTCGTTCGTCAGACGGCTCACCACGGACGAAGGCTGGGATCTACAAAGGGCATGCGGCGGGAGCATGGAAGAGATGATGAGGGGGAAGTGATGTCCTCGGGCACTAATCCCCTGGTCTTCGGACGACACGCTGAGGTCGTGAAGAAGCAGTTGGACGGACATGAGGTATCCGAGCTGAGCGAAGCCTCCGTCTGGGAGCTCTTGGCGGAAGGAAGGTCGGTCCAGCTCGAGCTTTCGAAGAGGCCCGTCGAAGAGAGGTTGGAGGTAATAGACCGGGTGGGGAGGCTCTGGAAGGAACGCCTCGACTCGGGGAAGCTCGACGGCTCCATCGACTCGCTCTCACGGGCGGCGGGCTACGGCAGAAAGCTGAGCCTGATGGAGTTCTCCCTTGTGCCCTTCGTGTTGAATGGGGCCAACATAAGGAGGAACTTGGACGCCTCGTTCCCGAATCTGGAGGGGCTCGTTCGGTTCAGCCGAGTCGCGCCTGGAGAGTACTGCAGGTACATGCCCGTGGGGCCGGTGTTCATCATAAGCTCTGGGAACTCCCTAATTCCACCCCTGATCCCGACGGTCCTGTCTCTGGCAACCGGCAACTTCACCCTTCTACGCCCTTCAATGGCGAACTACTCGGCAGTGGCCGACGTGTTCAGTCTTGTAGGCGAGTTGGCTGGAACATCCGACACGGCCCGGCTGATGTCTCAAGCTATCGCCCTCAGCTACTTCACCCATGATAGCCCTACCCTCCGGGCACTGCTGAGCAGGGGGGACCTTGGCCTGGTGAACTTCTGGGGTGGAGAGCCGGCACGCACGACCGTGGGCAAGCTTATCCTAGAGAACCCCTTCCATCCGAGATATCTCGTCAACGGGCCGATGACTGGCTTCGTGGTTGTCGATGGGGCTTCGGCGGACGGGACGGTCGCGCAGAAGCTTGCCACGAACATAGTGCTCTACGACCAGCAGCTTTGCAGCTCGCCTACGCAGGGAGCGTTCATTGGGAGATGGGAGGCCGCTAAGGCATTCGCAGAGACGCTGGGCGAAGAGCTGGCCAAGGTCGGCAGTGATTACGAGATGAAGATGGGGGAGGGTGCGATCTTCACATTGCAGAGCGTCCGACGCATCCTCAGGTTCGGAGGCAGCGAAGTCTACTCGTCTGACGACCCAAGGAACATGTGGACCCTCGTCCTCTCTAAGAAGTCGAGCGGGCTAGACGATGCGGTCTCCTCGTTCCCCTCATTCAACCTCTACAACAGGAAACGGTTCCTAGAGATGGTGGTCGTCGACACGCCCGCCGAGGCCCTGGCGCAGGTGGAGGGGCTCCGTTTTCGGAAGGCTTTCGGCGGGGTCGACAGGGTGCAGACGGTGGGATTGGCGGCCAAGGGCCCGCAGAAGGACGAGCTTGTCGAGGGACTCGCGAGCTCGGGAGTCTACCGGGTGACCCCGGTGGCGGACATGTACATGAGGAGCTCGGCGGAGCCGTTCGATGGCGTCAACCTGGCGGCGGCCCTCACGTATACGATCCATAGTCGGGACGTGCCGGTTCTTCCGGAGGGAGCCTCATGAGTGCTGGTCGCGGGGGTAAAGGGCTTCGTGGGACGATCCCGTCTTAGGGTGACCGATGCGCCCTACTTCAGCCCAGCCTGCCGTCTCAGGTCGCCGGCGACGTCCGTCTTCTCCCACGTGAACTCCGGCTCGGTCCTCCCGAAGTGCCCGTAGCAGGCCGTCTTCCTGTAGATGGGCCTGAGGAGGTCCAGCCGTTTGATGATCATGCCGGGGCGCAGGTCGAAGTTCTTCTTGACAAGCTCAGTGATCTTGGCGTCGGGTACCTTGCCTGTGCCGTAGGTCGTCACGAAGACCGAGATGGGCTCCGCCACTCCGATGGCGTAGGCTATCTGCACCTGAACTCTGTCGGCCAGGCCCGCGGCGACGATGTTCTTGGCGATGTAGCGGGCCATATAGCTCGCCGAACGGTCGACCTTCGAGGGGTCCTTCCCGCCGAAGCAGCCGCCGCCATGTGAGCCGGTCCCGCCGTACGTGTCGACTATGATCTTCCTGCCGGTTATCCCTGAGTCGGCCAGCGTTCCGCCGACGACGAACCTGCCGGTCTCGTTGATAAGATACTTCGTCTTGGCGTCGATGAGGTTCGCGGGGACGACCTCCTTGATCACCTTCTCGATGATGTCCTTCCTCATCTTCTCCCTGTCGACGTGCTCTTCATGCTGGGCCGCCACGACCACCGCCTCCACTCTTACGGGCTTGCCTTCCGTGTACTCGACTGTGACCTGGGACTTCCCGTCGGGCCTGAGGTAGGGCAGTTCGCCGTTCTTTCGAACCTCCGCCAGCCGTTTGACGATCTTGTGGGCGAGCATTATGGGAAGGGGCATGAGCTCCGGCGTTTCGTTGCAGGCGTACCCGAACATGATCCCCTGGTCGCCGGCGCCCATCTCCTCGGGAGCCTTGTTGACGCCCATGGCGATGTCGGGCGACTGCTCTTCGATCGAGACAAGGATCCCACAGGTCTCCCAGTCGAGGCCGTCCCGGGCGTTGTTCAAACCGAGGTCCCTCAGGACGCCCCTGATGACCTTCTTGTAGTTCACCGTCGCCTTGGTGGTGATTTGGCCCGTTACGATCACCATGCTCTCCATTACCAGAGTCTCGCAGTCCACCCTGGCCTTTGGGTCCTGGGCTAGGATGGCGTCAAGGATGGCGTCGGAGATCTGGTCGGCTACCTTGTCCGGATGGCCCTCTGCCACGGACTCGGATGTAAAGAGATAGCTGTTTGACACGCCACGAGTCGAGGGAGATTGGGATTATAAGCCTTCATCCTTTCTCGCGATCAGGCACCTGCGAAGCCACGTTTCGTGCCAAGCAACGTCATGAAGATGCTCGCCAGCCGACCTCCACCGTCAGGACAGATGCAGGTGGCTTGCTGTTCGGAAGAAAGAAGTCGCACGACTCAGGGCGGGGCTCGGGGAGGACGCCTACGGTCTCAAGAGAGAGATCGGTGTGTGGGGCTCCTTCAGCATGGGCTATGCCGACGTGGGCGCCGAGCCAGCGGCCGGCAGGCTGCCTACCGCTTCAGCCCTGTCTGCGCTTCGCTGATCTCCCACAGTCGTTTGGCGAACTCGGAATTGTATGACAAGTCGGAGGATCGCGCCTCTCTGCCCTTCAGGAAGTACATCCCCGTGACCCCCTCCACCTCCGGGGATGAAGCTAGGTAGACGCTGGTCCTTGCCCCCTCTTCAGCACTGGCGGCGAAGAGGTCGGCGAAGCTCTTGGCCAGCTTGGTCGCAAGGTCTTCGTTCTTTCCAAGGTTCGTCCTCACGAGGCCCGGGCCCAGCGCGTTCGCCGTCACACGGCTCCCTTCAAGGCGGCGGGCCAGCTCGTAGGTGAAGAGAACCATGGCGAGCTTGGAAAGATCGTAGGCGCGATCCCTGGAGTAGCCTGCCTTCAGCTGTAGGTCGTTGAAGTCGAGCCGCGCACGCCTGTGCAGGCCGGAAGACACGTTGACGATGCGAGAAGGTGCGCTGGACTTGAGCAGGTCCAAGAGGAGGTTCGTCAGGAGGAAGCAGCTGAGGTAATTGGTGGCCCAGGTCATCTCGAAGCCGTCGACGGTCTCACGGCGTTTCGAGAAGGTGGCTCCGGCGTTGTTGACCAGGACGTGAAGCGAACTGTGGTTTGACTTGAACTTCTCCACCAGGCTTCGGATCTCCTTCTGCGAAGACAGGTCAGCCAGAAGGTACTCGACTTTCGAGTTGCCGGTCGATTCCTTGATGAACATGATCGTCTCCTCGCTCTTCTCCCGACTGCGACCAACCAAGACTAGGGCAGCTCCCATCCGCGACAGGGCCTCGGCAGTGGCTCTGCCTATGCCAGAGGTGGCGCCAGTGACCATGCAGACCCTGCCCTCCAACGTCATGGTGGCTTCCATTGTGCGGCATATGAGTGTCTGAGACCCCTTTATTGTATTGCTCTTCCGATTGAGTTCATGGAGACGCTGCATAGAACATTCTAGAATACCGGTGTTGTAGAAACAAGAAACCTCTAGGAAAGAGGGCCCGCTGGAGCTAAAAAAGGCGCTCTGGCAGTCTTACTCTGGCAGGATGACCGAGTCGATTACGTGAATTAGGCCGTTGTCGGTCACTATGTCGGGCTTGATGACCTTGGCGTTGTCGATCATGACGGTCTTGGAGAAGATGCCGGACACCTTCATCTGGGCGTTCTGTCCCTGGACTGTCTTGACCGGGCCTGTCCTTACGTCGCTTGACATGACCTTGCCGGCTACGACGTGGTAGGTGAGTACGGAAGTGAGCTTGGCCTTGTCGTTAAGGAGGCTCTCAACCGTGCCCTTCGGCAGCTTAGCAAAGGCGTCGTCGTTGGGTGCGAAGACCGTGAACGGGCCTTTGCTGCTCAGAGTGTCGACCAGACCGGCAGCCTGCACAGCCGCTACGAGCGTCTTGAAGGAGCCAGCCTGTATTGCGGTTTGAACGATGTTTGCCATCGTGTTTTTCCCTAAGAATGACCTTTCTCGCATCCTACTTAAGTCGGAAGATATTTAGAATCATAACTTACAAGGTTCAAGTCACATTTGTTGGCTGGGCGAAGCATGGTCAGCAGAGGTCCCGGAGAAGCCTTCCAAGTTCTGGAGTGCCTCCGGCTGAGCTTCTCAAAAAGAAAACCGGAGGCGGCGTCTTCACTTGGTTGCCTAGAACGGCGCGAAGATCCCTACGAAAACGATCCACGCCAGCAGGCTCTTTGCGATGAGGCTGAGGAGGATGTAGACGCGTTCACCGTAGAGGTAGTCCTTCCACTTCCCGACTCCTTTGTACTGAAGCACCATGTTGACGGCGAAGCTGTTGAAGAGAACGAAGTAGATGACCACTATCATGTAGACGAACGCCGGGGGCCTGAGGTTCGTAGACCCGATGAGGCCCACGAAGTTGGCCAGCAGCACCACCCACGGAACACCTCCGGAGACGCAGCCCAGGAGGAAGGCCGACCAGTCCGTCTTCTCCGTGGTCTGGTTCATCTTCTCCATGAGGTAGCCGAACATGATCATCATGGCGTTGAGCGTGAAGATCATAACCAGCGACCAGAGGTCCCAGATGCCCAGGAATAGGCAGATCAGGACGATCATTATTGAGCTGGACAGTGAGTATTCGTACCAGCGGTAGGGGTTCATGCCCTTGGAAAGGTTCTCGTTGTACTGCTTGTTCCTGACGAAGGCGATTATGAGGTGTGCGGCGGCCGATATGAGCAGGAACGAAGCGAGTATGGCGCCCAAGTTGTTGATGGTGAACAGGACTTGGGGGTTGGGGGCGATCTTGAAGACGGGCGGCGACAGGCTGATGACGGAGAACTTGAGGTAGTAGGTGTAGATGTCCCGGCTCCAGGTCAGAGAGAGGCCTAGGGCCAGCATGATCAGCCCTTGGACGAGATGCAGAGCCCCGGCGGCCGTGTTGAAGCGCTTGAGGTACCTGAAGGAAATCGGAGACTTGGAAATCAGCTTACGTCTTTCAGCTGAGTTCAATTACCCTCGACTCCCTTGTAGGTTCTCTCAGTATATTGATTGCGGGAGCTCTTGGCTCCTTTGATTCCCTTGACCCTGTTGTTGGGCAGTAGCAGGGAACTTATCGCCCCTAGGGAGACGAAGAACCCGGCAACCAAGGCGGCGTATCGCACGCCTTCGGTTATCGCTGAGTTGAAAATCCCCTGAATGGCCAGGCCTATTGGAGAGTTGATGATCGATGGCGGCAGCGATGGGGCAGAGCCTCCGATGAGTCCTTGGCTTAGTACGGGAGCTAGCGCCGTTTTCAGGTAGGAGGGTATCACTGTGCTTGCCTGGAGCTGAGCCTGGCCCACCGAGGAGACCTGGGCCACCAGCACGGCCCCGATGATGGCCACGCCGAAGGCCGCGCCCAACTGTCTAATGGTGCTGTTGGCGCCCGAAGCCGTTCCCGCGTTCTGAGGAGGTATGCTGCCGACGACGAGGCCAGTGAGCTGGCCTATCGCCAGCCCAACTCCGACCCCGTAGAGCGCCAGAATGGCATAAATCGTCGTCAGAGAGGTATTGACGCCGGTGAGCTGCGAAAGCAAGATCAGAGATGTGGCTTCCAGGGCCATGCCTGTGGTGACTATCCACTTCGCACCTATGCGCGAGGACAGAAGGCCTGCGAGGGGTGCTGCGAAGAAAGCGGTGCCCGCAAACGGAAGAAGGGCATAGCCTGTGGAGAGGGCGCTCATCCCCCTTACCAACTGGAAATACAGCGAGAGGATGAAGAAGATGCCGAACTCACCCATGGCTACGACGCCCACGGTCAGAAGGCCGAAACGGAAGCCGCGGTAGCCCAGGAGCCTGAGGTCGAGGAGGACCTCTCTGTCGGCCCTTAGGCGGGACCTCTCGTTCAGCACGAAGGCAGCTGCCAAGACAAGCCCGAGGGCCATGGCGACCGGCGTTATGGCCACAGAGGTGAAGGGCCAGGTGAAGCTGCCAATCTTGAAGACCTGGTTCGCAGCCAGCCAGCCGTAGGTCTGTCCTTCGATGAGTCCGAATATGAGAAGGGCCAGGGCGGATGACACTAGAGCCGTCCCCCGGTAGTCGGGGTCGTAGCGCCCGGACCTGGACATCGACTCCTTGATGAAGAAGTAGGAGCCCGCCAGAGCAACTATTCCAATTGGCACGTTGATCAGGAAGGCCCATCTCCAGGTGGCATATGTGGTAAGGTAGCCTCCGATCAGAGGTCCGAGGGCGCCGGCTGCTCCAGCCACGGCTCCCCAAATCCCGAACGCTATCCCTCTGGAGCGGCCGTAGAAGGTGGTCGTCAGTATGGAGAGAGTGGAAGGTGAAGCCATCGCGGCGCCGAAGCCCTGGACTAGCCTACCGAGAAGAATCATAGGAAGGCCGTTTGCGAAGCCCGTTATCATCGAGCCGGAGATGAACGTCAGGATCCCGGCCATGAAAATGCGGCGGCGTCCGAACTCGTCGCCCAGGCGTCCCCAAGTGAGGAGGAAGCCGCCGAAGACGAGGGCGTAAATGGCGCTTATCCACTCCAGATCGTTGACCGAAACGGCGAACTGGGTCTGAATGGAGGGAAGGGCGATGTTGACTATGGTCCCGTCGATTATCACTATGGCCAGCGCGAGGCTGAGCACAAGAAGGGTGACTAGCTTTGCTGCGTCGATGCGTGTGGACTCCTGCGTCACGGTTTCCAGCTGCTGGGATGTCATTCCTGGCACCTTTTACTGAATGAAGCCAACTTCGGAGACGCTATAAGACTGATGTTAGTTAGGATGATATCTTACAACATGTGAAACTACTTCAATCCTGCACGGAGGCATCCCAAAGGGCGTCGAAGACCTCCCTCATCCGGTGCACGTAGGAGGCTCCCTCGACGAGGATGCAGTCGGTGACCTTGGACTTGCGCGTCGGCGGCGACAGCGGCCGTGGTCTGTATTCCTTGGTAGAGTAGTGCAGGAAGAGGGTATGCCTTTCGGTCATCACGATGGTTGGGAGCTCTCCCCTGAAGTGGGCCACCTCAGCGCCGGGGCTCAGGCCGGCCCGGGAGAGCTGTCTCCGCGAGACCTCTTTCGAAAGCAGAAGGATCAGGCGTCCCGGCTTCTCCGTCAGGTATGCCAGGGTGCTCATTAGATGCGCGGCGGACTCCTCGTTGATGGTCATGGCCAGCTCCTCGCATTCCATGACCTTTCTCAACGTGTTCTGAATGTTGGGGAGCCCCCTAAGGAGGACGACGTTGGTCCTCCCCTCCTCTTCTTCTTCCTTGAGCGAACCCAGGTCAGGCGGCTCCAGTTTGAAGAGCCCATCTACGACGTCTCCTTCCAGGTGGCTCAGCTCCGTGAGTCGGGCCTCGTGGATGCCCATGAGCCTTCTGACGGCGACCTGGGGAGCCTCAGCCGAGTACTTCTTGGGCCTGCTGAAGTCGGTGCTGACCAGTCCCAGCTCCGCGAGCCTTTCGAGGACCTGGTAGGTCCTCACCCTGCTCTTGTGCGCTACGGAGGCCGCCTCCCTCCCTCCGATCCATTCGATTCCCCCCTTCTTGACCTTGGAGAGGAGGAGGAAGACCTCGGCCTCCTGGCGGGTGATTCCGAAGCGCATCAGGGTCTTGGTGAGCTCTTCGTCGTTCAAGACGGGCATGCGGGGACCCTTTCTGCTATTAACGATTATGGGCGAGAGGGAATCCGCAGACCGCCCATCTGAAAACGCTTAATTCACCTCTCCGCGTAGAAGGGTCACGTTGAAAGGAGAACCGGTCAGCTACAAGGACGACTATTTGAAAGCCGTCCTGGATAGGGACAGGAAAAGGGCGGGATCTGTGGTCGAGTCCATGCTGGACAAGGGAGAGAGGCTTCTCCCGATAATGGAGACCCTCGGAGAGGCCCAGGTCAGGATAGGGGAGCTCTGGGCTGAGAAGGAAATCAGCGTCGCCGACGAGCACTTTGCGACGGCGACGACCATGGAAATGATCGAGAAGGCCGCTCGGCGACTCAGAGCGCAGGCGGGGGTCAGAAAGGGGTCTGCCGTGCTTCTGAACTGCGTTGAAGGAGAGTTCCATTACGTAGGGCTGAAGATGTTTTCAGCTTTGCTCTCTAGCGAAGGGTGGGACGTTGAATTCATTGAGAGGGGCGCCTCTTTGAATCGAGTCTTTGAGTACCTGAGGGGACTGGGCCGGCGCTTTGACATAGTCTGCCTGACCATGACCATGGGGTACAACGAGGAGAGTCTGATCAAGACCCTTCGGGCGTTGAGGGCCGACACCCTCTTCAGGGACTCCGTGATAATCGTGGGGAGCCGCCTCCTCAAATCGAAGCGAGTCAAAGAAGCGGTTACCGGGAAGGCGTCTGGAGAGAGGTTGGCGGACTACTGCAGCCTCAGCCTCAAAGATGGCTTGGGATTTGTGAACGGGCTCAAGAGGGGCGCTTAGTTGTTCGGACTACTGTACGGTTCCCCTTGAATGCGAGGGTCACGGCCTCCTCATAGGATGTCAGTTTTTGAGGAATGATAGCCGCAACCCTATGTCCTGACAATCAAGGCCGTTGTAAGTTGCGTCTGTATCTTGTTCTGTAGGAGACCGGATACCCGAAGCTTGGCCAACGACTCGGCGGTCCTGATCATGCTTCGTTGTGAGTCCCTCATCCCATGCATTAGGAAGATATCCTGGCTGTCGGTGCAGCCGGTCTTCACACAGGATAACTGACTTCCACGGCCACTTCGTTTCTGCGCATGAACCAGGGTGTGAAGGGCGCGTTGTACCTCATGGAGAATGGCACTCCTTTGGGCTCAATGCCAGCCTTTTGAAGTTCGTTCATCATCTCCCTGGACCTGGACTCGAAGGCCCTGTTGGTCCACCTCCCGGAGAATCTGAGGGTCGCCAGGTACCTGGGCGGATAATCGACGATCTTGACCCTCGCATCCAAGGGTCGGGGCGTGGTCTCCTTTGTGTAGCCTTCTGGCATGACGAACGAAATGGAGCCTCCTTCCGAGAGCACGGGTGCCGTCATCGCGATCTTCTCTGAGACCACGGGTGCCGTCATCGCCACCTTCTCCGCCTTGCTGTTCCTCCCCGAGATGAAGTTGAACAGCAAGTTGAAGCCGCCGTCGCCGTAGCCGTCCACCCTAGCCGCCACAATCAGGGGATACTTCCTTATCTCCACCTGGCCAAGCTTCTTCAGGACCTCGTAGCTGATTGCCTCCACCAATTATGGTATCCGCCTCCTCTGAATTGCCTGCCACATATAACTCCGACTGGTGCCACAGCAAGTCGCGAGACATGGGCACAGGTTGCATTCTCCAGCCGCAACAGATATCCAGAAATACCCTTGAAAGGTACACGAGACATGGGGACCGGGTTGCCAGAGAAGCAAGGAATCTCCTTCCTGCAGGTCGGAAACGTGATCGCGTATGTCGCCATGCTGGTCATCAACTCCATAGCCGGGAGCACCAGGCTCCTCGGAGGCGTGAACACGGCGGACGTCTCGGCCGCCTTTCCGACGCTGATCACTCCGGCAGGCTTCACGTTCGCCATATGGGGAGTCATCTATGCGCTCTTGGGCGCTTTCATCGTATTCCAGCTTCTGCCGGGCCACAGGGGCGACTCCTTTGTCGGGAAGGTGGGCTACCTCTTCATGCTGAGCTCCCTTTTCAACATCGTCTGGCTGTTCCTCTGGCAGTACGAATACATCACGGCTTCGGTGGTCCTGATATTCGCCCTCCTTCTGTCGCTTATCGCCATCTACCTGAGGCTGAACATAGGGAGGTCGGGCGCCAGCAGGAACGAGAAGCTGGCCGTTCACCTTGCGTTCTCCGTCTACCTCGGTTGGATAACGATCGCCTCGATAGCTGACGTCTCCTCCGCCTTGGTCTCGATTAGCTGGGACGGCTTCGGCATCGCCGCAACAACTTGGGCTCAGTTGGTCACCGTCGTAGCGCTGGCCATCACGCTCATACTGCTGGCAACGAGAAGGGATCCCGGTTACGGTCTGGTGATAGTCTGGGCTCTGTTCGGCATAGTGTCTAACCAATGGGCGAACGGGGTGGCCGCCGGGGTCTCCAACGTGACTTTGGCCGCCGATATCGTGGTGGCCCTCGCCACGGCGGGGACGCTCTTGATGGTCATCAGGCATCCCAAGAAGACGCCGGCTGCCTGACCCACCCTTTTTATGGGGAGTCGTCGGCGGAGACTTGGTTGACTTCTGTCCCCAGCAGGGAGCTTCCTTGAACGAGTTCGAATACGGCTCAGAGATGGAGAGGCGAGTGGCGGAGCGCCTGAGGAAGAAGGGATGGAAGGTCAGGATATCCCCGGCGAGCCGCGGGCCCTACGATATGGAGGCAAGGAAGGGACGCCGGCACTGGTTGGTGCAGGTGAAGGCGACGCGCAGGCCGGTTACGTTCGTCGAGAAGCTGTCGACAGCGGAGAGGGAAGCCTTGATCCGGGTGGCTGATTCTAGGAGGGCCGTGCCCGTCCTCGCCTTGGTCGCAAAGGGTTGGATCTTCCTGCTCTCGGCCCGCAGGTGGCGGCACCTGCACCCGTGACGAGCCGGCCTGTCCTTCAAGCCTTATATGAACCGTCGCGGAAAGGATGGACAATGGCTTTCTGCACGACCTGCGGCAGGGAGCTGGCCGCGGACGCGAAGTTCTGCCCCAACTGCGGTACGGCGGTTTCTTCGACGACGTCCCCCGCTGGAGGGGTCTCCGGTACCCCGGTGATCAGCGTCGAGGCCGGCACGGGCAAGTATTGCCAGCACTGCGGTGCCGTGATTCCTACGGACGCGGAGATGTGCCCCAGGTGCGGCAAGAGGGTCATGGCCGCTCCCTGGCCGTCGGAGCAGAAGAATCCGGGAATAGCCGCTGTCCTCTCCTTCCTCTTTACAGGGCTGGGTCAGATATACAACGGGCAGATAGGCAAGGGCATCACTTTCGTGGCAGTGGGGATAGTCTGTCTTTTCACCATCATCTTCTTCGTCGGGCTAATCCTCTATCCGCTCTTCTGGATATACAACGTCTACGACGCGTATAACTCGGCGAAGAGGATAAACGCCGGACTGGAACGTCCGGACTAGTGCTAACTTCCCTCTAGGACTTCGTAGGTCTCGTGGGGGAGGAGGCCGTGGGCCTCGCCGTGAGCCTTCGCAGGGGCCTCTCTGTTGGGCGCCTCGGACAGGCAGAAGACGGTCCCCTCCTTCTCGTCCACCCAGAACTTCAGGAACTTGACTCCGTATTTGTTCTGGACGCTGAGGTCCTTCTGGTGCGCGGCTGCCACGTCCTTGAACGTCGTCCCCTTCAGGTTTCTGTGGACGTCGATGTACCTAGGCATGCGGATGGAGCCCTACGCTCACGTTTAATATCGTTGCTGAGAATTCGGGAGAATCGGTCCTACCTTCTGTACTCTCCCTCCACGTAGTAGAGGAAGGAGCCCCGGTAGTGGAACGAGCCGCCGGAGCCGTCCAGAGGGTAGACGACCAGCTCGTCTCCGACGACCTCGAATTCGTAGAGGCGTAGGTTGTGTTCGAACTTGCCATAGGGGGTGATCACGTGGACGGCCTTGGCGAGGTGAGTTACGTTCATGAGGTTGTCGGAAAAGTCGGAGGTCTCCTTCGGCGCCCTCATGAACTCCCTCCACTTCGGACATTGGGAGGGTTGATCGGAGCAGTAGGGGGAACCATCTCTGTAGAAGGCGCAATTCAGGAAGAAGGAACATCGCAGGCCTGTGCCGGCGGGAACCTCGTCTTCTCTCTTCTCTATCGTCTTCGTCCTTCCGGTTGGAGCCAAGGGGAATCCAGCAAGCAGGGACCCTTCGAAATCGTATTTTACGCTCGGTGTCATCTAACGTTGCTTCCATGAGTAAGAACTGTTGACTTGTGCCATCGCGGAGTCCATGTCTCGCATCGCATCGATTGAGAAGTCAACGCGGTGGTGAACGGTTTCACTAGAGCTCCAAGTGAATCGGATGAGATGGGGGTCGCTTCTAGAGGGTCAGCGTCGAGAAGAGGAGTGCCGCCATACACAGGGTCAGAAGCAACAGCCAAGCCCTGCTTGCGGCCTCCTCCATCTTCGATTTCCTGTAGAGGTACGCCCCCGCCGCCAGGAGCGTTCAGAAGGAAGCGATGGTTTTCATCCCCGAAGACGGAGCCATTTCAGGCTTCGCCGTTGGTAGGCCGGCCGCCTTGCTTCATCCTACCGACGGCGTGTCGGATCACCGGGGCTGAGGCGCGGACCAGGCTTGGAGATCCTCCTATGCGCGATTTGCGACAGTGATGACGACCTTACCCCGGACGTGGCCTTCTTCTGCGTACCGGAGGGCTTCGGCGGTCTCGTCGATGGGGAAAAGTCGGTCTATGACGGGCTTCACCTTGCCGGCTTCGATAAGCTCTTTCACGTAGGCCAGGTCCTGGGAGGCGCGCGCTCGTCTTTCCGTCGTCACCCCGACCACCCCGATCCTCTTGCCTCCGCCTAGAGGAATCAGCCGGCTCAACAGGAACCCTTGGAGGATCTGACCCATGGAGCCCCCGACCATGATGTAGATCCCCCCTTGCTTCAACGCCCGGCCGTAGGCCCAGAGCGGATGATATCCGTTGACGCCGAGGATCACGTCGTAGAGTGGCCCCTCCCTGGTGCAGTCCTCCTTCGTGTAGTCGATGACGCGATCTGCGCCTATGGAGCGCAAGAGGTCCACCTTCCCGGGGCTGCATGTGGCGGTGACCTCCGCCCCCATCGCCTTGGCGATCTGCACCGCGAAGGTCCCCACCCCGCCGGAACCCCCGTTGATGAGGACCTTCTGCCCAGGCTGGACCCTCCCTTCGTCTCGAAGCCCTATCAGGGCCGTGACCGACGCGAGCGGCACTGCGGCTGCCTCTTCGAAGGCCATGGAGGCCGGCTTCAGCACAAGATCGCTCTCGCGTGCGCAAGCGTATTCCGCGATGCTGCCGCTTCCGATGCCTGTATCCCCGAATACCTCGTCGCCTGGCTTGAACTTGGTTATGCCGGCCCCTATCGCTACGACCCGCCCGGCCAGATCGGCTCCCAACCTCTGGTTCCTGGGCTTCATCAGCCCTCCCCCCGCCATCCGGACCAGGAAGGGCTTTCCTCTCATGAGGTACCAGTCGCCGGCGTTCAGCGAGGCCGCGTGGACCTCCACCAGCACCTCGTCGTCCTTCGGAACCGGCCTCTCGACATCCGCGATCTTGAGGATATCCGGAGGGCCGTATCTCGTGTACACGGCGGCTTTCATGGTCCGTCAGAGCCCCTTGGTGACATCTATCTCGTGAGGGCTACATCAACCTTCTCTGCCCGTCTGACGGCGAAGTACATTATGGGATTGTAGACGAGATTACCGATCCCCGCGACGAAGCCCAAGACTAGGAGGTCCCTAGCGAGCCAGTTGGGGATCCAGGAGACGGCGAACTTCAGGACGTTGGGCACCAGAGCGGAGAAGTGAGTGAAGTCGAAGGGGAAGACCGCGAAGAACCAGGCGCTGGAGACGATCATGAGAGCCGCGTTCACCGTCTCAAGAGGTCTTGCCAGGTTCCTCCGTCCTAAGACCATCTTCGCGCCGTTCAGGGCGAGGCCCATAGGAACGCACGCGTAGAAGAGGAGCATCTCCAGGGGCCCGAAGGCCGAAGTGAAGAACCCCGTCTGCTGAACCTGGTTCGAGACGAAGAAGGCGGCCATTGCGAGCATCAGGAGGATGGCCACTCCCTCCCCCACGCGCTCTCCTGGGGTCATCCTGTCCTTCACGACCCAGTGCATGACTCGCCGGGAGAACCAGGTTTCGGAGCTGGCTCCCGGGAGCCCACCAAGACTGCCGGTCGACGTCTGTTGTGTCATTTCTATCTGACCACGGACCTGGTACAGGGTCAGCGGGGGTAAGTAGGTTCGGCGATACGGTGTCGATACCTGTGGCGAGTTGGGTGATACGATATTGATACGACAGTGATGAAACGAAGATGTATGTTAGGAGGTCGGGGCCACTGAGCTGCCAAGTCTTCTGTAGAACATGCCCAACAGCGCGCCGGAGATGATGAGGGCCGTCCAGGTCACCGTGATGACAGCCACTTCGAACTTGTCCTCCAGGTTCGCCCCGTAGAGCAGCGACAGTATGACTAGAGCGGCGATCGCCAGCAGGGAGCTGCCAGTGAAGATCACCCGTATCGCACGCTCGAGCCTGCTGCGTCCCATGAAGACCATTCCCGCGAAGAGGAAGGAGAGGCTCATCATCAGGTACCCCAGGTCTTCAAGGGCGATGCCGACTCCATGGGGATTGAACAGGATGATGAGGGAGAGCCCCTCGGTCTCGCCCTTCAGGATGCTGGGCTGTACGACCGCGAGCTGGATGAAGTAGTCAGCTGCGATGACAGTCGCACAGGTGAGCGCGAAACACAGGGCGACCAGGCCGTATATCCTTCTGTCCCCTGGGGCGCCTTCGTAGACGCATGCCATGAGGACGGCGAAGGTCAGTACCATTAGAGAGGCTGGATACATGAAGGGGGACACTGCCGGAAAGAGCGATGCGGCCCCGGTGTAGGGGTACACGGTGCAGTTGGTGCAGCCGGAGGGAAGAGGAGGAGTGAAGACGCCCAGAGCAAGGGCGGCGGCCGCGAAGATGCAGGTCAGGACGGCGGACCAGAATCCCAGACGGCTAAGGTCGCTCAAAGGGATCCATCCGCTGCCGTTCTGAATATGAAAGAACAGGGTGTTCTGTGATCACGGTCGCCACCACTTGCCAAGCTTGCGCGGTATGGTGCAGCCAGCTCACATCTGGACCTGCTGCATCGGTGGCTTATATGCGAGGGCCATTATCCCGCCGATTATCCCCAGGATCGCCCCGAGGACGAAGCCGCCCGACCCGACGAAGCTGAGGACCGAGAAGACGAGTATCAGGACGCCCCACAGCCTCCATGAGCTCGTGCCCCTCAGGAGCATGATCGCCGAGACTAGGACTATGGCTCCCGAGACAATCCCGAAGGCCCCCATCGTGCCGACGAAGCCGGACGCGAGGGCCGGGATGTCGGAAGCCGGGAAGTTCTGCGGCACCGTGACGTCGGTGAAGTCCATATGCGGGAGGACGAAGGCCCCGACGCCCAGGAGCAACGCACCGCCCAGCACCATCAGGATCCCGCCGACGAGGGCGAGGATCCAGGCTACGCTATGAATACCGGAAGACGTATTCTGTGTCATTTGCATGATCACGGAGTTGCCCATGGAATAGATGCGGTAAGTAGGTTCTGTGGTACGATGTCGATACGGCCCGCAATCTGGGTGATACGATAATGATACGGATCAGGGTGAAAGGCCTGCTTACGCTCATCGCATATGTGGTATTGGGAGAGTGAGACATCGGCACAGTAGCCTGGCCCCCACTGATGGCTCCAGAGAAACAAAACGGTGCCGCGGCCTACGGGAAGCTCTTCTAGAGGGAGTTGATGAGTTTGACGCCTTCGGCCTCTGGGATGGCTTTCATTGTGTCGGTCTTCAGGTTGCCCAGCTTCCCAAGGGAGAAGAGGAACTTGGCGGCGCTTTCGTCGTTGGGGAAGGAGGTCACGAAGGCGAGGTCGTACTTGCCCATGGTGTAATAGAACCACTCGAGCTTGCCCCCGAAGGTGGCGCTCAGGGCCTTCGCGGCATCCAGCCTCTTGGGCGACTCTTTGATGTTCCTTATTCCCTGATCGGTCCAGTTGGCGACGGTAAGGTAGTATGGCATCGGAGCGTCCTCCATCCCTTCACCGTATTTGAACTGCGCACACGAAACTAGGAGGGAGGGCGCTGGTCTTGGGGTCGTAGACGGTATTTGGGGATTGGTTAAGTATCCGCGAGAGTCCCGGTCCGTCTAGCGAAAGCAGGCTTGCGTTCCGCTTCATTGCTCAGGAGGTGCCTCCTTATCCTGTCGCTGCTCCTCATCATGTACTCCGCAACGATGGGTCTGAGGGGGGATGGCGCGGCGAGGGCTGCCCAGACCTGGACGGTGCAAGTGGGCGACAACTACTTCTCTCCCCGAGTCTTCACGGTGAACGTGGGCGACACGGTCGTGTGGACCAATATGGGTGCGCAGATCCACACGACGACGGCCGACGGGGGTCAGGCCGTCTACTGGAACTCGGGCGACCTTCAGCCCGGGAAGTCCTTTTCGTATGCCTTCGCCCAGGCAGGCAACTTCACCTATAACTGCTTCTATCATCCTGAAATGGTGGCCGAGGTCGACGTCCTCCAGCCGGTTCCGGAGTTCCCCGGCTACCTAGTCTACGCGATCCTGGGCTTTGCCGTTGCCCTGGCCCTGCTGTTTGAGCGGTCGACGAAGACCTGAGCCCTGCTGGGTCCGTTCCAACGAGTCGGCAGAAGAGCCGCGTCCTAATCCTTTCCTGACTTCGGCCTTCTCTTGAAGAAGAGCGCCAATAGAAGTATGATGATGACTACGATCAGGACTGGCCACCACCAGTTCCCGCCCACCAGCGCCGTGAAGAGGAGAAGGACTACGGCGACGGATAGAAGCACATCATCCATTCCGAAGGAGGTGTTGCTGCCTACCATTGGAGCTTCTACCTGTGGCCTTGAGACGGGAAGCTATTATGTCTTGCGAAACGCAGGTTTCCTGGAACACTACCTCCCAAACCCTTTTACCCTCAGTGTTTCGAATCGAAGGTTGGCATAGACTTGACCGGCTCCGAAAGAAGGCTAGCGGCAATCATGTTCACGGACATCGTAGGCTACTCTGCGTTAACGCAGAAGAACGAACGACTGGCCCTTAAGCTCCTTGAGAAGCACAGGGAGCTGATTCGACCGGTGCTCCGCAGGCATGGAGGTACCGAGGTCAAGACGATGGGTGACGCTTTCCTGGTCGAGTTCAGGAGCGCGCTGGAAGCGACCCGGTGCGGAATCGAGATCCAGAAGGTCCTCCATGACTACAACCAGAGAGCCAGGACGAAGGTGAAAGTCAGGATAGGCATCCATGTGGGAGACGTGGTCCATAAGGCCGGCGACGTCTTCGGTGACGCCGTCAACATCGCTTCCAGGATCGAGCCGATGGCCGCGGGCGGCGAAGTGTGCATCTCCCAGCAGGTCTACGACCAGATCCGGAACAAACTTCGCTACCCTCTGATCAAGCTAGAGTCTCACGATATGAAGAACGTGGCCTTCCCGGTCGACGTCTACAGGGTAGTGCTTCCTTGGGCAAAGGGACAGAAGCGCGTGGTGAGCACGAAGGAGCCCTTGGTGAAGGTCGTGAAGAGGTTCCACGCCGCCGAGCACAAGGCGATGCCTGAAGGCGTGGGCAAGTACATCCAGAAGCTCCTGCTGAAAGACAGGATAGTCGACTACGTGATACTCAATTCCCCGGAGGTCTCCGTCGGGCTTGCCAAGTTCAACGGCGAGGTCGACTACGCGAGGGGCGAGACCCTTCACATGGTGTCCGCGCTGGAGACGGTGAGCGTGGTGTTCGACGCGAAGAATCAGGAGAAGCTAACCTCCTTGATCCCGCAGAAGAGCATACTGCGAGTGATCGACAACCTCTCGGAGGTCGTGATTTCGTTGTCGGAAGCCACGATGAAGGTCCCCGGGGTGGCCGCGGTCATAACGGCGGAGCTGGCGGCACATGGGATCAACCTGGTCGAATACATCACTGCGACGCTTACGGCCATAGTCGTGCTCGAGTCCAAGGACGCCATGCACTGCTACCAGGTGCTCGAAGACCTAGCCTCAGGAGAGGGCAGGTAGCGCCACTGACATAGGGCCCGTGTATTCTAGGCCTTCAGCCTCTTGACTATCTCGACGACCTTGTCGTAGGTGACATGGGGCTCTTTCTCCATCTCCTCGACCACCCTGGATATCAGCTCGGGCGGCGCCCCGGCCATGACGGCGAGGTTCCTCGCATGCAGCTTCATGTGACCCTTGCTGATTCCCTCCGTTGCCAAGGCCCTCAGGGCTGCCAGGTTCTGGGCGAGTCCCACGGAAGCCATCACGCAGGCCAGCTCCTGGGCGGACTTCACCCCCAGGATCTTGATGGAGGCCTTGGCGACGGGGTGGGTGGAGGTGGCCCCTCCCAGGATGCCCGAGGCTATGGGGAGCTCTATGGAGCCCACGATGTTCCCCTCGGCGTCCTTCTCGTACCTGGTGAGGGATGTGTAGCGGCCGCTCCTGGCGGCGTATGCGTGGGCGCCGGACTCTATGGCCCGGGTGTCGTTGCCCGTCGCGAGAGCCACCGACGATATGCCGTTCATGATTCCCTTGTTGTGGGTGGTGGCGCGGTAGGGGTCCGCCTCGGCGAAGGCATAGGCGTCAAGTATCCCCTCAACGACGTCGGAGCCGCCCAAGGACTCCTTGTCGAAGGTCGCCCATGAGCGCACCAGCCTCTTCGTCGCGAGGTTGGAGAGGATCCTGAGCCGCACCCTCCCCCCGATGAGGGAGTCGATGAGGGGGGCCACGGTCTCGGCCATGGTGTTGACGGTGTTGGCCCCCATGGCGTCCCTGCAGTCGACGGTGATCTCCGTTATCACCATCTTCCCCCTGCTGGTGTCGAGGACCCTGGCGTCCAGATCAACGGCGCCTCCTCCCAGCTTGACGAGGGTGGGGTTGGTCTCGTTGCTTATCTCTAGGATCTCCTTTGTGTGGGCGATGACCTTCTGCACTGCGGCGTAGGGGTCGGGGACGCCCACCGACTGTATCTGGGCCACCATGAGGGGCCTGGTGGAGACGGCGTGGAAGCCCCCCTTCGCCCTGGTCATCTTGGCGGCGTTGGACGCGGCGGCCACGACGCTGGGCTCCTCTATGGCCATGGGGACGGCGTACTCCTTCCCGTTGATGAGGAAGTTGGTGGCCACGCCCAGAGGGAGCTGGATGGCACCGATGACGTTCTCTATCATCCTGTCGGCCACGTCCCTCTTGAGGGAGTCCATGGAGTAGATGGAGGCCGCTTCTTCGTCGGCGAGGTTGGCGAACTCCTTCACGCGTTTCATCCTCGTTTCCATGTCGACCTTGTAGAGGCCCGAAAGAGTGCTCATTCGAAGAGTCGGTTGTTCCTTCGTCAGTTGCATGTAGATAAACCATGTGAGAGAGACGGTATTCGTTCGTCAGTTCCCTTCCCTCCCCCGAAAAGGTTTAAATCGAATCTCAAGCGGAGCTAAACGAAGTAGGGGCCGGTCGTCTAGTCTGGTCTTGGACGTCGCTCTGACACGGCGAAGATCGCAGGTTCGAATCCTGCCCGGCCCATCCACAGCGTCATACTCACTGAGACCAGAGTCCTACCCGGCCCATCTAAGGCTCTGACATGAGAGGTTGCAAAAGGTTGCACAGAATACGCGCTGAGTAAATACCGTGAGGAATAACCTGCGTACGATAGGTGTAAGATAGGTTGACGAATAGCGAAGGGAAGAAGGTTCCTGAAGAGAAAGAGGAGACGAAGAGCGGAACGAGCTTGACTCCCTGGAGTCCCGAGGAGTACGTGCACTATATGGCTCGCGTGTTCGACGACGCCGCAAGGCGCTTCGAGAGAGATGCGCCGTTCGGAGACCTGTGGCTCGAGCCTAAGAGCAAGTGGTTCGCGAGGCTTCCCGGAGTGAGGCGCCCGTACGCGGACCTGGTCGATACGGGGAAGGAGTATAGGCTAGTGATCGAGGTCCCCGGCATCCCAAAGGACAAGCTGGACATCACGGTGACGGATAGCGAGATCACGGTGGAAGGCGAGGCGAAGACCGAGGTCAAGCAAGAGAAGGAGGGGTTCGTCCGGAGGGAGAGAGGATACTCGAAGATGTCGAGGACAATGCTGTTCCCCGAGCCGGTGGAGAGCGAAAAGGCCGAGGCTTCTGTGAAAGACGGTGTGCTTGAGGTCACGGTCCCGAAGAAGACGCCAACCCAGGTCAAGGGGCGCAAGTTATCGGTGAAGTAGGGCGGTCGTCCGTACATCGGGTCGGGGTCCCGAGTGCGAGGCCGGGACCCCTAGGACCGCTTTCGACGTCTCGATCGTGTCACCGTATTTCTGCCAGACTTCGATCCACTAGGTGGTGCGCGAACCCAGGACGAAAGGAATGAAGTTGGCTTATCCAAAGCCGAGTGTGTGGAAATGGTGCCATTGAGACCGTGTCTTCACCTTTTGACCGATTGTCAATCTAGTAGATAGGAGAACCCTTAATGGTCCGGGGCTACGATCATGACAATAATGTCTTCCGTCGTCGAAGAGGACACCAAGGGTAAGAGGGTGGCGTACAAGGACATGCACACCCTCTACGAGGCCGAGCAGAAGAGGACCGAGAAGCTGTCCAGGGACGAAGCGACAAAGGAGTTGAGGAACGATGAGAACTCCGACTGGGTCAAAGGGCAGCTGAGAAAGTCCCTGGACCCGAAGGATAGGGACACGGTCGAAGTATAGGTCCCGCCGAGCGGACGCTCGATCGCCCATTTACGACTGGTCGGTGCTAATACGACTTCGTTGATCCACACCTTCTTCACCTGCTCTATGAACACCGGGCGAATCATGAATTCGCCGCCCTCGCTCTCCCGCATCCCCCAAGTGTAACGCTCTCCCTCGGCGAAGATTTGGGCGGCCTCGTCGATGCGCTGAAGACAGCCGGAGCTGCAGCCTGCCATGTGCTGTGATGACGTACGATCCTTCGGGTTGCCTCTGAATCAGCGAGACCTCGGTGGATTCCCGGAAATCATTATAAACTCTAAGACTCCGAGGAAGAACAGGTGAGATAATGGACGTCCTGACAGCGATGGCCCTGGTTTTTGCGTCGACGTTCGTGCCCTTAATCGTCGGCTCCTTCATCGGCGTCCTATTGGGCGGCTCGATCGGCAAGGGGATCGTCGCGGCCATCGGCGTCGGGATCCTGACTTGGCTGTTCGTCGACCTCATGAGCGATGCGGTGGACCTGGACGTCGCCCAGGGCTTCGGGGGCGGGTTGACACAGGCGGCCCTGGTCCTGTGCTTCATCGTCGCGTTCGTCGCTCTGGTCTATCTGGACAAGGGGTTCCTGAATCCGGGGGGGCTTTCATTCATGGTTGCGATCCTTGCGGCGATCTCCTTGGGGCTCCATTCAGGCGGAGAAGCGATGGACATAGGAGACGGCCTCGCAATGACGGGTGTAGGGAGCCTGCTGGGCGCGGAGACCATCGCCTTCGTCACGCACAAGGCCATCGAAGGCTTCATGCTTTCCGCCTTCCTCGTGGCGGGCACTTCGAAGCCCAGCCTGAAGGACGCGGTTCTGCTCAGCGGCATTGTGGGGGTCATGGCGGCTGTAGCCACGCCGTTCGGGTACTTCGCGATAATTCCGTCCACGTACCTCCTAGCTGCGGCTTCAGGTGGCGACATCTATATGCTCCTCAGGCTCACCCCACAGGCCATGGGTGCCGGGGACAGGACGAAGCTTGCCGTGGCATTCTGTGTGGGGTTCCTGATGATTTATTTCGCGGCGCTGCTGCACACGGGATAGGTTTCCATGTCTGGGGGTAGATTGGCGCTGTCAAGCAGCAGGTCAAGAGTGTTGGTCGCGGTGGTGCTCGTGGCTGCGTTGGCCATCGCGCTGGCGGTCCTGTATCTGAATCGGCCTCCGGCTGAGGTCCAGCCGCACATGCTGAACTTCACCATAATGGCCGATTCCAACGGATTCAACGGCTCGGTGCAGCACGGCCTGCCGTGGCCCGTAATCGCCGTCCATGTGGGGGACAACGTCACCATCAACGTGATCAATGACGGGAAGGTTGAGGCGCACGGGTTCGCCATCGACGGCTATTTCCCTCAGGGACTCATCGTGGGACCTGGGGAAAGCGACAGCGTGACCTTCACGGCCACCAACCCCGGCAACTACACCTTCTACTGCAACATCTTCTGCACGGTCCACCAGTACATGCGCGGAACCCTCATGGTCGAGGGATGAGGCCTTGAGGGTATTCATGGATTCATTACGCTTCGTCTACATCATTCAAGGCGGCTCACTGAGTCTTTCTTTGCGGTGCCTCGGGTTCTCTTTGGGGTTCACCGCCGGTGGTCGCGGGTACTTCGGACCCGTATGGCCTAGGTGGTAGTCCGCGAAACGTGATGCCCTGGCAAGTTGATGGTCGCGAAGCCTGAGGAGCCCCTAACCTAAGGGTTCGATTCCGCCTTGCTCTTGCTCTGGTTTGCGACCTCGACCATGCGCCAGCGCGAGAGCTTCTCGAGCCCCGCGAGGGCCTCCTTGACCTTCTCCGTCGCCAGCCCGACCTGAGACTCGTATTCCTTTATCGAAGAG
>DATKKG010000074.1:0-5357 GCA_035543015.1 Conexivisphaerales archaeon | reverse complement strand
CCGGGCGTCGGTCTCGTTCACCAGGTTGCCCATCCCATCGTACTTCATCGTCTGGTTGGACCAGTAGGCTAAGGCGAGGGAGCCAACGGTGGCCGTGGGCCTGAGGTCAGACGGAAGGACGCGAATCCAGCTCAGGGAGAGAGTGAAGGTGACGAGCTGTGTAACGTTCTGTCTGCTATCATAGTACCCCTGGGGAGCCCGCAGTCCAAGGGCCATCGGCAGGGTGGGAGCAGCCCCGCTGGCGCTCTTGTGGTCTCCGCCGTTGAAGTAGTAGTCCGAGCTCACCGGCGTCCCGCCCGAGAGCGCGATGGTCCACACGCCCGTCATCATCGAAGTCCCCATCGAGGACCCGCTGCCGGAACCTGTCGAGTTCACCTGCATTCCGTAGACCCCGCCCGACCCACTCTTGATGTAGGATCCTTCGGGGTCCGACACGGTGGCGTTCGTCCCGCCGACTTCAACCCAGGCAGACTGGTCTGACGCCCACACCGTCCCGTAGAAGTTGACGGAATAGTGGGAATTGATCAGGGAGGAGTTGGACGACGTCATCAGGGCATTGGGGGGGTTGCACGCGGACCTACAAGCTACGGTGGCAGTCCCGTTAGAACGGAACCCGTCGCTCACCGTGTAGTTGAAACCGCCAGAGTCTGCCCAGAGCGTGGAGTTCAGGGAGTCCCCCGCGAAGTTGTCGTAGAAGGTCGTGAAGACGGACCTCCCGTTGTCGTACTGGGCGTACGTGGGCGAGAGCTGGGGAGCCTCGCCAGAGTAGTTCCCGTCGAACTCCGACGTGACGTTGAGGAAGGCCATGTAGATGGTGGCCGGCTGGGTCTGGACTCCGTAGTGAAACTTGACCCAGAATGTGGCGTTCGTGGCGGTGCTCGCAGCTGCCGTCGTGTTCCCGGAGTAGCCCTCCAGCCAGGAGACGAGGGGCGTCGTCAGGCCGGAGTCGTTGTAGAACCTCACGTTTCCCAGGTCGGGGCTCTCGTAGGCATAGTACGAGCTGGGGTCCATAGTCACCGGGAAGACAGTATCGCCTGCCAGGGCGAAAGAGACTTGGACCGGGACATAGGCCAGCGACGCCGAGCTGGTGAAGTTGAGGCGGTTCATGTCGTCGTAGCCGTAGTAGGTGACCATCCCGTTGGGGTCCGTGACCGAAAGGAGGTTCCCCACCATGTCGTAGGTGTAGTTCGTCTGGTAGTATGAGCTGGAAGAGTGGTATTGCCTTACCCACGCGAGGCTGCCCGTCAGGTCGTAGCACTTCTGCGTGAGGTGCCCGGACTCGTCCGTGGAGTTGACTATGCTAGTCATGTCATCGCGGTTGTCATCGTATGTTGTGTTGGCGTAGGTGAGGTCGGGGTTGACCATCGAGGTCTGCCTTCCTTCCGCGTCGTAGAAGTAAGTGTATGTCCCACCCGCAGAAGTGGTCTTCGACGACTGCAGGTCCAGCCAGTTGTAGGTGTAGTTCTCGGTCGAGTAGAGTGAGCTCCCGCTGTAACGGGCCACCTCAACAAGCCTGCCAAGTCCGTCGAAGTAACTCCTCGTGGGGTTGCCGTCCTCGTCGGTGACGACCACGTAGTTCCCGGTGTCATTGAAGGCGTATCTCTTCGTGGCCGAAATGCCCGAGACCGCCGGGTAGATGATCAGCGTGACCCTGCCCAGGGCGTCGTAGGAGTAGGAGGTGGTGTGGCCGTTGGGGTCCGTCTCGGAGGTCTTCGCGCCCGTGCTGAAGTTGTAGGCGTAGGCCGTCGAGACGTTCACGCCATCGACTAGGAGGCTCAGTTGGGTGAGGTAGGCGCTCGAATAGGCGGAGGAGAACTGGTAGTAGATGGTCACGTTGAGGGCGTTGGTGGAGGTGAGCTGGTTGCCGTACCGGTCGAACGTCGCGTTAGAGGTGACGACCCACCCCCCGTCGTGGAGGGACTTCTGTTGGAGCAGGTGTCCCCCGTAGTTGTACTGGTAGTAGGTCTCCATCAGCACCTTCCCCTCGGTGTCGTTCCTCTGGTACTGCGCCTCGCCGACCAGAAGGTCGTGAATGTTGGGGTTGACTCCCGAGTTGTCGTAGAAGGAGTTGCTGAAGGCGGTCGAGTTGGGGAAGGTGTTCGAGGTGTTAGTGTTCGCGTATGAATACCAGGTGTCGTGGCCGCTAGGGTCTATGACGTGGACGAGGTTGCCCCAGTTGTCGAACATCGTCGACATGTTCTCCAGCTGGTTCCCTGCCGAGTCGTCGGACTCGGAGTATGTGATCCTGTTGTCGGAGTCATAGTAGCTCTTGGAGCCCTGGACGAAGTGGCCCACTCCGTCCTTCTGCGCCTGGCTGCTGTACGACTGGGTGAAATTGTTCAGGACGCTTGAGACGATGCCCGTGCCGTCCGAGATAGAGGTGTTGCACCACATTATCTGGCCGTTAGACACACTGTAGTTGAACTGGGTGCTGCGGCTCAGCGCCGAGCTGGAGACGTTGATGTTCTGGAGGGAGACCATGAAGGTGAGGACTTCTGTCCCCACGCTGGCGTTGTCGTAGGTGTAGGTCGTCTTACCCCCCGCGGGGTAGACTATCCCACTCAGGAGCCATGAGTTGATGCCCGTCAAGTACTGGTAGCTCGTCGTCCTGCCCAGCGGATCGGAGACGGAGGCCAGGTCGCCCCCTGAGTAGGAGTATGTCCAGTTACCCCCCGGGGTGACGAGGGTGGAAAGCCGGCCGTCGCCGTCGTAGACTAGTGAGACATTGCGGCCCACGGCGTCTGTGATCGTGCTGATCTCTCCGTTGCCGCCGTAGGAGAAGGTGATGGAGTTGTTGCCTGTGGGGTCGGTCACGGAGACGAGCCTCTTGCTGGAGTCGAAGTGATAGTCCATCCCCGAGACCATGTACAAGTCGTATGAGCTCCCCGAGTTGTTGACCAGCTCGAAGTTCTCCCCTACGTGGTTCTCAAAGGTGGAGCCGTTCCAGTTGTACTGGTAGACCTGGCCGTCCCAGAAGTGGAAGTAGTCCTGGCCGAACCAAGGTAGGTTCAGGCCCCACCCCAAGCCCATGTTGACGGCGGAGTAGTTCTCGTACATGTAGGGGGAGGAGGGCGTGAAGGCGTAGGGGGTCGAGAAGACTCTTTCGAAGGTCAGGTTGATGCCGCGGCCCGGAAGGAAGTAGTCGGCCTGCTCGATCCCGAGTAGGCCGTTGCCCGGGGAGACGTACTCCGAAAGGTGGGCGAAATAGCTCTCATAGGGGGAGAGGCCAGGCCTGCTCCAGGCGTTCGGGGAGGAGGCGGCGTTGGGGACGACGACAGGGAAGGTGGCTGTCCTGATGGCGTATGGGGACGAGGAGCCCGACACCCAAGCAAGGAAGCCCAGCGCCCCCGCATCGGCGAATGGGGGCGAAGACATCGTGATCGATGCGTTTTCGGCGGCTGTCACTGTGAGCGAGGAGTCCCACGTGGTGCCGTTGTTGGGGCTCTTCTCGAAGGCAACCGTCGTTGAATTGAGGAGATACCCCACCACTAGGTTCTGTCCGGCCGAAGTGATGGTGGACTCCAGGCCTGCGCCCAGGTCCGTCACAGGGGACCAGGAGGCCCCGCCGTAGGCGTAGCTCAGGAAGTACACCCTGCTACCGTTGGAGGCCGTAACGTAGACGGTGTCGCCCATGGAAGTCGCCTTGAAGGTCGTAGCGTTGAAGGCGTAACCGGTCACGTTCACCGTCGCCGACCAGGTTGCACCATTGTTGGCCGTGGCCTTGACGTAGAGGGCGTTGGCTCCCGGCCACGTCCACACGACAGCCATGCCGGAGGCGATCGGGACCAGGTTGGCCATGATGCCCGCACCACTCGGGCTGCAGGTGTACACCAGATTCCACGTGCCGAAGGTGTTCAGGACGCGGCCGTAGTAGGTGGAACCGGAGTGCGTTTCAAGGAAGACCCATGCGAGTCCGCTCTTGTCCACCGATATGGAGCTCGTGTCGACGTTATACGAACTGGGGGAGGCCTTGGAAGATTCGCTGTTCCAGTTGATGCTGCCGTCGTTGGACATGTAGCCGCAACGATAGTAGTACAAGATGGCAGTACCGGGGTAGGTGTTGTTGTTGGTTACACAGTATACGGTGGCACCTCCCCCTCTAGTCGTGTTCACCCAAAACGAGTAGTCGCCATTTCCTCCCAAGGAGCTGACGGCGACGGGGGTCGCCCAAACCGTGCCGTTGGGTGAGGAGGTGTAGTAGAAGCCTTTGTAGCTGCTCTTCGTGTAGAAGAGCCAGTACAGCCCTTGGGCGTAGATCAGCCTCCTCGAGTTCTCCTTCTGGGAGCCTATGAGGGCGGTGACGTCGGTGGTCGTCGTTATGGTGGCGGGGTCTATGGTGAAGTCCTTGCCCACCGACCAGCCGACAGACGACCCATCGGGGGAGACCGTCGCGGCGTAGGAAGGAGCGGCATCGGACCAGTCGAAGGAGGTAGTGACGTCAGATCCGTTCCCGAAAGCAGCCGACTCGCCCTGGACGCTGAGAGCCGGCGAAAGGAAGTTCAGGGAAACGTTGCCCATTCCAGAAGTCCATTCCACGTGGCCGCCGATGGTCACCTTCAGGCCGGAGGGCTGGCCGTAGGAATACCTGACGGAGTACGTGACGCTGACGTCGTAGAAGGTGACCCCGCCCACGGCGAGCAGGAACCTCTGGACGGCAACGGTGGAGTTCGCGGTCAACTGGGTAACCGCTGGGCCCGAAATCAGACCTCCGAGGCCGCTCCATCCCAAGACCGTCGAGCCGCCCTCAAAGAGGACGAAGGTGCCGTTGTCCAAGAAGGAGCAGGTCTGGTTCACGTAGCTTCCCGAGTACTGGTCGCCCACAATCAGGGTCGGGACGTCCACCTCGATCGTCCAGCTGTGGACTGGCCGGAGGGGCTCGGACGGGCCCGTAGGAACGACCGAGGGCGGGAGGGGGCTCAGCCCCCAGGAGTTGGTGAAGTCCACGACGCCGGGCGACAGCGAAGTCCCGGGAACTTGGGCCGGCGGGCTGTTGGAGGGGGAGGCCGGCTCGGCCAACGCGACCTTGCCCGTGAGCTGGCTCGCGGGCATCGCCATAAGGAAGCAGAAGAGCAACGCCAGAACCCACCTTGACGGGCGGTTCATGGATGTGTCCAAGGGTCGCTGATTATATATGGCTAGCGAAAACACATAGTCTCTTAGCGTTTTTCGTGTTTTGGAAAAGGAAGCCGCCGAGAAGCTCCGGTCTTGGAAATATCGAGGGAGCTTCCTCCAAATCCCACCCTTCAACTAAGAGGCGGCTCGACGAAGCGACCTCTCGATAGCCTCTTTGCCACACCATCATTAGAGACGAGCGCCCGGCCCCTCGCCCAGGGCCGGTCGAGGCGCGTACTCCCCTC
>DATKKG010000073.1:0-1522 GCA_035543015.1 Conexivisphaerales archaeon | reverse complement strand
GCGAAGGGGGAACCGTGAGAGAACTAGCCAAAACCGTGCGCCTGTACGTTTACCCTCGCTGCTCTGCCCGTGCCCCGGCCCTCGAAGGCCAGTGTGAGCTAAACGGGAATCACGAGGGGAACCACCTGGTCCGCAAGAAGGGCGAGGACGGAACTATCTACGCCACGATAACGTGGCAGGGGGAGTGTCATGACTGAACTCGAACGCAGGCTAGGGGGCTCGACTACCTGGATCGCCTGGGTCATCTTCCGCGATGCCATGGCCCTGGTCCTAGGCTTGGTCGCTATCCTCTCGATGCTTTGGCTGTGAGAGGGCGCCAGCGGGCTTCTCGGGCCGCTGCATCTAGCATGGCCCCGATGTCCGCGACAGACCGAAGCACGTAGGGTTTCCCGCCCCTCCATGCCGAATGCCAAGCGGCTTGGGGGGGCGTTAGTTTTCCCTGCGGACCCTTCACTTCAGCCCAGATATTCAGGCCGCGCCAGCCTATCGCAAGGTCCGGTAGGCCTGCCCCGCTGGTCCGAACAACCGAACACCCCGAGGCCCTGAGCGCGTCCACTATCGTCTTTTCGTTGTCGTCTCGCTTCGCCGCTCGTCTGTAAATGCTCATGGAATCCTTAGCAAAGTTGCGTTGACTTGATTTTCAACGAAAAATGTGTTACACGTTCGCACGTTTCTGGGGGAGTCACACACGGTACAACGGTCAGGTACGCATCAATGCGGCAATGAAGAGAGGTTAGTGCCGCCGTGTGACGATGTGCCTTCGTAGAGACGTAGTGATCCTTGGCCAACATTAAAACTTCCGGGATCGGAAGCGCCGACGACGGCTAGTCGGTGCCGAGGGCGAAGGAGGAGATGCAGTCGCACGGATCTGGGCTTTCTCCTCTTCGCTCATCTCAGCCCAGGTACGCACAGGTCCGGGTCGCTGCGAAGGGTCCTTCGGCACTGGGACACGGTCCCACCAGTGCTCACCGATAGGTGGAGGCTTCTCGGGCTTGGAGTAGGGAACGCCGCCCCACTCTCGACTGTAGAGCGGTTTAGGCTTTCCCCACTTCAGGCCCATGACTAGGCTCCTGCGGACTGAGGCCATTCGTAGCGGTTAGCGTTCTTTCGGCCTTGCTCTGGCTCTCCGTCCCTGTATCGCTTCGCTGCCTTCCTGAGCCTGTCCCAAGCCTTCTCGTGCTCGTCCTCGTCCCCGTTCTCTAGAACGATGGCATACATGATGGCTGCTTGCCGCAGGTTCCAAGTTAGGTTCGCCTTGGGTCCAGGCTTGCTCATCGCTTGGGCTCCTTCTGGATGCCATCTAAGCCTTGCTTGCGGGCCGCCTTTGCAAATGCGTTGTCCTTCGCCACTACCGACTTCGGCGGCGCCTTCTGCCACTCGGCGTAAGCCGCTAGGAGGCCTTGGCCCATCTCGCGGGGATGATCTTTCGCCCACTCCATGAACTCTCGGAACGTCATCGCTTGGGCTCCTTCTTCGGCTCCCCTGCCTTCGGCGGCCAGTGCAGAGGAATGCTAGGCCCCTC
>DATKKG010000072.1:0-1564 GCA_035543015.1 Conexivisphaerales archaeon | reverse complement strand
CAGAAATCTCCGGCCAAGGGAGTCCCCCCACCCGGCAATCCCCTCGCCTTCGAGATGATGCAGGCAAAGCTTCTTGGTGCCTACGGGAGCCCGAAAGACGCAGAGCTACGCTTTCGCCAGTGGTCTTCACGCCCTGAGGATCGACTCCCTGCCCTGTACGGGACCGGGCTTCTCCTTCGGCGCCAGGGCCAGCTCGACCAGGCGGCACAGTCCTTCAAGCAGGCTGTGGCGCTACGGCCTGACCTGTCGCCCCTTCTCGTGGAGTTGGGCGTGACCTACTTCGAGATGGGACAGGTGGACAAGGCGGCCGCCGCGCTCCAGTCCGCCCTCAGCCTGGACCCCAAGCAGGCGACCGCGCGTCTCGCCCTCGGCCGTGCGCTCCTCGAGCAGGGAAAGCTGCAGGAAGCCCGTGACGAGCTGATCGCAGCCGCCCGGCTGAACGACCGTCTACCTTCTCTTCACTATTACCTCGGTCTGGCCTACGGCAAGTTGAACGAGCTTGGGGAGGCCCATTACCACTTCGGTATCCATAATCAGCGAGAGGGTGACTGGAAGGCCGCTATGTTCCACTACCAGGAAGCTCTGCGCTATCCCCTCCCGCCGGATCGCCAGCAGGCTATCCGGGACGGTATGAAAGAGGTGCAGGAGGAGATTCGCGAGACCCAGCGCCAGGAAGGTCAAGCTCCCAAGACCCGCCGCTTCTGAAACCATTCCGTGGTTTATCCCCTTCTTCCCCTGAGGCGTCATGGCTGCCGCGGACGAGGACGGCTAGCCCGCATTACGCACGAGACGCCGTAACGAGATCGTGGAGATGGTCGTGCCACCGGGCAGCCGTCCCGCGGCACCGCGGGACTCGGACCTAAGTCGTACTTTTCAGTACGTCGCCAGGTGAGCTTGTCCTGAGCCCGTCGAAGGAAGACCCGAGGACCCCCGGCTTCCGGCTGTGCAAAACGGGGCGGCGGCGAAGACAGGGTGATTTGCGAAACAAAGCGCGTCCGGAGCTACTATCTTCTCCTCGATTTAAGGCAGGTCTCCAGGGCCTTGTACGCCACCTCGCTACAAGGCAGGGTCTCCTTCTCCACTATCAATGACGCGACTATGCGCCTTTGTGGAGCAGATCGCCCTGCCTCGTGCGATGCGATCGCTGCTGGAAGCCGCTCCCACAGCGTTCCTCCTCACAGAGCCTACAGTTAGCAGACAAGGAGGGCTATATCCGCGGTCGCAGCAGGTGGCTCGCGCAGAATGCGGGCTAAGGACTCACAGATCGTAGTAGTAATCGAGTCCCAGGTGCGTAATCTGCTCCTCACCCATGAGATAGCGGAGGGTATTCTTCAGCTTCATGAGCTGGATGAAGAGATCGTGCTCGGGATAGAGATTGGCCGCGCACTGGGGACTCTTGAAATAGAAGGAGAGCCACTCCTGGATTCCGGGCATCTCCGCCCGCTGGGCCAGGTCCAGGAACAGGACGAGGTCGAGAACAAGGGGCGCCGCCAGGATGCTATCACGGCAGAGAAAGTCAACTTTGATCTGCATCGGATAGCCCAGCCAGCCGAAGATGTCGATG
>DATKKG010000071.1:0-1086 GCA_035543015.1 Conexivisphaerales archaeon | reverse complement strand
GGGCTCCACGACGAGCAGGCCGTTGATCCTGAACCTGAGGCTCCTGTCATTGTCGGCGGCTGCTTCCACGTGAACTGAGACGTCTTTCAGCCTGGGCTCGAATCGGGCTATGGTCCGTTCGATCTCCTGGCGGAGCTGCTGCCGTACCGCCATGTTCTTCGGGTTGTGCGAGGTGTAGTCCGGGAGGCCGAAGGTGAACAGGGAGTCGTTGACCTCCGTATACGCAGGCGGCGGCGTCAGGATGTGCCGTCTGGTATTGAGGAGGTTCTCCAGGTCCCGGACGACCCACGCCTTCACCTGCCCGACGCCGAGAAGGCGGTACTGGACAGGCTCGTGGGAGACCTCTGGCTCCTGGTCCACGAGCCTGTCCAGGACGGATGCCTGGAGGTTCTGGTGTCTCTCGTCGCTCCTGGCCAAGTGATGCTAGCCCCCCTTGTTTTCGATGACGCTCCAGTTGGCTTTCACATCACCTGATGGTTTCCCCGTCTTGTGATCGGTGGCCGTGTAGGTCCACTCGATCTTGCCGTAGTTGAAGCTTACCTCTTCCAGGGGCAGGCTCTCGCCGCCCTGGGCGCTGCCGCCAGGTCTCACGCTCGAGATGAGGACATCGCTCAACGTGTACAGCATGTATCTCTGCTTGTCTCCAGTCGCCCGGCAGAGCTCAACCTGGACCTTCGGGACGTGTTTGCCGTTGCAGCAGAAAAGCGCCAGCTTCGGTGAGGCGGCGTCGAGGGTCTTCACGACGGAGAAATCCTGGTGGTTGCACCGCTCGGCCGAGCGCGCCCCGCCGCTGCTCGCGGACCCGGCTGCCGGCTGGCTCAGCCCGTGGCTATAAGAGAGTACCTCGATCCAGTCCTTGTGCTTGTCGTCCGTTGATTCTCCCTTGATGTCGTCAATCTTGAGAAACGCATCAAATGCCATGGCTTCTTCCCTCCTTCCCTCATGCTAGTGGTTTATCGATTCGCATCCTGCTAGCCCTTGGCCGGGGGCGGCAGGTCGGCGACCAGCCTCAAGGAGACGGCAAGCTCATCCAGCTGGAAGTGAGGCCTGAGAAAGGCTACAGCCCGATAGGCTCCCGGTTTCCCC
>DATKKG010000070.1:0-1017 GCA_035543015.1 Conexivisphaerales archaeon | reverse complement strand
CGTCAAGTCGACCCCCCGGGAGGAGCCTCCCGCACACTCGTTCAAGAATTCTCAGCATCAAGAGGATGCCCTCATGCTCTGCCCTGAGATCCTCCAAGGGGCCCATGTCCGCCTCCTTTCTCGAATTCCCGATGAACCGGGAGCCTGTCTATCCCCATCCTGTCTCGTTCTTCTAGTACCGCGGAGAGCATTTGACTATTTAACGTTTTTGAACCACGGAGACACAGAGAGTCTGGTGCTCTTGGCCGATCGGGAGATGTCGATCGGCCAAGAACCCTCGCCCTTCGGGCAGGGTTCGGTAAGAACGCCGACGCCGCAGGCGTGGTCGTTTTGATGTGCCGTCGTCTCCCGGCACATCAAAGGCTCATTCCCCTCCGTGACCTCCGTGCCTCGAGCGAAGCGGGTGGTAAACCCTGAAGTAGAGTCGAACGTGATCAGCTCTGAATAGTAACTCAAGGGAAGCCCCGAAGGGGCGCTGCCCCCGTCATTCCTCCCAGTGGATGCATGAGACCGGACACGCCTCGATGGCTTCCTGAATCAAGTCCTCCGGGCCTCCTTCGGGTTTGATGACCTCGGCCTTCTCTTTTTCCTCATTCAGCTTGAAGACTTCGGGGCAGACCTCTTCGCACGAGCCACACCCGATGCATTCATCTTCGTCGATATAGACTCTGTTGCTCACGGGCGACCTCCTCACCTCTCCCGAGTATCCGCCGCTCCCTGTCTCGCTCTGCGGCAAGGGCGTGGCATCTGACAGGCTCTACAGGAGGTTCAGACGTTCTCGCAAGCGCAGGGAGAGTTTCTTGGTCATGGCGAAGGCTTTTTCTACGGTCCTCTCGCCATCAGGATTGACCAGGCAGCAGGTCGCAGGGGAGAGCATGCTTCGAGCGAGGAGAAGTTCACGCTCGATTCCCCTGTCTTCTAACACCGCCCAGATCCTGAGCTGTCGGATCTCCAGCGAGTCCGCGGTCTCCGCGGCAAACGGCTCCCAGTTGGTTGGCACGATACCCCAGACCAGGG
>DATKKG010000069.1:0-1253 GCA_035543015.1 Conexivisphaerales archaeon | reverse complement strand
CGCCTGATCGCACGGATCGAGGCGACCGCGAGTCTCAAGGAAGGGGATGAGATCGGGCTCCACTTAGACCCGGGGCAGTGCTCCATACTGGAGCGTTGAGCATGTACAGGACGAGGACGGCCCTCACACCTACTCTGATTGTGATTGTGGGGTTTCTTACGGTCTGCCCCGTCGTCATGCTGCTTCTCGGCAGCTTCTCCGAGGGTCTGACCGCCTTCGGCACCTTCACCCTGGAGAAGTACGTCAAGGCCTACACCGATCCAGCCCTCGTCGAGATCATCGGCAACACCGTCGTCTTCACCATCGGCTCGGCCGTAGTTGCCACCGCTCTGGCCCTGTTCATGGCCTACCTGAATACGAGGACCAATGTCCCCTTCAAGTTCCTCTTCCAAATCATCTCCATCATCCCGATGATGGTCCCCCATATCCTCTTCGCCGTGAGCTGGGTTCTTCTCCTGAACCCCACGAACGGTCTGCTCAATCTCCTGCTGAGACAGCTCTTCAGCCTGAAGCAGTCGCCCTTCAACATCTACTCCTTGCCCGGCATGATCCTGGTGGAAGGACTGCTCGACCTCCCCGTCGCCTACCTGATCATCGCCCCTGCCATGTCCGCTTTCGACGTCTCTCTTGAAGAATCCGCCAAGGTGTGCGGAAGCTCGAATCTCAGAACGCTGCGGAAGATCACCCTGCCGGTTCTGAGGCCGGCGATCCTCGCCTCCATAACCCTGGTCGCCATCCGGAGCCTGGAGTCCTTCGCTGTGCCGTCCGCCATCGGCATGCCGGGACGGATCTACCTGCTCTCGACCCAGATCTACCGCCTCATCGCCACCGGCTTCGCCGCCGACTACGGTCTGGCAGCCGCGGTGGGCATGAGCGCCCTCGCCGCCTCCGTCACCCTTATCTACATCTATCGCCACCTCACCTCGGCAAGCGAGAAGTACGTCACCATCTCCAGCAGAGGCTACCGGCCGGCCCTCATCGACCTCCGGAAGGCCAAGTATCCCCTCTTCGCTGCCATCGCCATCCTCTCCCTCGTCCTCATCGTGCTCCCGGTCCTGGTGCTCCTCTACACCTCCCTCGTCCCCTACTCCATGGTCCCCAGCCTGAAAGCATTCGGCATGATGAGCGGGAGGCACTGGCTGGCCGTTCTCAAGGACCCTATCTCCCTCCTCTCCTTGAAAAACAGCTTTTTCCTGGGCGTTGTCGGCGCCACCGCCGGCGTTCTCCTCACCCTCTTCGTCTCCTACACCATC
>DATKKG010000068.1:0-1755 GCA_035543015.1 Conexivisphaerales archaeon | reverse complement strand
CGCGGCATTGGCCGGTTCCTCGCGGACCAGGTCCGCCGGGGCGTGCCGGTGGCGAGCTGGCAGGTGAAGTACACGGCGATCCACGCCGTGGACAAGGCGGAGCCGTCGAAGCTGGACGCGGACATCATCTCCCTGGACAAGGAAGCCAGGGTCGACCACATCGACAACGTGCGCCGCGTGGTGGCGGCATATCTGGAGTCCCTCTACGGCTATCCCCGCGGGGACTCTGACCTGCTTGCTCTTTTCGTGTCGTACTACAACGCCGTCTACCGGTCCAACCTCCCGTACTTCAGCGGGAAGTACAAGAACCTCGTGCTCTCCTATCTGACCAAGGACAAGGTCGGGATTTCCCTGCGCTACTACGAGTGGCCCGGCAGCACCCAGCTCGTCATTCCCCTCAATGAAAAGGAGAAGCGTGACGTGCTCGGCTCCCTCAGCTCCACGGAGCTCACCTCCAAGGGAGTGATGGACCAGCTGAAGCAGAAGGAAGACAAGGGGCTGCCGGAACGCAAGGCCATGGTGGAGCTGAAGCAGAAGGAAGTGGAGAAGGGCAGGTCGGTCGTCGACCAGGAGGCCAAGAAGCTCTCGGAGGAGAGGCAGAAGACCGCGGAGAAGACGACCGCCGTGGAGACCGCGCGGCAGAAGGTGGAGCAGGCAAAGACCCCGGAGGAGAAGAAAGCCGCGGAGGAGCAGCTTGCCGCGAAGCAGGCGGAGCTCACCACGCAGCAGGGGAGCCAGGCGGCGGCGGAGCAGAAGGTCGCCACGTCGCAGACAACCGTTGAGCAGAAGCAGGCCGAGGTCACCCAGGAGAAGAAGGAGATCACGGCGGACGAGGCCGCGCAGAAGATCGCCCAGAACCCCGAGCAGGCAAAGAAGGAGCTGGAGCAGAAGACCGCGGAGCTGGCCCAGAAGGAGCAGGACCTTGCGAAGCGTGAGGAGGCGCTCAGGCAGGGCCAGACCGACTCGGCCATCTTCAAGGGAAAGCTCTACTACCTCAAGATCAAGGAATACCTGATGAACGGGCACTACAACAACGACATGCTCATCATCAACGCGGCCAACGGGCAGGTGCTCCTCAAGGCGACGGACGCCCTGATCTGCGGCCGTAGGTTCGACCTGTTCAAGAACGGTGTCGTCGTCATCACGTACAAGACCAATCACAGCGAAGGGCACTACCTGACGCTTCTTGACCTGGACACGCTGAAACGCAAGGCCATCAGCGACCAGGCCGTGTTCTTCCGAAGCTTCGTGGAGACGCGGGAGAGCCTCACGTACGTCATCGTGGACAAGGGAGACGGGTATTATCTCGGGAAGTTCGACACGGACATGAAGATGGTCGCCCTGTCAAAGGACAAGGTGGATCCGGACTCGTTCATCAGCTTCTACCAGGATCTTGTCTACATCAACGGGTCAGACAAGAACATCCTCGTGCTGAACAAGGCGGATCTGACGACGTCGGTGACGGTCGCTCCGTAGCCGGGGACTCTGAAGCGCCGCGCGGGCTTCGCCAGCGCTTATTTCGCGAACAGCGAAGCAATCTCCTTCTTGTACATCTCGTCCACCACATGCCGCTTGATCTCCTGCTTCGCGCTGAGCTCCACGCCGAGCTGGAAGTGCTTCGGCAGCAGTCTGAAGCGGAAGATGCGCTCGAACTCCCGGAAGCCCCGTTTGGCGTTGACCCGGGACTGGATTTCGTCCTGGATCAGCTCAAGGATCTGGGAGCTCTCCAGGAGATCCTCCCGGCCCACCCAGCTG
>DATKKG010000067.1:0-48621 GCA_035543015.1 Conexivisphaerales archaeon | reverse complement strand
TGGTCTGCGACGACGGCTCCGTCGACAAAACCTCCGACATGGCGAGGGCCGCCGGAGCGAGCGTGATACGCCACGAGAAGAGGCTTGGGAAGAGGGCGAGCACTTCGGACCTCGTCAACGAGGTGTTCATCAAGTCCCCCTCCTGCCTCGTCCTCATAGAAGGGGAGGGCTTCGATGAAATGGGGCAGCTCCCGGCCGTCCTCGAGCCCGTTCTCAAGGAGGGGGCGGACATCGCCGTCGCGGTCGGCGGGAGCGGAGGGACTCTCGACGCAGGCATCACCGCGATGAACTCGATCGGCCTCTCCATGCTCTACAGGGGAGGGTTCTTCAGCCAAGAGGGCGGCTCCCCCCAGGCCGCCATAGCCGCCATGGCCGGGCTCAGGGTCAGGGCGGTGTCCCTCAAGACTGGCGAGACCGCGGAGTTGAAGGGGAGGGAGAAGGTGCTCCCGCCCGTCGAGCGGAAGGCCGATGAGCGCCGCCCACGCAGACGAACCATGTTCGACAGGGACTTCTACCTCCTCGGGGTTCCTTCCCTGTGTCTGACGGGGCTTGGGGTCCTGCTGCTGGCGGACTCTCTCATCAGCTACAGCAGCCAGGGCTCTCTGTCGGCGACGACGGCCATCTTGGGCGTGGCGGGGATGTCCTCGCTGATAGCCGGGATGTTCTTCATGGTGACCTACTACATCACCTTCGCCGCCAACCGTGCGTTCGCCCGTCGCGAATCATGAGACGGAGGAACCGGGTCCTGGATGCCGGAGACCGGCCCCAGCCAGGCGTCGACATCCCCCAACCCCGAACGCTTAATAGCCTGAATCTCGCTCCATGATGAAGTGTCCTGAGGCGTGTCCGGCCCGCCAGATTCGATAGCCGACGAGTTCTTTGAGCCACTCCCCCCTCTGCCGAAGACGGAGGTCTGTCGGCACCTCAGGATACACACCGAGAAGTCGCTCGAGGGCAACTTCGCCATACTGCGGACGCGCTGCCTGGACTGTGGGAGGGTCTTCCAGGAGGACAGGAGCCTCCAAGGCCTGACGCCCCAGCGATGCCCCCTGGACCCAAGGCTGGACCGCTGCTTGACGGGTTGCGCAGTTGAGGACGGCTCCGCGGACATCTTCGAGCATCCCTGCCTCCCCGTGATGAAGGCCGCTGAAGAGGCCGGCTTGAGGGGCGAGATGCGGAGCCCCGAGGCCAATTCCTAGGTTGCCTTGCGGGGAAGGGCCGGCATCAGGATCTGCGGACGGCGGATCGACTCCTCGATTCCACCCAGCTCGTCATGGCGCCGCCGCGACCGTGAAGTAGGCGAAGGCCAGGTTCCCCCACTCGTCGCCAGCCACCACCGTATATTGCCCAGGGACGAATGGGGCCGTTTGGTCGGGCATGCCCCCCGTTCCATACGTCCCGGAGACCGGGACCAGGGCCGCGATGGGCTGAGGGGAGTCCCCCGGAAGGACGTATGCGCTGTCGCTCATGGGCAGGAAGACGTACGCCGTTATCAGCCTCACGATCATGGGGCACGGCAGCAGCGGGAAGATGGACAACCTTTCGCCTTGAGAGACGTTGGAGCTCGTGTAGACTCCCTTGAGGACCGCCACGCCGAGCGGAAGGTAGAGGGAGGGACAGCCGCCGGTCGCGAGCCCTTGGACTGACCAGTTGGCCCCCCTTGAGATGTTGAGCATCGCGGCCGACGGGTTGTAGTCGCTGACATCGATTTCGATCGGGGCACCCTGGGTCACCGTGGTTGCGTTGAGCTCCAGCCGCAGGATCAGGGCCCCTGTCCCCGGATAGGTGATCGTCGTCGTGGTGGTGGTTGTGAAGGTCGTCGTCGTAGTCGTCGTCACCGTCGAGGTGGTCGTCTCGGTGGACGTCAAAGTCGTGACGGCCGTCGTACTGGTGGACGACCTCCCTGAGTCGGAGGGTCCGACCATGAGGTTGGCCGCGGCCGCCATCCCGACCATCGTGACGACTGCCAGGGCGGCGACCAGGACCGTCGCGCTGCGTGAATCCATCTCTGTCGCTCCACCTCAGGGCCGTTGGGCTATTAGTTCTAGCCCCCCGAACGCGGAGCGAAAGGAGTTGAACGGAGCACGAAAGGTTCGTCGATCGCCTTTGGCGGACTCCTTCAACGACTTCCGCAGCATGACGCTGACGGTCATGGCGACGCCGAGAGACGCCGCCAGCGTGAGCCACACGGCGAGACCGGGGAACTCCGGCACGGGCTGCTGGACGTAGACCCATCCGATGGAGCCGGCGTCTTCGGGGGCAAGGCTGTAGTAGGTGAAGTTCCCCTCATGGGTGAAGGTGTGGCTGAAGGTGGTCATCTCGGTCAGGGACCCGGAGCTGAACGACTCGTCCTGCTCAGGAAAGGCGGTCACGGTGTGCCCGATGTTGTCATAGTCCAGCCAGACGACCGTGTCGCCCAGGTTGATCGTCATCCCCTGAGGGGTGAAGAGGGTAGGGTTGAGCATCCAGACGTCCACCTTGACTATCGCTCCGGCCCTTGCAGGCGCCGGAGCCCAGAATGGCAGCGATGAGACTAGCACCAGGGCCAGCACCGTGATCATCAGAGTCGCTGCGAGGTTGGAGAGTCGGTGGCCGTGCCTTCCCATCGTCAACTAGCTGTGAATGGATCCCCTCCAGATATCCGTTCCTGTCCTGCGCTCCTCCTTTCTGCCGTGGCTACCTCTCTGCGTCTTGACAGGGGTCCTGTGTGTCTGCCCCTGGACATATGCTGGTTCTTCGACGGTTCGCCGGAAACACGTCCGCGACACCACCGCTGACCTTGCATCCGCTTCCACATGAACAGCAGAGCCGCGGTGAGAAACGCCTACTTCGGGCTCGTGGTGGGCGAGGACGCTTCAGGCTCCTACTTGTCGTCCCCCGGCGAACTCGAAGCCATCTCCAGATAGGCTCGTTCTCCGGCACCGGGTTCGAGGGGTTCGCCAACGGGAGGGAAGTCTAACTCTAATATCAATCCGTAAGTAGTAACAAGAATAACATAACCTTTTCATCTCGAAATGCTTTTTAGTCTAGTTATAATAATAAATCGTGTAGATGGGCCCCCAGCCTCAGGATCTGGTCGGCGACCTTGCCAAGATAGGGTTGACCAAGTCTCAGGCCCGCGTCTACCTGTCCCTACTGTCCATCGGTGAAGGCTCCGCGGTGGACGTCGCCAGGACCTGCTCCATGGATGTCGCCACCGCTCGACGCAGGATGAAGGAGCTCGCGGCCTTGCATCTGGTCGAAGTGGAGCTGGGTCGACCCAACCTGTTCGTGCCTGCGGACACCAAGCCCGCACTGCTGGGGCTTCTCAGCGACGCTAAGGCCCAGCTGGATTCGAAGCTGCGCATCGTGGACGAAGTGACAACGGAGACGGCGAGGCTCCGCCCGGTCCCTTCCGAATCTCTGCCGAAGTCCAAGCACGGCATATGCTATCGTCTGGTGACCGGGAGGAGCAAATTCATATCAGAGACCACCAGGATCCTGGGCAGCGCCGAGCGGGAGGCTTCAGGGCTGGTTCCACCGCGCGCCCTCGTCAGCATCTCGGGGGACCTCCATTCCGATGCCGTGAAGGGCAACTTCAGGAAGGGCATAGTAAGCCGGTTCATAACCGAGGTCAACGACTCGAACCTGGGTGCCGCGAGGTCCCTAGCGCCCTACGCACACATCCGGTCCCACAGATGCCTTCCGTTTGAGATGCACATCAAGGACAGGAAGGTGGTGACCATCGGGGCCTGCAGGGAGTCGGCCGGGGGACCGGATGCGACCGACAGCGACCCCTACTTGGTCGTCGAGGACCAGCGATTCGCCGAAGCCATGTCCTCGGTATTCGATGCCCTGTGGGAGGACTCCTTCGAGGTCGACCTGCAGAACTACCAGCCAACGTCCGCAGTCGTGCCCGCTGACAAGCCTCAGGTTGGCTCCGTGCAGCTCCTTTAGTCCGCGCTCCGATGCCCCGAACTCCCGATACGTCATATCAGGTGATAGTCGTTCCGGACCAGCTGGATGGGGGAGACCGTCTGCCTCCCTCATCGGTTTTTATTGACGACGGTATACAAAATAGTCGACGTCGAGTTGACCAACTCGGAGGCGGGCGTCTACCATGCCCTCGACTGCGAGACCAGGGTGGGGGTTCTCAACTGCCTTTACGACGGTCCCAAAGCCATCGAAGATGTCGCTTCGCGCGTCGGCATCCATCCCTTTACGGCAAGGTACCACCTTCGAGCCCTGGAGGTCTCCGGACTGGCGACCAAGAAGACGGTGAAGCAGCCCAGGGGAAGGCCCAAGTTCATGTATCAGCTGAGCGGAAGCCCCCTCCATCTCTCGTTCCCGAGGCGACGATACGAAGACCTGACCAGGGAGCTCTTCCTCATCTCGCAGAAGGTCGAGGGGCGGCAGGAATTGCGAAAGCTGCTCTGGAGGATCGGCCATGAGAGAAGCGAACGGCTTGCCTCTGTCCCCGGTGAACAGGCCAACGGGCGGACGTTCCAGGACTTCAAGCGTCTCCTTCTAGAAGGAGACGGTCATGGGTTGACGACTGGCTCCGGGGTGGTCGAGGATACGGAAAGGAGGCTCGTGTACAGGGTGTACGACTGCCCGTACCGGGAGCTGGCCTTCGACTTTCCCGACCTGCTCTGTGGCGCGATGGAGGAAGGATTCAGAGATGGCCTCATCGAGCTGAGCAAGGGACGGTTCACGGTGGAGCGCCACGGCTGCATGGCCAGCGGCAGCCCCTACTGCGAGTACGAAGCCGGCTTCCTCTGACGTCCGCGTCTTCAAGGTTATCTATGGGGGACTACGACCCCAATGCCGAACTCAAATGCCAATGCCTCCAAACGGCGAAGCGAAGGGAAGCCTGTCTCTCACGTCCACCGGGTCGATAGCTCCGGAGGACATAGTCAAATTCCACCCGGAGATCAGGGAACACCTTGACGGCATCGTGAAGCAGGGATGGAGGTATCAGCACGTTGAGGCAAGGGGTACGGCCGTCTCCGAGGTATCACCCGACGGCTCAGCCTACTGGCTGGGTGCGGCCCCTGCGTTCATGAGGTTGGCCAAAGCCACGATGGCTGGAACGATAGCGAAGACCGAGTACGGTCTGGTCGTTTACTTCGGAACGAAGCCTCCCGAGGTGCAAGCGGTGCCGGAGGTCCTCGACTTTCGGATCGCCATCTCTTCGAAGAACTTCCCTAGCGCCGCGGCCGCGGAGCTGGTCAAGGGAGACGTCTACTACCTCCAGGACTCCTTCTGGAAATGGGAGAAGGGCTGGGAGACGGACCCGAAGAAGGTGGCGGACGCCAGGGAGGTCTATGCAGTAGCCCGTTGGCTCCTCGAAGACAGGAAGTTCAAGCTCGCCGAAGGCCTCAAGCCAGAGCGGTATCAGGAGCTGGCTGGGATCCTTAGGGCGCTGCCGGAGTGACCGCTCTTCCCGCGTCGCTGCCGTCGTGTCGCAGGCTCACGCCTGGACGCTGGGCTCCCCGAAGGACGCCCGACCTTCGCCCTACACCACGGACAACGTGACGCTGTCCAGGGTAAGTTCGGCCGCGGAGAAGTAGACCGTGTGCTCTTGAAGGCTGGTCACCAGGAGGGCACAGTTCCCGTAGAAGGAGTGCGGTATCATGCCGGTGATGTCGTCGCTTCCCGTGGCTGTGACGAGATAGATGTCATGGACGATGGCCTTCAGGTATATCGTATAGACCGTCAGGTCGGTCGCCGTGGCCCCGGTTGAGTTCAACACCCACCTATTCTCATAGCTGCAGGTCCTGGAAGACCTGTCCAGCGTGTACGACACAGGATGGACGAACGAAAATGGAGCCATGGTGACCGCTGCGACTGTGATGTTGGAGACTCGGACGGCCGCGTCGGTGTAGTTCACAGGCCCAGTGATGCCGGTGACGCCCATCAAACCGGCGCTCTGTGCGCTCAGGATCGAAGGAATATAGGGCTCGCTCCCGCTCGAGTCTTCGCCGACTGCCACCATCTGCGTCAGATTCATCTCCGATCCGGCCATGCGCACAAGATAGATGATTCCGTTGGCATATCTGGCCGACGCCAAGGGCCCGAGGGCCTCAGCCTGACCGCCCACCATCGTTACGGCGCTGCCCGAGTCCAGGGAGAACGCGCTGAAGTACGTTACGTCGAGCTCGACTGAGCTCGCGTTCATGGCCGAAGCGTTCAGCCCCAGGTGGTTCAGGGTGAAATCGGAGAGGTCAGCGTGGTCGCAGGTGATATTGGTAACGATCTCCCCTCCCACGACGACAGGGCCTTGGAACTTTACGTTCGTCATCTGCGCGCTTGTGAAGGTCACGACATAGAGGTTCGAGGCCGCGACCACGGGCATGATCGTGCCCGTCACGCTGCCGTTGCTTCCCAGATAGAAGTCATCGCCAGCGAATGAGGCCGTTATGGTGACAGTGGTGTTGGCGGAAACGGACGGGGCCGTGTAGGTGACATCTGTCCCCGTCGCGGACGACAGGCTCCCCGCCCCTGATGGGCTGACGCTCCACGTAATCGTCTTCCCTTCGGGGTAGTTCCCGAGGGCGTCCGTGAGGGTCGCGTTCAGAACCACGGTCCCGTTTGAAGGGATGGCGAAGGAGGAAGGCGAGATCTTCAGAGAGGTGCTCCCCTTGGTTCCAGCCTGCGGATTGACGCTGCCGACTGAGGCGTTCTGGCTCCCCTGGTAGTAGTAGTCGCCAGCGAACGAGGCCTGGACGTCGAGTATGAAGGTCGTGATGACGGAGATCGCGTGGTAGGTCACCGTCGTTCCGACGCTGGAATTGAGGTCCCCTCCTCCAACGCCGTAGCCACACGTCGGGCATCCAAAGACGAGCTTCCAGGTTATCGTCTTCCCCACGAGGACGTTCCCAGAGGCGTCGGTCAGGGTCGCGCTGAAGACCTGGGTCCCGTTGGAGTACATCGAGAACTCAGTGGGCTCGATCCTGAGGAAGGTGACCATCCTTACCCCCACATGAGGGGTGACCGTGCCCTGCGCGCTTGCGCTGCTGGCCGCATACTGGTCATCTCCGCCGAACTCGGCCACGATCGTGACGGTTGTGTTGCCAGCCACGGCGGGCGCCGTGTAGTTCACCGACGACCCGCTGCCAGAGGAAAGGCTTCCGGTCCCCGACGGGCTGATGCTCCAGGTTACGGTCTTCCCTTTCAGGACGTTGCCGGAGCCATCTGTGAGTATCGCGTTAAGGACCTGGGTCTCGTTGGACTGGATGGAGAAGTTCGACGGCGTCACCACGACCAGGGTGAGCTGCTTCGACGGCTGGCCGGTCGCGCATATCGTCCCACGCACGCTGTCGCTGCTTGCCGCGTACTGCCCGTCTCCCCCGAACGACGCCACGATCGTGACTGTGGTGTTCCCGGTGACGTCAGGTGCCGTGTACGTGACCGATGCCCCGGTCGCGGAGGAGAGGTTCCCGGCGCCCGAAGGGCTGATGCTCCACATGATCGTCTTCCCTGTCAGCGTGCTGTTGGACGCACCTAGAAGGGTGACGTTCAATGCGATCGTGCCACCGCAGTTGACCTCGAACGCCGACGGGCTGATCTCCAACGTCGTCGTGGTCGCCTCGACGGGCGTCACTGTCACCGCCACAGTGGTCGAATTCGGCTGGAAGGCCCCCTGCCCTGCGAACGAAGCCGTCACGTTCACCGTTGTGCTCGCGGTCACGTTGGGGGCGGTGAACGTCACCGTCGTCCCAGAGGTCGCGTTGAGGTGACCTTGCGTCACGGACCAAGATATCGTCATGCCCGTGAGCTCGGTTCCCCCGGAGAACAGGGCGGCGACGAAGCTGACTCCGTTCCCCGACTCTACGGCTATCCCGGCCGGGGACACTTCAATGTAGGTGCCCTTCGTTGGGGTCTTGAAGGAGAACATGAATGAGCCGACGGCCGCCACCACGATTGCTACGATCAGTGTAGCCATGATCAGTGACGTCCGCCTGTTCATACGCTAATTGCCGACCTTCCGTTTTATATGTCTTGATTTATTGAAAACGAGTCTACAAAGAAAGGGGCATCTGCTGCCGTCGCAAGATGGGAAGGCAGTTGGGCAGATGGGACGCGCCGGGAAAGCCTTATCTCGCCGCAGCCGGGAAGATGTCAGGAGAAGTCTCCATGTCCACAGGCGAAGTCAGAGCTCCAGTCTTGACTACGGGAGAGGCAGATGGGCAGGTCACCATCAAGTCGACGGGTTTCATGCAGCCACAGGACGTGTTGAGGTCCTGCCCAGAGTATCAGGCGAAACTCGACGAAATAACCCAACGCGGATGGGACTACGTCTTCATCCAGATCGTGGGAACGGTGCAGGTCGCAGTGCCGGTGGAGAGGTCGCACTACAGGATGGACGTCCGCTTCACCGCAACGGGCCCGAGGGGCATCAGGATAAACCCGAGGTACTTCCTTGAACTGGACCTGGGTCCCCAGCTGCCTCCCACCACCGCGAAGCCCGAGATCTCGGAATTCAGGATCAACGTCTCCTCAAAGAGCTTTCCCAGAGCGGCATGCGTAGATCTGACCAATGGGGTGGTCACCTACATCGATGACCCCTTCTGGCGGTGGGAGAAGGGCTGGGAGAGGGACGAGAAGAAGCTCGCCGCCGCCAGAGAGGTGCAGGAGATCGCATCTTGGCTCATAGATGTCAAGGGGTTCGAACTCGTCGAAGCCTTCAAGCCTGAAAGATATGCGGAGCTTTCGGAGTTGTTCAGGGGACTTGGCAGTGGGCCTGCGCAGGGTGAAGGTTCCGGCTAGGAAGCGCTTTGCAGCATCCTATGGGAAGGTAGGGGCCGCATAGTCAACGTTCCGTTCACTCAAGGACGTCGATGCCTTCGTGCTTGGGGATTCCATGGCATGGGGGCCGGACGGCCATGAGCGCCAGGGACCCGCCCAGGGAAATACATATAAGATTGGCGATAACCTCTTCGTCATATGAACAGAAAGAGGTTATTGCTGATTATTCTTGTAATTGTTCTAATAATAATCGCCGCCGTCGCAGCCTACATCACGTCGCCCTCCTGGCTCCCACAGAGCACGACACTCCAGATAACTCCCGCTGGAGGGGCTGCCGCATCAGGCAGCAAGACGGCGTTCACTGTCGTCCTGTCCGCTGGGAAGACGGAGATAACTGGAAACGTTTCCTGGACAGTCTCAGCCGGCTCTCTTGACAAGACAAGCGGGATGACCGTGATCTTCACAGCTCCGACGGTGACCGCCAACGAGTCAGTCACGGTAAACGCCAAGTTCGGCGGTCAGGGCGTCTATCAGCCGAGCTCTGCGACGACGCAGTTGACCGTGACGCCGCCTCCGCCGGTCCAGATGATCGCGACCTCACTTAAGGTCAGTCCGTCGGTATTCCAGGCCCTTCCGGGTTATGTCGTCCCCCTTAGCGCCAGCCTCACGGACAATTCCGGGAACGCCCTCACGGGTAAGACCATAACCTGGAGCATCAGCCCGTCGGGGACCGGAAGCCTCTCGTCGACCACGGGGACTTCTGTGAATTACACCGCGCCGATGGTCCAGGCCAACACGTCGGTAGCCGTTTCGGCTTCGTTCGCCGGTGACAGTCAGTACCTCGCCAGCAGCTACAGCTCACAGGGAAGCATCCTGCCGCAAGGGGTTCTGAAGACTTCCACGGTGCTGAAGGTGTCTCCGTCTACGTCGACCGTCCAGTCAGGCGGGTCAGTGGTCCTGAGTGCGAGCCTCTCCGACAAGTCGGGGAACCCCCTGAGTGGGGAGACCATAACCTGGAGCATCAGCCCGTCGGGGACCGGAAGCCTCTCGTCGACCACGGGGACTTCTGTGACGTACACCGCCCCCACCGTTCAGGCCAACACTTCCGTGACCATCTCCGTGGCCTTCGCAGGTGACGACAAGTATCTGGGAAGCAGTGACAGCTCGTTGTGCACTGTGACACCCCTGCCGTCGATCAGCCAGTCTGACCTGTACATCGTGACTTTCGACGATGCTCTGATGACCAACGTGAAGATTCAGGGCCCCATAATGATCAACGGCACCAGCGTCACGATGATCTCCGCCGACATCGCCAACGTTACGACGATCACACTCAGCCACGTCAACCTCAACGCCACGGAAATGGACATAACTCAGGCGCAGTTCTTCGTGACCTACGCCAACTTCGGCACGGAGTCGGGAAGCGGAGGCATCAACATAACCGGAGGCCAGTCCGTCAACATTGGACCGATCGGGTCCGTCACCTATGAGAACGGGGTCATGTACGTAGTTCGAATGGTCGGTTCTGGCGCCACGCTATCCAACTTCACATCGGCCGCCGAGCAGATAGGAGGAACCGAGCCCTATCTGCCCAACCTCATAACCACCCCTGAATGCGACATCAGCCAGGTGTACCACATCGATGGTCCCGTCTCCTACGGCCTTCTGAACCAGGCGTCATCGTCAATCACGATGGGAAGGATCGACATCACGCAGTTCTCTTTCGAGCATCCGAAAGCCTACAACCTGGACAGGCCGGACAACACTTACACCGCCACCAACCGCTGGCTGCTGAAGTCGGCGAGCGCCACCGGCCTGAACATCAAGGCCTACATGATCTACTTCCAGTGCACCGCGATCGGAGTGACGGTCACGGCCACCGGCGAGGACAGCATGATAGTGGACATACCCTACGGCTACAACTCGGGTCGGGCAGTCAGCGTGTTCAGCCTCGCGGTGCATGCCATCTACTTCACCGGGGACTACCTGCAGCTAGGCAGCTTCACGCTCTCCATCGAATGATCAGGCGCGCGCCTGAGGGGTCACGGGCTCCTATCCTCGATGAGGGCGGATACCGCCTTCACTTCTGATTCGACGAACCCTCTCGTAACGTACGCCACGCCCTTGTAGAAATCGGCTTCGGCGCTCGCTATGACATCTTCTGCGAACTGGGGGACCCACTTTCCGAGATGCGCCTCAAGGAAGGACTGCTGCATCTTCAGATACTCCTTCGCCTTGTCGGCGTCCTTCCTTTCGATGGCTTCGATCGTCTTCCGGCAGAGGTACTCCATGAACTGAAGCTCGATTGCTATGTGGTCCTCGGGTTCCGTGAACTCCTTCACCTTGTCCACTCCCGCCTTCCAGTATAGCTTCGCCACCTCGACCGTGGGTTCCTGGTGGGTGTACGGGCCGCCGCTCAGGTAGATCGACTCGGACGGGTGTATGGGCTTGCCCCTGAGCCCCAGAAAGAGACCCGTGTATTCGACATCCAGTTCCAGCTTGATCTTCTCCAGATCCTTTCCGCTCTGGTGCAGGTACCTGGCCAGCAAGTCGAACCCCTTCTCCATATCTTCGTTCAGCCCTTCCGCGCCCACTATCTGGAAGATCGGGCTCTTCTCGTCGACAAGCTCCTTGAGGAGCTCCATCGAAATCTCCCTCTCGTACATCCTTGACAGGAAGGCGTAGACCGAGCGGCGATTCCCGTTGACGGCAAGGTTCGCTTCGCTCACTGCAGACCTCTTGGATGGCATTGGGTTCGTCTTCCGACTTCGTGCACTCCCTTCGTATAAGGATACCTCCCCTGAGTCGTGTCTCCGCGTCATCTCCTGACGCTCCTTCTGATCGCAACTCGAGCGCCCTCGTCTTGAACGATACGCTGGACGGCCTGTTCGATTTCGTGCGGCTGTGAGGGGCCCTGGGGGAACCAGGCGACGCCTGCAATCCTCTGAGTCGATGCCAGCAGGTCGCGTCGTCTCTGAATCAGGAGACAGCGCAGCAGAGCCCTCATTCGTATGACTTATAAGCGGTGACATCTTCCTGAGGTGTGAACCGGGGAACGGATGTTGCCAGGATCGGAGGATTCGAAAGACTGGGATGAGCTTTCCGATTGGTATGATGAAAAGCAGGGCGAGACTGGAGACCTCGGGGACAAGGCGTTCATCGATTCCGTTCTTCTCAGACTCATCGGAAACTGCCAGGGCATGGACGTGCTCGACCTCGGTTGCGGTAACGGATACCTTGCAAGGAAGCTTGCCCGGGAAGGCGCCAGGGTCACGGCCGTTGACTCCTCGCTTCGGATGCTCGAGAAAGCAAAGGCTCACGACCCAGCCGACTCCCTGAAGGTGAAGTACGTCCATTCTGATGCGAGGCTGCTCTCTGGGATCGCCGACGCTAGTTTCGATTTGGTCTACGCCAGCATGAGCCTGATGGACATTGAGGAGGCGGAAGCCGCAATCGGAGAGGTCAGCAGAGTTCTGAGGGGGGGAGGGAGGTTCGTGGCCAGCATCTCGCATCCATGCTTCGACAATGGGTCGAACTCCGGATGGATCGTGCAGAGGGCGGGTGCTGGACCGATCAAGGTCTATAGGGGGATCAGGGCCTACAGGGGTCTGTTCTCGGAGCAGATGCCATGGAAGCTTGGGAACAACGAGACGATGTTCACGAGGTCGTTCCACAGGCCGCTCAATTGGTATGCGAGGGTCCTCCGTGCCAAAGGATTCGCCATAACAGCGCTCGAGGAACCTGAGCCGGCCCAGGAATTCCTCGAAAAGGAGAGGCAGAAAGGGAACCTGCAGAGTCTTGGCTTCCTCGAGGTTCCTCTGCATTTGGTGATCGAAGCGGCCAAACTCTGATCCCGCGCGGCCGTGCCTCTCCGGGGATGGGGATGCGGCCAGGAAGCCTGATCTAGGTGTCATCTACGATTCATGTGTGGCTCAAGTCCTCTCCTGACGGGTCGTCATGGATCGCTAAGGAGCTTGGCCGTGGCGGAGTCAGGCGGTCGGCCCATAAAGGCTATTGATTTTAAACTTATGCGACTGACTAATGCAAGTTGATGTCATGAAGCAGGTTTCTTTGTATTTTTACTTAAAGAAAGATACCTCAACGGACAAAACTTATAAAGTCCAAACATCGAAGAAACATCGACGACTTTTGACTCAAACAGTTTACGATACCGACAACAACATTTCACGTAGAGATTTCGTCAAGACAACGGCTGTCGCAGGCGTGTCACTAGCGCTTCTGTCCCAAGTCCCATTCGGGGAAACGCTATTCAAGTCCATCACGCCTGCCGAAGCGGAAACGAAGCTTTCGACGTCCAGCACAATGACCTCCGCCGTACACGTTCTAGGATTCTGCGCAGTTGACTGCGGGTCGCCACCTCTCGTCGTTGACAGCATGAACGGGAAGATCATAAGGATGAGACCACTGCACTTCGACTGGCAGTACAAGCCCTCCGATTTCAACTATGGCCTGTGGAGCATCACCGCCAAGAACGGCAAGGTGTTCACGCCACCGCTGAAGACGCTCGTCCCTCCATATCATCTCGCTTACAAGAAGCGTGCCATCTCCCCGAACAGGGTCAAGTACCCCCTGAAGCGGGTCGACTGGAACCCCGGCGGGCCAAGTGGAGCGGGATACAACCCCCAGAACAGAGGAAAGAGCAAATTCGTTAGGATCAGTTGGGACGACGCCCTGAACTACGTATCGAGCGAACTGAAGAGAGTGGTCAACACCTACGGCTCCCTTGCCATCTACGATCACGCGGCGACCTTCCACGGCGAATCCAACAATGCGCATGGCCGCGGAGGGTCCAAGAGGGTCTGCAACTTGGCATTTGGACCGGTTGTGGACGAATGGAGGGACCCCGACAGCTGGGAGGGTTGGTACTGGGGCTCGAACCACATGTGGGGCTTCTTCGGAGGCTTAGGCGAAGGTATGCAGGGAGACCAGAACCTCGTCATCGTCGACACCTTCCAGAACACTGACCTCTGCATCTTCGTAGGAGCCGATCCTGAAGTCACCCCGTGGGGCTGGGGCGGCCAGATGGCGGGTTTGGTCTGCTACTGGCTTAAGCAGGCCGGAAAGCACGTCATATACATCACCCCAGGCCTGAACCACGCCGCGAACATCCATGCCGACAAGTGGATCCCGGTCAATCCTAACACAGACTTCGCCTGGCAGATGGCGGTAGCGTACGTCTGGATAACTGAAGGAACGTACGACAAGAACTTCGTAGCTACGCACACCTTCGGATTCGACGAGACCATGATGCCAGCCGGAGTTGCGCCCAACAGCTCCTTCAAGAGTTACGTGTTGGGTCTCAGCGACGGCATACCGAAGACGCCGAAGTGGGCCGAGGGCCTGTGCGGGATTCCATCCAGGATAATCAAGGCGCTGGCCAGGGAGTGGGCCTCGAAGACGACATCATGTAACCACGGCAACGGAGGAGGCTACATCAGGGGTCCGTATTCGCACGAGCCCGCAAGAGGAGAGGCCTCGCTGCTCACGATGCAGGGGATCGGAAAGCCGGGCGTCAACCAGGTCAAGTGGATTGAGTGGATGACTCCTGGACCTACCTACGGTTCCGCGTTCATCCCCTCGGCGGGTGCCGCGCAGCTCTCGTACGGCGGCTTCGGCGGTGTCGCTGTTCCTGGCGTAAACGACCCAGGCTTACAGAAGAACCTCCTCGCCAAGGCCATACTCAACGGGACCGCAAGCTGGTACGGCCACACCTTCCTGATGTCGCCGCCGTCGGACCAGTTCATCCCGTTCACGTATCCCTCTGACGGGAAGACGAAGATACGCCTGCAGTGGCACGAGACTACCAACCAGACCTCGGACTGGAACAGCGGTGGAATGCACATGTTCCAGGCCTACAGAGACCCGACGCAGGAATTCATCTTCTACCAGGTACCGTGGCTGGAGAACGACGCTCTCTTCGGGGACATCATTCTACCGGTCGCCATCGGCCTGGAGAAGGACATAGACATTCAGGACTGCATCATGACTGGCCAGTTCAGCACCCTGGTGCTGGAGAACCAGACCATGCCTCCAGTGGGAGAATCGAAGACGGACCTCGAAATCTTCATAGCGATCGCCGACAAGCTGGGTGTCAAGGACGCGTTTACGACAGGCCTCGCGAACCCAAGCCATGACCTCGTAAAGGCCGGATTCAACAACTCGGGCGTGCAGAACGTGATGACCTACGACCAGTTCGCGGCAAAGCAATACTACGTGGTCCCCGTCAACCCCAACTGGGCGACGGCTCTGGGCCCCGTAGGAGTCTCCGCGTACTACAACTTGGCCACAGGCACCGGCCTGATGACACCTTCAGGCAAGATCGAGTTCTTCTGCCAGGACCTGTACAAGGCCTTCCCGAACGACACCGAAAGGCCTCCACTAGCGCACTACCCAGCGGCTGGCATCACGCACCAAGAGACCCTCCAATCACCGAGGGCGAAGCTCTACCCATTGCTGTTCGTCTCCCCCCACGTCCGGTGGAGAACCCATTCTGAGCACGACGACATCTCCTGGACCAGGGAGATACACACATGCAAGGTCAGGGCTTCTGACGGCTACCAGTACGAGCCCATATGGATCCACCCTGTCGATGCCGCGAAGAGGGGCATCAAGGACGGAGACATAGTGGCCATGTACAACGAAAGGGGCACGGTGCTTGGCGGAGCATATGTGACCGAGAGGATCATGCCCGGATCGGTCTGGGAGGACCACGCGTCGAGGCAGGACCCGATCACCAGCGACACGGTCTGGATCGACAGAGGCGGATCGGGCAACACGATACTTCCAGAGGCAACTGTCTCCCAGAACTGCGCAGGGCTCGTCGGAAGCGGCGTCTTGGTAGAGGTCAAGAAGGCGGACATGGCGGACCTGATGGCGAAGTACCCGGCGGCGTTCGCCAGGCCCTTCGATCCGGCTGCGGGTCCATCTCCCGCACAGACTTGGGTGAGTAGCTAAATGAAGTGCTTCATAATCGACGCGAGCATATGCAACGGCTGCTACAACTGCCAGATAGCCTGCAAGGACGAGCACGTGGGCAACGACTGGCCCCCGTACGCGCTCTCCGAGCCCGACATAGGACAGTTCTGGGTGAAGGTCCACGAGAGGGAAAGGGGAACCGTACCCAAGGTCAGGATGACGTTCATGCCGCTGATCTGCAACCACTGCGACAACGCGCCCTGCATGAAGGCCGCAACGGGAGGAGCCATCTACAAGAGGAGCGACGGCATCGTCATCATCGACCCGGTGAAGAGCGTAGGCCAGAAGCAGCTGGTGGGCGCGTGCCCATACGGCGCGATCTACTGGAACTCCACTCTCAACATCCCCCAGAAGTGCACTGGATGCTCACACCTCATCGACAACGCTGCCAACACCACCGATCCTGGTCTTCAGGCGCCTAGATGCGTGGACGCGTGCCCGACCGGAGCTCTGACGTGGGGTGACGACACGGACCCCGCGATTCAGGCGAAGATAGCCGGCGCGATCGTCATGCACCCGGAGTACCAGACCAAACCCAGGGCCTACTACCTCAACGTGCCGACGGTGTTCATAGCAGGTGCCATCTACGACAAGGCGGCTGACGAATGCCTGGAGGGAGCGACCGTCTCGGCCACGGACCTCCAAACCGGAATGGTGTACTCGGCGACCACTGACAACTACGGCGACTTCTGGCTGGAGGACGTCGCACCCAACCACAGCTACACGGTCCACATCGAGCTCGATGGCTACGCCCCCAAGACGTTGGGCGGGGTCTTCACCGGCAAGGACGTGAACCTAGGAGACATGGAGCTCCTGCCATTGAAGTGACCATAGATGAAACAACTAGCATCAGCCGCAATCGTAGCACTACTTCTCCTCTGCTTCGCGGCACCAGCCTTGGCAGCTTCGCAGCTCGTCATCTCGATCGACGGCAGCACCCTCGTGACCAGGGGCGACACCGCGACTTTCGTCTTCACGACCACGGCCAACGGGGTCCTGGTCAACCCTGACACTGTTACGGCGACCCTCTACTTCCCTGATGGCGTTACGTACCTACCACTGACAGCTACCAACGTGGCGACGGGCGTGTACTCTGTGAGCTTCGCTGTGGCCAACGATGCCGATTACGGCTTCTACGCCTTCGTCGTCTCTGGCTCCTACCAGAGCGGCGGGTACGCAGGGACAGCCGTGAAAGGCTTCCAGGTGACGAAGCTGCAGGACAACCTGCTCTCCGCCATCGGCTCGCTCTCAGGCCAGATGTCCGGGCTGGAAGACAGCCTGGTATCGGCCGTGGGCTCACTGAACTCACAGGTATCCGCCGTCAACTCGAGCCTGACCACTGTGGTGATGGGCGACCGCGCTCAGGTGACCGCGCTCACCGCGACCGTCACAAGTTCCACCTCGGCCCTTCAGACAGCGATCTCTAACTTGGGCACCACCGTCACTACGGCCGTCACCGGTTCGGTAAGCAGCTCACAAACTGCCATCATATCCGCCGTAGGCCAGTCGACGACGACAACTGGCACCGCGATAACGAACCTCGGAACAACGCTGCAGACGGCCATAACGGGATCTCAGAGCACGGTGACAACTGCCATCGGCGCCGTCAGCTCGGGCGTCAGCGGAGTCTCAACCACCCTAGGCAACCTCAAGTCATCCATGGACAGCTCATTCGGCAACATCCAGAACCTCGAATACCTGCTTGTCGTGGTCGGAATCATAGCGATAGTGCTAATCGCAATAGTGCTTATGCGCAAGAAGTAACACTTTGACGTTTCTTTTCATTCTCCGAACTAGCGCAAGCTATCTCTCCAGACGCCGCCGGCCCTCCTACGCATCCGATCTTTCCAGAGCTCTTCGAATGGCTGCCAGCGCAGCCTCCCGCTCCGGTTCCGACTGAGCCTTCATGGCGGTGTCGACCTGCCCCATGGCCCACCTGCTCGAGGTGACCTGTCGGAGCCTTTCCTTGGCGGCCCGGACCCTGCTGTAGACGCCATGCCTCTCCCTTGTGTCCACAGAGTGGGCGATGGAGTCTATCATCAGCCGCGCCATGGAGCTCCGATCGAGGTTCCTCGTCTCATAGCTTATCCACTGGTGCCAGGAAGGAAGCTCCATGGCTTCCACATACTCCGTCAGGTTCCTCGCAAGAAGCCTGTAGCCGTACTTCTCAGGGAAATCGAAGGCCAGGGAGCCGGGATCGAGGAGGATCATCGGCCCGAAGGCGTAGCTCACCGAGCCTGGCCGCCCAGGCGAGCCCCCGTGGTCGTCCATCGACGAGATCCTCTCCCACAGCTTCCAAGTTTCGGCCATCGTCTCGGGCGTTTCGTCCGCCAGCCCCAGCATGAAGAAGACCATTAGATGGAGGGGGTACTCCCTGCAGGCCTCAATGGTCTTCAACAGGGCGTCGTTGGAATACAGCCTGCCGTGGCTCATCCTGGCGCCCTCGACCCCTGATTCGGGGGACATGGTCAGGGTCACCGGCACGCCCAGGTTCGAGATCTCCCTCAAGTACTCGTTCGACGCAGGCGCGAAGAGCTCCAGCGTCATGCCGTCCAGCAGGGGGGCTTCGCCTTTCAGCGTCCTGAAGAGCTCATCCGTGTACTTCCTGCCCCCCATCCGAGGGTCCTGGAAGAGGAAGGCGAGCCTCACCCCCTGCTCGGAGAGCTTCGCGATGTCGTCGGCCAGCTTTCGAGGGCTCCTGAACGCCGGCTTCTCTCGGCCGAGGTGGGTCATGTAGCTGTATGCGGAGCCACCGCATGACGCGCAGTTGTACAGGCACCCCCTGCAGACGGGGAGGCTCCAGTGAGGAGGCATGTAGGATGTGAAGACGGAGCCCTTGGGCTCCAACAGGTCGAGCCTGGTGAACTCGTATTCGTCCAGGGTCTCTCTCGGCTTGAGGAGCGGTTCGACCCTGACCTTTCCGCCGCTGTCGCGATACGTCGCGTTCGGCGTCCCTTCGGGGCCCTTCTTCGCGTCCAGGTTCCTCATCAACTCCAGGAAGGCGTCCTCCGCCTCTCCCCGCAGCACGGCGTCAACGAAGCCGTACCTGGTCGGTATCTCCTCATGGAACATCGTCGCCGTCAAGCCGCCCATCACGACCAAGCTGTCCGGATGGAGCTCCTTGCAGAGCTTGGCCACCTGCACGGCCCCCTGGCTGTGCACGCACCAGTGGAGCCCTACGCCGTACACCCGGGCCCTGGTTCCCTCTATGAAGCGGCGCGGGTCGAAGGTCGGGTCCCTGGCCATGCGCTCTCCCAGGTTGTCGACCGACGCCCTGTACCCGTGCCTGTCCAGGTATTCGGCGATGCTCAGCATCCCCACAGGGGGGATCAGGAACTGGTCTGTGCTCTCGCTCACGGTGTACGCGACGGGCCCGGGGAAGATGGTCCGCTTTCGGAAGTCATAGATGGAGGGCGGATGTATCAGCAGCAGGTCGGGTTCCATGGGCGACGACAATCGATGCGCCTGCGTTCTAATATATCCGATGGTTTCGACCTTTCGACTCCGGCTGCGGAACCCGTGCCACGCTGAGTATTAATACGTCCTGCGACCCTTTTCAGCGCGTGAAAACGGTGTTCGTCGTGGGGACGAAAGACTCCGGGAAGACGACCGTGGCGGAGTTCCTGGTCAAGAGCCTCTCGGACAGAGGTTACAAAGTCGGCACCATCAAGCACATCCACCACGAGTTCACGATGGACACCGAGGGCAAGGACACCTACAGGATGAGGGAAGCCGGATCACAGAAGGTCGTGAGCTTCTCCCCGAACGAGATCGCCATCATCAGGGCCCCCGGAGACGTCCAGAAGGAGTTCGAGGGAATGGCGAAGGAGATGGAGGCCGAGGGCTTCGACTTTCTAGTGGTGGAGGGGTTCAAGATGATCCTGGACAAAGTGCCCCGCCAGTTCGTCTTCCTGACGTGCAGGACCACCGTGGAACTGGACGGCTTCCTTGAGAGGAGGCGCGACGACATCGACGCGATAACTGGCGTCGTGGGCGAGGGACTCGGCACCGACTACAAGGGAGTCCCCGTCGAGTCCTTCCCTGCCAGGGCCGGACAGCTGGTCGAGATGCTCCTCCGCTGAGCCTCTCCAGCCTTTCTGTTTCCTACGCTCACTTTCGCATCCTGCGTATCTTCATCTCTTCGTTCGTCTTCCAGCTGCGCCCGCCGTCGGCAGACTCACGGGAACGCCAGGTGAAAGAGTCGGGGGTGATGTCCGTGAATGTCCACCTCAGTGATCCCCCTTCCGGGCTCTTCCCCTCCAGAACGATGTCGTCTCCAACCTTCAACCCGACGAACGTCTTCACGAAGTTCTGCCGGGGCGATATCCACATGCTGCGCCAGCCGTCGATCCCGGGGTCGTAGAACCTGACGGTGGTTCCGGCGGGCTTCATCTCACCCGTCTCGTCGTCGTGGAACATCCAGACGTCCTGCACGGCCCTCCCCTCCAGGATCCACCTCCAATGGACCTCCCCCCTCTCCATGGCCCAGCTGCCGTCGGGCTTCAGGTACCTCCCCTCGTAGACCTCCCAGTCGCCGACGAACTGCCCGAAGAGCATCAGCTTGTCCTTCATTTCGGGAAGGGGCCCGTCCGCCGGCAGCCCCTCTATCATCCAGCCCTGCCTCGTGCCCGCCATTTAATCCGCCAATCGAAGGAGCCCGCCCATAAACCGTTCGGGCGCCACCGGGGACACCCGGGGCCGACCTCCTGCGGCGGGGTGCGACCTCCCGTCTGGACCCGCCGCGACTCCGAGCAAGGCGCCCGCTCGGTTAAATAGCGCCGCCTTGCCGTAACCTCCCGGATGTCCATATGAAGGTCCTCGTCGCCTATGCGAGCAAGTACGGCGCCACCAAGGGCATCGCGGAACGCATCTCTGCGAAGCTGAAGGAGGAGGGCCTCGAAGCGGACGTCGTGGAAGTCGACCGGGTCGGTGATGTGAAGGAGTACGACGCTTTCGTTATCGGGAGCGCGCTGTACATGTTCCACTGGATGAAGGAGGCCAGGAGGTTCGTCGACCGCAACCGCGCGTCTCTCGTCTCCCGTCCCGTCTGGCTCTTCAGCAGCGGGCCCCTTGGAACGGAGGCCAAGGACAAGGAGGGAAGGGACCTGAAGGAGGTCTCCGGTCCGAAGGAGCTTGACGAGCTGAAGGCGAAGGTCAACTTCAAAGACCACCAGGTCTTCTTTGGAGCCGTCGACAGCTCCAAGCTCACGGGCACCATGGGTTTCTTCTGGAAGATGGCGGCCAGGAGCGAGGAGGCACGAAAGTCCATGCCCGAAGGCGACTACAGGGACTGGAAGGAGATCGAGTCCTGGGCCGCCGGCATCGCAGGTTCGCTCTCCGGATCCTGACCGAGCCATCAAAGCTTATCTGTAGGGGAAGCCCTCAATGGACGAATGAGGGAAACACCACCCGTCATACGGCGGGGGCGGTCAGCCCTGGTCGCCGCGCTGTGTCTGATCTCTCTTGTCACTCTGGCGTTCCTCGCAAGCTCGGCCAGGGCGTCCAGCACATTCACCGTCAAGGAGAAGGCATGCGAAGTGCCGGCCTTCGTGCCGACGACTATCGTGGTCGGCGCGGGAGACACGGTCACGTGGGTGGACGAGGAAGGATACCACACGACGACGTCCTTGCCCGACCAGGCCGAGGCCTGGGATTCCGGGCCCATGGTCGTCGGCCAGTCCTTCAGCCACACCTTCACGCTCCCAGGGACGTACCGCTACGCCAGCATGGTCGACTCGGGCCTATCGGGCACCGTGATCGTGACCGAGGCCGCGCCCGAGTTCCCAGCTTCATCGCTCTACTTCACCCTGGCTGTTGCGTTCGTCCTGGGAGGGCTCATCGAGAGGAGGCTCCGGGAGTAGCCCCTTCCCTGCAGGGCTTCCGCTCGGGCCGGCGATATAACAAAAACGGGATCGCGGGCTCACTGTTTCGCAGGGGGCTGCGCTGGAGGGGGGGAGTTTACGTTCACCGTCTGGTTCTGGTTGACGAACAAGTTGACCTTCTCCAGCTTGGACTTGCCTAAGCTCCCTATGACGCAGATGATGGCTCCCACCCAGCCGAGCCAGTAGCCTATCCCCAGCCCGAAGATGTCCGACGCGGACCCTCCGGCAAGAAAAGGCACGATGGTGAGCAGGATGGCTCCGACGGGGCCTGCTACGGAGCCGCCTCCGGTCTTCACGAGCGCGAGGATGCCGCCGACCACGAAGAGGAAGAAGGCGACTATCACCATGCCCATGACGATGGCCGACATCGTGTAGGTCAGGCCTATCTGCTGGAGCTGGGAGAACATGGCGTTGTCGCTGTTCGCGTTGGTCACCAGCTTCATCGTTACGTCGTACGTGGAGCCAGAGGCCCATGTGGAGTAGCCGTAGGGGAGGAAGGCGGCGAGGATGAGGATGAGCCCGCCGACGATGGAGAACAGTCGAGTTCCTTTCATGCGCCGTCGCCTCTCATGAGCTTCATCCGAAATATAACGCTTCTCCCGAGCGCGGCGCTTCGTTTGTCAGCTCGGGCTCCCGGATCACCCCAAGTCTCATGGGCCCCCGCCGGAGCCCGGCCTCGGCGGCCGTCGGGAGGTCCCTCGAGTTCCGAAAACGGTTTTATCTCCCCCTGAACTGAAAGGACCTGGGGTCGCACGTTGCTAGATGGCGAGCGAAGGCTTGCAGCCATAATGCTCACCGACATAGTGGGCTTCACCTCCATGGGGCAGGCCGACGAGGGACTGATGCTCGAGCGCCTGAGGGGCCACCGCGACCAGCTCCGTTCCATCTTCCCCAGGTACAACGGAAGGGAGGTCAAAACCATCGGGGACGCCTTCCTGGTGGTCTTCCCCAGCGCGTTGGAGGCGGTCCGCTGCGCCGTCTCCATCCAGGAGACCATGCATGAGGTGAACTCCTCCCTCCCCGAGGCCCAGCGAATGCAGATTCGGGTCGGCGTCCATCTGGGCGACGTAGTTCAGACCCAGGGAGACATCCTCGGGGACGCCGTCAACGTCTCCTCGCGCATCGAGCCCCTGGCCGAACCGGGTGGAATCTGCATATCCGAGCAAGTCTACGACCACGTCCGGAACAAGATCGAGCTGCCAATCGAGAGGCTTGAGGACAGGAAACTGAAGAACGTCAAGGTCCCGATCGGCGTCTATCGGGTCGTCATGCCGTGGGAGGCTTCGGGCGCCCGAGGATCGGGCCTGGACACGAGGAGGATAGCCGTGCTCCCCCTCCTGAACATCTCACAGGACCCGAGGGACGAGTACTTCGCCGACGGGCTCACCGAGGAGCTCATCTCCACCGTCTCCAGCATCAGGGAACTCAGCGTGATCTCCCAGACCTCCGTCATGGGATACAAGGGGGCCAAGAAGAAAGTGGGGGACATAGGAAAGGAGCTCGACGTCGGGTCCGTCGTCGAAGGAAGCGTTCGAATGGCCGGAACGAGACTGAGGGTGACCGTCCAGCTCATCGATGTGGAGACCGACAGGCACCTATGGGCCCAGAGCTACGACAGGAACCTTGACGACGTGTTCGCCATCCAGAGCGACATAGCCCAGAGGATAGCCGCGACCCTCAAGGTCAAGCTTGTGGAAGGGGAGAAGGCCTCGCTGAAGAAGGAGCCCACCAAGAGCATGCCGGCCTACGAAAGCTACCTCAGGGGGCTCTACCTCTGTCAGGTCGGCACGTGGCCCGCCATGCAGGACGCCGTTCGCGACTTCGAGGATGCCATTAGGCTGGACCCGGAGTTCTCCTCCGCATACGCGCAGCTCGGCAACCTATGCGTTGCGATGGCCGGCGAGACCATGCCCCTGCGCGAAGGATTCGAGAAGGCGGAACCTCTGATCGCCAAGGCGCTCGAGCTGGACGAGAACTGCGCGGACGCGCACCTGGCCAGGGGCAACATCTTGTTCCAGCGCGACCTTGACTGGACCCTCGCGGAGGAGGAGTTCAGGAAGGCCATCGAGCTCAACCCGAGCAGCTCCATCGCCCACTTCTGGTATGCGGTCCTGTTCTTCCTTCTCGGCAACTGGGAGTCCGCGCTGAAGGAGGCGACCAAGGCACGCGAGCTGGACCCGCTCTCCCTCTTCGCCCAACAGGGTGTTTCCTACGTCCACCTGCTCAGCGGGGACTTCGCCAAGGCCGCGTCCGTCGCGGCCGACACCGTACGGCTCCAGCCCGATCTGGCGACCACGCGCCTCTGGCTGGCCTACGCCTACTACTACGCCGGGATGCGCGGAGACGCCTCGAAGCAGCTGGACGAGGCCCTGAGGCTCAAGATCATCCCTCACGACCTCTCCTTTCTGGCGAGGATCTACGCGCTCCTCGGCCGCACCGACGAGGCTCGCGGGGTCCTGAAGGAGGCGGAGGCAGTGAAGGCGACGCAGTACTATCCTCCCACGCAGATGGCGGCGGCCTACGTCACCCTGGGCGAGAAGGAGAAGGCCCTCGCCCTCATGGAGGAGGAGTTCGAGGAGGACCCCTCCAGTTTCCTCTTCAACTTCAGGTTCCCTGACTTCGATCCGATTCGGAACGACCCGAGGTTCCTTTCGCTGCAAGCCAGGCTGAAGCTTCCAGCCTAGCCCTCACCGCTCGGCGGGCCCGCGGAGGTCCGCGAATCGTCCGACCCCCTGCTTTTCATATTTAAATACCTGGATATGACGAACTGCTCTGTGCGTCTCCTTCAGGGGAGGAGGGGCCTGGCGGTGGTCTTGGCGCTATGTGTGGGGACCATTCCAGTCCTGGCAGTGACGTTACTCCCGCCACCCGGGTGGCAGCCGAACCCCCTGCCCTACTCAACCATCACCTCAGGGAGCTCGGACGACCGCAATCCCGAGTGGAGCCCGGACGGGCGGCTCATCACCTACGTCTCCCACCGCGGGACCGTCTGGGCCCTCAGGGTCGAGACGCCCGACGGAACATCCAACAGGCAGCTCACTTCTTCGGGCGCGAACGCCTCCTTCCCGTCCTGGAGCCCCGACTCCGCTTCGATTGCCTTCATCGATACGCTTGGCTCTCGGGCAGATCTCAAGAGGGCGTTTGTGGAGAACTCGACGATTTCAGCTCTGACCAACGGGACCCTCAACGTCCTGCCATTTCAACCCGGGTGGAGCCCCGACGGGAAGGAGATCCTCTTCTTCGTCGATTCGAACGGCTACTCCCTAGCGCGGCTGTCTCTTGCCGACGGCTCGGTGAGGGTGGTCGCAAGGGTGCAGGGACTGAACGTCTCAGCCGTCTGGGTCTCGGCGGACGAGATCATCTACTCGTCCCTCGTGGGCGGGAAGTGGCAGATCCTTTCGGCTGGCCTCGGCGGCGGAACTATCCGGACCGTCCTCGGCGGCACCGCCAACTACCTGAACCCCGTCATGGTGCCGGGCACGAGGGAGCTGGCGTACCTGTCCGACGAAGTCCCTGTGACCGAGTACGACAGGCGGTATCCCTGCTCCTACCTTCCGGGGGACTACAACGCCTGGGTCATCGACCTTGACAGCTCCGCAAAGGTCTTCCAGGCGGGCCCGGTTCCCATAGCCCATGGAGTCGAGGAGACGTTCGAAGCGCCCTACATCCCCGGCAGCATGGATCCGGCCCTCAAGATGGCGGCAAGCTCGGGCGGGGTCGTCGCCTACATGGCCTGGAATTCGGGCTCGGGCCTGAGCCTCTACCTTTGGGACACGCGGCGGCTCTGGACCACCATGAGCACCGTGGGGCCCGCCAACGCCAACTCCACCGACCCGTCCTGGAGCCCCGACAGGACCAGCCTTGCCTTCTCCGCCGTCAGCGAAGGGCATTCCCGCATATACGTTCTCAACAGCACCGGCCTCATCCTCCAGATGCCCCCGGGAGAGGCCTAGATCGACGGACCCTCGAACCCCCTTGACCCGAACGGCTCCCGTCGTAACCTTCAGACGGACGCAGCGGAACTGCGAGGCCCCCGCCCGGAGAACAGCATCCCCACGGTGGCCAGCAGGACGCCCAGGAACATCAGGGCGATGCCGTCGGACATGTACTCTATGAAGGTCGAGCCGTTGGGGATGAGGAAGAACATGAAAAGCACGTTCGCCACGGTGCATATCACGTACCCCGCCGTCATCGTGGTCCCGGCCAAGGCTCCTAGGACCCCCTTCACGTTGAACATGAGTGCCACCAGCATCATGAGCGAAATGGCCGTGAGGGTCACCAGGGCATGCTCGTGTCCTATGACGAAGACCTGTCGGTAGTAGAACCCCAGATACTGGCCGTTGAAGCGGGCCAGGTTCGCCGCTACGTACACCCCCGGAAGCGTGACGGCGACGTTGACCCAGAAGAAGACAAAGAGCATTCCGAAGGTCAGGGACTCGCGCAGCAGGGCCACGGGGTTCCTCACCCGGAGCCTCCTCGCCTCCCCATACATCATCGCGAACATGAGAAAGAGCGAGGCCTCGAGGAGGACCCCCTCGAGTGCGGTTATCCCTCCCATGGGGCCCACCTCCGAAGAGGCGATGGCGAGCATCGAAGCGACCACCACCGGGACCCCCACGATGATTCCGCACAGCCCTACCTTGACGAAGAGCCCGGCCGTGTCCCGGTAGGTGTCGGCCATGAACCATCTCGCCGCGATGACCACGATGGCGGCGCCGATGATCGTCATTATCAGGTTCTGATGTACAGTCTCAAGGCCGGACATCTCCGCTAGCGTCGTCGACGGGTTCCACTGGCCGTTCCCCCAGGAGGCGTACTCTCCCATGGATACCGCGACCACAGCGCCCGCGGTCACGACCCACATGGCGAACGCCGTGAGGTCCCTGCCAAGAAGCCTCATCCCGGCGGAGCCGTCCCTCTTCGGGATCAGCGCCACCAACAGGGCCAGGGCCGCCAGGGCCTCGACCGACGTCGTCAGGTACATAAGGTAGTACGAGACCGTGTCACCGCCCGTCAGGAGTATGTATGCCATTAGCCCGGACGAGGTCACGCCGCCGAACGCAGCGGCGTAGACTATGAAGGACCTCAGCCTTCCCCTGACTCCGAATGCCCCCACGGTGACCACAGCGAGCACCGCAGCCAAGGGCAGGGCGAGTGAGTGGAAGAACATGGAGTCCAGGAGCGGGAAGTTGCCCATGAGAGAGGAGGACACCCCCAGGGTCTGGCTGACCGACCCCATGGGCGGAGAGAAGAGCGAGGCGAAGAGGACCATGAAGAACTCCCAAACCACCAGGAGGAGGACGGGCGCCTTCAGCTTCCTGAAGTCGCTCCGGTCACCAGGGTTCCGGGCTATGACTGCGGTCTCTGAAGTGGCCATTGAATTCACCCTAGGCGTCCCTCGCTCCGAAAGGCAGGGCCTGTGCAAGGTTGGTGGCGTTCACCTCGACGATGTGATAGTAGCCACTCTGAGACGCGGCGACAAGGAGGCTCCCTCCAGCAGGCCCCCAGGCCGGGTCGGTGGAGTTCCAGATGCCCCACGCCAGAGCGCCCGTGGTGCACGTCCACCTGAAGACATCCCAGAGGTAGACCTGCGGGACCCCTGTCCCGTTGAGGGCGGCGAAGGCGACGATATTCCCGTCGGGGCTCCACTTCATGTCCTGACTGGGAACGATCAGGCCCGGCGTGTACGGGCAGGGGTACATCTGCCAGTACTGGATCCCTGGCACCGCCTCGCCGGCCTTCGGCACCCAACCGTATTCGAACGTGGCGTTGGAGCCATCAAGTCCCGCCACCCACATCACGTAGTCGCCGGGCCTGTAGGCGCCGATGTAAGACCTTCCGTACGGATTGGGGGGGACCACGTCGGAGATGAACGCCGTGCGCCACGTGGAGATGGAGGCGGCGGGCGAGAGAATGCTCGCGTTCCACTGGAGGTAGACGCCGGCGGAGGCGTTGGCCACGTCGGCCCACATCAGAGGGCTCTCAGGAGCTCCTGCGGCGGAGAACACCACTTCGGTGTCCGACAACCACGAGGCAGAGGAGGAGTTCCCCTGAACGTCCGCCACGTGAGAGATCGACCCCGTCTCGAAATCATATGAAAGTAAGGCCGTCGTGCTCCCGGTAGAGTAGAAGAGAAGACGCCTGCCGTCCGGGCTCCACTTCGGCGCCTTCTGGAGGACGCTGTAGCCTCCCGAGGTTATGCTCCTTGTCGTCGAGTTGCCCACGAACAGGACCCTGATGTCCGTCTTGGAGCCGGACTGGGTCCAGAAGGCCAGAGCAGAAGAGTCAGGGCGCCACGTCGGAAACGACGCGGCATAGCTGGACGGGGTGACAGCCTTGTCAGATGTGCCGTCGGGCTTCATGGTGAAGACCTGCCACACGCCGTTCTGGTCCGAGACGTAGGCCACAGCAGAGCCGTCCGGGCTCCACGCGGGCATCCTGTCGTTCCAGTTGCCGAAAGTCAGGAAGGTGAAGTCCAGGCGGGTCGCCGCAAACCCGGGCGGAGGAAGAGAGAGCACGGCCGCTACCAAGCCGAGGCTGGAACCCAAGGCCAGCACGACTGCGATGATCTGCCGGCCCACGCGGCGGCGATCGGATTGTAACTCTGGCACCCCTGTGGCGTCGCGAGCGCGGGTACCCCTCCCCCTTCTTCCGCGAAAGAGTCCCGGCGGGCACGCGACGACGCATGGAATCATATCGAAGTATTTAAATTTGAACAACTGACATGTGGTGATGTGGCAAGCCAACGGGAGGTCCGGCTTGGGCTTGACGCGGAGTCCAGGCTTCAGAGGCTCGTGGACTCGGGCAGATGCAGGGCCACGGACTCTGTGAAATACCAGAAGGAGCTCAAGCTTCTGGTGGCCAAGAGCTCGAAGGGGGTTGACGTCAAAGCCCTTTCCAAGGTTCACCACGCCCTTTCCGCCGAGATTCGCCTCAGGATGATGTATGCGCTGGCCGAGAGAGAGCTTTGCGAATGCGAGGTCATGGTGTCTCTTAGCCTGACCCAGTCGACCGCCTCTCACCACCTCTCCATCCTGGAGAGAGAGGGCCTCGTATCTAGATCCAAGAGAGGAAAGTGGGTCTTCTACAGGGTTACAGACGAAGGGGCTGCTGTATTGAAGCATCAGCGGCCGCCGCGCTAACCCCCACAGGTCATTCGACCTGGCTGATGGGCACAGGTGAGATGCGTCCCGTGGTCCAGGCATGTGCATTTGGTAGGATCGGCCTCGCATGGACCAGAAGCCCCACATGGCCTGATCAGGGTGCCAAGGCAGGTCCGTCGAACGACCTGGAGCGCAAAACTCATGTTTGATATTCAAGTTCTTAAATACGTTCTGTGTAGGCCACTTAGGCGGCTGGATGTTGAAGGCGTCCCCGGGACAAAGCCACATGAGTCAGGTGATCTCTGAGATGGTGGGAACCTACATCCTGGTTCTCTTGGGGTCTTCCTCCGTTGTCCTCGTCTCGGAATCTTCCTTGCCCATGAGGTGGGACGGGATAGTGCTGGTGGCCTCCGTATTCGGCCTTACCGTAGCCGGAGCCATCATCGCCCTGGGCGGACTTTCGGGAGCCCACATCAACCCGGCTGTCTCCGTGGCGTGCGCGGTCGCGCGGACCCTGAAGCCGCGCCTCCTGGTGCCCTACATCCTGGCTCAGCTGGCGGGCGCGCTGCTTGCAGGCGCAAGCCTCAGGCTCGTCTTCGGGAGTCACATCCTGCCTGCGAACCTTGGGTCGACGGAGCTTGGGGCTGGAGTATCCTTCACAGAGGGCCTCGCCTTGGAGTTCGCCGGAACCTTCGCGTTATCGATATCGGCCTTGGGGGCTTCAGCCCTGATAAGGAGCACTCCCAGGCGGGCGGCCCTGGTCGGTCTGACCCTTTCATGTCTGATCCTTTTGGTGGGGCCGCTCACAGGCGCATCCTTCAACCCCGCAAGAAGCCTGGGGCCCTCGGTCTTCTCGGGATACTTCAGCGACCAAGCGGTCTACTGGATTGGGCCTTTCGCCGGGGCGGTCTCCGCGGGGGTCGCGTTCTTCTTTCTCAGGGGTGGAATCGAAGGTGGGGGATAGAAAGAGAGGCAGCGTGCTCTTCGTCTGCGTGGAAAACGCGGGCAGGTCTGTAATGGCCGAGGCCTTCGCCAAGGCCTGCGGTCTTGAAGCATCGAGCGCTGGCACGATGCCCGCGCAGGCCACAAACCCCATCGTCGTGCAAGTCATGAAGGAGAAAGGCCTGGACGTCTCGAAACACAGGCCGAAGGTGCTCAGCAGGGAGATGATCGAGCGGGCCAGCCTTGTCGTGACCATGGGCTGCTCAGTGGACGCCGTATGTCCCCGCCCCCTCGTCCTCAGCATGAAGAAGAAGCTCGTGGACTGGGGCTTGGAGGACCCCAAGGGCAAGGAGATCGACGAAGTCAGGAGAATCAGGGACGGGATCGAAGTCAGGGTGAAGGCTCTCAGCCTACACCACTGACAGTAGGCCTGCCCGGGCATATCTGGGGACCTTCGCCTGGGCTCGGTGTGTCCGCGGCTGCTGCGAGGCCGTGTCCCGAACGACGGAGCGGAAGTGTGCCAAGCTTCCTCCCCTTCCGAGACCGGACCAAAGGCGGCCCGCAATTACATATTTAAGTGGGCGAATATGATTTGTTGGCTCGAGGGAGAAGTTGGATCCTTCATCGGATGCGCCCTCAGGCGGACGGGCCAGGTTAACCGCCTTCCGCGAAGTCCTGCTCTTGGTCGTCTGGGAATGCCTGCTCGTCTTCGTCGCCATGCTCTTCTCTCCCCCTCTCGGAGACGCGAACCAAGCGGTTGGTCTTCCGTCCTCTCTCCTCTCGAAGTTCCCTGCGCTCAGCTCGATGTTCTTCCATTCTCTGGCCCTTCCCTTGGTCGCGGTCGTCGCTCTCTTGGCCTTGAGCGTTTTCAACACTAGTGGGGAAAGGCGGCTCCTGACCAGGGGGACCGTCACCTTGGGCTGCCTGATGGCCTCTGGGGCGATGGCTTTCATCCTTGTGGAGGGGGAGAGCCCGCTGGCGCACTCTGTCATGGTAGTTGGGATGGGGTTGCTCGCCGCGGGATCCGCATCGCTTTTCCTGTCGCTTTGGCCCCGCAGGGAACCGTCTTCTCGCATGAACCTCCTCGGATTCGACCTCCTTCAACTGACCATGTGGATCGTTTTCGCATCGGCCTTCATCGCCGTCGGAATAGGGTCATACGCGGCCTTCGGAAACGGCCAGTGGGTGAACCCGCCGTCGCTGGGCCCACTCCCAACCCTCGAGACGATCCACGAGAGCCTCATCATCTCCTTCGTCGACGCCGCCGTCGTTCTGCTCATCGCGAAGTGGTTCAGGGTCGAAGGATACCTTGGCGCCCCTGGCACCCTTGCCAGGCTGGGGCTCTGTGGAATACTTGTAGGTACGCCCATCTCCCTCGTCTCCATCTTCGAGGTGGCCTCCTCCGCCTCGGCATCCAGCGGCCTGCTCACCGTCCTGGGCAGCATCCCGATGCAGGCCTCCATCTTCCTGATGTGCGCCATCGCTGCGGGGGAACGCAGACGGCTGGGCGTAGTCGGCCCTCTCGGCATAGCACGGGAATCGCTCACCTTCGGTCTGGTCTTTCTGATCTACTGGATCGACATCGCGGTGACCCTTCCCAGCGTCTACATCGATTCGCACTTCGTCCGCTTCTCCAGCCAGTACTACTCCGTCTACTTCCTCGCAGCTTTCGCCACAGGGCACGAACATGCGCTGGTGACACTTTCCGCGGTCCTCCTGTTCATGCTCGTGACCGTGATGTCGGGAGTCAGGGGCAAGATGGGGGCTCTTGCGGGCCTGGCGTTCATCTCAGGCTACATCCTGAGCACGGTGGCGAACAACTTCTACATATTCTCCATCGTCCCCAACGGCGCTGACTACGTGCCCTACATCGGCGACGGGATCGCCCTCATCGTCGTTGGCGTCCTCCTCTCGCTCGGCGGGATGCTCTTCCAGTGGCTGGCTCGGCGGGCCCCTTTCCGTTCCCTCCACGGCGAAATCAAGGGAACTCCCACGTCTTCGTCGCGCAGCCTTGCCCTAGGCGAAGACGAAGGAGGACTCTGAATTGAGACCGCCGGGGAAAGCGGATGCGAGTAGCGAGACCTCGTCGGGACCCCCTAGGTCCTGGAGCGCCTCGCAGCTCGGAGCGGTGGCCGTCGCCCTCGCCCTCATCGTCCTTCCCCTCGTCATAACGGTTAGCCTGCCGTCGCCCGGCTTCAAGAATACGGCTCCCGTCAACTACAGGCAGCTCACCTCGGGCCCTTGGAACGACACGTCCCCGGCTTGGAGCCCCGACGGGGACTACGTCGCCTACACCTCGGACCGCCAGGGGGGCTGGGCGCTCTTCGTATCGCCTCTCTACGGCGTGGGGGAGAGGCAGCTCACTCCTTCGGGCAGGACCATCGCCCATCCTTCTTGGAGCCCCGATTCGAAGCGGATCGCCTACTGGAGCCTGGACGGCAATGTCTCCTCGATCAGGGTTGTCACCCTGTCGAACGACTCGATTACGACGATCAGCGGCATTGACCAAACCCCCGTCAACATGACGCCCGTCTGGAGCCCTGACGGCTCGCGCCTCCTCTTTTCAGTCGCCGGCACCCCAGCAAGGCTCGTCTGGGCGGACCTCGATGCCCGCGCCTCAGGGGTCGCAGCCGAGCTGAACGTCCCCGACGTCAATCCCCGCTGGGCGGGGCCCGACCGCGTAGTCTACACCGACTCCGAGGAGGGACTCCTCGCGATGCACTGGGCGAACATCACCTCAGGCGAATCGGGGACCCTGAGCGAAGGAGGCGCCGACTTCCTGGGAGGCGTCGTCAGCCCTGACGGCACGAGGATCGCCTACTACTCCAACGTCACCGGCACGAGGCTTCAATACCTCCCGCCGGACGGCTACAACATCTGGGTGAACAGCCTTAACCTCACCGAAATCGACGTCTGGACGCAGCGCCTCAGCAGTTTCCATGCCTCCTACATGTACCAGCTGATCCTGCACAACTACAAGATACGACCTGGCGAGATAGTCCCCACCGATCCTCTCCTCTGGAGCTCCGACGGTCATCTGCTGGCCTTCGTCCTCGTCAGTTCGGAGTCGGGCATTGGCGTCTGGGTCTGGAGCGTCGACAACAGCACGGTCACCAGGATGGGGCCGTCAGGCGCCCGGGGGTCATCGCCCAGCTGGAGCCCGGATCAGCCATCCCTGGCTTTCAGCTGCAACGCCTCGGGCACTTGGCACATCTGGATCGCGGACTACGCGGCCTATAACCCGGCCGCGACCTACTGAACCCGCTTTCCCGTCCGATCCGGCTCTCCGCGGGGGGACGTGGGGAAGAAGCGTGCTACCATCGGCCACGCGGGTCGCCCCAAGATACCGCACCCTTCGTTCGACTTCTGCTTCGGCGTCCGGTGCAGGCCGCGGGCCCTACTTCGCCAGGATTCCGGCCTGCATCAGAAGGAACTCGAGCAGGCTCACTTGCTTCGTGGTGACCGGCGCGGCCGCCATCCCGCTAGGGAACGTCGCCGTCACGCGGAATATCGGCTGGATCTCCCCGGTAAGAAGGCCGAACTTGAATGACGCATATGTGTCCTGGCCGGGGACGAAGCTCAGCATCACGAGCCTGCTGTCCATGAGAGCTCCAGTCTTGTCGTTGTACACCGAGACGTTGAGCGCCCCCTGGGCGGGGGAGGCCAGCTGGTTCGCTAGGGTGAAGTTCAGGTTGATGTTGTCCGTGAACGTGCTTTCGCACCCCGTGGCCGCGACGTTCGTATGGCTGATCGTCACTCCCTTCTCCGCGTCCCAGCTCGATACGGTGTCCGGCGCGGTCTGGACGTAGCTCTCAGCGTTCGTGACCTGGGTCTTGGCAGCGCCGTTGAAGGAGGTCACGGTGACCTTCCCCCTGGCGCTGTCGGGGAGCGCCGAATAGCCGGTCGGGGAGGAGGCGAGGGTCACCTTGTATTGCGAGAAGACCGTGAGAATCGTGACTAGGGCGATCATCGTCACCAGCTTCGCCAGGTCCTGTCTTCTCACTCTGGAGGCTCCTTCTCGTCCGCTATATATATACATCTCTCCGCTGGGCCAGGCCGGCAGCGGTTCCGGGACTCGGCCGGCGAGAGGAAAAGGTGAAATATGGTCCCCCTTCAACGACCCTCGGTAGACAAGATTGCAGGAGACGGATCGCCGAGTTCTGGAATGCCTAGCTGGCAGGGGTCAGGCGGCCTCCGCAGAGGTCGCCTCGTCTCTGCGCATGGACCTTGGCAGCGTCAATTCGAGCGTCAAGGAGCTTTCCGCCCTCGGCCTGGTCACCATCGTCGAAAGGGCCCCGTTCCTAGTCAACCGGAACGAGTACATCCTGTTCAGGATAACCGACCAGGGCGTTTCAGCGCTGAGAGAAATGAAGCCCGCCCAGGAGCCTCCATCGGCTTCCCAGCTTTCGCCCGGGAACCTGGTGTCCGTCACCCCTCTCGCCCGGGGTGGCGATGACCTTCCCTGGACCAGGGTCAGAGGGTCGATAGACGCAAGGGGGGACATCAGCGAATACGAAAGGGACGACCTCAGACGGAAGCTAGAGGATCTAGTCGCCGCCAGGTCGTCGGGCGACGCCGCGAAGGCTGGCCAGATCGAAGACTGGCTCTCCAAGCATGCCCCGTGGCTGGCCTCCGAGCTCCCCCGGTCCGGCTGATCTTCTCTCGCATGGGCCCACCTCGCGGTGGGGAGTCGAAACAAAAAAACGAGTGATGAAATCCTAAGCTAGTACGGCTCTCTTGACCATCGTCTTTGCGATCTGTACCTTGAACTTGTTCATTGACATCGGTATGGCGCTGGACACCGCTGCGTCGGCGACGTTCGCGGCCACCGAGGCGGAGATCGCGTTGCCCTTCAGGGCAGCCTCCGCTGCCGTCGCTTCGATCGGCGTCGGCGCGACGCCACCCAGCCAGATGCTGGCCGCTGTGACGTTGCCTGAAGCCGGCGTTGCGACGAGCCCTACGCTCGCGGTGGCGAAGTCGAACGACCTCCTAATGCGGTGCTTGAGGAAGACCTGCTTGCTGCCCGCCGCCGGAGTTGGTACGATTATGTCCGTGATGATCTCGTCGGCCTTCAGCACGTGTCCCGGCGCGAGGGCGTAGAAGAACTGGCTCAAGGGTATCGTCCTCTGGGTCGTCTTCACGGAAGCGTTGAGGGCGCTCAGTGCGACGGCCGTGTCTGACGGGTGCACGGAGTAGCAGCCCTTCGGGCCACCGAAGATCGAGTGGAAGGAGTTGTCTCCAGCCACTGCGAAGCATACGGACCCACCTTTCCTCAGGCAGTTGAAGAGGTTGTGCTCCCACCTGTAGTACCAGCAGAAGACGTCGATGCAGAGGTTGCCGCCGATCGTTCCGACGTTCCGGATCTGCGGCGAGGCGACCACTCCTGCTGCCGCGGCCAGCGCCGGCCAGCTCTGGTTGACCGTCGCGCTCGCGTTGACGTCCGCGAGCGTCGCCAGAGGTCCGACGTGAAGCCCGGCCGAGTCCGTCGTGATGGTATTCAGAGCGGGCGTTACCGTCTTCAGGTTGATGATGTAGGTTGGAAGGCTGGGCAGCGCGTACTCCTTCATCGTGGTCAGCTGCTCCGTCCCTCCGCCTATCACCTTAGCCTGGGTTCCGTACTTGTCAAGGAGGCTTACCGCGTCGTTCACTGATGCAGCGTCAATGTGGTAGAAGTTCTTCATCTATGTCACCCTAGCCCCAGTGCCTTGAGCACATTCACGACCGCCACTCCCTGTTCGGGCATCCTGACGCCGATTGCGTTGTACACCGCGTTCGCGATGGCCGGCCCTACTACTCCGACCGGCGGCTCACCGAGCCCCTTCGCTCCGTACGGACCAAGCGAATCGTGCGTCTCGGCATACAGCGCTGTGGTTATGGATGGTATGGGCAAGTCACTCATCGTCGGGTACCTGTGACCGCGGAGGTCAGGGTTCATCATGACCCCGGCGTTCGCGTCCACCGTCTGGTGCCACATGGTCGTGAACCCGATGCCGTGCACCATGCCAGACCTCATCTGGCCCAGCGCACCAAGCGGGTAGATGACCTGGCCGATGTCGTCGGCGACCACGATGTTCGTGATCTCAACTTCACCGGTCTCCTTGTCCACTGCCACCTCGACGCATGTCGTGGAGCCCGTCCTCGTGGTCTTCGTGTAGTCCATCACGTTGTAGCCCCTTCCGTTGATGGGCGGGGCCGACGCGAGGACCGCCGCATAGGTGGTCGACTTGGTCGGGTCCGCCGTCAGGAAGATCTTGCCGTTGGCCACGCTCAGCTTGTCGGGCGTCGTGCTGAGCGCCGTCGCTGCCAGCGCGAAGACCTGCTGCTTGACGTCGTTGCAGGCGGCTATCACGCCGTTTCCGGAGTGGCCCGTCCTTGAGCTGCCTCCCTGCATGCCGCAGTTGTTGCTTCCGTGCGAGTCGCCCACTACGCCGATGTCGACGGCGTCGAGCGGGACTCCCAGCGTCTCGGCTGCGATCATGGTCATTTCCCTTGCTGTCGTGTTGATGTTGGACTGGCACATTAGCAGGTGGAACCCGCCGTCGGGCGTGGTCAAGACCACCGGACCTGTAGCTCCGTAGACAGCTACTGGGCCCTTGTTGCAGATGAAGCTGGCGACACCGATGCCGTGGTACCTTCCGTCAGAGAGTTGCTTCGTGCCGGGCGCGTGCCACTTGCTGCTCCATCCTATGGAGGCGCTGGCCTTCTGCAGGCAGTCGACCGCCGCCAGGCTGGTGTACGGAAGGCCCGTCGCCGGGTCCTTCTCCGATGCCGTCATCAGGTTCTTCAGTCGGAACTGCACCGGGTCCATGTTGAGCTTGTACGCGAGGTCGTCTATCACCTGCTCGAATAGCCACGTGCCGCCGGGCTCGCCGACGCACCTCCACGCGCCCGTTCCGGGCGTGTTGGTGTTGATGGCGTATCCGGTCAGCTTCAGGTTGGGGCATCTGTAGGTGATCTGCATGGGCGACAGCGTGTCGCCGACGCCGAATCCCGCGTTTCCGCCCGAGTCGAGGTACACGGTGCCTTCGACCGCCATGATGGTTCCATCCTTCTTGGCGCCGATCTTCAGGTGAGCCTTGTTCCTGTACTGGCGAATGGCCTGAAGGTAGTTGTCCTTCTTGGATAGCTGGTTCAGCACGGGCCTTCCCGTCATCTTCGACAGAACGGCCGCCACGCAACACCACTCGGCGGTGTGGAGGTCACCGAAGCCTCCCGAAGTGCCGTGGGTGATGATGTGGACGTCCTTCTGGGGGATGCCGAGGTATCCGGCCAGGATCCCCTGCTGTGAGTAGGGGTTCTGAGACACGGTCCAGACAGTCACCTGGGGGGTGTCGTCGAACGACCATACGGCCAGGGCGGTCCTCGAGATCAACGGGGAGTGCTGATACACTGCCGACCAGCCTATGTCCTCCTCCATGATCGTGTCGGATGCCGCGAAGCCGTTCGCTGTGTTGCCCACCGTGATGACGCTGGGCTGTCCGCCCACGATGTTCGTTCCGGGCGTGACGCCTGTGAGAACCTGGTTCTTCAGCGCGTCGTCGGGGTTGATGACATACGGAAGGACTTGGTACGTGACCTTGATCAGGTCTGTGGCCTGCTCCGCGATGTCAGGGTCGGTCGCCGCTATCGCGGCCACCTCCTGGCCCACGAAGAAGAGCTCCTGGCTGAAGTACGGGATGTCCTTGTACGTCGCAACGGCCATGACCCCTGGCAGGGCCAGGGCCGCGCTGGCGTCAATGCTAGTGATCTTTGCATGGGGGTACGGACTGGAGAGTATGCTCGTGTAGAGCAGCCCGTCCAGCTTCTGGTCCGCGGGGAACTTCCACCTTCCGAGGACCCTCGGCATGGCGAAGTTGTCTGTGGATGGCTTGCCTACCACGCTGTAGTTGGAGCTCATCTACACGCTCACCCCCGCTACGTCGGCCACCGCTTCCATGATGCTGATGTGCTGTCCGCAGACGCAATGGTTCCCGGCCAGCCCTTCACGTATCTGGGTCAAAGTCGGCTTGGGGTTCTTGTCGAGGAGGGCCTTCGCGGACATCATCATGCCGGGCGCGCAGCCTCCGCACTCGGTCGCCTGGTGCTTAATCCAGGCGGCCTGCAGAGGATGGAGGTTGGCGGAATTCCCTATTCCCTCGAGAGTTGTTATCGCCCTTCCCTCCATTTCGACCGCGAGAACCTGGCAGGAATAGATGTTCTTGCCGTCCACGATGACAGTGCAGGCTCCGCATTCACCTCTGTCGCAGCCTTCCTTCGCCGCGTACAGCTGGAACTGGTCCCTGAGGACTCTCAGGAGGCTCCAGTTGTTCTGGCTGTAAACGGGCCTGTTGACCCCGTTGACGTTCAGGGTGACCAGCTTGCCTAAGGCCGGAGCAGCTGCCGAATTGGTTCCCGATACGGTGGTTGTGACGGTGCTGGTAACCGTGTTGGTCACAGTGGTGGTACCGCCGCCACCAGAGGGTGCCAACGTCAGTTCCGCGACACCGGCCACGACCGCCCCAGCGGCGACCGCGCCGACACCGGCTCCGATGAGAAAGTCTCGTCTGTTCATTTTGGATTTCTTATTTGAGTCGTCATCTTTCGACAAATTTATTTCTCCTATCGATGTGGTTCGCACCTAGGAAAGAGGTTAAACCGCATCGCTCTCATTGAAGCGTTGCAGAGCTAATATATGTTTTTGATTACAAGCGCTACAACTTTCAATGTTTGCAAATGGTTATTCTAATTGAGTAAATAATAGAGATTGCGTTATAGATACTCGGCAGGAAATATGACATTCGCGAGCCTAGCGATGCGCATGAAGCCTGGCGATCAGGGCTACGACCCCGGCGACGGCTACGACCCCCACCAGTAGGAGGACCTCCCATGTCGTTTCGTTTCCGCCCGAAGACGTGCCCTGTTGCGTTATGCTCGTGGCAGACTGAGAGCTCGAGTTGTCAGTGGTTGTGGAACTTGAAGACGAGGAAGTCGAAGGGACCGTGGAGCTCTGCGTGGAGGTCTGGGTCGTGCCTGTTGTCTGCTGCGTAGTGATGGGGTTGGCCTGGACCATGAAGTTCACCATGTCGGTCGTGGCGTTCCCCGGAGGGCTCGGGTTCACGAAGGTCGCGAAAACCGAAAACTCGCCGGTGATGAAGACCCTGGAGAACGTGAAGTTCCCTAGGGCATCGGTGTCGACGTAGTACGTGTTGAAGCTGCCGTCGGGCATTATGAAGACGAGCTGGAGCCTTGCCTGCATGACAGGCGTAATGCTCCCTGAGAGGTTGATGGGCTCCCCGGGCAGGTACACGGGCTTGGAGAGGGTGATGTACACGTGCCACTCTCCCGGTGACAGTCCGCACGCCGCGAAGAAGGGAAGGGCCGTCGCCGAGGCTACGATGAGGAAGGACACTGCAAGGAGGCTCGCGCTGGCCTTCGACAGGTGAAGGGCTCGTCGGTCCATATCTCCAATCCCGGTTTCAAGACACGCGGACCCGCTATTATAGCCTACCGGGGCCTGCGCCAGGAGCCCCGTCGTAGAATGAACTTCGTCCTCGGTCGAGTCAAGCGTCTGGCTCAGGGGCGTCGGTGGGGAAGTCGACCTCCTTCAACATCGCGTCCTCCACCTTGCTGAATCCATGGTAGATCCTGAGGTGGAGCACCGCCGTCTCCTTGTCGTTGAAGTAGTCTCCCTCAAGGACGCACCGGTACAGGTGCACCGTCGCTAGCTGTGTCAATCCCACCTTGTGACAGCCGTGGACGTATTTGATTGGCGAGCGCATATGTCGATGACCGGCGGGTCTATTCTAGTTCCCCCGAAAGAAACGGGACGGCGAGGGCTCCTAGACCCTCTGGCGATACCTGGTCGGCTTGAAGAGCCGGGTCAGCCTCGCATTCCCCTTCTCCGTAGGGTAAAGCTTTCCCTCTTTCTCCACGAGCAGTCCCTCGTCGAGGAGCGGCTTCAGCACGTCGTCGATCCCACCCCTGAAGTCATAACCTTTGGCGATCCCTTCCCCGAGCTCCGAGAGGAAAGGAACGTAGCTGTCCGCCAGCGTCGTCTCCAGGAAGCTCGCAACCCCGTCCCTGTCCGTCGCCTTCCCCTTGGCCACCGAATAGAGGGCCCACGCCCTGAAAGCCTCGGCCCTCCCCTCCTGCCATTTCTTTTCGAACGGAAGGGGATACTTGGTCAGGTCGGCCTTCCCCCCTCTTACCGTCTTGTAGGTCTCCCTGGCGAGGCCCACCCCGTCTATGAATATCCTGATGGCCACCAAACCGCCAACGAGGGCGTCCACGAGGTTCACCCCCACCATCGAGAAGATCGCCCCTACGATGACCGCCGCCGCCACGTAGACGCTGTTCGTGGCGTCCACCGACTGTGACACTAGAGACAGGCTGCCGCTCCTCCTGCCCACGAAACGAAGGTAGTACGAGAGGGCCAGTAGAAGCACCGCGGACACGCATTCGACGCCTATCACGAGGAGGGGGCTGGTCATGGCCACGGCCCTGCCGGCGAGGGCTTCCGTCGTGGTCATCACCGCCTCGTAACCCAGGCTCAGGGCGGTCCCCAGCATGAGCAGTATGATGACGACCGTCCCTACGAGCTCCTTCTTGTACTTCATCCCCGCCCAGACCACCACCGCCGACGCCGTGTCGATCGTGGAGTCCGTGCCGTCGGCCAACAACGCCACGGAGCCGCTGATGAAGGCGCAGATCAACTTGAGCACGGAGAGGAGGAAATACAGGACGATCGCGTTCTTGGCGGCCGCGCTGGGATCCAGGAACTTGCGCTGGACCACTCCGGCCGCGTTCTCCATCCTGGCAGAATACTCGACGGCCTCCTGCCTGCCCAATTCCGTGAGCTCGTACTTCCCCGACCCATTGAGCACAACCTTGCCCTGCGCGATGAGCTTCTCGAATTCGGATTCGATGTGGCTATCCGCAAGCGTGTCCAGCTGATCGGGAGGGTTCCTGGGTCTGCTCGCCGTCCCTGTCGCGCGCTCCGCCCGTTCCTGGGCCCGGACGGCGACGGCCCGCGCCTGTGTGGCCAGCATCCCGGTCTTCACCTCCAGGGCCTCGGGAGTCAGAGGGCCTTCCCTAAGGAGGGCCATCAGCACGATCGTGCCGTAGTTGCCGCGCTCCCTGTGCCGGGCACGCCTCGCTCTCCTGCTTCGCCTTGAGTCCGAGTCCACGGCGGGATTTGACATCCGCCGCTTATTTCTGCGTTTGGAGGGCCGACCTGCCCAGACCGGAAGGCCGCTTCCTCAAGCCCTCCACCATCCTCATCGTTTCTCGCATGAATGCGGGGAGGTCGCCGGGGTACCTCGACGTCACGAGGCAGCCGTCCACAACCACCTCTTTGTCCTCGTACAGGCCGCCGGCCTTCCTGATCGACTCGGGGACGCCGTCATGCCAATATGAAGTCAGATGCCTTCCCCTGACGAGGTCCGCCGACGCCAACAGCCACGGGCCGTGGCATATGGAGGCGACGGGCTTGTTCGCTTTGAAGAAGGAGCTGGCTATCTCCCGCGCCCTTGCCGAGTCCCTTACGACGGACGGGGCTCCGTCAGGAGAGCCCCCCGGAACGAGCAGGAGGTCGTATCTGTCGGGGTCGACCTCGACGAAGGTCTTCTGGACGCTGGCTTCGTATCCATGCTCCCCCTGGATGTTTCCCTTCCTGGGGGCTGCGATGTCGACCTCGATGCCTTCTTCGAGCAGACGGAAGTAGGGAAAGAAGAGCTCCATGTCCTCGAACTCGTTCGCAGTAAGGATGAGAGCCCTGAGAGCTTCTGGCATTTGACCCCCCGGGCGTCCCTCTGGATTTAAGCGTGCCCGACGAATCAGCGTCGCCTCTGGTCCGCACCTGACGGTGATCGGCTTTGGGAAAAAAGGGCCGCGGTCCTACCAGATGGGCTCGAGGTGCTCGACCATGCTCGTTATCTCCTGCATGGAGGAGGTCATGTGGAACTCGAAGTCGTTCCACTGGGAGAGACCGCTTGCGTATATCATGTCCCTTACGGCCTCGGAGTTGGGTGCCTGCAGGATCCACAGTACCTTGTGGCCGGGGTCCAGATGCAGCACCGTTTCCGGCGTGACGTTGTACTTCTTGAGGTATGGGCCCATGTCCTTCTCCAAGGTTAGGCCCTTGGTTTTCAGGGTCCTGTTGGCCGAAGGGCAGCTTTCGGGCGGATGGCTTGATATGACGACGTATTTCGGCATGGCGTTCCGTCCTGTCTTTGGCTCGGGTCTAAAAGCCAAGCGGAACAATTACTCTCTCCCAACGAGGGCACGCTGGGTCAGGGCACGAGCTTGTCGGTCCGCTCGAAATACTGACGGATCCTGGTGCCGTTGTCTCCCTGGTCGCCGTAACCGGGGGACGACATGTAGAACATCTTCATGGCCTTCGCGTTCTCCGTCTCGTTCGGCAGCGTGACGGACGGGTACAGGATGGAGATCCTTGGCGGTGCCGGTATGGCCGACATCGTGATCCGCCTGAAGACCCCTTCGTAGACCTCGTCCCCGTCGATCTTGATTGCGAATCCGGTCCAGCTGTACAGGTCCGTGACGTTGGACAGCCTCGCCGCAGCCTTGGGGGTCAGCGAGATCTCCTGGCTCGTCCAGTTGTAGGAGACTATGTCGTCATCGGAGAGAAGGAGGGCGTTGTCCTGGACGGCGTAGATGCGGAAACCCGCCTGAGACGTTCCTAGAGGATGCTCCAGGATGACCAACAGAGCGGATGCCGAGACCATGACCAGGAGGGCCAGGGCGACCCAGACGACTCTGCGGACCGTACCACCACGCACCGACCTACGGTCCGCTGTTCAGCTTATAAAATCCATAATTTCGAACACAGGAGGCGCCTTGGCCCGGGATCGTCCCCCAGCCTCAACTCAGGAGGAAACCCCTATGCCCTCCTTGCATACGCCGCCGTGATGGCCACGAACAAGCTTTCCGTCCTGCTACTGGAGGTGTCCGAGGGCGGACCGTGATCGTCACGGCTGTCGCGCTCATCTTCGGGGCTGACAAGGTCCAGCACCATCAGAGTCAGGGCGAACGCAAAGATGCCGTCGCTGAGCCCGAGTATCCTGTCCAGGCCCCTTTCCTTGAGCTCCTTGAATTCGTCCAGCTCCGCCACAGTATACCATGCGCGAAGAGGGCGATTACAGTTCTGTGCGGGGCCAGGTCGGGCGGATCCGGCACGGAATCATGCATCGAACATATGAAGGAGGAGGCGATTAGCTGTTCGCAAAGAGGAGCGTTCATACTTGCCAGCCGAAGCGAGACGGGTCAGGAGCGTGCTCGAAAGCAGGCCCACCATGGAAGGGGCCGGTGTCAGGCTCAGGCGTGCCTTCGGCGGTCCCGAGTTGGCGAAGCTTTTCGATCCCTTCCTGCTCCTGGACGACTTCGGGTCCAGGTTCCCGCACGAGTATCTCGCTGGGTTCCCCTGGCATCCCCACCGTGGCATCGAGACTGTGACCTACCTCATCAAGGGAGAGGTCCACCACGAGGACAGCACGGGGACGAAGGGCGTGATAAGAACGGGCGAGATCCAGTGGATGACGGCCGGCAGCGGTGTCTACCACTCTGAGATGCCGAAGCCACAGCGGATGGAGGTGGAGGGGAAGCTCGTAGAAGACCCGGAGATGAAGGGCATCCAGCTCTGGGTGAACCTGCCGGCAGGCTCCAAGATGACCGACCCAAAGTACAGGAACCTTCAGCCGAAAGACGTCCCCCGGCTCACCCTGGACGACGGGACATCCGTCAAGCTGGTGTCAGGCGAGATAGCCAACGTCCCAGGGACGGGGAAGGTGAAGGGGCCGGTTTCCGACCTCTCCGTCGACGTCCACTATCTGGACGTCTCCATGCCCGACTCCAGCTCCTTCGAGTACAGGCTCCCGCCTTCATTCAACGCCTTCGCCTACCTCCTCGAAGGTGAGGCCACCTTCGGGCGCTCAGCGAACGAGCCGGCAAGGTCGAAAGAGGTGGTCCTCTTCGAACGGGAGGGCGAGTCGATCAAGGTGAAGACCCGCGACCTCGGGGCCAGGTTCCTCCTGATAGGAGGGATACCTCTGAACGAGCCCGTGGCATGGTACGGACCCATCGTCATGAACACGCAGGAGCAGCTGGCCAGGGCCATGGAGGACCTGAGAGAGGGATCCTTCATCCGCCACAAGGCCACTACATACGATTACTTCAGAAACTGAGTCCGCCTCTCCACGAAATCAGTCCCGGCGCCGCCATCTGGCTGCGCATACCCCAATGGACCGTCAATTGCGGGAGATGTCCGCGTATGCTCTATATTCACTCCGCTTAAGCACCTGGTTTGCGGAACGCCGCATAATGACCAAACCTCCTTTGGAAGTCGCACATCGAAAGCCTAGAGTGAGGAAGATGGCCACGCCCAGCGCGGAGGTCCTCCCCGCCAGCGGGTTGATGGAGAGCCCCGTTCATTCGGACGTCCCCCTGGGACCGTCACTCCCTGTCTGGGGCCCCACATCGTCCTACGTCGCCAACGGCGACTCCGCCTCCACCTCCGGCCGGCCCGGGGACTTCGGCTGACGACCTTCGGAGTGAGCACTACGAGCAAAACGCCGATCCAGGTCCTGAACCGAAGGATAAGGCATCACAAGATGCAGAGGAGTCGGCACTTCCTGACTCTGACCAAGAACAACGCCAACCCCCAGGAGTGGGATAGGGCTGAACGCGGGGTGGAGATACAGGGTGCCATCATCCAGGAGCTGAAGCTGGTCAGGGAGCGGCTGAAGCGAGAGACCCGCGGAGCGTGATGCGCGCGCCGTGACGCCGCCGGTCCCGTCGAGCACATCTTCGCCCCACCTCCTGCATACTTCTCACTATAGTGAGTTTAGGCTCCTCTCAAGACTGGCTCGCTTCCTCCCATACGGTTTTAACCTTCCCGAACACTTTCGTTCGCGACTGGTCTAATGCAGCAGGGCGAGCGCCGCTTGGCGGCCATCATGTTCACCGACATCGTTGGCTACACAGCCCTAGCCCAGGCCGACGAGGCCAGCGCCCTTTCCAGCCTGGAAGAGAACAGGGCCCTGCTGCGCTCCATCTTCCCAAGGTTCGGGGGCAGAGAGATCAAGACGATCGGTGACGCCTTCCTCGTCGAGTTCTCCAGCGCCCTGGACGCGGCCCGCTGCGCAATAGAGATCCAGAACGAAATGCATGCGAGGAACCTCGGACTTCCGCAGGGAAGGAGGCTGGAGCTTCGCGTCGGCCTGCATCTTGGGGATGTCGTGCACAGCGAGGGGGACATATTGGGCGACGCCGTGAACGTCTCCTCTCGCATCGAGCCCCTCGCCGAGCCAGGCGGGGTCTGCGTTTCCGAGCAGGTCTACGATCACGTCAGGAACAAGATGGAGGTCCAGTTCGAGAAGCTCGAGGCGAGCTCCCTGAGGAACGTGAGGGTCCCCATAGACGTATACAGGGCCATCTTGCCCTGGGAGGGCGAACACCCCAGGGAGGAGGGCCTGGACCAGCACAGGGTGGCCGTGCTCCCGCTGCAGAACCTCAGCCCGGACCCGGAGGACGAGTATTTCGCGGACGGCATGACCGAGGAGCTGATCACCACCCTGGCCGGAGTCAAGGGCCTCATTGTCATCGCCCGGACGAGCATCATGCAGTACAAGAAGGCGGCCAAGAAGGTGTCCGACATCGGTCGCGAGCTCTCCGCGGGGACCATCCTCGAGGGGAGCGTCAGGAAGGCGGGGAAGAAGGTCAGGATCACGATACAGCTGATCGACGCCCGGAACGAGGGGCACATATGGGCACAGAACTACGACAGGGAACTGGACGACATCTTCGCGATCCAGACCGAGATAGCGGAGAAGGTGGCGGGCACCTTGAAGCTGAAGCTCCTGGAATCGGAGAAGGAGAAGATGGAGAGGCGCGAGATGGGCGACAGCGCCGCCTACACTCTCTACCTCAAGGGTCGCCACTTCTGGAACGAAAGGACGGAGGAGGGGATGAAGAAGGCCATCGAATACTTCGACGCGGCCATCAGGAAGGATCCCTCTTTCGCGAGGGGCTATTCCGGGCTCGCGGACTGCTACGGAGTGATGTCCCACAACGAGATGCTCGAGCCGAAGGAGGGATACAGAAATGCGCGAGACTACTCCTTGAAGGCCCTGGAACTGGATCCCGGCCTCGCCGAACCCCACGCTGTCCTGGCCGGCTGCGCCCTATACGTCGAGCATGACCTGAAGAAGGCCGAGGACGAATATAGGAAGGCCATCGAGCTCAATCCGAGCTACGCCTCGGCCCACCAGTGGTACTCCCATCTGCTCGGATTCGAGAAGCGGGGGGACGAGGCCTACCGCGAGATCGTCAAGGCCAAGGAGCTGGACCCCCTCTCCCTCATCATCGACGTCAACTTCGGGGACAACATGTACTACACCGGCAGGCTGGAGGAAGCCATCGCCCACTTCCAACGCGTCATTGCGGAGAACCCGCAGTTCGCCGTCGCGTACCCCAGCCTTGTGCAGGCTCTCATCCACGATGGGAGGTTCGAAGAAGCCCTGAAGGCGGTCGAGCGGGGCGGCGAGGTGATCAAGGACGCGCAATGGACGAACGGGACCAGGGCCTACGTCTTCGCGGCGATGGGCAGGACTGAGGAAGCGCGCCGCCTTCTGGTCGAAGTGGAAAAGGAGGTCGGGACCGGATCCCTCTACAACCTGGCTCTTTCATACTTCGCGATGAGGGATGCGGACAAGGGATTCGAGCTGCTGGAGAGGTCGTACGCGAGGTCCGAGGGCTACATATACTCCCTGGGCATAGACTACGAGTTCGAGCCGTACCGCTCCGACCCGAGGTACATCTCCCTCATGGAGAAGCTTGGCCTGAAAAGCCGGGAAGCCTTCGGGACGAACGCGCCTCTTTAGGAGACGCCCTCCAGCGCTTCGAGGAGGTTGTTCCAGTTCTTCCTCTCCAGCCAGCTCCTCGAAGCCCCCCTGAACTCGGAATAGATCATCTCGGAAACGCGGGTCCCCGGCGTGCCCTTGAGGTCGAAGGACCCGTTGAAGATTCCGTCCTTGAACCACTCCGAGAAGTCCCAGAACATCCCCTCTGGCAGGGCGTAGGCCTCCCTGCTTTCGATGAGGTCCTTCATGCGCTTCGGCTCCACGGTCTCGACCCTCGCCTCAACCCTGAGGGCGCCCTCGCTGTCTCTCGCCTTGACCAGGAAGACCAGGGTCTCCTTCTGCTGCCTCTCCCTGCTCCACTCGGGAGACGCCTTCGCGGTGTCGACGACCTTCCTGACTCCGTCGAAGAACGCCTCGGCCTCCCTTCTGCGCGATCCCCTGAGGTCCCTGGCCGCGACCCTCCTGCACGCGTCCTCGAACCTCGCCCCCGCTCCCGCCACCTGAGTGGCGAGCTCGGCCGCCTCGTCGGCCAGCCCCCTTCTCTCGGAGGTCATTTGGACGTGACCTTCGGGTAGGTGCTGGCGAGCTCGCTCGCGAACTTGGAGCTCAGCTCCGCCAGCTCAGGGCTGTTCCATGGGTCGTCCCTGTGCAACGCCAGGTACTTGGAGAACCCCTCCGTTGCGGTCTGCATGGACAGGACGGTCGCGTCGGGCGCGAGCTGTCCCATGGCCTTCTCGTCAGCAAGCCTGTCGAAGCAGAGAAGGAACTGGGTGCTCTTCATCTCCTTCCCCACCAGCTCCTTCAGAGACTCGAACGAGGCGATGAGCTTCGCCCTCTCGACCTGTATCGACGACAGCTTCTCCTGGTACTTCCGGATCTTCTCCTGCCATTCGGTCTCGAAGCGCTCGTCGTCCCTCGTGTAGAACTCCAGCTCGGCCTTCTGTCTATCCCTCTCCCTGCGGACGACCTCGAGGTCGGCCTCCACCTTGGCGGCCTCGGCCACCCTCTCCACGATGCCGTCCAGCTCCACCTTCTTCTGACCTATCAGCAGCTCCAGCGACGTCGAGTCGCCCTTCATCCTGTCCAGTCCGGCCTTCACGGAATCGAAGTCCGCCGTCAGGCCGCCGGCCTCCGCGACCCGGCCGACGGCCTCCCTGCAATCCGCCTCGGCCCTCTTGATCTCCTCATGCTTCAGCGCGAGCTGCCGCTCGGTCTCCTTCTTCTCCGATTCGAACGACGAGTGGAGGGCGTCCAACTTGCGCCTGGCTTCGGCCATCTCCCTCTCCAGCCCCCCGATTGACTGAGAAAGGCTCCTGTACTTCAGAAGCTCGAGCTCGACCTCCTTCGGCGTGAGGCCCGTCTGGGTGATGGAGGCGTCCAAGGAGATTATCACGTCGTCCTTCACCCCCCTGTCCTGGAGCGACGTGTAGCTCTTCACAACGGCCCCGAGGCTCCCCAGAGCCCTCCTCGCCTCGTCCAGCCTGTCCTGTTCCGACTTCAGCTCCCCCTTGGTCTTCTCGATCTCCTGCTTGGCGGCGTCTATCTTCGGCTGCAGCCCCAGCAGAGGGTCGTAGTCCTGGAGGACCTCCTTCCTGAACCTCTCGAGGGCCTCATCAGGCCTCAGGTTGCGCTTTGCCGCGATCTCGGCGACGGCCTTCCGGATCGCCCCCACCATTTCGACGCTCAGCCCGGAGTCCCGGAGCGCCCTGGCCTGCTCCACAAGGGCCTCCTTTTCATGCAGCTCCTGGTCCACCGCCTTGACCCCCTTGCGCAGGGCCTCCAGCTTCGCGGACTCTTCGTTCTCCTCCACCTCCAGCAGGGCTATCTTCGATTGGAGGTCCTGGAAGCCCTTCAGAATCGAAATGGCGAGCTTGGTGTCGAACTTGATCTTCTTGAGGTTCTGGAAGACGTTCCTGGCCTGCCCAAGGTCGCCTATGTCCAAGCCTACGGAGACCAGAAAGAGCTTGTCCTCTTCGTATTTCTTCAGAAGCTCGTCCGAAACCTTGCCTTCCTCCTCAGCCTTCTTCGGCATACATATCTGCTTCCGCAGATGGCGCATATAAGGAGTGAGCCGAGAGGGGGCCACCGAGCGGCGGACCCTGCCTCCGGGCGGGG
>DATKKG010000066.1:0-1332 GCA_035543015.1 Conexivisphaerales archaeon | reverse complement strand
AAACACCTTCCGGGGACGGGTGGAGTCCCTCGTCTTTATCGGCGAGGCCTACGAGGGCGAGATCAAGGTTGGGGGGACTCGCCTGATCGCCCGGATCGAGGCGACCGCGAGTCTCAAGGAAGGGGATGAGATCGGGCTCCACATAGACCCGCGGCACTGCTCCATACTGGAGCGTTGAGCATGTACAGGACGAGGACGGCCCTCACACCAAGTCTGATCGTGATCGTGGGGTTTCTTACGGTTTGCCCTGTCGTCATGCTGCTTCTCGGCAGCTTCTCCGAGGGCTTGACCGCCTTCGGTACCTTCACCCTGGAGAAGTACGTCAAAGCCTACACCGATCCAGCCCTCGCCGAGATCATCGTCAACACCGTCGTCTTCACCATCGGCTCGGCCGTCGTTGCCACCGCCCTGGCCCTGTTCATGGCCTACCTGAATACGAGGACCAATGTCCCCTTCAAGTTCCTCTTCCAGATCACCTCCATCATCCCGATGATGATCCCCCATATCCTCTTCGCTGTTAGCTGGGTTCTTCTCCTGAACCCCACCAACGGTCTGCTCAATCTCCTGCTGAAACAGCTCTTCAACCTGAAGGAGTCTCCCTTCAACATCTATTCCTTGCCCGGCATGATCCTGGTGGAAGGACTGCTCGATCTCCCCGTCGCCTACCTGATCATCGCCCCTGCCATGTTCGCTTTCGACGTCGCTCTTGAAGAATCCGCCAAGGTGTGCGGAAGCTCGAATCTCAGAACGCTGCGGAAGATCACCCTGCCGGTTCTCAGGCCGGCCATCCTCGCCTCCATAACCCTGGTCGCCATCAGGAGCCTGGAGTCCTTCGCCGTGCCGTCCGCTATCGGCATGCCGGGAAGGATCTACCTGCTCTCGACCCACATCTACCGCCTCACCGCGACCGGCTTCGCCGCCGACTACGGCCTGGCAGCCGCGGTGGGCATGAGCGCTCTCGTAGCCTCCATCACCCTTATCTACCTCTATCGGCACCTCACCTCGGCAAGCGAGAAGTACGTCACCATCTCCAGCAGGGGATACAGGCCCACCCTCATCGACCTCCGGAAGGCCAAGTATCCTTTGTTCGCTGCCATCGCCATCCTCTCCCTCGTCCTCATCGTGTTCCCGGTTCTGGTGCTCCTCTACACCTCCCTCGTCCCCTACTCCATGGTCCCCAGCCTGAAAGCCTTCGGCATGATGAGCGGGAGGCACTGGCTGGCCGTTCTCAAGGACCCTATCTCCCTCCTCTCCTTGAAAAACAGCTTTTTCCTGGGCGTTGTCGGCGCCACCGCCGGCGTTCTCCTCACCCTCTTCGTCTCCTACACCATC
>DATKKG010000065.1:0-1973 GCA_035543015.1 Conexivisphaerales archaeon | reverse complement strand
AGCAAGCGCGACGGGATCGACGCCGACGACATCATCGGCTTCATCCTCGACACCTTCGACGACCAGCAGTTCGGCTTCACCTTCATGCTCAACGCCCACGGCATCCAGGAAGACGGCATCATGAACGTCCAGGGCAACGTCGACACCGGCTTCGACATGGTCTGGTACAGCAAGGGCCGCATCGACGAGGCGGGCTGGACCGTCGAGGCGCGCGTCCCGCTCCAGAGCCTGCGCTTCCCGTCGAAGAAGGTCCAGACCATGCGGGCCCTCTTCTTCCGCTTCTTTACCCGGACCTCGGAGCAGGCGACCTCCCCCCCGATCAACCCGTCGAGCGGCAGCATCATGGGCCAGTCGAGGCCGGTCGAGATCTCCGGGCTGCACTACAAGAGGCTCGTCGAGATCATCCCCGCGGCCACGTACCGGAACTACTCGGACGCCCAGGACGGCCGCATGGTCCGGACCGAGGCGACGAAGGTCGGCGACGTTCCCAGCCTGACGGCCAAGGTCGGCGTCACATCCGACCTCGTCTTCGACGGCGCCGTCAACCCCGACTTCAGCCAGGTCGAGGCCGACGCCGGACAAGTCGACATCAACCTCCGCTACGCCAATTACTACCAGGAGAAGCGGCCGTTCTTCCTCGAGGGCCAGGACCTCTGGCAGTTCGCGGCGATGATGGAGGACTCGCCCCTCCAGTCCCTCGTCTACACGCGGACCATCGTCTCCCCGGACTACGGCTTCCGGCTGACGGGAAAGATCGGCCGCAAGGACACCCTGGCGGCCATCTACGCCCGGGACGACCTCCCGGGCGACGCCCTCGACGTCCACCCGGACTTCACCGTGGCCCGCTACAAGCACTCTCTGAACGAGGACAGTTACATCGGCGGGTTCTACACCGGGCGCGAGGCCCGGCCGTGGTACAACCGTGTCGGCGGCTTCGACGGCCGCTTCCGGCTGAGCCCCGTTTCCGTCCTGTCCTTCCACGCCTTCGGCTCGCTGACCCGGAAGCCCGACGCGGCCGGCCTCGACCAGGGCGTGAAGAGGGACTACGACGCGGCGGCCCTCTACGAATACTCGACCCGGAAATGGCTCGTCAACCTCGGCTACCAGGAGGTCTCCAAGAATTTCCAGGTCGACACGGGCTTCCTGACGCGGACGGGGATTCGGCGGATCGGCGCCTTCGTCATGTACCAGATCTACCCGAGGTCGAGCTTCATCCAGAAGATCGAGCCCTTCTGGTGGAGCTACCACATCTACGACATGTTCTACCATACGTGGGAGACGATGAACTTCTTCGTCGCGCGGTTCTACCTGCCCCGCAACACCCAGATCCGGTTCGAGGGCATCGTCGCCAACGAGGTCTTCGCCGGGCAGAGGTTCGACGAGAGCGGCGTGGGGCTCCGGGTCCAAAGCCAGCTCACGAAGCAGGTCAATATCTACGGCTCCATCCGGCGCTGGGGCAAGGCCTACTACGACCCGGCCGCGCCTTACCAGGGGTATGGGACCACGTCCTTCGCCGAGGTGGACTATCAGCCGGTCAACAAACTCGATTTCCTGCTCGACCTGACCTACAGCGATTTCTATCGGCGGGCGGACAGGACAAAGGTCTACAGCTACACGATCCTCCGGGACCGGAACACCTTCCAGTTGAACAAATATCTCTTCCTGCGCGGCATCGTCGAGTACAACCTCTACTACAAGCGGCTGACGCTCGACGGGCTCGTCTCGTTCACCTACATCCCGGGGACGGTCTTCTACGTCGGCTACGGCTCGGCCCTCGAGCGGACGGAGTGGGACGGGAGCCAATACGTCCCGACGGACCGCTTCCACGAGATGCGGCGCGGCTTCTTCTTCAAGGTCAGCTACCTCTGGCGGATGTAGGGGAGCGCGGGTGAAACAAATCGGCCGTCCCGGACGTATTAATAGGTGAGAAAAAAAGACGACAGCGGCCGTGCGAACGGCCGATAAGGGCAACC
>DATKKG010000064.1:0-1136 GCA_035543015.1 Conexivisphaerales archaeon | reverse complement strand
TCCCGCGTGGTGCGGCGTCCAAATCGTCGGCAGGGTCCACTTCAAGTTCGATGCCGAGGACTCGGACGTGTGCAGGCTGTGCCTGAGGAACATCGACAGCCATCTCGACGCCAAATACGGCGGCTCCCACCCAAGGGCCGCTAAAGGAAGGCCCAGACGAAACATTCGATCAAGCGTCAGGCGGATGCCCCGGTCCTGAGGCAGGACCGATCGCCCTGGCAGAGCCGGCCGCCGGATTACGGGGCCGTCAGGCTGTCGTGCGGTGCCGGTCGCCTTCGGAGGGCCTCTTTCGGCCCTTTATCAGGAGCCATTGATTCTTCTCCGGGTTCATGAGCACCAGCGAATATTCCCCCTGAAGCTTGCTTCCGTTCAGGACGAAGCTTATGGCCTTTGGGGTCCTGTCCACCAACGTGTACTCGCCCCGGTCCCATATCTCCACCTTGCCGGCGCCGTACTCCCCTTCAGGGATCGTCCCATGGAAGGAGGCGTAGTCGAGGGGGTGGTCGGGCACCTGCATGGCGAGCCGTCTGACCCCCGGCTCCAGCGGGGGTCCCTTCGGGACAGCCCAGGACTTCAGGACTCCATCCATCTCCAGCCTGAAGTCGAAGTGGTGGTGAGAGGCCCAGTGCTCCTGCACGACGAATTCCGGCAAGACGGTTTCTCACGGGCGTCGGTGGTATTTCAGACTTTGCGGCGGCTGGCTTCATGAAACGAAAGACCGATATGCTCTCGAACCCATCACAGCCTTCTCCTTGCAGCTCAGGATGAATCGGGCCGCGGCCGTGGGGCCGTTGGCCGCCCTAGTGGTCGGCGCTGGGCTGACGGTCGTCGCGCTCGTTCTCTCGAACAAGACGGTCCAGGCAGGGATGGGAGGCGGCGCGCACTGCGTCAGCCAGGTGGCCCAGGTTCCCCTCACGTCGAACAACGCCGCATCTGCTGGCGACTACAAGGTGTACCTGAAAGAAGTCAACGGGCCTGGCTCCATCGTCGTCATTGTGGACCCTACGGCTTCCAGCGTTCTGGGGATCTGGCCCTGAACTACGTCGCCCGGGCCAGGAAGGTGACGAGGGCGAGCCGATCGAGCTCACATCTGACGATGACGAGCCTTGTCTGATCGTCTTCGCTGACGTCTACAG
>DATKKG010000063.1:0-79795 GCA_035543015.1 Conexivisphaerales archaeon | reverse complement strand
TACTTCTTGGCTTTCTTCTGAAGGTGAGCGCCGATCCGGTTGAATTCCTTAACGAAGGTGTCGTAGTCGTAGTGCTGGGCGTGTATCATGGCGCTCCATCTTGAGGTCATGCCGGCTAGGTAGAACACCTCTGCCATCTCTTCGTCGGAAGCCCCGTTCATCTTTGCCGCCCCCGTGTGGAAGTACTGGCAGTAGGGGCACTTGATGTTAGCCGCCACAGCCAAGCCCATGAGTTCTCGATACTTGCCCGGGATCACGCTCTCTCCTAGTTGATACTTCTTGAAAGATGGCCATTCGAAGACAAGCGCGTCCTTGGGAAGCGCCTTCATGAAACCTGGGACGAAGCCCATGGTCGCTTCTATGTCCTTCAGAGTCTCTTCATATTCGGATTTGTGAGACATCGGCGAAACGGTGAATTCCTGCTACTTAAGCGGAGATGAAGAATCCGGGAAGAATGGTAGGAATCCGTAATGAAGGGCATTTGAATACTCACTGCTGCTGGAAAAGAATTCAGTGTCATTCGACTTTCATGCTCGGGGCGTGGGCTTGGACCCTCCGCAATCATGAGCTTCCAGTAGTCTTCAGTCGGTAGCTGTCAAGTCGTTCCAACAGGTAGTTGACATGCGTGAAGAACGTAGGCTGGTTGCTGGCCTTTTTCATCCCTTCAAGGAGCTCCTTCAATCTGGATTCCCAATACGTGCTCAGAGAGGGACCGAACAACGAATTGACCAATCTGATATCCACAAGGTCCTCCTCCAGTAAGATGCCCACCTCGTCGAATATCTGCAGGACCTGAACCAAGCTGACGACGCCGTACTTCTCCATGTATTCATCATAGCCTTTGAGCGCAGGACTACCGATGGCCATTATCGCGCCGACGATCTCCTTGCTGGAGAACCTCTCATAGATCCTCAGGATGAGGTCCGTCCTCCTGGTCTTTGTCAAGTGCCGCAGTTCCAGCATGGCGAACACGATGCCGACTACGACGCTGACGGTCGTGATCACGGTCGATACGGTGAGGATATCAACCAACCGTAGAGTCTGTCTTCACTTGGCAACCGTCCCCTAATAACCGTGTTGAGTGGCCGGAACTGGCGCGGCGTCGCCCAGCCCTGTTCATGCATGTAAGGAGGGCGCCAGTGGGCCGCGAGACAGCCCCTCGGCAGTCGGCTCGGGATGGAGCCGGCATCGCTAGGGCTAGTGGCGTGGGCTCGGACCTGCGAAGATGGGCCCACGCTCAGCTGCCGCGTTGCACTACTAGCGCTGTCCTACCATCGGGGGTGTCCTTCACCGCGACGAGCCTGTGTCCCAAGAGCCGGGCCAGTGAAGGAAGGTCCTCCTTAGCCGCAGGGTCACGAGTCAAGATCTCAAGCATGCTTCCCATGGGCACTGCGCCGATCTGGCGTCGGAATTCCTCCGGGAGGCCACTTGAACACCCCATGTCTCCCGCATCGAAGATGTGTACGTCTTTGGTTCCTTCGCGTTCTTCCGGCCGATGACCGGAACATAGGAGGTCCATCGCGACTATGTGGCCTTCGAACATGTCGCAGTATGCGTCTTGTTCAATGGTCTCCGAGTCGCCATCGGCGTAGCGTTCCCTGAAGCGATAGCGGATGTGTAGGCGGTCGCCGACTCGGTAGACGTTCTTCTCGAGGATCTGGATGCTTTCCGCTTCGGCGAACCAAGTATTGAAACGGGCGGCAACCGCGGACGGGCCGCTGTATTCCTGGTATCCCCTGGGCACGATGGCGCGCAGCCGTATCTCGGAGTGGAAACAGGCCCCGAGTCGTTCGGCATTGCGGTCCGCCAGGGCCACTATGAAGTCCTCGCCGGTGGCCTCCCCCACGCCCATCGTCGGGGCGGTCGTCTTCCTTGCTGCGTCAGTCGAAGAAGCTCTTGGCACCCGACAAAACTCTCCTGATTCCCTCTCCCTAGGCAAAGCTGGTCGTGTGGGCTCCAAGGGCTATCTCCTCGACGACTTTGGCAGCACCTACGATGGTGGCGCCAGGCGCCAGCTGCTGCTCGGTGATCCCACGGGGCTTCGCACATGCACCGCATAGCCAGACCTTTCCACCCTTCGACACGAAGTCGGAGTAGATCTTCGAAAGGGGGTCGAGTCCCTTCGACGCTATGCCGTCAGTGCCGCCCTTGGTCCCGAGCCAGACTCCCTCGATGGTGAGGAAGACTATGGCCTCTTGGCCGGCGGCCGCCGCGACGTTGCCCGCGACGAAGGGCAGGGAGGCGCGCTCGGGGTCCTCCTTCCCGTAAGTGCAGTTGAAGATGAGCTTGCCTGCCAAACTCACTCACGCACTCCGTACCGAACCTGCGTCCAGAGCTGTTTTGCTCATAGTCGTTGAGACTATCTCGGGAGCGATATAACTAGGGCGGGAGCTTCGCGCCGGTAATCTACAATCGAGGGGCCGGGAGTAGCTTATATCGAGCGGTCTTCACACATCTCTCGTTGGACTCCACCGACGTCCGGATTCTCTGCGAGCTGGCCTTCAGGGGCCCCGGATACTACGAATTCGAGGAGAGACACCCGAGCGCGGCCAGCCTGGGGAAGAAGCTGGGCCTGGACGAGAAGACCGTGAGGGTCCGGGTGAACCGGATGGAGGAGTCCGGCTTCATCAAGTACTACCAGTCCACGCCGAACCTCGCCCTGTTCGGGATGCACGTGGTCAGCCTCTTCAGGTTCGAGGCTCTGAACCTGTCGACCAAGAACGCCGTGGTGAACCACCTCCATGAGGTGCCGAGGTTGGTCGAGTCCTCCGACTACCTTGGGCCCTACCTGACTGCGAGCATGGCCGGCGAGAACAGGGAGGAGGCGAGGAGCGGAGCCGACTACCTGGCGTCGCGATACGAGATGGGGACCGTGGTGTTAGGGACCGGGACGGTAAGGGAGCCTTCCTCTCGCATTGACGACCTTGACTGGCAGATCATCAAGGGCTTGAGATATGACGCCAGGGCCAGCGACAAAGAACTGGCGGAGGCACTGTCAGTGACGGAGCGGATGGTGGGCTACAGGGTCTCGAAGCTGCTTCGGTCCGGCGCCATCAGCACAAAGGCGGTGATCGACCCTCGAAGGCAGGCGGGCCTCGTCTTTTACGAGCTGGACCTGGCGATCGACCCTCAGAAGAGGAACGACATCTTGAGACAGCTGCAGGAGAAGCACGGTGACAGGCTCTGGAGCCAGAGCAGCCCGATGGCTGACGTGATCCTCGCGAGCCTGTTTGGCTTCACCATCGCCGAACCGGAGGAGTCGGCTGTGGAAGCCCTGAAGCACGAGGGAGTCAAGCGGTGCCTTCTGTTCATATTGAAGGAGGTCATCGAGCCGAGGCGCCCAAACTGGATCGATTCTGGGATAGAATCCAAACTGCAATCCAAGGCCTAGGGCAGGATGATCGGCCGGCTTCGTCCCCACCTCGATCTGGGAGGCCTAGAATTGCTTGATGTGCTGCATGAGCTCTTCAGGCGTCATCACGGTCTCAGGATGGACATCCTTCATGTGCATTATGGCATGCTTCTTGACGTCCTCCACCCCCTGAGGGGAGACAATCGTCCAGCCGCATGGACACGTACCGATAGCCCCCATAGAGATGATTTCCGCGGCCTTCTATTTATCCCGTGGGGCACATGCGAATCTCCGTATGATCGACTCCCTCATTATCGCCGAAAGATGTCGATCAAGGGTAGACTCACCGCAGTCTGTCCCTCATCTGGAATCGTGACTTCAGCTTAGGATGCTTGGGTGAAAAAAACTTCGGCCCGAACAGTCTAAACGAGCCGGAGAAGCGCGGACACGACGTCGTCGGCAGCCTTGTACGTCCCCTCGGGCAGGTTCTTCGAGAACCAGTCCCTGTCGGAAGCGGGGACGTCCATCATACCGTTGCAAGCTGCGACCACCTGCGCCCTGTTGGCGGGGTAGGAGACGTGGTGTTTCAGATGCGTGAGTTCCTCGGAAAGTTGGGACATTGTGAAGGCTAGCGCTGAATGGTAGGGTGATAACCTTTTCTAAGGAATCCTCTTCGGAACAAGCGCGCAGGGTCCTGTGTTATGGTCATCTATCCCCCCACGAAGAAGTGTCCTTAACACAAGCCGCCTTTGTCCGGGTGTGGGCTTGGACCTGCGATACCGGACGAAGAGGCGCTAAATGGTCTCGCTCCAGCCATGATAGTGAGTGAGCCACAGCATGGGTCGCCCACAAGGTGGCGATAGTCCACTCCGGGGTCACTTCCATCCTCATGCTCCTCGGCTCCGAGCCCATCCCCCTGAACCCTCCCTCCTGAGCCCGACTCCCTCGGGGACATCCATAGGTCCAGACGGCGGCACTTCCGCCTTCCCTGACCTGGATCGTGATCATGTGGCAGTCGAAGGGGTCAAGGCCGATGATCTCCACGTCGAAGAAGACCTCCCTGAGTTCGAAGGTCACATTCCTCAACCATTCATCCTCTAGGTATTCTTGAGGCAGAGCGGAAGCGAATGATCAGTCAAGCCCGATCCCTACTGAAGATACCATAGTATCCGAGGACGATCCCGAAGAGCCATGAGACAGGCCTCACGCTGCTGAACAGGGCGTCGAGGGCCTCGAGATCCTCCTTGGAGACGGCATTGATGAGGGCCATAAATGGGACCACCAGCGCCAGGAACAGAAGCCCCCCGACAAGCATAATCAAGATGGGATGAAGGGGAAGGAGCGACACGGGGTAGACCAGGATGGCGGCCGCCCCCGAAGCCAGGTATACCCGCCAGATCTTGGATAGGGTGACGTTGGACCCCAGCCTCCTCCGTATCATCGCCCACCCGGTCACCACAGTGACCCCTGAGTCGATCGCCGTAGCCACCGCTGCGCCGTAGACGCCGAAGAAGGGTATGAGCGCCGTGCTTCCTACTATGGCCGCCACCGACCCCACGGCGCTGACGATCATGGCCTTCCTCGTCTCCCCCATCCCGCTGAGGAGAGCCCCCTGGGCCAGGCTCCCGAAGCCCACGAAGAGGTAGGACACCAGGAGTACGATGAGATAGCCTCCCGCGAAGGAGTAAGACCTACCGTATACAGCCGAAGCTATCGGAGAGGCCAGGGAGATCATGACGGCCGTCACCGGGACCACGAAGATGGAGGCATACCTCGCCGCTTTGTCGTATGTCTCTCTAAGGGCCCTCTCGTCCCCGGCCAGGCCGCTGAGGAGGGGGAAGATCATCGTGGAGATGGGATAGGAGAAGAGCACCACCAGGGCCGCCAGGTTCGTGGCCACGCCGTAGCCTCCTATGGCCGCGTCGCCGGCATAGTTGGCGAGGAGGGTGAGCTCGTATGGCGCAACCAGGCCACCAAGAAGCCCCGCCGCGTAGAGCGGGAGGGAGTATTTCAGCGCCTCCTTCAGGTGAGCCCCGAAATCGCGGGGTCGAAGGCCACCATGCAGCCTTGCCGCAAGCCACAGGCACGCCACTCCGGCAACGATGAAACAGATGGCATAACCAGCCACCGCCCCGCGCACGGCGAAGCCGAGAAGTATGAGGGAGACAATCGCGACGGCCTTCACGACGGCCTGAAGGACCTGCATCCGGGCGGACCAGCCCATCCTGTTCAGCCCCTGAAATCCAGCGATGCCCGTGTCCAAGAGGGCATTTCCCACGACCGAGGCCACCGCGATGGGGATGATGGCGGCGACGTCGGGCCTGTTCAGGAGCCGGCCGGCGATGAACCCCGTCATGGGAAGGACGACGGCCATTGCCACCAGGGACAGCCCTCCCTGGAAGAGCATCATCGAATAGAGAAAGGAGACTCCCTCCCCCTCGGCCCCCTCTGACCTGTATTTCGCCGGGTATCTCGTCGCCGCCGCGGGGATGCTCAGCTGAATCAGTGTCATCAAGTAAGTGGGCGTGACCAGGGCGATGGCGTAGAGGCCGTAGCCGGCGGGCCCCAGGAGCCTCCCCATGTAGATGGCGACCGCCGCCGTCAAAACGGTGGAGACGACGTTGCCCAGGAAGAGGTAAGACATCCCCTTCCCGGTGGAGCGGGACGGGGCGGCCATGCGACTATTCTCTCAAGGTTGGATACTTAAACGGTCCTCCCCAGAACGTAGTCCCTTCGAAGGCGGGGACGAGGCCACGGCCGCCTCGTTCGGGGGAACTGTTCCAATCGTCCACCGCGTTGGACATAAACAGCACTCACCCCGAACAGAGGCAGATGAGTGCGGCAGTGGCGCCTTCGACCCCCCCTGGAGCCTCCCCTTGGTCGTGGGGTCGTGAAGCTCTTCGGGGTGGGCCTCGTCCTCTACGGGTGTCTTGGAGTCACGGCAAACGTGCCGAAGGTAGGCCTTGACGCCTGACTCGCAGACGCCCTTGGTGCCAGCCTTAGGGTAGGAAGCGATCCATTCTTCGTAGCCATAGCTGGCGCCCGTCAAATTCCTTGCTTAGTGTGCATAGGAATTTCAACTTGATAAGATTTCAGTTGTAAACACTGTTTAATCACCTTAATCTTGTTGAGAACAACTGGTTGATTGGCCTGGGATAGGCCAGCTCGGGAATGTATTTCTAGCTGGACGAGACAGCAGAATCGGTATGGAGATGCAAAGGATGGAACTCGTCGTCGCTGCCAGCGCTGTCCTGATTCTCCTAGCAGTGTCTCTTCCCGTGATTCATACGTTCAATTCCTGTGTGAACGAGTGGGATTCCGTGGGTGTGCGACTGCTGGGATTTGGAGTGTCTTGGTGGCAGTACACCGACAAACCGGCAGCCAACGCCATTTGCATCAGCCCACCAAGCGGGTCTTGGGGTCCCCTCCTTGTTTTCCGCTGGTGATTTGCCGCCCTTCTGGCGTGGGCTTGGGGCAGCGAAGACGGATTCATCTCGGTCTTGGCTTGCGAGCAGGGAAGGCTCTGGGAGACTCTACTCTTTCGATTTCTTGCTTTCACGCTTTTCGGACTTGCGGAGTCGGTTCAGTTCGGCTATCTTATCCTTGTATTCCTTTTTCTTCTTCTTGTTTCCTTGCGCGCGCGCTTGGTCGTACAGTTTCCTCAGTTTCTCTTCTTCCAGCGCATGATTGGACAAAGTCGAAGATGTATTCGTGGTGCCGTAATTATGTCTTTTCGAGATGACTCGCGGAATCGTTCAGACAATTGAAGGTTGGAACGAGATAACGGAGGGGCCGTGGACTAGGCTGTTCCCGGGGAATGATTGCTGAAAGAAGATAAAGCAAGGTCATCAAGCGCCAGTCTCAGACGCGGGCTTGGAACTACGAAGAAATGGGCTGACCGGTTCATCTTTACACGATTGATGGCTGCTGGTGGTCGGGCTCACGCTTTCGCTTCTCTCCTGATGAAGGGAAGTCCGGAAGGCCCCGAGGCCGAAGCTTGACCCTCCTCAGCCGGGCAGGTATTTGGTTCATGGTTTATAGGTTCGGACGCCTCGCGTAGGGCAGGATGCCCGGGGAGCCCGTCAAGGTGCTGGTCACGATCCCAATAGGCGAAGAGCTGCTGGGGAAGATCAGGGAGGTCAGTCCGAGGGTGGAGGTGGCCGAAGCCGTGGGACTGGGCTCGTCCGAACATGGCGAAGGCATCTTCGACAAGGAGTCCGACTCTCTCCTGAAGGAGGCCGAGGTGATCTATGGATTCGGCCTCCCAACATACGTGTTCGCCAGGACCCCGCGGCTGAAGTGGGTCCAGGTGACCTCCGCCGGCGTGGACGGGTTCCTCACTGACGAGATGCGCGCGAGCTCGGTCGTGTTCACCACCGTCAGCGGCATCCACGCCACACCCATCGGCGAGTTCGTCCTCCAGCTTATGCTGATGTTCTCCAAGCAGGCTCCGCTCTGCTTTCAGCTCAAGCAGCAGAAGCAGTGGCAGCGTCTGGGAGTCACCGTCCTGCGCTCCAAGACCGTTGGCATCGTCGGGCTGGGCCACATCGGGAAGGAGGTCGCCCGCCTGGCGAAGGCCTTCGGCATGAGGGTGATGGCCACGGAGAGGTCGGTGAGGCGACCGAAATCCGCGCGCTACGTCGACGCCCTCCTTCCCCCGGCTGAGCTGCCGAAGCTCCTCTCCGAGAGCGACTACGTCGTCATCTGTGTGCCCCTAACCGCCGAAACGAAAGGGCTCATAGGCGACAGGGAGCTCAGGCTGATGAAACCTAGTGCCTACATCATCAATGTGGCCCGCGGCAAGGTCATCGACGAAGACGCCCTCGTTAGGGCGCTCGAAGAGAAGAGGATCGCGGGCGCCGGTCTGGACGTCTTCTCCACCGAGCCTCTTCCTCCGGAGAGCAGGCTCTGGGACCTCGACAACGTGATCCTCAGCCCGCACATCTCGGGTTCCATGGAGGACTACTTCGAACGGGCGACGGCCGTCTTCTGCAGGAACTTGAGGAACTACATCGACGGAAGGAAGCTGGTCAACGTAGTGGGCAAGAAGCGAGGATACTGAAGAGGGCGCGAGTCAGCTGGAGCCTTGCCCGCCAATCTCTCTAAGGTTTCTCGTAGGCCATCCGCTTCCGGGCGGGTGTGAAGTCGACGGAAGCGTCGTCGCCCATGTAGGCGAACGTCTTGGAGTCCAATGCTAGGCGGTGTTCCGGGGTGCCCGGGACGTAGCGGGCGAGCATGCCTCCTTTCTTTCCGCCACGAGCACCGCATCGTCCCCTGGACCGGTGCCTCCTCAGGTCTTTCACTGTCTTCCCGCATGCCTCGCAAACGGGAATCGTTTTGTCTGGGTCACGGGTGCCTTTTCTCCGATGCGCTGGTCTCCGACATCCCTTGCCCGAGGTCTCCAACCCACAGGAGTCCCTGGAACGCACGCGGGACAGACGGCTCGGGTTCACATGCAAAACGATAAAGCGTGCAACATCATAGGAACGTCGTGATGAAAGCCATCGTCGTCTACGACACCCTATACGGGAATACCGAGAAGATCGCCATGGCCCTCGCCGAGGGTCTCAGCGGATCGTCGGTCGAGGTCGATTGCGCCAACGTGAAACTGGTCCACGCGTCGGATCTGCTGGCGCACGAGCTGGTTGCCGTCGGTGCTCCAACGATGGCGTTCACTGCCTCGAAACCGATGAAGGACTTCTTCAGCTCCCTGAAGGGAATCGACCTTCATGGCAAGATGTGTTTCGCCTTCGACACGAGGATAGACAACCGCCTGTCCGGCAGCGCGGCCAAGTACATCGAAGGCAAGCTGAAGGAGATGGGAGGCACGGTCGTCATGCCCAGGGCTTCGGCCTTCATCGTCGGCAAGGGCCCCGCCGACGCTCCCGGTGGCACTTCGCTCAAGCCCGGCATGGAGGATGACTTCGAGGAGCTGGGGAAGAAGCTGGGCGCTCTAGCCACCTCGCGCACGCGATAACCGCTTTCCGTGCCGGAATAGATGACGTCAGCCGTCTTTCCCGACAGCCCTGAGGCCTCTCTTGTACCTCCAGACCGCAAGGGCGAGGACGAATGCGGGGGCGAGGGCCAGAAAGCCCAACCTGAGGTCGATTCCGCCGGCTGATGTCGACGGGCTGCTCACCGTCAGATTCGAGGCCGCCGCGGAAGCCCTTCCTCCCGACACGGCGGGCGCCTGGGAGGACACCGGCGAGATGCCGGAGGATGTCGATGTGCCGCCCCGGTCCGAAGCGATCCCGCCGTCCGAAGCCGGGTCGTCCACAGAGACCAGCCATCGCTTAGCGAAGGGATGCACGAGCACCTGCACCACGTCACCGGCATCCATCTTCAGCAGGCCGTCCCTAAGATACTCCAGCCTGCCGTCCACGTCGGACCTGTATGAATGCCGTTCGGGCGGAATCCTGCTGAAGGGCAGGAAGGACGCCGATACGACGCCGAAGGGCTCCAGGTTCAGCTTTCGCTCGTATTCACCGCTCTCGTAGAGGTAGTTGTAGTTGCCTCCGTGGGCCGACACGGTCCTTATGTCGAAGAACCCTCTCAGATACGAGAGGTTGCTGCCAAAGAGCTCCCTCGCCATGCCCAAGTCTGTCGGCCTGGTCAGCCCCACCGTCGTCTCGTCCATGACGTCATAGTGATACCCGATTTCAAGTCCGCCCTTATTCACCAATCTCTGCCAAGCGGGGGCAACGTCCTCTATCCTGTACTCGGGGCGCGCGGTCGGTATCAGGTCGGAGTAAACCCGCAGGTAGTTCGTGCTCCTGAAACCTCTTTCATAGTCCATGGTGGCCATGTCCAGCCCATCCGAGTAGTCTACATCGTGCCTGAGGAGGACGTTGACCCTGGCCGGATCGTAAGCGCTGTCGAACTCCTTGACCGTGTGCACTTCGTATGTGTCGCGGTCCGAAATCAGGTCAAGGAACCGAGAGTAGAGCGGGAGGTCCGGCGAATCGGAATGCAGCGGTCGTGCGGCCTCGGGGGACGCGCGCCTGCTCGAAGGAGACCCGCTCAACTAGGGCCTCCCCTCCTGCGGAATTCGATGGATTGCCCTGGCCGATCCGGAGGTCGCAACGCCTTCGCCCGACGGGGGAGAGATGGAGGGTCCGCGTTATTTCGCTTTCGGGATCGCTCTCACTTCTCTCCGTGAATGATTCCCAGGGTCCCAAGCATGAACGGGAGTCTCAGGGCCCCGGGGACGAAGGCCGAGTCCCCGGTGCGTATGAATTCGACCCTTTTCACTCCCCAACTTCTCACAGTTCTCAACAGGTCATCGATATCACCATAGGTCCTCTCCATCAGGAACAAGTCCTGGAACGAGAACTTCCCTCCCTTCCGGACGACCCGAAGCGCCTCTCTCAAGACTTCCCTCTTGTCGGATGCGTCAGCGACCTCGTGGAACACAAGGTTGCTAACGGCCGCGTCGAAGAAACCGTCCTCGAAGGGGAGGGCTGAAGCGCTCGCCTTCATGAATTCGGTCCTTCCTCCCACCCCTTCGGCCGCGGAGTTCCTCTCGCACGCCTCCTTTGAGTACTCCCATCTCTCCCCCCAGAAGTCTATGCCCATGACCCTTGCCGAAGGAAGCTCCTTGGCCAGCATTATCGCCAGGGCTCCGTTGCCACACCCTATGTCGAGCGCCCGCCCTTCCCCCTCCCAGTCGAGATTCTCAAGAACGAGGGCACGGACGGTCCTCTGGACATCCCCACCCCGCGCCGAGAAAAGGCGGCGGGCATAGGCGAAGTAGGCTGCCGCCACAAGGAAGATGGCCGCCGGGGCCAGGAACAGCGGGCTCGCAAACGAGGCCGCGAGCGAAGCAACGGCGGCCGCCGCCGGGAGGTAGACGAGCCTCAGCGAGACCCAATTGCCGTATTCAGGGCCTTCATTCATGGCGCTTGCGTCTAGCGTCGTCCCTCCGACGAATATCCTTTTTCGACGCCGCCGGCTTTGACCTCTCGCGGGGACCAGCCCCGACCAAAAGCATATCTACCTAGCGCCCGCGTGGAAAGCTCGTGCCTAAGCTGAGGGTGGGGTACTGGGCTGCCGCGGAGCAGCACAATCCCGATCTTCTAATCCAGTACGCCAAGGAGGCAGAGGTCGTCGGATTCGACATGATCGCGGTGAGCGATCACTTCCTCCCCTGGAGGGACAAGGATGGCCAGGCCGTCTTTCCGTGGGTCTGGATGGCGGCGGCTGCCAGCCAGACGAGGAGCACCGAAGTGGGAACGGCCGTCACGACGCCCACAGAGCGCTATCACCCCGCCATAGTCGCCCAAGCCTTCGCCACCCTCGACTACCTGTTCCCAGGCAGGATCTTCATCACGCTGGGCACGGGCCACAAGATGAATGAAGTCCCTCTGGGGTTCAGCTGGCCCAAGGCGAGCGAAAGGATAGCGATGCTTGAGGAAGCCGTCGAGATAATCCAACTCCTCTGGAAGGGTGACTTCGTGAACTTCGACGGGAAGTACTACAAGCTCTCGAACGCGAAACTCTACACCCCTCCCAAGAAGAAGATACCGATCTACCTCGCCACCGCCAACGAGAAGGTGGCGGCCCTCGCCGGCCGCCTGGGGGACGGCATCCTGACCAACCCGAGGGGGCTCGAGAACCACATCTCCATACTGAAGTCCATGCAGGAGGCTGCCGTGGCGGCAGGTAAGGACCCCTCGAAGCTGGGCACCTGCCTCGAGTTCAAGGTCTCCTACGATGTGGACTACGACAGGGCCTTCAAGTCCGCGTCATACTGGGCCCCCACTGCCATCCCGAAGGATATCCGCGAGAACATCTCAGACCCCAGGGAGCTGGAGGCCAACGTTGGGCCCGAGGCGCTGGAGGGGATCAAGAAGACCTGGCTCATTACGGACAACTCGGACGACATCATCAAGAGGCTGGGCGAGTTCCTGAAGATGGGCTTCAACCGCGTCTACATCCACAGCGCGTCCCCCAACGAGCACCGCTTCCTCCACCTCGTGGGCAGGGACATACTCCCCTGGATGAAGGAGTACTACGACAGCCTCACCGACGTCGAGAAGATGACCCTCCCTCTGAGGACTTCGGTCGACTAGGCTAGGATATTACCGACCTGTGCCACCTTAGTATGTTCTCCGGCAGCTTGAGCCCTCGTCGCTCGACGCGCTCCACCAGGTAGATGGGCAGCGGGCTGAGCAGATAGGCCGCCTTCATGTAGAAGCTGCTCGGGGTCCCCGGTTTCCAGTCCCCCTTCAACACGTAGGTGCGGTCGGAGAGGGACCCGATTGTGCTGTCCGGGGTGCCCACGATGGAGGCGATCTCCCCTCCCATCTTCTTGAAGTTCCTGCACCAGCCGGCCACTATCTCCGTCTCGCCGCTCATCGACACGACTATGATGGTATCCCCGGCCCTGGGCGGAGGGATGTTCGAGTCGCCCGAGACGTAGACGAGGTCTCCCAGGGCCCTCTTGACATGCCCGACCCTGACTGCGGCCATCCTTACGACCTCCTTGCTGCTTCCGAGGCCGGCGAAGAAGCAGGTGTTCCTCTTCTCCAGGGAATCGATGAGGTGCTCGAAGTACTCCGACCCGACGAAATCGTCCATCAGCGTCGATATCTCCTCCGACATCCCCTTCACGATGGGGAGCACCTTCGTGGCGGGCGCCTCCTCCCACATGGCTTCGACCATGCCGTGGGCCAGCAGCCCGCTGGCCAGCGAGAACATATCCTCGAGTATCCCGAAGCTCTTGAACTCCTTGGCTTCCACCAGGGCGTCCGCCTCCTCCCTGCTCTTCAGGACTATCATGTTGCCGTACTTTGCGGACAGCTTCGCCATCGGAGACTCGGGGTCGGACGTGATGAGGTCGATCCTGAAGTCCCTGGCCTGCCCCGTGTTCTCCAGGTAGATCCCCAGCTTCTGGGCGTCGAGCAGCGGGGTGAGCGACTTGCCGCTGCTGGAATTGATGAGGAGGCATACCTGGCCGTACTTCCTTCTCAGGATGGGGGCTGCCAAGGCTATGTCGGTGGCCGGGAAGCCGATGTCCCCCCTGTCGAGCACCCTCTTCCCGTAGCTCATCTTGGCGAGCTCGCTGCAGGCGACCGAGATGGCCCCCTTCGACCTTCCTTCGCCGCTTGGTATGATCACTCCGGCGCTCGTGAGGTCATGGTAGAACGGCTCGACCTCCGCGACGTCCACATCATTCAGGTTTTCGAAGATACGGTTGATGTAGTCGACCTTGCTCAAGGCGACACGACTCCGGAGAGGGCTTCCATGGCCTATCGACGGTGTCCCTTCCGCATGCGCATTGAAAAAGATTGTTCGGGGAGCCTGTGAGACGCGTGGCTCCTGGAACCTGGGTTTGGGACGGAGGATGAGAGCGGGCCCGGTGGGATTTGGACCCACGGCCTAACGCTCTCCCCCATGGGATAGGAGGCGTTCGCGCTATCCATAGTTCGCCCCGCCTCGCGGCGGGACTGCGCTACGGGCCCGCATCGGACGAGTCGGCGGAGCCGGTTTATTAAATGATAGGGGACGCCCCGGGCCCTAGACGGAGGACCTAGTCTGCAGCTTCTCCTGGATCGTCGCCTGGGCCGCTGCCAGCCTCGCCACAGGGACCCTGTAGGGCGAGCAGCTCACATAGTCCAGCCCGAGGGAGTCGGCGATGGCTATCGACTTGGGGTCCCCGCCGTGTTCCCCGCATATGCCAATGGTCAGCTCGGGGTTCGCCTTCCTGCCGTCCTTCACCGCTATGCCCATGAGGCGCGCCACGCCGTCGGGGTCCAGCGACTCGAACGGGTTGAACGGCAGTATCTTCAGGCTGAGGTAGAGCGGCATGAACTTCCCTTCGACGTCGTCCCTGCTGAAGGCGAACGTCGCCTGGGTCAGGTCGTTCGTGCCGAAGGAGAAGAACTGGGCGTACTTGGCTATCTTGTCTGCCGTCAGCGCGGCCCTCGGCGTCTCCACCATGGTCCCCACGCGGTACTCCACTTCGACTCCCTCCTTCGCCGTCACCTCGGCGGCGACTTCGTCCACTATCTGCCTGGCGATGCGGAACTCCTCTGCCTCCGCCACCTGCGGAATCATGATCTCCGGCTCCACCTGGACCTTCTTCTTGACCAGTTCGGCCGCCGCTTCGAATATGGCGCGGACCTGCATCCGGTATATCTCCGGGTACGACATCGCCACCCTAACGCCCCTGTGGCCCAGCATCGGGTTGTGCTCCTGCAGCTGCGTCACGCGCTTCAGGAGCCTCTCCTTGGCGGGAAGCTCGGGCGATCCGGGGTTCGTCATGCGCATCTGCAGGACTTCGGGGAGGAGCTCCTCGAACTTGGGCAGGAACTCGTGCAGCGGGAGGTCCATCAGCCTGATGGTCACGGGGAGGCCCTCCATCGCCCTGAGGATCTCCTCGAAGTCGCTCTTCTGAAGCGGCTCAAGCTTGTCCAGCTGGACCTGCCTCTCCTCCTTGGTGTCGGCCACTATCATGGCCTGCACGATGGGCAGCCTGGCAGGCGCGTTGAACATCCTTTCGGTCCTGCAGAGGCCGATCCCCTGCGCCCCGTTCTTCCTCGCCGCCAAGGCCATTGCGGGGGTGTCGGCGTTGGCTCGTATCTTCAGCCGCCTGATCGCGTCGGCCCAGGAGAGAAGGCTGTTGACCGAGGGCGTCAGCTCGGGCTCGACCACGGGTACGCTGCCGACGAAGACCAGGCCCGTCCCGCCGTCGATGGTGATTATGTCTCCCTTCCTGACCTTCTGCCCTCTCGAAGTGAACGTCTCCTTCTCGAGGTCTATCTTGACCTCCTCAGCCCCCGCGATGCAGGGCTTGCCCATCCCCCTTGAAACGACCGCCGCGTGGCTCGTCTTCCCTCCCCTGCTCGTCAGCACGCCTTCGGACGCCACCATGCCCGAGATGTCCTCGGGGGCAGTCTCCGGACGCACCAGAATCACCGCCTCGCCCCTCTCCCTGGCCTTCACGGCCTCCTCCACGGTGAACACCGCCCTGCCCGATGCCGCGCCCGGCGAGGCCGCTAGGCCCTGGGCTATCGGCACGCCCTTGTAGCTGGGGTCGATCTGCTTGTGCAGGAGCTGCTCGAACTGGGCCGGGTCGATGCGACCTATCGCCTCCTCCTTTGAGATCAGGCCCTCCTCCACCATATCCGTGGCGATCTGCACCGCCGCCTGGGCGGTCCTCTTCCCCGTCCGCGTCTGCAGCATGTAGAGCTTCCCCCTTTCGATCGTGAACTCGATGTCCTGCATGTCCTTGAAGTAGCCCTCCAGCTTGCTGGAGATCTCCAGGAACTCCGCGAAGGCCTGCGGCAGGTACTGCTGGAGGGTGTCGATGGGCTGCGGGGTCCTTATCCCGGCCACCACGTCTTCGCCCTGGGCCTTCACCAGGTACTCCCCGTAGAACTTGTTCTCGCCCGTCGAGGGGTTGCGCGTGAATGCGACGCCGGTCGCCGACTGGTCGTCCATGTTCCCGAAGACCATTACGACGATGTTGACGGCGGTCCCCAGCTCCTCGGAGATCTTGTAAATCTTCCTGTACTCGGCGGCCCTCGGGTTGTACCATGAGTCGAAGACTGCGGCCACCGCCATGAACAGCTGCTCCATGGGGTCCTGGGGGACCTCCTTGCCCGTCCTCTCCTTGATCAGCGCCTTGAAGCGCCGGGCCACCTCCTTCCAGGAGCCGGCGGACATCTCGACGTCGCTCCCGACCCCCGCCTTCGCCTTCTCCTCGTCGATTATCTTCTCGAACTCTTCGCCGGGGACCTTCATCACTATCTTGCCGAAGAGCTGGAGGAAACGCCTGTAGGTGTCATAGGCGAACCTGGGGTCGTCGAACACCCTAGCGACGTCCTCGACCGTCTTGTCGTTTATCCCCAGGTTGAGGATGGTGTCCATCATGCCTGGCATGGAGAACGGAGCACCAGACCTGATCGACACCAGAAGCGGGTACTTTGGGTCCCCGAACCTCTTGCCGCTGGTCGCCTCCAGCACCTTCACCTTCTCCTTGACCTTCGCTTCGAAGCCCTCCGGGAACTTCCTGCCGGCTTTGAAGTACTCCTTGCACATCCCGGTGGTTATCACGATCCCCGGCGGCACCGGGAGGCCCAGCTTCGTCATCTCGACGAGGCCGAAGCCCTTGCCTCCCAACTCAAACTTCGAGAGACCGAGCGCCGTGGCTTCACTGAACGTATAGACCTGAAGGCCCACTGTCATTGACTACACCCTGTGGTTGGGTCCGGCTAGTGGGCTTAAAGATTTCGGCGGCTATGTGGGCTTGCTTCTCGAAGGGCCGCCCTATTCGACGGCCAGCATCGTCAGCGTGGAGCGCACCTTGTTCAGGCGCCTGACCTTCCAGGTGATCAGCTCCTTCAGCTTCTCCGCCGTGCCGGCCTCAATCTTGACCACGGTGTCGTAGACCCCGTAGACGCGATAGGCTTCCCTGACCTCAGGGATAGTCTTGAGGGACTGCAAAACCTCGTCCTCTCCCCCTGGCTCTACGTTCAGTAACACGAATGCAATTGGCATGCCGAACACAGATTCGGCATTGGTGCAATATAAGATTTGTGAGAGTAAATGCCGCGCATGGCTAGCTCCCTAGAGGATCAACTTGGCGACTTCAGCCGCGGCCATGGGCATGACGGAGACCGAGCTGGCGGCCGCAGACTTCAGCCTGCAGGAGACCTTCGCCTCCACGTCCCTGGGGGCGTCGCTGTACCGCGCCACGACGGAGGCGGCGACGACCACCTGCGGCTCGCCAAACCTTCCCCTCAGGAGGCCCATGGGGCCCGGTATCTTCTCGACTTCCATGAGGACGTCGTCCTCCCTGGCGAGCGCCGATATCTCGCTGTTCTCGAGGACGTCCCTGCCCACGACGAGCTTAGCCCCCTGCTCCAGCCTCAGGTGTCTCCCCACCTTCAGCAGGTCTATGTCGTTCTGGTCAGGGTGTTGCTCATGCTCAAAGAGGTCCTTGAGCCGGCGTGCGAAGCCCTTCTCCGTGAGGAGGCATCCCCCTGAAGGGTTGGGGTACTCCTTCCAGCCGATCGACTTCGCCATCTGGATCTGCACCCTCCTGCTCCTCCCTTCGACCGATAGCAGCCTGGACCTGTCCACCCACCCCTCCTTCTCGGGGATGGTGGGCTCCATCAGCTGGGCGCAAAGGGGTCGCAGGATGAGCCCCTGCAGCCCCGACTCCCTTTCGATGATGTCCAGTGCCTGGCGGTTCTGGCTCATGGGCCTCTGGCCGACGACCTCCCCCGTGACTATGAAGTCCGCGCCGAGCTCCTTCATCATCGCCTTCGCCCTGCCGTACATCATGACCCGGCAGTCGACGCAGGGGTTCAAGGCGCTGCCGTGCCCGTGGCGCGGCTTCCTCACGATATCGAGATACTCCGTGCCCAAGCTCACCGGCTTCCATTCGACGCCATACTTCAGCGTGGTGTCGCCGATCTTGCCTCCGCAGGCTCCGCTTCCGCAGTCGAAGTTGCAGAATGGCGTCTTGAAGCTTACGGCTATGACGTCGACGCCCATCTCTTTCATCATGGCGAGGGCAAGGGTGCTGTCCAGGCCGCCCGAGAGCAGCACCATGGCCTTCGGCTTCCTTCCCTGCACGCCGCTCATAGCTCGAACCTCACTTCGGACCAGGCGATTTAAGGCTTCAGCGCGATTCGGGGGGTTCGCGGAGGTATGCTTTTAAAGTCGCGTTTGGACAAGCGCTACCAAGGGTCATGCGCGTGTCCGAGGTATCGCCCTCTCCGTCCGAGAGGGTGTCAGTCATTGTGCCTGTGCTAGGCTGGTCTAAGACCCTCGAAGACACCCTCGGCAAGCTCGTCGCGGACCCGCATCCGGCGAAGGAGATCATAGTAGCCATAGACGAGCCCACGGAGAAGTCGATGGAGCTCGTTGAGAGGTTCGGACGGGACGTCCGCTTCAAGCTCAGCGACCGCAGAAGGGGCAAGGTCAGGGCCATAGACGACTGCTACTCCTCTTCGAGCGGCGACGTCCTGATCTTCCTCGATTCGGACATCGTGATCAAGACCCCCGATCTCATATCTAGGACAGCCTCGCAGATCAGGGGCTTCGACATGCTCGAGATGAAGAAGGGCGTGGTGATAGAGGGCCTCCTCTCCAACATCATCTACTATGAGTACGTGGGGTTCAACGCGGCGAACTGGATGATGGCTCGGAGGATGAAGAAGACCTTGGGCGTCAACGGCGCCGGCTTCGCCATCACGAGGGAAGCCTATGCCAGGATAGGCGGTTTCAAGGCGGTCATATCCGAAGACCTCGACCTGGGTCTCAGGGCCTACCTTCACGACCTCAGCTTCAAGTACGCCGACGACATCCAGGTGGACACCTTCGCCCCCCCGACCCTGAAGAGATGGTGGGCCCAACGGAAGAGGTGGGCCTACGGGACCTCGGTCTGGTTCCACGACAACTACCGGCCGCTCTTCTCGGCTCTCAAGAGGCACCCGGGTATTCTCGGCACCGCGCTGATCATGATCTTCCCCGCCGTCCTGAGCGCCCTCTTCGGTCTCACCTTCAAGAACGTGGCGGCCATCGACCTGTTCGCCCTGCTCATGTTGACCCTTTCTTCGAGGTCATTCCCGATCTTCATACCCGCCTTCATTCCCTACGGCGCCCTGCCGAACCTCTTCAGCATCGGGCTCTCTCTTCTGGTGGGCCTCATGGGGTACTCCTTTGTCTACCTCTACTTCACGCGTAGGCTCGGGTACCATTTCAATCCGGTCTACTTCCTCCTCTACTACATCGTCTACTCACCGGTCTGGTTCGTCGCCATGGTCTGGGGACTGATTACGGTCTTCGTGCGCAAGGAGACCGTCGACATCGACTGGAAGATATAGCCTATTCCTTGACGATTCCGCGCTGCGTGATCCTGTACGGGTCCAGGACCTTGTCCAGCTCTTCGTCGGTCATCAGCTTCTTCTCGCTTATGACCTGCCGGACGGTGACCCCCCTCTTCATGGCCTCCTTGACGATCTCCGCGGTCCTGTCGAATCCGAGATACGGGTTGAGGGCAAGGGCGATGCCGGAGCTCGCTTCCACGAGGCGCCTCTCCCTCTCCACGTCGATCACGATGCCGGAGAGAAGCCTCTCTCTGAGCATCCTGAGCCCGTTCCTCATGATCTCGAGGGACATCGTCGACTCATAGGCGATGAGGGGCATCATGACGTTGAGCTCCATCTGGCCCATGTGCGCGGCCTCCTCCACGGCCCTCTCGCTCCCCATCACGTGGAAGCAGATCATGTTCATGCATTCGGCTATCACCGGGTTCACCTTCCCAGGCATGATCGAGGACCCGGGCTGGACCGCGGGGAGGGTGATGTCTCCGAAGCCGGTGACCGGGCCCGAATTCATCAGACGGAGGTCGTTGCAGATCTTCGAAACGTCCAGCGCCAGGGCCTTCAGGGAGGACATCGCCCACTGCATGTCGGCCATGGAGTGCGTCACGTCCACGAACGAGGCCGGGCTCCTGAACCTGAACCCGGTCTTCTCGGAAAGGAATCGGATGGCCTCGTCGACGTACGCCGGCTCCGCATTGACCCCGGTGCCGACGGCCGAGGCGCCGAGGTTGAGCTCCGTCAGCATCTCGCCCGCCTCCTTCAGCCTGTCGCCGTCCTTCGAAATGGTCCTCCTCCATCCGTCGAAGACCTGGCCGTACCTGATTGGCGCCGCATCCATGAGGTGTGTGCGTCCGGGCTTGACCACCGGGCCGTACTTGGTCGCAAGGTCACCGAGGGAGGACTCGAGCGACTCCAGCTCTGCCTGGAGCTCCCTCATCATGAGGAGCAACGTGACCCTGATGACGGTGGGCACGAAGTCGTTGGTGGACTGCCCCATGTTCACGTCGTCGTTGGGATGGACTACGGAGTATTGGCCCTTCTCGCCTCCGAGGAGCTCGATGGCCCGGTTGGCTATGACTTCGTTGACGTTCATGTTGTGGGACGTCCCCGCCCCGGCCTGGAACACGTCGACGACGAACTGGTCCAGCAGTCTCCCGGAGTAGACCTCCTCAGCCGCCCGACAGATGGCTTCTCCCTTCCGTCTGTCCAGCGTCCCGGCCTTCATGTTGCCCACGGCCGCGGCCCACTTCACCAAGGCCGAGGTGCGGACGTACAGAGGGTGGGGCCGGATTCCGCTGATCTTGAAGTTCTCGACCGCCCTCGCCGTCTGGACCCCGTAGTAGGCGTCGGAAGGCACGTTCACCGGACCGAGGTAGTCCTTCTCAACCCTGAAGGGGGCTGTCACTCTCCGTTTCACTCTCAGCTCTCTGCCTGCGTGCTTCTCTTAAACTAGACGCCCGATGCTCCGCAGATTCCGTCGCTGAAACGATAACCCCCAGACCCGAGCGCTATATTTAAATCCCCCACGACTGGGGTCGCGTAGAGAGGTGTCAGGATTGGATTATAGTCTTTGGAGACTCAGGCTGACGATGCTGGGAACGCTTGCCCTGGTCATCGGAGCCTCGACGCTTTTCCTTGCCGTGGTCCTCACGTACCTCGGCGGATTCGACATTGTCACGATGCTGGTGCTTGTGGTGGCCTTCAGCCTGGTGCAGTGGCTCGTGGGACCCTACATGATCAGCGCCATGTACAGGGTGAGAGAAGTCCCGGACAACCAGCTGACGGACGTGCATGGGATGCTCCAAAGCATCTGCATGAAGGCCGGCCTCAAGGTGCCGAAGCTGATGCTGTCCCCGACGCCGGCGCCCAACGCCTTCGCCTACGGCTCACCGCTGACGGGCAGCAGGGTCTGCGTGACCCAGGGGCTCCTGAACACCCTCGAGCCCGGCGAAGTGGAAGCGGTGCTGGGCCACGAGCTCGGTCACCTCAAGCACAGGGACGTCCAGATAATGATGTTCGTCTCGGTGCTTCCGACGATATTCTACTATATCGGCTGGTCCATGATGTGGGGCGGGTCCTACGGCAACTCGCGCAGCAACAACGGCGGCTCGGCAGCCGCCGTCGGGGCCCTTGCCCTGGCCGCATACTTCATCCTCAACCTGCTCGTCCTCGGCCTCAGCCGCGAAAGGGAGCTCTACGCCGACAGGCATGGAGCCGAAGTCGTCGACGACGGCGCCGACAAGCTGTCGTCCGCCCTGGCCAAGCTGGACATGTACGGAAGGAGGGGATCGTCGCGCACCGCGCCCTCGGGCCAGGCGATGGGCTTCCACAGCCTCCTCATAGTGGACCCGGACACCGCCGGCAGGAGCGCGGTCCAGTACGCGTACAGCGACCGGGACCTGATCGAACAGGTTGCCAACAGGAGGATCTCCGAGTCCGAGAAGATCTTCGAGGTCTTCTCCACTCACCCGAACATCGTCAAAAGGATAAGGATCCTGCAGGCCATGAAGCTGGCGGCCCGCTGAGCCACCGATCTACGACGTCCTGCTCCTGAGGAAGCCCTAAAAAGGGGGCCGCGGCTCCAGAGCAGTCGTCCGGTGGATCGGTTTGGGTCAGCCTTCCGAAGGCCTCCTTGTCCTGAGCGATGCCGACTTCAAGAGGGAAGTCCAGGCCAACCGCGAGGTGGTGGTGGACCTCTGGGCCGAGTGGTGCTACCCCTGCAAGATGCTGTCCCCGATTCTGTCCGAGCTGGCGGCCGAGTACGAGGGAAGGGTCGTCTTCGCGAAGCTCAACGTTGACGAGAACCCGCGGACGCCGGAAGCGTACGACGTGATGGCCATACCCACCCTCCTCGTCTTCAAGGACGGCGCGCTCAAGGACAGGATAGTCGGGGCCATGCCGAAGGCACCGCTGAAGGCAAAGATAGACGGAATCCTCTCATGAAGCTGGATGCCGCGGGACGCAGCTGCCGCTGGCCTGACGAAATGGAAAGAACGGCGTTGCTCTAGGCGCCGGGGGGCGGTGCTCCGCCCTCCCTGCCCATCCCCTTTGACGCGATGACGTCGTCTATCCTCAGGATCATCACGGAAGCCTCGGTGGCCGACTTGATGATCTGCGACTTGACGACGGTCGGCTCGAAGACCTGCTCCTTCTCCATGTCCCCGACCTTGCCGTCGGAGACCGAGATCCCGGCCCAGGTCTTGTTCTTGGAGTGTGCCGCCCGAAGGTCCACCTGGGTGTCTATGGGGTCCATGCCCGCGTTCGACGCCAGCGTCAGAGGTATGACCTCCAGGGCGTCGGCGAACGCCTGAGCGGCCAGCTGCTCCCTTCCTGACAGCGTGTGAGCCCATTCGCGAATGCGGTGAGCGATCTCCGCTTCGGGCGCCCCTCCACCGCAGACCACGCTGGGCTTCTCCATCACGTCCTTGACCACCATGATCGCGTCGTGGACGGCCCTTTCCCCTTCGTCGACGACCCTCTGGGAACCGCCCCTGAGCAGTATGCTTACGGCCTTCGGGTTCTTGCAGCCTTCCACGAAGACCCACTTGTCCTGCTCGATCTTCCTCTCTTCGACGAGGGCGGCCTCCCCCAGGTCGGCCTTGGTCATGTCCTCGAGGTTGGTTACGATCCTTCCGCCCGTCGCCTTGGCCAGGCGCGTCATGTCGCTCTCCTTCACCCTGCGGACGGCCACTATCCCGGCCTTGGCCAGGTAGTGCTGTGCGATGTCGTCGATCCCCTTCTGGACGAAGACGACGTTCGCCCCTACGCCGGCGAGCATATCCACCATCGCCTTGAGCATCTTCGCCTCTTCGTCGAGGAACGACTTCATCTGCGTCGGGTCGGAGATCCTGATCTCGGCGCTCATCTCGGTCTTCTCTATCTCGAGAGGAGAGTTGAGAAGCACGATCTTGGCGTGCTCCACCCTCTTGGGCATCCCCGCGTGCACCACTTCCTTGTCGATTATGATCCCGTTGACGAGGGTCGTGTCGCTGAGGGACCTGCCAGGCTTCTTCTCGACCTTGACGTTGTCGATGTCCACCTTGAGGTTCTCGCCTGACTTGTCGACGACGTGCAGGACGGCGTCGACGACGATCCTTGAGAGCTCGTCGCTCTCCTGGGACACCAGCTTCGAGGCCAGGCTTGTCTTCGAGATCTTGAAGAGCCACTCCTTGTTGGTCGGGTCCACCTTGATGGCGATCTTCGAGAGCACATCCAGGGCCTTTTCGGAAGCTACGGTATAGCCGTCCACGATGATGGTCGGATGGACGTCCTTGTCGAGGAGCTCCTCGGCCTTCTCAAGAAGGGCCCCCGCCAGGATGACCGCGCTCGTGGTGCCGTCGCCCACCTCGCTGTCCGTGGCTTTGCTTATCTCCACCATCATCTTGGCGCCCGGATGCTGAACGTCGAGCTGCTTGAGCATCGTGGCCCCGTCGTTGGTGATGGTCACGTCTCCGAGAGAGTCCACGAGCATCTTGTCCATGCCCCTCGGTCCCAGAGAGGACTTGACGATCTCGGAGATCAGCTTCGCCGCGTTGATGTTGTTCCTTAGGGCCTCCTTCCCCTTGGTCTCGGAAGCTCCTTCCTTCAGAACTATGACGGGTTGCGAACCAGATGGGTATGTCAACATTCTCACCTTTGGAAACGGAATTTTGCGGAAATGTGTTAAGGAGGCCTGTATTTAATTTTTCTGTCCCTTCGAGCCCGGGGGCGCGAGGGCACCTCCGGCCGCCTTGAGCAACTGATATATCCCACTCTCGCATCCTAAGCCCGTAATGAGCACGCAGAGCGTCGAGGAGCAGATCTCCGCGGCAGCCGTCAAATTGATAACGACGGCAGCCATCTATCTCCCAGCCGACGTCAAGGAGGCCCTCAAAAAGGCCCAGGACAGGGAACCCACTGAGCTTCCGAAGAAGGTCATCGGCTCCATGCTGAAGAACCTCGAGATAGCCGAGGCGGAGGGAAGGCCCTCCTGCCAGGACACCGGCACTGTGATATTCTACGTGAAGGCCGGGGACCGATTCCCCTATCTCGGGCTGCTGGAGAGGTCGCTGAGAAACGCCACCGTCAAGGCCACCGCCGAAGCCCCGCTAAGGCCGAACTCGGTCAACATCATAACCGGGAAGAACTCCGGGAACAACACCGCGGACAGGATACCCTGGATAGAGTGGGAGATCGTCCCTGGCTCCGAGGTAGCCGACGTGACGGTGGTCCTCAAGGGCGGGGGCAGCGAGTCGCCCAGCATGGCCAAGGTCATACCGCCCGCGGAAGGGATGAAAGGCGTCTACAAGATCGTCCTCGACGACATCTTCGAGCAGGGTCCCAAGCCCTGCCCACCGGTCATCGTCGGCATCGGCCTTGGGCCGACGGCCGACATCGCCATGAAGCTGGCCAAGAAGTCCCTCCAGCGCGAGATCGGCCAGCGCAACGCCGACCCCGAGCTCTCCAAGATTGAGACGTCGCTCCTCGAGGCGATCAACATGCTGGGATGGGGCCCGCACGGAGTGGGGGGCCTGGCGACGGCGCTGGACGTCCACATCGACGCCGTCAACCGCCACCCAGCTTCCTTCGCGGTGGGCGTGGCGACGGCCTGCTGGGAGGACAGGAGGAGCACGATGAGGGTGTACCCCGGAGGCCGCGTCGAGTTCCTCACCCACCAGTTCCTGAACAAGGGGGGAGCCTGAGATGGTAGAGTACAGGTTCACCACGCCGCTGAACGACGAGCCGAGGCAGCTCCGCACGGGCGACATCGTCTACCTGACGGGCACGGTGATCACCGCAAGGGACGCCGCCCACAGGCGCGCGCTCGAGGTGCTCGCCAAGGGCGAGAGCCTCCCCGTCGACTTCCACGGGCTCGCGGTCTATCACATGGGCCCGGTGGTCAGGAAGAAGGGAGACGGCTGGGAGGTGATCTCGGCGGGCCCGACGACGTCCGCCAGGATCGAGATGTACGAGGCCGACTTCCTCGAGAAGACCGGCGCCAAGCTGGTGATCGGCAAGGGCGGAATGGGGGCGAAGACGGCCGAAGCCTGCAGGAAGCTTGGGACCGCCTACACGATCTACACCGGGGGCGCGGGAGCCCTGGCCGCCAAGTCGATAAAGAAGGTCAAGGGCGTCGAATGGCTGGACCTGGGGTCCCCTGAGGCGCTCTGGATACTGGAGGTGGAGGACTTTGGGCCGCTGACGGTGATCATAGACTCGGAGGGTCACAACTACTACGACGAAGTCCGGTCCAGGGCCAAGGCCAACCTGGCAAACGCCTACAGGATGATGGGGATAACGCCGTAGTGACTCGCGTACAGCTCACCAGGACCCTGGCCGACTCCCTTCTGGCCTTCTCCAAAGACCAGTACCCCAACGAAATGCTGGTCCTGCTCCGGGCCAAGAGGAAGGAGGACGTGATGCTGATCCACCAGGTGGTCTTCGCCCCGTTCATGCAGGGCGCCCGCTCGGCATCCATCTTCAACCCGTACCAGGTGCCCGTCGACGCCTCGATAGTGGGCACGGCTCACTCTCACCCGTCGGGCTCCAACAGGCCGTCCCTTCAGGACCTCCTTCACGTCTACGGCTCTGTGATGATGATAGTCTCGTATCCCTTCGTCGGCCCGGAATGCATCGCGGTGTACGACTACCGGGGGAACCCCGTGGTGTGGGACCTGGTCGATGACGAAGAGTGAAATTGCAGAGGTGGCCCGCGAGGTCACCGTCTGTGAGCTCTGCCGCCTGTGCGGCTCGAGGACCAACGCCGTCCCCGGGGAAGGCCCCTCTCGCCCCAAGCTCATGCTGATAGGCGAGGCGCCGGGCAGGAAGGAGGACGCCACGGGGCGGCCCTTCGTGGGCCAGGCGGGGCGGATCCTCGACGGAGCCCTGGCCAAGGCCGGCCTGAAGAGGGAGGAGGTCTTCATAACCAGCGTCGTCAAGTGCAGGCCCCCAGACAACCGGGAGCCGAAGCCGGATGAGGTGGAGGCCTGCAGGCGCTACCTGGAGAGGCAGGTGGACGCCCTCCGGCCAAGGGTGGTGGTTCTTCTCGGACGGGTGGCCGAGTCGGCGTTGACGGGGAGCAAGGGCGGCCTCAGGAGGGGGGACCTGGGCTTCTATCGTGGCGCCTCCCTCTACGCCACCTACCACCCCGCCGTCGCCCTCCACGGCAGGCCGGAGCTCCTGGACTCCCTCGTGGCCGACCTGCGCGCCGCCGCCAAGGCGGCATCGGCCAGGCCTAGCGGGCCCTGAGCCTGTAGAGCAGGACCAACAGGGTGGACACGAAGAGAAGCGCCGAGCACAGATAGAATGGGCTGGGGATCTCGAGGCCGTACAGGAAGCCCCCCAGCAGGGGCGCAGGGATGGCCGCCAGGGTCGTGAGGCCGCCGAAGCTGCCCATCACGGTCGCCCTTTCCTCTATGGTCGAGAGGTCGGCCAGAAGGGCGACCTGGGCCGGAGCGTCCATCTGGCCCAAACCCATCCAGGCCACGTACGTCAGGCCAACGTACAGCGGGTTCCTGTAGAGCACGAAGGCGGCCGCGAAGAAGGCCTCCAGGCCGAAGCTCAGGGCGATCACCCACGTCCTGCCCTTGAGGTCGGCGAAGCGCCCGAACGGCACCTGGAGCACGAAGTAGAGTATCGTCTGGGCGGCCAGCATGCTGCCGATCATCCACGGCGTCATGGAGACCTCCTTGTACGCGTAGATCGGAACGAGGAACAGCACCAAGCTGAGCGCCGCGTCGTGGAGCATGTACGCCGCAGTCGGTATCCTAAGGTCCCTCCTCCGCAGCGGCTCGATGTTCTTCTTGACGTTCGCTACGAACCTCTCCCTCCCAGCCGTCTTGGGCGAAAAGGTCTCCTTCAGCAGGATGTGCCTGGCGACGGCGACCCCAAGTATCATGATGCCGCTGAAAAGGAAGATCGGGGCGAAGGAAGCCGGGGAGAAACCGTCGCCGTTGGCGGAAAGGGCGAATCCCGAGATGAGCAGGGCGACCGCGGAGATGCTGACGGCCAGGGAGTTGAAGATGCCGATCGCGGCTCCTCGGAAGGCCGGCTGCGTGCTGTCCGTTATGATGGCCCTGAAGTTGGGCTGAAGCGAGGTCTGGGCCCAGTAGAGCAGGACGGGGGCGGCCATGAGGACCGCGTTGTTGGGGAACAGGAGCAGGAGGGGACACAGGGCCAACAGGTAGGTGCTAAGGACGATGACCTTCTTCCTGCCGTAGCTGTCGCCGAGGGGGCCGGCGACGAGGTAAGCCACGGCGGTGACGAACCCATACATCGAGAACGAACCGCCGATTACGAGCACGCTGGGGAACCTTCCCTGGAGGAAGACCGACAGGTATCCCTGCCAGAGGCTGATGGAGAACGTGGAAACTGCGGACGTAAAGCCTAGGACAGCGACATTCCGGTTTAGGGATTCGTTCCTGATGAATCGCTGCATTAGGCCGTGACCTTCGCCGCGGTATATCATCCGAATCGCCAACACATAAAGGATTCTTTGTGAGAACGCGCAGCGGGTCCGTGGGAGGCCGGCTGGAGCCTGAGGGCCTACGCCCGGGCCTGAGCCAGCTTCTCCGCTATGTCGCGCCCGGCGAAGAGCCCCGTTATCAGCGCTGGGACCAACCCCCTGGTCTGCCCCGCTCCGTCCCCGACCGCATAGGAGCGCGGGACGCTCGTCTCGAAGTTCCGCCCCACCGCTATCTTGGTGGCGTAGAACTTGGGCTCCGGGAAGTAGAGGAGGGTCCTCGGGCTGGGCTCATCTTCCGTGCCCGCCACGCCCGGAAAGAACTTCTCCAGCTTGAAGAGGGACTCCTTGAGGTCCATGGCGATCCTGTACGGGGCAGCCAGGCTGACGTCTCCCGGCGTGACCTCGTAGTCCTCGACCCCGCCGATGCACCTGCGATAGAGCGTGGGCTTAGTGGGGCATTCTTCGATCCTCTGGAACGTGCTCCTCCTTCCTGAGATGAAGTCGGTCCAACGTTGGACGATCGGTTTGTCGTCGCCTATGACCGTCGCCAGTAGCGACATCACCTTGCCGTACTTGCCGGTGTCAGCCACAGGCTGCGTTAGGTTCACCCTCGCCAGGAGCGCGAAGTTGGTGTTCTCGGACTTCGGTCCCCGGGCGAAGCTGTGGCCGTTCACCCCGGTCAGGAACGACCCGTTGAACTCCTGAGGCTCGGAGACTACGAACCCGTCGGGGCAGACGCAGAACGTCCGGGCTTCGTCCTGGTAGGTGTCGGTGGTGATGTAGATCTTGGGCTCGTAGTACAGGTCGGTCATCCGCCGCATGACCGCAGAAGGGGTCTCGACACGCACGCCGATGTCGATGTAGCCGAACTCGTTCTTCATCCCAAGGCGATCCGCGGTGGTCTTGAGCCATCGCGAGCCCGTCCTTCCCACCGCGAAGACGACGTAGTCGCTGTCGAAGACGCTGCCGTCCGCCAGCTCGGTCCTGAAGAGGCCGTTGGTGGCCGTCACCGAGGACACTTCGGATTGATAGAAGGCGGAGACCCCGCCGTCCGTCAGCTCCTTCGTCATGGACTCAACGAACCCCGGAAGGAGGTCCGTGCCCGCGTGCACCAGCTTCCTCGCGGGCGCCAGGAGTATCCCTCCCTCCGAGGCCCTCATCGTGTCTACGGCCTGGTCTCCTTGGTTCCCAGTGCAATCTATTCCGTGGGCGGTGAAGAGCTTCTCGGCCGCCGCCAGGCCCTCTTCCTTGTCAGCCCTGCTCAGGGTCTTGGTGTTCCATCCTATCGTCAGGTCGAAGTTCAGCTTGCCGTCGGAGAAGGCCCCCGAACCTCCCTGCCCGCAGGTGATGTTCATCTTGTCCTCGGTCCCTGAGACGCGCTCCCTCTGTCGCTCTTCGATCCTCCTCCCCTTCTCCAGAAGGACCACTCCCTTCACGCCCTTGGTCGCAAGGGAATAGGCGGCGCCGAGGCCCGCGGGTCCGGCTCCCACTACGACGACCCTGGCTCTTGTCAAACAAGTTCGTTCCTCCCCCTTTGCGATAAAAGGCTTTTAGCGCTTATATATGCCCCCGCGAGCCGTGAGGAAACGTCAGCCCGATGATGCAGGCTACCACCGGAGACAGGGGCTTCAAGGCGGCCCTCATACTTGCGGGTAGGCTCACTTACAGCCTCCAGTGGTTCCTCATCTCGCCCGCCCTTCCCCAGATCGCCTCCCAAGGGCACGTTCCGACCAGCCTCCTCGGCTTGATACCCGTGGCCTTCTTCGGGGCCGCAGGCATCGCCCAGATACCCTCGGTGTACGTGGCCCAGCGGTTCGGCCCCACGCGTACCTACATCATAGGCCTGTTCCTGCTGGCCCTGGGCAACATGCTCCTGCCCCTGTACGTCTCCACGTTCTGGCTGTTCTTCACACGGGTGATCTCCGGGGTCGGCGCCGCCCTGTTCTTCGCCTCCGCGGGGGGCGCCCTCTCCAGCCTCTACCCTGCCAAGCCGGGCACGGTGATGGGCCTCTACAACGCCTTCTTCGCGATGGGCGGGGGGCTGGGCCTCGTCTGGGGCGTCTTCGACCAGCTCCTGGGATGGCAGCTCGCCACGGAGCTCGGCGGATTGACGGCCGTCGCGATGGCCGGACTGAACATGCTCGCGGTGTGGAACGAAAGGTACCTCCCCGCACCTAGGCTCACCGGCATCGGCCCGACCCTGCGGAACAGGGTCGTGGTGGCCACCGGGCTCGCGTACACGGGCGTCTGGGGCTCCTACTTCGCCATCGGTCAGCTCCTTCCGTCGTACGAGCAGCTGGCCCTCGGAGCCTCGGTCTCGATCTCGGGGTTGACCTCCTCCATCCTGCTCTTCCCGAGCATCCTGGGGAGCTTCATGAGCGTCTTCTATGGCAGGTTCAGGAGGAAGCGGCTCCTCCTCGCCGCGTGCGCGGTCCCCGCCATACTCCCGGCCGTCCTGATCGGGACCGGCAGGGTGGACGCCATCGTCCTCGCGCTTGTGACCGTGGGGTTCTTCAACGACTTCGGCATCTCCATGATGTACGCCTTCCTTGTGGACCTGCGGGACAGCGACCCCACTGCCTCCCTTGCCCTCGTCAACACCTTCCACATGCTCATCGGCATGTGGGTGGCACCGATGCTGTCCCTCGCCTCGACCATCTCCTGGAGCTTCGGATGGGGGCTCGTCGGAACCTTGCCGCTGATCCCATTGGTCCTGCTCCTGCTGGCCGGAGGGGCGTCTCTCCGCTCCAGGGCGGAATAGAGGCCAGCCTCCACGACCGCAAGCCCGTCTAGCCACGTTGACCACTGCGCCAGAGATACACTACGGATTTAAGGGTCAGAGGGCTCAGGAGTGATCGGCCCCCATGGGAAAGATCGCCGACGACCCCGCTGTGAAATGGCTAGAGAGATCGCCAGACCCTTCTGTTCGCTACTTGACGTTGGTCGACGTGCTCGGCTACCCAAGGGATTCGCGGGAGGCCCTTGCCGCTTGCAAGCTGATTCCGAAGGGCCCCAAAGTCCGGTTGCTCCTGTCCGGGCAGAGGTCTGACGGCGGCTTTGGTGTCCACCCCTACCAGAAGTGGACTGGTGCGCATTGGAGGCTCGTCTCCCTAGTCGAGCTGGCGATTCCTCGGGGCTACGGGCCCGCGGTTGAGGCTACCGATCTGGTTCTCGACTGGTTGACAGGGGACGGGCATAGGGCCGGCATCAAGGTCATCAACGGCCTTACAAGGAGATGCGCGTCGCAGGAAGGAAACGCTCTTGGGGTCTGCAGCTATCTCGGGCTCGCCGAAGACCCGAGGGTCAAGCTGTTGGCCGAGTCGCTCGCGAAATGGCAGTGGCCTGACGGAGGCTGGAACTGCGACAAGAAGCCCGAAGCCCACCATTCTTCGTTCGCGGAGAGCCTCTCCACCCTGTGGGGGGTTTCCCTGTACGTGATGGCCACAGGTGATCGTGAAGCGGCAAGGGCGAAAGAGAGGGCAGCTGAGTTCTTCCTTTCTCACAGGCTCTTCCGTTCGCACAGGACGGGGAAGGTGATCAAGGAAGAGCTCCTTGCCCTGCACTATCCGCTATACTGGCACTACGACATCCTTCAGGCGCTCAGGATCATCTCGATGGCGGGGAAGCTGGGAGACCCGAGAACCAAGGAGGCGCTGGACATCGTGGAAGGAAAGCGACGTGCCGACGGGGTCTGGCACGCGGAGGGCTACTACTGGACGCCGTTCAAGGAGTCGGGCGACCAAAGAAGGATGGCTGCGAACGTGGATATCGTCGACTGGGGGAGGGGCGGACCGAACGAAATGATAACCCTGAACGCCTTGAGGGTGCTGAAAGCCTCCGGGCGTATCAGCTAGGGGCGTCCTCGTGCCGGCAGGGAGTCGTGATGCGCAAGTCCGCCAGATTGAAGGTGCGGGGGGTGGGATTCGAACCCACGAACTCCTACGAGATCGGGTCCTAAGCCCGACGCCTTTGGCCAGGCTGGGCGACCCCCGCGACGAGTGAGCTTCACCTGCGAAGTTATTTAGCTTATTGAGCGGCCGCCTAAGGTTATAATACCAAGGTCCTGTAGAAGCGCAACGGGTTGTCTGGCGGGCCTCCCCCGAAGCCGGCGCGGGTGATAGCGGCCGTGGACATGGATTACTTCTACGCCCAGTGCGAGGAGCTCAGGAACCCTTCACTCAGGTCCAAGCCCGTCGTAATCTGCATGTTCTCCGGCAGGACCGAGGACAGCGGAGCCGTCGCGACCTGTAACTACGTCGCCAGGGGATACGGCGTTCGCTCCGGCATCCCGATATTCCGCGCCAAGGAGCTCCTGAAGGACGTGGAAGCCTTCTTCCTCCCTCCCGACTTCAAGTACTACGACGAGGTCTCCGGCAGGGTCATGGAGGTCCTGGAAGATGTGTCGGACAGGATGTCGCCTGAAAGCATCGATGAGGCGTACCTGGATGTCAGCTCGAAGACGGGAGGCGACTACGATGCCGCCGCCAAGCTTGCGCTGAAGATGAAGGAGGCCGTCCTTAAGGACGTGGGGCTCACGTGCAGCGTCGGAGTGGGTCCGAACAAGCTCGTCGCCAAGATGGCCAGCGACAAGTCGAAGCCCAACGGCCTCCTCGTGGTCAGGGAGGGGGAATTCCTGGATCAGTTCGGCTCCATGCCCGTCGACAAGCTGTACGGCGTGGGCAAGAAGACCGCCGACAGGCTGGAGAAGCTCGGCGCGAAGACCATCGCGGACCTCTCCAGGCTGCCGCTGGAGGAGCTGCAGAAGGAGTTCGGCAGGAAGCTCGGGCTCTACTTCTTCCTGGCCTCGAAGGGCACCGACGACCAGCCCCTTTCCGACTGGAAGAGGGAGCAGGTGGGCCGGATGGTGACCCTCAAGGAGGACACCAGGGACGTAGCGGCCATCGTAGGACCTCTTGCGGCGATGGCGACGGAGATCGCGGATGAGCTGGCAGAGGCCAGGCTGTCCTACAAGAGCGTCGGCGTGGTCGTGATAGACAACGCCATCCTCAAGGCCCACAGCAGGAGCCGCTCCCTGAAGAGCGAGGAGAGGGGGGTCGATGCGATTGTGAAGGTTGCACGCGAGCTCCTGGCGGAGCTATTCGAAGAGGAGCCCGACCTTGTTGCCAGGAGGCTGAGCGTCAGGGTCTCCTCTCTGAGGAGCACGGCCGGGCAGACGGAACTGTCCAGCTTCTACTGACGGTCCTTCTCAGCCTCTAGGTACCTGACGGCGTCGAGCGCCGCCTGGCAACCCGAGCCGGCCGCGGTGATGGCCTGCCTGTAGATGTGGTCAGCGACGTCTCCGGCAAGGAAGACTCCCTCCCTGCTGGACATGGTCCTCTCCTTAGCCACCGCGTATCCCGCCTTGTCCAGTTCTATCTGGTCCTTGAAGATGGACGTGTTGGGCGAATGCCCGATGGAGACGAAGAGGCCTCCGCATCTGATCGTGCTCGCCTCCCCGGTCTTCAGGTTCCTCACCTTAACCCCTTCCACCTTCCTGTCACCCAACACCTCTTCGACGACCGAATCCCAGACGAAACGTATGTTGGGGGCGGCCATGGCCCTCCGCTGCATTACGTGGGAGGCCCTGAGCTTGTCCCTCCTGTGGATCACTGTCACCGACCTGGCGAGCTTGGAGAGGTACAGGGAGTCCTCCATCGCCACGTCGCCCCCTCCCACCACCACTAGGTCCTGTCCCTTGAAGAAGGCGCCGTCGCAGACCGCGCAGCTTGACACCCCCCTGCCCTTGAACCTATTCTCGGACTCGAAGCCCAGCCACTTCGCCGACGCGCCCGTCGCCACGATCACCGCATCTGCGGTGTACTCCGTGTCTTCCACCCAGACCCTGAAGGGCTTCGTGGAGAAGTCCACCCTGGTGACGTTGCGGTCCACCATCTTCGCGCCGTTGTTCTCGGCCTGCTTCCTCATGTTGGCCATGAGGTCGGGCCCCAGCACGCCGTCGGGGAAGCCGGTGTAGTTCTCCACGGCCGTCGTCAGCATGAGCTGTCCCCCGAACTCGTAGCCGCCGATGACGTATGGCAAGTACCCGGCCCGGGCCGCATAGACGGCCGCCGTGAGGCCGGCGGGGCCGCTCCCAATCACTAGGATGGGAACATGCAATTTCTCTGACATGTGAGGTCGAATCGTGCCAAAGCTTCTAAAAAAGGTATCTCGGTTGTCAGTCGCCCTCAGGGACCTTGATCTTGGCGAACAGGGGAGACGGGCTGCCCAGCCTGTGGCCCGGCTCCAGGGCGGCCGTCCCCAGCCTCCCGAATCCCTCCTTGACCGGGTCCGAGGGCAGCCCCAGCATCCCGCAGAGGAGAGACGAGGACTTCGGCATGAACGGGTACAGCATCAGGGCGACGCTGTAGACGACTTCGCAGGCGCAGTAGAGCGTCGCCGCGGCTGCCATGCGGTCCCTCTTGACCTGAGCCCATGGCTCCTTCACGCTTATGAACTCGTTCCCCTTCCTCGCCAGCTCGACGACCTGCTTCAGCGCCTCCTTGATGTCAAAGCAGTCCATGAGCCTGAGATACCTGTCTCCGTGTTCGTTCGCCGACGCAAGGAGCGCCCTCTCCTCGTCGCCGAGGGGTCCCGGCTCAGGCACCGCTGAGCTGAAGTTGTTCTTCAGGAAGGTCAGCGTCCTGTGCACGTAGTTGCCCACCACGTCGTTCAGGTCGCTGTTGACTATCCTGTCCAGCTCCGCCCAACCGAAGTTGGCGTCCTTGCTCTGGGGCCTGATGGACATCAGGACGAACCTCCAGTACTCGGGATCGGCGATCTTGGCCGCCTGGTCCATCCATATGCCGATGTTCTTGCTCTTTGAGAACTTCTGGCCCTCGAACAGTATGAACTCCGTCGATGAGACCTGCCAGGGGAGAACGTAGCCCTGGTCCGAGGCCATCAGCAGCGCCGGAAGGATGATCGTGTGGAACGGGATGTTGTCTTTCCCCATGAAGATGACAGTCCTGGTGTCGGCCCCCTTCCAGAACCTGTCGAAGGCTGCGGGGTCCCCCTTCCTTTCGGCCCACTCCTTCGTTGCAGACAGGTACCCCAGGACGGCCTCCATCCAGACGTAGATGGTCTTCCCCTCCGCCCCGGGGAAGGGCGCGGGGATGCCCCACTTGTTGTCCCTGGTGAGGGGCCTGGGCCTCAGCCCCTCCTCCAGCCACTTGTAGGAGAAGTTCCTCGCGTTCTCAGGGAACTGGGTACACGAGTCGATGTACGTCTTCAGCCTTCCGCTGAACTTCGGAAGCTCGAAGATCCAGTGGCGGGACTCCTTGATGACGGGCGTGGCGCCGCAGATGGCGCACCTCGGGCTCTTCAGCTCTACGGGCTCCAGCAGGCGCCCGCAGTTGTCGCATTGGTCGCCTCTGGCGCCGTCGTAGCCGCAGAAGGGGCAGACCCCCTCCACGAACCTGTCCGGAAGGAACCTTTCGTCCCTCGGGCAGTACGGAAGCGGGACCGACTCCGTCGAAACGTAGCCGTTCCGGTAGACCTCCATGTAGAAATCTCGTGCGAACTCGGTGTGAGTGGGCGACTCGGTCCTGGTGTAGTTGTCCAGCTCGACCATGTACTGCTTCAGGAGGGCCACGACGCCCGCGTGGTTCCTATCGGTCAGCGCCCGGGGGCTTATCCCCAGCTTCGTGGCTTCCACTTCGATGGGCGTGCCGTGCTCGTCGGAGCCCGACACCGACACGACCTCTTCCCCCTTCATCCTGAGATATCGAGCATAGACGTCGGCCGACAGCAGGTGCATGAAAGTGCCTAGGTGGGGGGTCCCGTTGATGTACGGCCACGCGGAGCCGACGATCCACCTGCTCAATGAAACACCAGGCTCGAATCTGGAACGCCGTGAAATGATATTTATCCCTTTGGGTTCTGAACCGGTCGAGAGCCGCCTCTGCAGAAGGCTAGTAATCCAGGATGCCCTTCTGCCTGCCGTCCACCCTCGCCGTGACCGAAGCGAGCGCCTCCTTCTGTTCCGGCGTCATCATCCCCATCAGCTCGATCGCCTCGAGGCCGTTCAGCACGGCGTAGCCGTGGAAGTGGTTGTTCCAGTACCCGTACACCTCCTTCGAGCTGGCCAAGGCCTCCTTCAGCTTCGGCACCCACTCCGATATCTGCTCCTTGGAGTAACGGTAGTCGTACCAGACCCGCTTTCCCAGGCCGTGCCACCTCACGTACGTGAAGTCCGCCGTCCTGACGATTTCGGGCGGCAGCAGCGGCTCGTCCACCGTGGTGTTGGCGACCCTGTACTTCCTGAGCAGCTTCCACGTCTCCTCGTTCCACCACGATTCATGCCTGAACTCGATGGCGAAGTTGAAGACGTCGGCGGGGAGCACCCTCAGGAACGACTCGAGGAGCTCCAGGTCGGAGGAAAGGCTCGGAGGGAGCTGGACGAGCAGGACCCCGATCTTGTTGAGCGAGGAGAGCGGCTTCAGCAGGTTGAGGAACCTATCCAGGTCGGACTCCACTCCCAATCGTAGGCTGAGACGCTTCTTGTGCGTGATGAGCTGGGGAACCTTCAGGCTGAACTGAAAGTCGAGGGGGCTGTACTTGGACCACCCGAAGACCACCTTTTCGTTGGGGTAGTCGTAGAAGGTGCTGTCGACTTCGGCGGTCTTGAACACCTTCGAATAGTAGGAGAGCTTGGGGGTGTCCTTGCTGGGATAGAAGACTCCCAGCCATTCGTCATAGCTCCAGCCGCAGGTGCCCATTCGGAGAGGCATCGCCCGTTAAATACCGTTAGAGGCTTCTTAACATATCGTGGAGTTCCGCATCGGCACCGGCGGGTGGCAGTATTTCCCGATCGTAACGGCCGACAAGCTGAAGGCGTATTCCAGGCTCTTCGACTTCGTGGAGGTCAACTCCACATACTATAGTCACGTCCCCCTTGGCACGGTCGCCAGGTGGCGGGAGGTCGTCCCTCCCGGCTTCGAGTTCTCGGTGAAGTGCAGCAGGGAGGTCAACGAAGCCCTCCGTCGCGGAGACAGGGAAAGGCTCGACCATCTGATCGATTACATGACGGGGGTCTGCGACACCCTGGACTCCATGATTCTCGTCCTCCAGACCCCTTCGACGTTCGATCCCGGAGAGGTCTCGGAGAGTCTGCTGGGGCGCCTGGTCGACAGGACGAGGGAGGCATCCGTCCGGCTCGCATGGGAGATGCGCCACATGGATGCCCCCTCGGCACCTTCGCTTCTGCGCTCCGTCGGCATCATCCAGGTGACCGACCTCAGCCGGTCATCTCCCCTCGCCGGGGACGACGTGCTCTACACCCGCCTCTTCGGGCTGGGGAAACACAACATGTATCACTTCGCGGCGGAAGACCTTGATAGGGTTGAGGAGAGGGCTGCCTCCTCCGGCTCCAAGAAGGCCTATTTCGCGTTCCACTCGGTAGCGATGTACGCCGACGCCTTGAAGTTCAAGCAGCACATCGGCGCCAAGCAGGCTCAGACCTAGGGCTTCTCGGGCACGAAGCCCGAAAGCCCTCTGACGAAGATGCATTCGTCGGCCGGGACGGAGACATCGAAGCTGTCCTCGTCTGAGAGCGCTATCCCCGTGTCCCGGGCTATCACGACCGGGACGCTTTCGTCGGACTCCCCCATGAGCAGCTCCGCCGCGCTGGAGAGGTCGTCAGCCACGGCCCTCCTCGTGACCTTGAGCCTGTTGCCGAACAGGTCCTTCCTTCCCCTGTCGTCGGCCACGCCGTCGAAGCCCGAGAAGCCTATCGATGTCCCCACCGTGCCCCTCCTCAGGGGCTGAAGCCGGCTGTCCGTGACCACGACCCCCACTCGCTTCCCGAAGGCCACAAGCATCTCCCTCCTGATCCTCGCCGAAAGGGCCGACCCGTCGCTGGGATGAAGGATCGCCCAGCCCTTCCACACGTTCGACTTGTCCACCCCGGCGTTCGGAGCGAAGAAGCCGTCCTTGACGGTGAGCAGGAAACCACGAAGTCCCTTCAGCACCATGTCGGACTCCCGGAGCACCGTCTCCGCCAGCGCCGGGCTCATGCCGTACCTCGAAGCGCACTCCCTCGCGTCGCCAAGCGGGACGACGCGGCCGAGGTCGACGTACCTTCCTTCGGCCATGGCGAGGTACTTGCCGGAGAGGACCAGGATGTCCCCGTCCAGAAGCCGCTGGCCGTTCTCCTCCAGGCTCCTGGTCAGCTCCACCAGGAACCGGAACGGTCCCGTCATCCTCCTGCACTTCAGAGGGATGAACAGCACTCGCCGGCCCACTTCCGAACCACTCTCATCGAGCTATCCTTATAACATCTGCTGAGCTAGCTCGCTCCGAGCCCTTTGGCAGCCAAGACCCAGCTCTATGAAGAATACAGATCCTATTCGAAGATCACCGAGTTCGCAGGCTACGACCTTCCACTCCTCTTCGACTCGATCATATCGGAGCACCTTGCGGTCAGGAACTCCGCGGGGTTCTTCGATGTCTCGCACATGGCTCGCTTCCTGATCGAGGGGAAGCAGGCGGAGGCCTTCCTCAACAAGATGGTGACGGTGGACGTGGCCAAGGCGGAGCCGGGCCGCGCTCAGTACACCTTCATCTGCTACGAGAACGGCGGCGTCATCGACGACCTGATCACCTACAAGGAGTCTCCAGGGAAGTTCCTCATGGTCGTCAACGCGGCGAACCACCTCAAGGACTACGAATGGCTCGTCACCTGGTCAAAGGGCTTCGACGTGAGGCTGGTCGACTTCACCGCGGAGTCTAGCCTGATCTCGGTTCAGGGGCCGCGCTCCGCGGAGCTCATCAAGGAGGCTCTCTCCCTGGACCTGTCCTCGGTCAAGAGGTTCAGGTTCGCCCACTTCGGTTTTGAAGGGCTCGACCTTGTGGCGTCCCGGACCGGCTATACAGGCGAAGACGGCTTCGAACTGATGCTCCGGGGGGTGACGGTGGAGAGCCCCCATGCCGCGGCCCTGATGTGGAGTAGACTGATGGAGAAGGCCCCAGGCTTCGGGGCCAAGCCCTGCGGATTGGGGGCTCGGGACACTCTCCGTCTCGAGGCGGGACTCCCGCTGTACGGCAACGACCTTACGGCGGAGACCACTCCCGTAGAGGCGGGCCTTACGAGGTTCGTCGACGTCAACAAGGAGAGCTACCTGGGCAAGGAGGTCCACGCCCGCCAGCTCAGCGGCGGAACCGCGAAGACCCTCAGGGGGCTCGCCTGCATCGACAACGCCATCCCGCGGAGCCACCAGAGGGTCCTCCTCGGCAGCGACGACGTCGGCTTCGTCACCAGCGGCACGTTTTCGCCCCTGGTGAGAAGGGGCATCGCCCTTGGCTACATCTCCAGCTCGGTCGCGCCCGGCTCCGAGCTCTTCATAGACGTTCGGGGGACGAAATGCAAAGCTGAAATACACCCCCCTCCGTTTTACGACCCGGAGCTGTACGGCTGGAGGAGGAAGCTGGCTTGAAAGCAGGGAAATACGTCATCCCGGAGGACCTTTTCTACACGAAGGAGCACGAATGGCTAAGGGCCGTTGGATCGCAGGAGGCCGAAGTGGGCATCACGCACTATGCCGCGGACATGCTCCACGACATCGTCTTCGTGACCCTCCCCCAGGCCGGCTCTTCTCTGGAGGCTGGCAAGCCCGCCTCCACCGTGGAATCCGTCAAGTCGGTTTCAGACGTGATGGCCCCCGTCGGCGGCAGGGTGACCTCCGTGAACGAGGAATTGGTCCAGCATCCTGAGATGATCAACCAGGACCCCTACGGGAAGGGCTGGTTCTTCAAGATGGAGGTGGCCTCCTTCGACTCTGCGAAGAAAGACCTCCTCTCCCCCTCGGCGTATGCCGCGCTTGTCGAGAGGCTGGCAGCTCAAGAAGGTTAATATCCCCTTATCATGGCTAGGTGAGGAGAAGCCAGTTTGGACAACCCAGTGGACAGGCTGCGAACCCTGATTCACAGGCCTACAATCAAAGCGACTAAGATGGCTGCGTTTCTGGCCATGGCCCTGACCTTCGCAATAGCCATGATCTACCGGCTGCAGCCTGCGCAGTTCGGATACACCCTGGACGAGTTCGACTCCTACTTCCACTACTACGCGACGAACATCATAGTGACCGACGTCAACACCAAGGGGCTCGCCGGGTTCCTGAACTTCTTCGGCGTGGTTGACAAACACTTCTGGTATCCCGTCGGATACAACATGGCCACGGAGACCTTCGCCGGATTCTACTATACGACTGCCACGCTGTACGAGTTCCTGACGAGGGTCCTAGGAATCAGCATCTCACTTTTCGACTACACGATCATCCAGCCGGCCTACTTCGGTACCCTGATCATCATCCCCGTGTTCCTCCTCGGGCGCAAGATCAAGGGGACAGGGGCCGGAGTGGCCGCTGCGCTCTTTACGATCCTGACGCCGGGCTTCCTCCTCAGGTCCAGCGTGGGCTGGTACAAACACGAGCCTCTCGCCCTGTTCCTCGGCGTGTTTGCGCTTTATTTCGCTCTCGAGGCCTACGAGGCCACTTCCAACCGGAAGATGTGGATGTGGTCCATCCTGTCCGGCCTGACGCTCGGCTACGCCAACGTGAGCTGGGGAGGCGGTCAGTACTTCAACGGCCTCCTGGGCCTGATGTTCATTGCGATCCCCCTTCTGACGACCGTGGACTTCAGGAAGTCGTATGCCGGCTTCATAATCCTCTTCTTCAACATCGTGGTCGGCAGCATCTTCCCCAACCCCGGCATAGACTGGTTCAGGAGCGCCGCCAACGTGGTGTTCCTCCTTGGCGTCCTCGGCGGCCTTCTCATCACCTACGCTGGGAAGAGGCTCCCTGACAAGGACAAGGTGATAGGCAAATGGGGGACGCTTGTGGGCATGGGGGTCCTCGCCATCGCCGTCTTCGTCCTTCTCCCGCCCAACATCTCGGCAAGGTACCTTTCGGTCATCGACCCGTTCTACAGGACGGTCGGCACCAACTCGGCCATCGTCCAGTCTGTAGCCGAGCACCAGTCGGTGAGCGGCATCGAGCTGCTCGACTACTACTCGATAGTAATGGTGCTCGCCATAGCGGGCAGCTACTACATGATCAAGAAGAGGACCGCAGGAGGCATCCTCGCCGTCCTGGCGTTCCTTTCCTCGTTGTACGTGGCTTCCTCGTTCGCCAGGCTGGGCGTGTACCTCTCCATCACAGCCGCACTGGCCGGAGGTTACATGTTCAGCGAGCTGACCTCCCGGTACATCGCGATGAAGTCGGACCCCAAGAGGAAGTCGCCCGACACGACCATAAACGCGAGGAAGGCGATAATCGCCTTCTCCCTGATCTTCCTGATATTCTTCCCTGCGGTGGAGGTCTGGTACCCGTTCACCAACAGGCCCATGCAGATATCTTCATCGGCCACGATCCTGCCCGAGGACGTGCCCGACTGGCAGCAGGCGCTGACCTGGATCAACACCAACACCCCGCCCGACGCGAAGATCATCTCGTGGTGGGACTACGGTTACTGGATCACGGTCATGGGCAACCGCACGACCTTCACGGACAACGGCACCCTCAACACCACAAGGATCGCCCAGGTCGCGGACATGTACATGTCGAACAGCACGAACGCCCTGAAGATAGCCGAAGACATAGGAGGGGACTACGTCGTGGTCTTCGCCACGGGTCGCAACCTCAACAACGGCTACTACATACTCGGCAGGGTGTACTCCCTGGGCGGCGACGACGGCAAGTTCGACCAGATGGCCAGGATCGCCAACGAGTCCTACGGGAACGTCGACCTGAATTCCCTGCTCGACCCCAACACCCTCATGCCCACCTACACCTTCTGGAACTCGACCCTGATGGGTGAGCTCCTTCCATTCAACTTCACCGGCTACGCCCAGATCGACAGCTCGACCGGGCAGATCAGCACCATATCGCCGACTTACGACACAACGGCGCCTTCGACCATCCTGCAGCTGCCCTTCTACACGTACCAGATAACCTTCCCGACGGGCGCACACCCGTTCGAGCTGGTGTTCAAATCGGCCGGCAGCCCAGATACGAACGGCTACTTCGCCCAGGTACTGATCTACAAGATAAACCCGTGACGGCTGCGACCTAGCTTTCCTCGGCTTCCTGCTTGGCCGATCCCTGCATCCTCAGCCTAAGGTACTTGTCCTGAGGGGAGAACTTCGGAGGCTGCGCGAGCACCGTCCTGCCGCCGCACTTGGGGCAGATCTCCTTGAACGTATAGGAGTCGCACTTCTCGCAGCGCCGCATCATCCCTTTCATCCGGCGCATCAGCTCTTCTCGCGAATGAAGTTGACGCTTCCCCTGTTGCCCACTTCGGACTTGACTTCTTCGACGAAGCCTGTGAGGGCACGCTCCCCCACCTTGAAGTTCTCGGCGTAGAGCCTCAGGTTGTACCGCGGCGCCCCCGCGTAGAGGACCTCAACCTTGACGTCGCCGGGGACCCCCGCGGCGGCCTTGGCGAACGCCCCCTTGATGATGGATACTCCATCCGGCTTGAGCGAGTTCAGTTCGAACATCCCCTTGATCTCGACGCTGGGGACCTTGAACCTCTCGGTGGCGACGCGCATCAGCGCCTCTACGTACTTCTGGTCGAGGTTCAGCCTGGCCAACACGGGCGGCCCCTTCTTCACGCACGCCTCCAAGGCATCGTAGAGGGAGCCGAACTCATCGGAAAGCTTCCACCTTATCTCCGCGTCGTTGGCGAGCCCGAGCTCCTTCTTGACGATGTCGAGTACCCCGCGGGCCTTCGCCTCCCTCTTGACCTGGATGAGCTTCTCCTTGTGCTCCTCGCTGGTCACCTGGCGAAGGGAGAGGTCCACTTCGTTCCGCTGCCTGTCGATCCTGATGACCTTGAGCACGATCTTGGTGTCCTCCTTAACGAACCGCTCGATATGTCTGACCCAGCCCGTCGTGACCTCCGAATTGTGGAGGAACCCCCTCTGGGCGCTGTATTCGTCCAAAGTGACGTAGGCGCCGTAGGGGGTCAGCTGCACGACCGATGCGATGACGACTTCGCCGACGTCGGGGAGGTACGGACCGGGCAAAGGCCCCTCAGTCCAGCCTGCGGGTTACCACGCCGTGGATGATCGTCCTTCCGCCTGACGGCTCGGCCAACACCTCGCCGCACACTTCGCACTTTATCGGGACCGTGGCGTTGGAGAAGATGACCTTCTCCGTGCCGCACTTCTCGCACTTGACCTGCAGGAACGCGCTCCCGGGCCTTACGAACAGCTGCCTCTCTTTCCTGACCAACGTCCTCTCACTCCATTATCTCCAGCTTTCTCAGCCGCATCCCCTTCTTCATGACGGTGTAGCCGCACTCCTTGCACTTAAGCCTCAACGTCGCCTTCTTGGTGGTCTTGGCCGTCCTGATCAGCTCGGGGTACTTCTGGCCGCCGTATCCCTTCTTCTCCTCGGCGTGCTTGCGCGCACCCCTGGACATCGCCCTCTCCTTCCCCTTCTTGTAGAGCGATACGGCGTGGTCGGTGTGCTTCTTGCACTTGGGACAGAACGTGTTGACCGTCTTCGGGTACTTCAAAGCTCGCTCACCCAGGTCTCAGCGACCACACCCCTTTCGAGCAGGGGCTTCGCATTCTCCATCGGCAGGACCGCGATGTCTTCCGGTTTGTAGGGTCCATACTGTTTCAAGTCGACACCTGCCATCTTTGACGCAGGCTGTAGAAATCGCACGACTATATACCTTACTAGGTAGCTGTCCGACGACTCTTCCAGCACGGAGAGCCGCCCCCTGTCCACCGCGTCTCGGATCCTCCCCAGCCTCTTGACGCTGGTGTAGAGGGGTTCGACAAGGTACCTCTCCTCGGCGGTAAGCGACACCTCGTTCGATCCCTGGAGCGCCTTGTCCAGGAACTTGTGAAGCCTTATCGTCATGAGCTGGTCGGACATCCCGCAGAACATCTCTATCTCCCGGGAGAGCAGGGCGTTGACCATATCAGAGTCGCCGTTGCCCATGAAACCGCGTATCTGCTTCACCCTCATGGCGACGGCCTTGTACAGGCCCGGGTCGACGCGCGATAGGTCCTCGCTTGTCAACTCCATATCGAGGCTCTGCTGCAGCGTCGAGAGCAGTTCTTCGCTCATTGCCGCCGGCATCTACAGGTGCAGCGTATTAAAGCATTGGTTCAGGTCACTTTCCCCGGCCCGGAACGGCCAGGCCCTTCGCAGCCAGGTAGACGGCGGCGTACATGGGGAGCTCCAGGCTCTCCTTCTCATACGGGCCGAAGGAGGTCCCGAGGAGCCGGAACTCCGGCGAATACTTGACGTTCACACGCACCGGCTCCCCGCCGAAGGCGACGGCGTCGTCAAGGGGGTTCGCGCCGTCCAGGCTGGCGTACCTCTTCTTCAGAAGGCCCGACTTGTCGTGAAGGGTGCCGCCCATCCTGAAGACCCTGTGGGTATCTATGGTGACGCCTTCGTCCAACTTGACGCCCGCCTCCTCGATCGCCTTCGTCACGAGCGAGCCTATCCTGTCTGGCTGTTCGACGAAGGCCCGGGCGAGGGCCTCCTGCGACCCCAAGCCCTCCACACCGTAGACGACGGAGGCCACCCTCCCTCTCCAACCGCGCTCGCCGACGAGGGGCAGCTTCGGAGCGAGCTCCTCGGCCGTCCTCCTGGGGAGGAGGCCCACCTGTTTCAGCCCGAAGCCCTTTCCCTCCACATATTCGACCATTTCGGCGCGGCCGCGCTGGTCGACGGTCTCATACTTCGACCCCACCACGGAGACGTGGAAACCCCTGTTCCCGGAGAAGTAGACCGCCGTCTGCCCCGGCCCCACCCCGAAGTCCAGCTCGAGGAAGTCCACCAGCTTGACGGCCTCCTCCTTGGCCGCCCCCAGGCATCTGTCGCAGGCAAAGTGGACGGCCGCGACGTCGGACGAGCCGCAGCGAGGACACTTGTCGGCCTTGATCCTGAAGGGCTCCCCGCACGAGCCGCAGATGTAGAAGTCGTGCTTTTCGGTGCAGGGGAGATTGAGGTCGCCCGAATCTATGTCGAAGGCAAGGTCGGCCTTCCTGTACCCCTTTTCCTCCATGGCCAACCCCGGAGAGTCGTAATAGGCCACCGAGCAGTAGGCCGACCGTGGCGCCTCCCTCACCATCATCGCCTTGAATTCACCCTCGTTCGGAAACGTCAGGTGCCTCACCATGGCACCTTCGAAGTTGAGGTATCCGAACTCCCGTCTCCTCATGTCTTCGGGGATCTCGACGGACTCCACATGGCGGAAGTAGTACGACCTGAAAGCCTTTGATAGGAACTCCAGGGCGGGATCGTGGGCCTCGTTCCTGCCGTTTCCCCCTCTCCCCTCCTCACCGCCCTGCGCAGACATGTCTTCGCTCTGCGGAGGATTGGCGCTGCCACAGCTTAAATAGCATTCGACCGGGCGGCTCTACGCTGTCGCGCACCTGACGTCGCTCTTCAGCACCTTCAAAATGGGGGTTGTCGCAAAGAGGTACGCCCTTAAGCCCTTCGCCAAGGGTTCCTCTGCGGAAGGGCACAGGCAGATGCCGTTAAGAAGCCTGGGCGGCTCATTCTTTCGTTGTCGGGAACGTTAATTAGTTTGGAAATGCGGAGGGTGGAGTGATATGCTACAGGCCGTCAGCCAATCGGCCGAGGAATGGAAGTCAGTGTCTCAGGCCATCTCCACCCTCATCGAAGAGGCTTCGTTCGAAGCCACGCCCGAGGGCCTCAACCTCAGGGCGATGGACCCATCCCACATCGCCCTGGTGGACCTGAAGTGGCCCGCCGCCTCCTTCGAGAAGTACGCCTGCGACCAGAACCACACCCTGACGGTGAGGGTCGAAGACCTGCTTAGGGTGATGAGGAGGGCCGAGGGCAAGGACAAGGTCGAGCTCAGGCTCGGCGAGGAGAATATGCTCGAGTTCAAGCTTTTCAACGGATACGAAAGGGAGTTTGAAGTCCACCTGGTGGAGACCACCTACAGCCAGACCCCCCTGCCCAAGGTCAACTTCAACATCCAGAGCAAGCTGACGACCAGGATACTCAGGAAGGTCCTCTCCGACGTCCAGAGCATCTCCGACCACATGACGCTGAAGGCGGAGGAGGGCAAGCTCGTCTTCATGGGGAAGAGCGAAGTCGGCAAGGCGTCGGTCACCCTGAAGAAGGACAACCCCGACGTCCTCCAGCTCGAAGTCAAGGAGGGCGGGGAGTCGACCTACAGCATCGAGTATCTCAGCAACTTCGCGAAGTCGGTCTCCAACGCGGAGTCCGTCAACGTCAGCTTCTCGGCCAAGATGCCCATCAAGATGGAGTTCCCCCTGAGCGAGCAAGGAGCTACGATACAGTTTTATCTCGCACCCAGGGTCGACTGAAGCGATCGAGGTCTAGCCCCATGAACCTGGACTTGGACAGCCTCCGCAGGAACCGGTACGTGAGGATCCTCGAACGGATCTTCACCCTCGAGAACGTCGTCGTGGCCACGGCGATCCTCTTGACGGGAGGGCTCGTCAACTACCTCCTCGAAGGCTCAAACGTCCCGGCGTCGGTGGTGATCACCCGGTCGCTGCAGACCCAGAGCATCCTCGAGACGGTGACCTACATCATCGCTTCCGCCATGGGCGTGGGCGGCGTGCTCTTGCTCATGAGGTCCAGCCAGCCTTCGAAGGCTGGGCGCGAGTCCTTCATGGTTTTCATCACGGGCATCCTCCTTCTTATGGTGGGCTACTTCCTCTTCTTCTCGCTGTACAACTTCAAGGTACACGGGTAAGGCCGTCTTCCGAGAGCATCCACGTCCCATCGAGGGACCCTGAACACAGTCTGACCCAGCCCGCGCCGAGAAGAGCCTTCACTCCCCCTTCCCTGGCGGCGTTCACCAGGAACAGTGACGAGCCTGCCCTGGCCTTGCAGGCAACGGTGAGGTAGACCAGGTACTTGAAGAACCTTCGGCTCCAGTCGCGCTCGCCCCCCGAGGCCCTGGCAATCGCCTGGAGCGTTCCGAGCGAATTCACCACAAGGGGCCCAGCCAGCTTCGGCAGGGCGAAGACGTCTTCGACCGCAGTGAGGACGTCGCCGGGCTCAAGGAAGATCTCGGACTCCCCAAGGTCATCGGACGAGAACAGGGGAGGCAGGCTGCAGTCCAGGTCCAGCGCGGTGAACTCGCCCACGGCCGAGGCCCAGCGGCGAAGAAGGTAGGGCCTCTCCGAAAGAGGGACGATCACGAGGTGAGCCCCCGCGGGTTTAAGCTCCCCCAACTTCGTCTTCGTTGGCGTCCGGCGCCATATTAAAAGTGAGATGTCGCTAGCGCCGCCTTCGTCATCCCAGCTCCGCCAGGAGGGCAGCCAAGGAGGAACGGTCCGCCGCGTCGATTGGGACGAGCCTCTCCTTCATCCACGTGGGGAACAGTTCGACCACATGCCTCCTCCCAAAGCGCCGGTCCATGAGGACCACAAGCCCCGCCTGCCCCTTCCTCCTGAACAGCCTTCCCGCGGCCTGGACCACCTTGGCCACGGCCGGGACGATGACCAGCGAGTCGTAGATCCAGGGTCCGCCGGCGGGCCTTTCGAACGCCATCCTTGCCGAGAGCTCCTCGGACGGAGGGGGGAGAGGTAGCCCCACCACGGCCACCGAGGCCAGCCTGCCCGAAGCGAAGTCCTCCCCCTCGGAGAACTTGCCGCCCATGACCCCCAGCAGCATCGCCCCCTTCGACTCGGCCAGGCGCTCGACCGCTCTGGCCTGCTCCTCCTGCTCCATCGACTTCGACTCGAGGATGAGCTCCGACCTCCAAGCCTGGGGGAGCTCGGCGGCCACCGCCTCCATCATCCGGTAGGAGGGGAAGAAGCACGCGACGCTTCCCTTCGACTCCATGCCCAGGTTGGCGAGGCGCACGGCTATGGCGGCGGACTGCTCCCTTCCGCGTTTCCTGTACTCGGTGGTCACTCCGAGGTCCACCGCGGTGACGCACCTCCTCTCCAGGGGATCCATCTCCATCCTCATGAAGCCGGCCCCCCTTAGGCCGAGGGAGGCGGCGAAGCTCCTGAAGTCGAAGAAGGTGGCGGAGAGGAAGATCGAACTCCAGAAGGGCTTCGTCACGGCGGAGAACTCGGCTCCGACGTCGAGGAACCGCACGGTCATTCGGACGTCTCCGCCATGCGCCCCGACCACGACCATGGAGTCCTTCCTCCCCATCGCCCTTGCCAGGGAGGACGCCAGTTCCACGAGGCGCAGGCGGAGGATGAACGCGGCGTCCAACGGCTCCGCAACGAACATCAGGGAGGACCTCCTCTGCTCCGACACGAGCATGGTCTCCACCTCCACTCCCAGTCTTGAGGAGCCGATCATCTGCTCCGCGGTCATGACGACCTGTTCGTCCTCTCCGACTGCGAGAGATCTCATCCAGAGGAGGAGCTTCTCGCAGAAGCCCAGTTCGTCCCGCCTCCCTCCCCTTGCAGACAGTGCGGCCAACGCCTCCGCCTCCTTCAGCCCGATGCCACCCCCGGACGACGTGTAGACGGTCTCCGGGAGGTTGTGGGCCTCGTCGAATATCACGACCTCCTTCCTCCAGCCCTTCCCGGATCCTAGGAGCTGGCTCCTCAGGGCTTCGTGGATCAGGTGAGGGAACGTCGTGACGACCACGTCCGCATCGGCGACCTTGTCCCTGCTGAGGAAGTAGGGGCAGACCCTCAGGGAAGAGCAGCGGCGAAGGAACTCTTCGACACCGCCCGTCGCCGGGGGAACGAACCTCCCGAGGCGGGGGGTCGAATCGTAGTAGTGGCACCTCCCCGACAGGACGCTTCCCCTGCAGTAGTTGGGGAGGACCTCAGGAGGTATGGGAGACCTTTCCAGGTCCTTCAGAAGGCAGCCGTCCGCCATCGAAATCAGGGGGGCGGCCCGAAGGCTTCCGGCGAACCGCGTCAGCTCCGCGAGCACCCTTTCCATCTCCCTCTTCGTCCTCACGGCGTAGACGCATGAGAATCCTTCGCTGCCGGTGAGCCGGGCCACCGCCGCGAGCGCCGCCGCGGTCTTGCCGAAGCCATTGGGGGCCTCGACGACCAGGTCCTGCCGCCTCAGGGCGGCGCCTTCGATGGCCTCTGAGACTTCCTTCTGACCGGGCCGGGGGGACTCGTAGGGGAACCGAAGGTCCGTCAAGGCTACAGGAGATTCGTCAGCAGCATATTAGCACCGCTACGCGGGGCGAAGCGATTATTAGCATGACTCAATCCGCTAATACTCGGCATGAAAAGAGAGGCGCCGAGCCTTCCCTCCTACCTGAGCCAGCTGGGCGCGAAGGAGCTCACCCGCATCGCGAGCCCGGTTTCGACCCTGTTCGAAGCGGCGGCTCTGGAGAAGGCCCTCGACGGCAGGAGCGCGGTCATGATCAGCAGGCCCTCCACGGGCAAGTTCCCCATAGTCGCCGACCTGCTGACGTCTCGCAGGAAGTTCGCGGAGGCGCTCAAGACCGACGTGTCCTCGTTCGAAAGGTTCTTCCTTTCCTCGGTCGAGGCCGGTTCTAGGCCCGCATTGGTCGACGAAGGCCCCTTCCACGGCACGGAGAAGGCCGCTCACCTCCTGGACCTTCCGATAGTCACCCACTTCGCCAAGGACAGCGGGCCCTACGTCACCAGCTCCCTTGTGATCGCGAAGAACATGGAGACGGGAACGCAGAACGTGTCGGTCCACCGCCTCCTAAGGCTGGACGACGGGCGCTTCGCGATACGAATGGTGGAAGGCAGGCACCTGCACAGGGCCTACACCCTCGCCAGGGAGTCCGGGAAGGATCTACCCGTCTCCATCGTCGTGGGCGTCCATCCTGCCGTCGAAATGGCCGCAGCCTTCCAGGCCCCCTACGGCTATGACGAGCTCATGCTCGCGAACTCCCTCCTGGGAGGAAGGCTCACCACCTGCGAGGTGGACAACGGGCTGATCGTCCCCGCGGAGGCCGAGTTCGTGATGACGGGCGTCATCGGCTCCGAGACCGCCAAGGAGGCCATGGTGGAGATGCTGGGGAACTACGACGCGGTCCGCGCGCAGCCCGTGATCCAGGTCCAGAAGCTCTACCACAGGAGGGGGGCCATATACAGGGACATCCTTCCGGGCGGCCTGGAGCACCGGATGCTGATGTCGTACCCCATCGAAATCAAGATGAACAAGGCGGTCCGAGACGTCGTCCCGTCCACGAGACGGGTGGTCCTCACCGACGGAGGAAGGAACTGGCTCCACGCGGTCATCCAGATTTCAAAGCACCTCGAAGGCGAGCCGAAGAACGCGCTCTTGGCCGCGTTCGCCGCCCATCCTTCGCTCAAGATGGCCACCGTGGTGGACGACGACATCGACCCGGACGATCCTAGGATGGTCGAGTACGCGGTGGCCACCCGCTTCCAGGCCTCGAGGGGCCTCATGGTCATCACGGGCGCAAAGGGCTCAAGCCTGGACCCTTCGGCCGACCAGGAGATGCTCCTGACGGACAAGCTGGGCGTGGACGCCACCAGGACCCTGAAGAAGCCGAAGGAGAAGTTCGAAATAGCCGAAATCCCCAACTACCACTCCACGGTCAAGCGCCTGCTGGGAGAGGCCCGTTGAAGGTATCAGGTCGCGGATTGGTGGAGGGAAGGGGCTCAGGAAGGCTGTTGGTCACGGGCCAGCAGCTCTCGTTTCTGGGTGGCGTGGACTCGGACAGCGGGACCGTGGTGGATAGGAACCACGAGCTCTACGGTCAGAAGCTGGGCGGGGTCGTCCTCGCCCTTCCGTACACGGTGGGAAGCAGCGTCGGCGCATATGTGATCTACAACCTGACCATGAAGTCGCTGGGACCGGCCGCCATAGTCGCCGCCAAGGGCGACATCACACTGGTGTCCGGCTGCGCCCTGGCCGGGGTGCCACTGGCCGACGGATTCGAGCTGGACGAGCTGAAAAAGTTCGGCGGGCACAAGGCCTCCCTTGACGGGAAGAGCGGCGAGCTCCTCCTAGACTGATATCTTGGTGGAGAAGCCCGAGTCCCCCAGGACCTTCGAGACGGCCCCCTCGACCCTGGCCCTGTCCTTCGCGGTCGTGTAGACCCTCAACACGTCCAGGGAGCCGCTGATCGCTGCCACGGCGGGGATGTCCGACAGGGAGATCCTCGTCTTCTTGGCTCCGGCTGCGCCCCTCGAAACGATGGTCAGCTCCGTGAACATCTCCCTGTCCGACGTGAAAGGCACGGAAGGGGTCGTGGGCACGTCAATGTAGATGCCTTCGGGGTCGACCCCCGCCAGGTTCGCTATCTCGGCCACGACCTCCGCCCTCACCGCGGCCTTGTCGAGGAGCCTCTCTGCGAAACCCTCCTTCCTTATCACCATCTTCTCGTACACGCACTTCAGGAGCCGCCGTGCCCTGTAGTCCGACACCAGCTGCTGCGCCTTCTTCGCGTCCCTTCCCCCCTTCAGGTTAAGGATCGCGTTGACCACACCTTCGTCGTCCCATTTGCCGTAGCGAGAGAGGTCGTCGACCTGGGTTAGCCCCAGCTCGGCGTCAGCCAGTTCCATCGCCCTGAGGACCATGGCTTCGGCGGCCCTGCACGTCTTGTGGAAGTAGACTGCCTTGAACATCTCATATCGGGCAACGGTCAGGGCTTCGAAGGAATGGACGGCGTCGCTCTCTATGGCCAGGTGGTCCCCGACGACCTCGAACGAGTCGATCACCCTCGTGATGTCGACACGGCCGAAGCCCGCGCCCGTGTAGTAGGAGTCCCTCAGGAGGTAGTCCATGAGGTCGGCGCTGAGGGTCCCGGCAACCACCTCGTTCATGAAGCGCCTCCTCCCCGGCGCCTTCCCGACGGCCAGAGACGAAAGCCTCTTCGGGTCGAACCCCTCCTTGTCCAGAACCTCCCCGATCTCGGTCTCCGCCACGATCCTGGAGCTCATGTCCTCGTGAGTCACCCCGGTCTTCGAATGAAGGAGCTCCTCGTACAGGTGCGAGAACGGGCCATGGCCCACGTCGTGGAGGAGGCCCGCCAGCCTGAGCTCCGACGCCGCGTCGTCGTCGATGTAGCCCTTGTCGACAAGGATCGCCGAGGTGAGTCCGGCTACATGCATCGCGCCCAGGGAGTGCTCGAACCTCGTGTGGTTGGCTCCCGGGTACGCCATGAACGCGCAGGAGAGCTGCCTTATCCTCCTCAGGCGCTGGAAGTATGGGGTGTCAACGACCTTGAGCTCTCCGCCGTGCACCTTGACGAAGCCATGGATCGGGTCCCTGATCTCCACCGGCCTTCCGGCATAGTGCGCTGATTTCAAGTGCGGCCGCGATGAGACTTGCAGAGATACGGTGCTTTATCCCTTGCTCATCCCTGCATTATCCTGTCCACCAGGGAGAGGATGTCCCTGTTGACCTCTTCCAGGCTCCTCGACGCGTCCACGAGGTAGATGTCGCCGTAGGGGTAGATCTCGGAAAGGGCGAGGTACCTGCGGCGGACCCCCTCGATTATGGAGGCCTTCTCGTAGTTGTCCCTGTCAGGCCTCGTCCTCAACCTCAAGAGCGCCTGGACAGGAGGTATGTCCAACACTATCGTGGAGTCCTGCTTGACGACCTTCTCCTCGAACCGCATCACCCTTTCGTATCTCACTCCCACCTCCGGCTGGTAGACGGCGTGGCTCTCCGTCCACCTCTTGGACAGGACGACTTTCCTTGGCCCGTCGGCGAGCCATCTGTCTACGCTGTCGTTGAACTGGGCCCTGTCGAGGCTCCAAAGAAGCCAGGCGTAGGAGGCGCTCAGGTCGCCGCTGAGCACCATGTCCTTGGTCCGCCTGCCGAGGTACGCCCCCACCAGGGCCCCGAGAAGGGTGTTGTATGACGGCAGGTTGATCGGCAGGACGTCAAATCCCTTGGACCGCAGGTGGTCGTAGACCGAGGTTATCTTGGTGAGCCTGCTCTGGTTGAAGCAGTGAGTCTCCTTCCCCGACTTGTCGACGCCGCTAAGGACGAGGAACTTCCCGACCCTGGGGCTGGGCTTGAACGGGATCAGAGACTCGGCCACCCCGACCATCTCCTCCGTCACCACCGACGGAATCCTCCAGCTCCCGGCCTTGGACTCCAGCATGCCTAGGTCCGACGTCGTCACCGACTTCTCCACGTCGGCCAGTGCCCTCTGGAGTTCCGCAGCCTCGATTCGCAAGGAAAGGCGCCCAGACTCGGTGTCGAATGCACCAAATGATAAAAGTGTTGGGTTGCGGAGAGCATCGGGGGAAGCCAATGTCCGCCGAGGGTTTCATCAGGAAGGGCGCGCTGGAGGAGAGGCTCTACCAGCAGGAGCTGGCCCGGGACGCCGGGGCCTCGAACGCCATCATCGTCCTCCCGACCGGGATGGGGAAGACGGCCGTGGCGGCGCTCATAATTGCGAACAGGCTCGCCTCCACCGGGGGAAGGACCCTGTTCCTCGCCCCCACGAGGATACTGGTCCAGCAGCACAAGGAGTTCCTTGAGAAGGTCCTCGACCTGCCCGCCGGCTCGGTGGCCGCCGTGACCGGGGAGGACGATATCCACACCAGGGGGGATGCCTGGTCCGCGAAGATAGTCTGCGCCACCCCCCAGATAGCGGTCCAGGACGTCAAGCGGTCCCTCCTGGACGTCTCCCTGTTCGACCTCCTGATCCTCGACGAGGTTCACAGGGCGATCGGCGACCACAGCTACGTCCAGATCTCCGAGCTGTTCCGGTCCGGGGATGTGCAGAGGATCGGCCTGACGGCCACCCTGCCCAGCGAAAGGCAGAAGATCGAGGAGATCAAGGGCCACCTCTCAGCCGAGAGGATACTCTTCAGGGACTACGAAAGCGACGACATCAAGCCCTACGTTCACGATGTCAAGGTGGACGTCAGGCTCCTCGAAAGCCCGGACTACATGAAGAGGGCGTCGCTCCTCATACGCGAGGTCCTGAAGGAGAAGCTCGCCAACATAGCCCGCGAGAACCTGATGCCAAGGGCCGCGGCGGACAAGCTGAGCTTCAAGGAGATGATGCGGAACAGGGACTCCATCATGGCGAAGGGCTCCTGGAACGCCAAGCTGTCCTACTTCTTCGCGGCCAAGCTCTTCAACCTGGAGAAGATGCTCGAGACCCAGAGCTACAAGGCCTTCCTGAGCTACTTCGAAAGGGTGAGGGACACCAAGGGGCGGGTCAACTCCATGATAGTCAAGGAGCCTCGCCTGAAGGAGGCCTACGAGCTCATCAACGGCGCCGTCGTCGCGGGCTTGGAGCAGCCGAAATTCGAGGCCCTGAAGGGGCTCATAGCGGAGCTCACCCCCCAGGACAGGGCCCTCATCTTCGCCGGCTACAGGGAGACCGTTGACTACATCTACAGGACCCTCTCCGACCGAGGGATAAGCGCCTGGATACTGATCGGGAAGCAGGGGGCGACGGGCCAGAGGCAGGAGGAGCAGGTCAAGGCTGTCGACATGTTCAGGAAGGGCAAGTACAGGGTGCTGATCGCCACCCAGATCGGGGAGGAGGGCCTGGACATCGCGGAATGCAACCTCGTGGTCTTCTACGACAACGTGGCCAGCGCCATCAGGTACGTCCAGAGGAGGGGCAGGACGGGCAGGCGCAAGGAGGGGAGGATGATAATGCTGATCGTCAAGGACACAGTCGACGAAGCTTACTACCGGGTCGTCCAGAGGAAGCTCAAGTCGCTTAGCACCTACGTCCGCCAGCTCGCGTCCGCCGAGCCCACGACAGGCTCCAGGCCCCCCGCGAAGAAGAAGGGGCTGGACTCCTTCATCGGGTAGGGCTCATTCCTTCAGCAGCTTCAGGACCTCGGCGCAGAGCTTGATGACCTGGAGGAGCTTCAGCCTCTTTGCGGGGTCCTTCTCCTTCGCCAGGTGAGCCAGCGACTCTTCAAGCACCTTGGACACGGCGTCCGCCTTGAACTTCGGCTGTGCTGTGACGGGCGCCGGCGCGGGCGCGGAAGCCTCCAGTTCGTCCAGCTCTTCTACGCTGGTCAGGCCCGAGCAGGACGGGCAGATGTCCTTCCCTTTGAACCTGAGGAGGATCCCGCCGCACTCGGGGCATGGCTCCTGGAGCAGGGTCGCGCCCCTGCGCATCATCTCAGCCATGAGCTTCTGCCTGTTCTTCGTCTCGGACAAGGCTCTCCCGACCTACCCGCAGCCTGAAGAGGCTCATAACGGTTGTCCTGAGATAAGCTTAAAACCGGTCGCATTTGTAATGTCGTGCGGCTAAGCAGGGGAGCTGTTGACACAGATTGAGTTCCAAGAAGGCAGCCGAGAACGAGGAGAAGCTGAACCAGGCGATAAACACCATCAACCTCGTCGTGAACAACACGAACATTCCGCGCAACATCCGGAAGGTCACGAAGGAGGTCGTGGACGGCCTTAAGGACCCCCGGACGTCGGTCGGCGTCAGGGCGGCCAATGCCATGAGCGTCCTTGAGGAGGTGTCTCAGGACCCGAACGTTCCTTCGTTCGCCCGCGTGACGCTGTGGAACGCGGTGTCGGTCCTGGAAGGAATCCGGGAATAGACGCGGCTACTTCCCGGCGGAATCGTCAGTCTTCGACAGGTAGGTGTAGAGGCCCAACTTCAGGGTCTTGAGCGGCAGGAGTGCGCACTTCACCCTCACGGGGCCCAGGTCGGGGTTGCCCATTGCCTCGAGGAGCTGCTCCTTGTCGAACTTGCGGAGGTCCTCTATCGACATCCCCTGAATGAGTTCGGTGATTATGGAGGCGGCCGACATGCTGATGGCGCAGCCCCGGCCGATGAACTTGACGTCGGCCACCTTCCCGTCCTCGATCTTGACGGCCATCTCCACATGGTCGCCGCAGAGGGGGTTGCTGTCCTCGGCCGAAAAGTCGGGCTTCTCGATCTTCCCGAAGTTGCGGGGGTTCTTGTAGTGGTCCATTATGATCTCCTTGTATATCTCGTCGCTCAACTTCCGAACACCTCGCTAGCCTTTCTAACGCCAGCCACCAGCGCGTCTATGTCGCTCTCCCTGTTGTAGATGTAGAAGCTCGCCCTGACCGAGCTCGGTATCCCGAACCATTCATGGAGGGGCTCGGCGCAGTGGTAGCCTGAGCGCACCGCCACCCCCATCCCGTCCAGGACGGCCGCGACGTCATGCGGATGGATCTCCTTGACGTTGAAAGGTATTACGCCTCCGCGCCCGTCTGCGCCCTTCGGCCCATAGACCTTCACTCCTTCGACTCCCCTGAGCGCGTCCAGGGCTCGCGCGGTCAGGCGCATCTCGTGCCGCCTGACAGCCTCCATCCCTATGGAGGACAGGTAGTCCAAGGCCGGGCCGTACGCGATGACGTCGGCTATGTTTGGCGTCCCCGCCTCGAACTTCCACGGCAGCTCGTTCCAGGAGGCGCCGGAGAGGTGCACCTGGCTGATCATGTCCCCGCCAGTCAGGAACGGCGGCGTCTCCTCCAGGCGCTCCTTCTTCCCGTAGAGCACCCCCACCCCTGTGGGCCCAAGCATCTTGTGCGCCGAGAACGCGTAGAAGTCGCAGCCTATCTCGGATACGTCCACGGGCATGTGGGGGACGGCCTGGGCGCCGTCCACGACGACCAGGGCTCCCTCCTTCCTTGCGATCCTGGCCATCTCCTTGGCCGGGTTGATCGTTCCGAAGACGTTGGAGACGTGGGTGAAAGCCACGACCCTGGCACCCACGGCCTTCTCCTTGAAGTCCTCGAGGTCGAGGTTGCCGTCCTCGTCGACCACCGCATATTCGACCCTCGCCTTCTTCTCCAGGGCCAGCTGCTGCCACGGAACGATGTTGCTGTGATGCTCGAGCAGGGTAAGGACGATCCTGTCGCCCTTAGACACGAACTTCCTGCCCCAGGACTGCGCGACGAGGTTCAGCGACTCCGTAGTGTTCCGCGTGAACACTATCTCCTCGGCCGACGGCGCCGAGATGAACTTAGCCACCTTCTCTCGGGAGTTCTCGTACTCCGCCGTCGCCTTCTCGGCGATGCGGTAGACCCCCCTGTGTATGTTCGAGTTGTAGGTCGAATAGAACTCGTCCAGGGCCCTGATGACCGCGCGGGGCTTCTGGGAAGTGGCGGCGTTGTCAAGGTAGATCAGCTTCTTGCCCTCGATGGCGCGGTCGAGGATGGGGAAGTCCCGTATGATCCTGTCGACGTCGAGTGTCTGAGTCTCCAATTCGCATCTTTTCCGAAGGTAATCGGGCTTTACTGCACGACGGATTATTTTAATGCTGTGCAGTTTGGAGCCCGTCGGGGACGCGCTAAAGGGGGGAGTCGCCCCTAGCCCTTGAGGGCTTTTCCGATCTCGAGCTCGAAGGCCTCCCTGGCCGCCTGATCCGGTATGTTCACCGCCAGCGGGTTGAGGTAGCCGCCCGCGATCTCCATCAGGGACTCCTCCTTCGTCAGGCCGCGGCTCATAAGGTAGAAGAGCTGGTCCTCATCGGGCTGGGACACGGACGCCGCGTGCTTTGCCTTGAGCTCGTTCGTCTCTATCTCCAGTCCGGGGATGGCGTTGGCGAACGAGTCTCTGGTGAGCAGGAGGGCGTGCTGGCTAAGGTGGCTGTCCGCGTTGACAGCGGAATGCCTGATGGTCATGAGGCCCTTCAGCAGCATCCTCGACTGTCCTTTCACCAGTCCCCTCTGCAGGACGAAACCCTTCGTCGAGCGCCCCAGGTGTTCCACCAACGCCATGTAATCGTAGCGGGATGACTCCTTCGGGAAGCCGCCCCAGTACAGGTTCGCCTCCCCTCCCTCGCCCCTGAGCACAACGTAGGAGTGCGCCCGCACGTACGGCGACGCCGCGTACCAGGTGACGTAGGTGAGCCTGGCGCCGTCTTCGAGCACGAACCTGGTGTTGTGGATGATCCTCTCCCTGGTCCCCGTCGACAGCGTGACGAAAGTCAACGTCGCGTTGGGCCTCAGGCGGACCTCCACGAGGTCGCTCAGGAGCGCAGGCTCCGTTCCGTTGTCCTGCGAGTCGGCTATCCTGTCGATGAAGATGGAGCTGGACGCTTCGCCTACGTCTATTTCGGTCGAGCGGAACGTTCCGTTCCTTCCCGGCGGGGACACGCCAAGACGGACTATCGGCTCCCTGACCGCTTCACCCGGGGCCACGATGAACTTGTTCGAATGGTCCCTGAAGGCCGCGTTGAGGTAGAACATCTTGTCTTCGTCTCCGGAGATGGGTGTGGAAAGCAGGGGCATGCCCTCTTTGGTTCCGTCGTGGAAGCTCACACCCTTCGGGAGCGACCCCACGAGGCTCTTCGACCCAAGGACGGCGACGGAGTAGGGGACGTCGGCTGGAAGCTTCCCTCCTTCCCTGGGGGCGAACTCGTTGGGGTCCCCCGGCAGCTTCTCGAAGTTCTTCGAGAAGAGGACGTTCCTTTCGTAGGGGAGGCTGTCGTAGAGCGCGAGGCTCTCCGCCCTTGCCGAAGCCAGGGCTTCCGGCTCTCCCAGGTCCTTCGAAAGCCGCCTGACCCGGCTAAGGAGCATCTCCGACATAGGATTCTCAGCGATCCCCGCTTCTATATGAGAATTGTCGGACAAATGCCAGACGGGGCGGCTTCTATCCCACAGAGTTGATCATTTCGAGGCTGATGAGCCGGTTGAGCTCGATCGCGTAGACCATGGGCAGCTCCTTCGTGAACGGCTCCATGAACCCCATGACCACGGCGTTCAGCGCTTCGTTCTCCGTCAGCCCCCTGCTCATCAGGTAGAAGAGCTGGTCCTCGCCGATCTTGCCGACCGTCGCCTCATGCGTAAGCACGGTGTCGCTTTCGCTCACCATGTTGTATGGATAAGTGTCAGACATCGACTTGTCGTCAAGGATCAGGGCGTCGCATCTGACGCTGCTCTTGACTCCTGTGGCCCCCTTGGCTACAAGGAGCTGGCCGCGATAGGTGGTCCTACCTCCGTCCTTGGAGACCGACTTCGAGGTTATCCTCGAGCTCGTGTCAGGCGCCAGGTGGAGGATCTTCGACCCCGCATCGATGTGCTGTCCGCTCCCAGCCATGGCGACGGAGAGGACTTCCGCCCTTGCGCCCCTCCCGAGGAGGTAGATGGAGGGATACTTCATGGTGACTTTGCTGCCCAGGTTTCCGTCGATCCACTCGACCCTGGCGTCCTCGTAGGCGAACGCCCTCTTGGTCACCAGGTTGTAGACGTCCTTCGACCAGTTCTGTATCGTGGTGTACCTTATGTGGGCGCCCTTCTTCGCGATTAGCTCGACCACGGCGGCGTGAAGTGAGTCGGAAGTGTAGACCGGAGCAGTGCATCCCTCAATGTAGTGGATGTCGCTGTAGGGCTCCGCTATGATGAGAGTCCTTTCGAACTGTCCCATGTTGGCAGCGTTGATCCTGAAGTAGGCATGCAGAGGCTGCTCGACCTTGACCCCTTCCGGGACGTAGATGAACGAGCCTCCGCTCCAGACGGCGCTGTTCAGAGCCGAGAAGGTGTTGTCGTTGATGGGCACGACGGTACCGAAGTACTTCTTCACGATCTCCGGGTACTCCTTCAAGGCCGTGTCCATGTCCGAGAAGACAACTCCCTGCTTAGCCAAGTCTTTTCGCATGTTGTGGTAGACGACCTCGGATTCGTATTGCGCACCCACACCAGCCAGGAACTTCCTCTCCGCCTCCGGCACGCCCAGCCTTTCGAAGGTGCTCTTTATTGCCTCAGGGAGCGCCTCCCAGCTGTCGACGTTCTTTTCGGTGGGCTTGATGTAGTATCTGATGTTGTCGAAGTCTATGTTGGAAAGGTTCGCGCCCCAGGTGGGAATCGGCTTCTTCTTGAAGGTCTCGAAGGCACGCACCCGGAACTCGGTCATCCACTCGGGTTCGTTCTTGTATTTCGAAATCTTGATGACCTTGTCCTTGTCCAGTCCCCGGTCCGTCGTGAACACCGAGGTTTCGGGGTCTTTGAAGTCGTACTTGCTATAGTCGACATTGACTGTGTCTCTTACGGACAAATCGAACACCAACGCTTGAGACCGCTGATGATAGATATACGTTGCTCCTGATTCCATGCCCCGTTTCCTTTCATGCTTTCGTCGTCTGGGTCAACTTCCTGAAACCGCCGCCCTCTCCCTCACAGGGCGATCTCACCCGCGTCTTGCGCTCTACGGGTTCCTGGCGTTCATCTGCCTGTCACCGGCTCGAATGCCATACGACTTGGAGATGTTCTACCGCCCTTGACGCCATCTGGTGTGGCAGCTCTCAAAGCCCAGCTTCGGGCTTTTCCGTGAGCCATCCGTAGCCCTTCTCTTCGAGCTTCTTCGCAAGCTCGGGACCCCCTTCGGCCACTATCCGTCCGTCCGCCATGACGTGCACGAACTCGGGTTTCACGAACTGGAGGATCCGTATGTAGTGCGTGATCAGGAGGAGCCCCAGCTGGGGGCCCATGAGGCGGTTCAGGGTCTCGGCGACGATCTTCACGGCGTCTATGTCGAGCCCCGAGTCGATCTCGTCCAGGACGGCGACACTCGGCTCCATGATGGCCATCTGAAGTATCTCAGACCTCTTCTTCTCCCCGCCCGACAGCCCTTCGTTAAGATAACGGGCCGTGAACGAGCTGTCAAGCTTGAGCAGGTCCAGCTTCTGCTGCAGCAGCTTCCTGAAGGGGATGATCGGCGCCAAGGCCTTCACGTCGTCCCTCCCACCCTGCTTCATGGCGCTGTACGCCGTCCTCAGGAAGTTGAAAAGGGTCACGCCGGAGACTTCGACCGGGTACTGGAGGGCAAGGAAGACGCCGTGCCTGGCCCTCTCCGTCGGGGTCATGGGCAACAGCGAAACACCATCGAGGCGAATGTCTCCGGACACCACTTTGTACTTGGGGTGCCCCATCAGGGCGTACGAAAGCGAGCTCTTCCCCGAGCCGTTCGGCCCCATGAGGGCATGTATCTCTCCCTGTCTGATGGTCATGGAGACCTCCTGGACCACCCTCTTGTCGCCCACCTGCACGCCTACCTTGTCAATCTCAAGAACGCTGGGCATCACTTACCGCCATGAATCGAGAGCTATTCGGCTGTGCGGGCTCTTAAAAGATTTCCGGAGGAACGTGCAAAATACGCAAACCCGCGCTGACGCTATTATACCTCGGCCACCATTACCCTGTCTAGAAGAGACTTGGGAGACAGGCTGGCGCTGTACATGCAGGACAAGCACTCCGTCAGGGAGGAGATGGAGTTCGGTCGCTACGCCGAAAGGCACGGATTCGAAGCCGTCTGGTTCGCCGAGTCCAGGCTGGTCAGGGACGCGATCGTCCCCATGGCCGCTGTGGCTGCCGTCACGGCGAAGATCAAAGTCGCGAGCGGCGTCGTCAACAACTGGACCCGTAACGTGGGCATCATGGCCTCCACCTACTCCACCCTCTACGACCTGGCTCCCCGCAGGGTCATCCTGGGCATAGGAGCCTGGTGGGACCCCCTCGCCTCGAAGGTGGGCATCCACAGGGAGAGGCCCCTCGTGGCCATGAGGGAGTACGTCACCGTCCTGAAGGAGCTCTTCAAGATGAAGAACGTCACCTTCCAGGGCGAATACGTCAAGGTCCAGGACATCCAGCTCGACATCGTCTACGGCGACAAGAGCGTTCGGAAGATCCCCGTCTACATCGGTGCCACCGGGATGCAGATGATGGAGCTGACGGGCTCGATCGCCGATGGCGTGGTGCTCAACTACCTCGTCTCCCCCAAGTACAACAAGGAGGCCATGGAGCACCTCGAGGTCGGGGCGCGCAAGGCCCACCGAAGCCTGAAGGAGATCGACAGGCCTCAGCTGGTGGTCTGTTCGATGGACGAGGACGCCGACAGGGCCCTCGACAGCTCCCGAAGCCTGGTCACGATGTACGTGGGCCAGCAGCCGCACATAGCCAAGGCGAACGGGATCAAGGAGAGCCTGGTCAAGGAGATCAGCGACGCCCTCGGGGGATGGCCGGCGAAGCCGGGCGGCCTGGAGAAGGCCAAGCGCCTCGTCGACGACAAGATGGTCGACATGCTGACTGCCTCCGGGACGCCCGAGGACTGCCGACGAAAGGTCAGGCAGTACATGGAGACCGGCGCGACCTGCCCCATCCTCTACCCCCTCGGCGACGACGTCCGATTGATGATACGAGAGATGGCGAAGGGCTACTCGTAGCCGAGAGCCAGGCAATACGTTAATATAGCGGGCGGAAAAGCCGCTAGCTCACGAGTGCATAAGGCATGAGTTACGGACAACGCAGTGGAGGATACGGTGCCAGAAGGAGCTTCGGTGGAGGCTTCGGTGGCCCAAGAAACTTCGCTCCCAAGCCAGTGAAGGCTGGCGAGGAATACGACGTAGAGATCACCGAGATCTCGAGGCGCGGCGACGGCATCGCGAAGGTACAGGGATTCATCATCTTTGTGACCAACGCGAAGACCGGCCAGAAGCTGAAGATCAGGATCACGAACGTATCGAACAGGTACGCGACAGCGGAGATCGTAACCTCTACAGAAAACGCACCTTCGCAACCGGCGGAGGCTCCCGCATCATCCGATGCCGAGCCAGCTGGGCAAGATCAGTAGATCACGTTAACGTAGATGCGGGAGGGGGCAGAGCTCCTCTCCTCGGGTCTAGACGGACGTGAATCGCCACGAATCTGGCGGAGAGGTTTTTTGTTCCGCCGTCAATTCTCCAAATCAGCGGACGCTCGGCATGCTTCCGCTTTCAGCCGATGGAATCGTCTTCGAAAGCAGGCTACTCGCGGATTCGCCTTCGGTAGCCCTGGTGCCCTCCGCCGCGGGCCTGGCGGTAGCCTCCCCTTCTGTCCTTGTCGCGGCGCCCGCCCCCTCCCCGGTATCCCTGCCTCCTGGGTCGACCGATGAAGGACGGATTCTCGTCGGACGGGCTCAGGGGCTTGATCGGCACCTTGGTCAGGTCCTGGACGAGCCTGAAGGTGGTGAAGTCATCCGGCGAGATGAGCGCCACCGACTTGCCCAGGCTGCCAGCCCTGGCCGTCCTGCCAACCCTGTGGAAGTAGATGAGCGGGTCCTCCGGGAAGTCGTAGTTGACCACGAGCTGAACTCCAGGGACGTCTATCCCCCTCGCCGCGACGTCGGTCGCCACGAGGATGTCCACCTTTCCCTTCCTGAATGCCTCCATGGATCTGTCCCTCTGATACTGTGACAGGTCCCCGTGCAGCGGAGTGACGTTGAAGAACCTCTTCTCGAGCTCCCTGGCCAGCCTGTGGGCCCCCGCCTTGGTCCTGCAGAAGATCATCGCGCTGGCCGGGTTCTCCTTCTTCAGGAGGGCCACGAGCTTCGGCAGCTTCTCGCCGTCCTCGACCAGCGTATAGTACTGGTCGAGCTCATCCACGGACGGCTCGTCGGCGCTGACGAGGATCTTCTCCGGCTGGCTCATGTACTTCGACGACAGCTTGATTATCTCCTCAGGCATCGTCGCCGAGAACAGGCTCATCTGCCTGCGCCCGGGAGCCGCCTCGAGGATGTACTCGATGTCGTCGATGAAGCCCATGTCCAGCATCCTGTCCGCCTCATCCAGCACCACGTACTTCACGGACCCCAGGTTGAGCTCGTTGTGGTCGATGAAGTCGATGATCCTCCCCGGGGTCCCCACCACGATGTCGGCCCCGTCCGCCAGCTCCTCCAGCTGGACGTTGATTGACTGGCCGCCGTAGACTGTGACCATCCTCACACCCATGTACTTGCCCAGGCGCCTGAGCTCCTCCGTTATCTGGACCGCGAGCTCCCTCGTAGGGGCCAGGATCAGCGCCTGCACACGGTTCGCCCTCGGGTCCACCATCTGCAGCAGGGGCAATCCGAAGGCCGCGGTCTTCCCCGACCCGGTCTTCGCCTGACCTATCACGTCTATGCCCTCCAGGATGGGGCCTATGGCCCTCTCCTGAATCGGAAAGGGTTCGGTGAACCCCATATCCTTCAGGCTTCTTAGGAGCCTTGGGTCCAGACCCAAGCCGTCGAATCCCGTCAAATCTATTCTTCACACACGCAGCAAAAGCGTCGTTCGAGCGTCAGTTCGACCTGAAGACTCTGCAACGTCTTATGCGTTGGACTGAGGCTCACGAGACAGTTATTTAACCCTTCTTCCCCGTCCGCACCGGCCCGGGCTTTTCCCAAACCCTAAATATGCCCCCCTCATCGGATGCATCGTCATGAGCGCGCTCACAGCCCAGAACGGCGACATGGTTTCGGTGCACTACGTTGGCAAGTTCCCCGGCGGGAAGGTCTTCGACACCAGCATGAAGGCGGAGGCCGTCAAGGCCGGAATCTTCAACCCGGCAAGGGACTATGTCCCCCTGCAGGTCACCATCGGGGCCCACCAGGTCATCTCCGGCTTCGAAGAGGCGCTGGTCGGGATGAAGATCAACGATGCCAAGGAGGTCACGTTGCCGCCCGAGAAGGCCTACGGCAGGTCCGGGAGGCACCCCATGGCGGGGAAGACCCTCCAGTTCAGGCTTCTGGTCACCAACATCAAGCGCCCATAGGCTTCTGGAGCTTCCGCTGGCCATACGAAGATTCAGAAAAAGCGGGTGCCGGCCGTCTACTCGACGCCAGCCTTCTTGGCCCAGCGCGCTATCATGAAGATCACGAAGGCGACGATGATGAAGTTTATGACTGCACTCAGGAAGTGCCCCAGGGTGAAGGCCATTCCGTTGCCTATCGGGACCGTGAGAGTGTAGGTCTGCCAGCCCCCCTTGGGCAGGAAAGCCCCCGCGACTGGCATTATCAGGTCGCTGACAAGGGCGCCCACGATGTTGCTAATGAGTCCGCCCATCACGAAGGCGACGGCCACGGCCAGCAGGTTGCCCGTCTTCATGAACGCTATGAATTCGTTGGCGAATCCCTTGGGCGGCGGAGGCGGTGGCGGGGCGGGTTTTGGAGTAAGCAGTGCTGTGATCTTCTTCAGCTCTTCTAGCATCTCAGTGTCTGTCGCCATGGTACGTTCTCCTCACTTCAAGCCACGTATGGCTCCGCTAAATGCTTAGCGGCGTACGGGCAGCCTGGCTTCGAGGTATTCCTTCAGGGCGACGGCGTTGTTGATTCGCGGCTCCCTGCTGGAGAAGAGTAGCGTTATCGTGCCCTTCTCGGCGGCCTCAAGCAAAGGCTTCCAGGCCTCCGGCCTGCCTTCGAGCTCCCGGAAGTACCTCTCCCTGAACTCGGCCCACTTTGACGGGTCGTGCCCATACCATATTCGGAGCCCCGAGCTAGGGGCCGCCTCCCTAGCCCATGCGACGATCCCCAGCCTCTCCCTGGAAACCCCCCTTGGCCATAACCTGTCCACAAGGAACCGTTCTCCGTCCTCCTCGGAGCTCGGGTCGTATACGCGCTTTAGCCTGATCACCATGGTCTGACTCAGCCAGACCTCGGGCTCTGGAAGGAGAAATGCTTTGCCCCCGTACCCGGGCTCGCGCAACCCCGAAGCGCGAGAAGCTCGACAACCCTAATTAGACTCAAGATGGCGGTCGTAGTCAGCACGGCCCACCTGGGCCGGGTGCGTCGACATGGTCAGCGCGAGATTGAAGGTGTTCGGTCTGGGGGTGGCAGCCGGAGCGCTGGCCCTTGGGCTATCGTTCGTGTTGAGGATGTATGCGGGAGGCTCGTTCCTGCCCGAGATCGCCTCGCAGGCTTTCTTCTCCTCGGTCCCAGGCCAACTCGAGTCCGGGGCAGTGGAGGCCCTGGGCTCTCTGGCGAAGTACACCACCTATGCCGTGGCCATCGCCGTCAGCCTTTTGATCTACGGGCTCCTGGCTCTCCTTTCGGCAAGGCTCGGCGCCGTCTACGGTGACCGGCCCCCGGTCAGGGCACTCGTCGCCTTCGCCCTCTCCTACGCCGTGCTGCTGGCCCTCTCAGGCCTCTTCCTTTCGGTCGCCAGGGTCAACTCTCAGCCAGTGTCCGCGCCGGTTCTGGCGTTCGAGCTGGTCTTCCCGCAGCTCCTCTTCGGGCTCTCGTTGGGCTTCCTTGAAGCGAGGTACCTCCCCGCCAGCAGAGAGATCACTCCCGAGGACTTCAGGCCGGTCGACAGGCGGAGACGCCTGATCATCGCCTCCGGGGCCGCCCTGGTCGTGGCAGCCGCCCTAGCCTACCTGGGCCTCAGCTCTCTGCAGAAGGGGGACATGGCCTCCAGCGACATCTCGGCCTTCTTTGGGAGCGAGGTGACTTCGAATGACCGCTTCTACCGCGTGGACATAAACATCTTCCCCCCGTCGGTGCAGAGCTCTGGTTGGACCCTGAAGGTGGGAGGGCTGGTGGACAACCCCCTGACCCTCACATATGACGACCTGACGGCGCTCCCGGCCGTGGAGCAGTACAACACCCTGGAATGCGTCAGCAACAACATCGGGGGGGACCTCATGAGCACGGCCAAGTGGAAGGGCGTGAAGCTGAAGGACGTCCTCTCCAGGGCAGGGGTGCAGGGCTCGGCCACCTACGTGGTTTTCAAGTGCTCCGACCAGTACGACGTCGGCGTCCCTCTGAGCAAGGGGCTCGAGGACGGCGCCATCCTGGCGTACCAGATGAACGGGTCCCCCTTGCCACAGAGCCACGGCTACCCCCTGCGCGCCATCGTCCCGGGATACTACGGGATGATGAATCCGAAGTGGATCGTCGAGATATCCTTGACCGACCAGACCTACCAGGGCTTCTGGCAGCGGTCGGGCTGGGCAAACGAAGCGAGGTACCAGACCGGCTCGACCATAGTGAGCCTGGGACGCGATCCTCTGGCGGACAAGTTCGGGCTGGAGAGCCCGAGCCAGGTGACGGTTGGAAGCGCCGTGACCATCGCCGGGGTGGCCTTCGCGGGAGACAGGGGGATATCGAAGGTGGAGGTCAGCACCGACAAGGCCAACACCTGGACGCCGGCGAACCTCGTCTCTCCGCTGTCCACGAACTCCTGGGTCCTCTGGTCCCTGGACTGGACCCCGACGGCGAAGGGCACCTACGACGTCATAGTGAGGGCGACGGACGGGGAGGGCAACCTCCAGACCGAGTCCGTGGCGGACCCTTTCCCGGCCGGCGCCACCGGCTGGCACTACGTGACGGTAAACGTCAGCTAGCAGCCGCCTCGACGGGCTGTTTATAATGGGCTTCTTTCGCTACATCAGTGGAAGCATTTGAGCGGAGAGCCTCACGACATGCCCAGGCCTAGGATCGAGTCTCTTTCGGACCTCGTGTTCGGCCTAGCGCTGTCAATCGGAGCCGTCGCGCTCATCGGCAGCCCGCCAACGAGCATCTCAAACCTTTACAGCGATATCCTCACCTTTGGCTTCAACTTCATCGTCCTGATTTCTGTCTGGCTTCGCTACACCCGCGTGATGTCCGTCCTTCCGGTCGAGAACGGGCGGATGCTTTTCCTGAACGCGCTCCTCCTGTTCTCCGTCTCCATCGAGCCCTTCCTCTTCAATCTCCTCAGGTCGGGCAACTCGGCCGCCGAGGTCGCCCTCGATGTCAAGGACGCCGCATCCGCCCTCTACGGCTTCGATCTGGGGGCCATCCTGCTGGTGATTGGGGTCTTTACTCTGGCCCTCGCCGATGAACAGAAGAGGCTCGTCCCAAAGGCCATGATCAGCGATCTCCGGGGCGAGGCCACAACCGCTCTAGCCTCGGCGGGCATATTCATCATCTCGGCTCTTCCGGCCTTCGATAAGGTATTCGTCGGGAGGACATTCCTTCGGACTGACCTGTGGCTGGTAGCTCTGGCGGTGATATGGTTGGGGGCGTTGAGGAGAAAGTCGGCGAAGAGGAAGCAGACCAGCGAAGCGTCAACGACTCCCTCGTAAGGAGGAGTCCGATTCAGAAGATGGCCAAGGCGCCGAGTTCGAGCCCATCTGCATCGAGTCTCCTTCGTCGCCGAGCCGTGACGGAAGGAAGGCGGCTGGCCGGAGCCCGCGAATTGTGCGTGTGCTGCGCCAGCGCAAGGAATTGCTCGCGCTGCAACGCAGGAAATGATGGTGCGGGGGGTGGGATTCGAACCCACGAACCACTACTGGATAGGCGCCTCAGGCCTACGCCTTTGACCAGGCTGGGCGACCCCCGCCCAGCCGAAAACCCAATACGTGAGGATTAAAGCTTTGTGCCGCCCTGAGTCCCGAAACACCCCTCCAGTCGCAAGGGCTAGGCAGGCGATTCTTTGAGAGCCCCAGGGGGGAATTCCAGACCTGTGTTCCTTTGGACCCCCGACCTATCGCTCTCCCGTTCGATCTTGCACGGACGGTCGGGATACGAGGCGAGTGAGCTCCACGGGATGGTTTGCTCCACCGCTGAGCTACTGGGGCTCGGTTGAGCATCTCAAGGTCGGGATAATAACTGTTGTTGTTTCGTTGAGCGTTCGAACGGGACCGCCTGCTACCCTACTCTTAAAAGGTCTCGGGTCCTAGCCTGTCCAAAGGAGAGCTCCTTGGTCATAGAATCCATTTCTGGGCTTCGGGGCATATATGGCTCGGACCTGACCATCCCGTACGTCAAGAGCTGGGCCTCGAGGTTCGCAGCCTATTCCGACGGGGGAGACATCGCCGTGGGCTGCGATACGCGGCCGTCGTCCGAACATCTCCTGAAAGCCGTCGTTGACGCCCTGGTCGGCTCCGGGTGCGTGGTTCACCGTCTGGGCCTGGTGACGACTCCGGAGATATTCAGGTACGTCAGGGTCTCCGGCGTCGACGGCGCCATAATGGTCACCGCTTCCCATAACCCCCCTGAATGGAACGGACTGAAGTTCATCACCAAGGCCGGGACGGGCACGGGGGAGGAGGAACTCGCCGCCATACGGCACTCCCATCCGTCGCTTGCGCCCGGCAGGGTCCAGCCCGCATCCTCCCCCTACTACGACGACATCCTCAGGAAGGTGGGCCCAGACTCGGGCACCGGGGTGAAGGTCGCCCTGGACCTGGGCGGCGGCAGCGCAACCAAGTCGGCGACCCAGCTCTTCGAGCTGATGGGCGCCGAAGTACACGCCATCAACATGAGAGCTGGGGCGTTCAACCGGGCGATCGATCCTACCGAAGACCCACTTGGTGAGCTTTCTGACGAAGTGATGAGCCAAGGCTGCGACGTCGGCTTCGCTTTCGACGGCGACGGCGACAGGCTCGTCATCATGGACGCCGGGGGCGCGAAGCTGCAACCCGACGACACGTTCTCTCTTATGGCGCTGCAGAACGTGAAGGAGGGAGACACGGTGACCATGAGCGTCGACACGTCCAGCTCCGTCTTCGACATCGTCCACAGGAAGGGCGGCAAGGTCATCCTGGCCCCGGTGGGAGAGGCGAACGTGGTTAAGACCATGCTCGAGACCGGTTCCTCGCTGGGAGGGGAGGGAAGCAGCGGAGGGGTGATCTTCCCAGAGTTCAGCTACTGCAGGGATGGCCTCCTGGCGGCGGCCTTCCTCGTGAGGACCCTGAGAGGGACGTCTCTCAACGACGTCATGCAGGAGATCCCCAAGTACGCCCTCCGGAGGATCAAGTTCGGAGCCGACCGGTCAGCCTTCTCCAAGGCCATCGACGCCATCAGGGCGAGCCATCCGGGCTCCATTGCGCTGGACGGCGTCAGGATCGACGGCAGGCACGGCTGGATCCTGTACAGGCCTTCGAGGACCGAGGACGTGGTGAGGATATCAGTGGAGGTCCGGAACCCGGAAGACCTGGACGCCGCGGTCGATGAAGCGAAGCTGATCCTCACCAACGCGATGAAGCCGGAGGGCGACTCGGCCTGAACGAGCTGGACATAATAGAGCTCATCCGCGAGACTTTCAGCTTCCAGAAAACCGACCTCCTCGATGACGTCTCCTTCATTAAACGAGGGAAGGGCTACCTTGTCCTGAAGACCGACATGTTCGTCGGCTCGACGGATCTTCCCCCGGGGATGACGCTCAGGCAGGCCTCCAGAAAGGCAGTCGTGGCGTGCCTCTCGGACCTGCTCTGCAAGGGCGCCGAGGCCCTGGGTTTCATGGTCTCGCTGGGCGTCCCTCGAAAGATGGCCCTGGAGACCGAGATGAAGCAGATCGCCTCCGGCCTCCGCGACGCCAGCGTGGAATACGGCGTCCCAATCGTCGGAGGTGACGTCAACGAATCCCTCGACTTCGTCGTCGACGTCGCGATGGTGGGCCAATCTGACAGGATGGTGCGGCGGAGCGGCGCCCAGGTCGGCGACGTCCTCGTAGCCACCGGGCCGTTCGGCAGGACAGCCCTGGGGCTCAGGCACCTGCTGGAGGGGACGCCCCTTCCAAGGTCCCTGCTCTCATCGTCCCTCGCCAGCGTCTACGAGCCCTCCCCGAAGAATGGTCTATGTCGTTCCCTCATCGACGGAGGGTGCGTTCACGCCTCAATGGACTCGAGCGACGGCCTGGCAGTTACACTGAACGAGCTCTCCAGGCAGAGCCGGAAACGCTTCGTCATGGAACGGCTCCCCGCTGACCGGGCGTTCGTTAAGGCCGTCTCCGCGGCTGGCCTCGATCCGCTAGACCTCGTCCTTCACGGAGGGGAGGAGTACGAAGCCGTCCTCTGCGTCCCCCCCGCCAAGCTGAGGCGGGCGTCCGTCATCGCCGAGACCATGGTCTCGGAGCTCTATCCCTTCGGCCATGCCGCGGACGGCGGTGCGGGGGTGGAATACGCGTCCCCCGGAACTCGCCGCCACAAGGTCATCGCCGCCGAAGGCTGGGTTCACCTAAGGTAGCCTCCTGATGCCGATAATGCCCGTCGCATGCACGGCAATCCTACACGGCTAGTCGTTGGGGCGTTCGTCTCTTGCCCTTGTCGCGATGCGAGACGCGAAACGGTTATATTTCGGACATGAGAGATGTACGTCTCGAGGAATCTCTCATGCCTTACACGAAAGGACAGACTTGGGGAGCTTTGAAGAAGGCCTGGAAAGCATACAAGATCGCTAAGGTCCAGAACGACAAGGAGAAGATGAAGGAGTACGCCGGAAGGATAAGGACCCTTCAGAGCGAGTTGGGCGTTCCGCAGGCCAAGTTCCCCGAACTGGGGCTAACTTAAGTCGCGCTTTTCTGCAGTTTTTTTATGCTGCCTTCGACCAACGTGAAGTATCTTTCGAAGAGCTCCTCCGCCTTCTCTTCGTCGGTGGACTCCGAGAAGACCCTGACGAGCGGCTCCGTTCCGCTGGGCCGCACTATGACCCAGGAGCCATCGTCGAAGTCGATCCTGACACCGTCCGTAAGGTCCAGTTCCCCGTCCGCGGCCCTCTTGACCTCTTCCAGGACGGCCTTCTTCAGAGGGTTGGGGCATTCGAGCTTGCTCTTGCGCTGGTGGTAGAGCGGCAGCCGCCGCATGGCCTCCGACATCGACACTCCCCAGTGCGCCAGGGCGTCCAGCATCAGGGAGGACGTCATCCCCCCGTCTCTCACGGGCTGATGCGGGAGGTAGAAGAAGCCCCCGTTCTCTTCGAGCCCGGCGATGGCCCCCTCCTTCAGCATCCTTTCCGTGACGTCCACGCTGCCCACCCTGATCTTGATGAGCTTGGAGCCATGTTCCGTGACCACATGCTCCACGATGTTGGAGGTGGCTACGGTTGTGACCACCTTCTGTCCCCTCTTCTTGGAGAGGATGAAGTCCAGGAGGAGCGCTCCGGACCTGTCTCCCGTGTACAGCTTCCCGTTCTCGTCGCAGAACACCACGCGGTCACCGTCGCCGTCGAACGCCACACCCAGGTCGGCCTTCTCCTTCCTTACCGTCTCCACGAGTTTGGTGAGCTTCTCGGCGACGGGCTCTGATCCCCTGCCGGGGAACCGGCCGTCCACTTCGCAGAAGACGGGGATGACCTTGCACCCCAGCTCTCCAAAGAGCTTGGGCGCGGAAACGCTCTGAGCTCCGTTCCCTGCGTCCACGACTATCGTGAAGGCTCGCTTCCTTATCGCTGCCGCGTCGACCTTCGCAATGATCTTCCTCACGTACAGGTCCATGACCCCGCCTTCTTCCTTGAAGGAGCCGATGCCTCCCTCGACGGGCTTCGAGCCTGAGTCCACGATGGCCTCGATTTCGGTCTCGACTCCCCTGGGGATCTCCACGCCGTTGGGGCCCATCACCTTGATCCCGTTGAACTCTGGGGGGTTGTGAGAAGCCGTGATGATGACCGCTCCGTCGAACTTGCCGCTGCCCGCGTACAGCTGGATGGCGGGCGTCGGGGCCAGCCCCACGTAATGGACGTTGGAACCCACCGAGTTGATCGCCGTCGCGATGAGGTGAGACAACCTCGGGCTGCTGGTCCGGCCGTCGCACCCCACCACTATCTCCTTTCCGAGCTTGATGCCGACAGCCCTGCCCACCTTGACCACAAGATCGTCGGTCAAGTCCTTCCCGGGAATGCCTCTGATCCCATTGGTTCCGAAGAGCTTTCCCACGTCGGCTGTGCTACGCTTCCACCATTCATAAAGATAGCATCAGCGTCAACTTCCCCCAGCCAAGTCGGAAGGCTTTATTATACCAGGGAAATCTCCCCTTCATCAAGGACCCGTGGCTCAGCTTGGATTAGAGCGCCGCCCCTCTAAGGCGGATGTCGTGGGTTCGAATCCCACCGGGCCCGCCATCATATAGGTGCTCCAAACAGGATCGCCTATGTGCCACGGGGCATGCAAGCGATCATCGCAGACCCCTTGGCGGAGTCCCTGGACGCGATGACTCCCGGCAGCGCGAAGCAAGTACGCAGATAGGAGCATCCCAGGGGGGCAGGCCAACTCGCAGATAGGGCAACGTGGCCTCTGCCAAGTCCTCATGGGTTCGCTGGCAGTTGCCCGAGGATTCGCTGGCATCTGGCATCGCCTTCCATGCTCCACCTCGATGAACTCGTTGTGCGCTTCGCTCTATTCTGGAGTTCCACTTGATGACCCAAATGAGTGCGGGCAGGTAGTCAGCCTGTCCTCGAGGCATGCGGGCTTCTCGCTCGGATATCTAGTCACACGCGCGCCTTCCGCTTCAGTATCTCCACTACGTTACGGTTGACTGGCAGTGGCAGCAGGATCGAAGACAAGTCTTCAGAGACCGAGTAGTCGTCTAGCAAGGTGCATTTGTGACGAATCAGTTCGTTGTTCGACAAAGGGGGATATGCCATACCAATGAATTCGCCCTGCTCAAGGAAGGAGACCATCCATTCATGAAGACTCGAACTCTCGACCAGTACCGGTATTCTGCTGTAGACGTATTCATCTCTGTAAGGGTGGAGTGGTTGCAGATGCAGGTCATCTCTGCTTGAAATTGCGCTGTATATGCTCTTGGTGATTTCCCTTCTTTTTGCAATCAAGTGTTCAAGGTTGTCAAGCGTGCGAATCCCAACCGTCACCTCGACATCAGTCAGGCCTTGGAAATGATAGGGAGACGACGGTTCGTAGGCTTCATACAGACCACTGGAACCCTGTTCAAGCTCGTCCGCGTTGAGAGACCTCAGGCGCCTTTTCTTCAGATCTTTGGGAATGGACCCCCTCAACCTCTTGAAGAAGTATCTCAAGGTATTGAGTGTGTCTGACTCCGTTTGAGTGTCTCTTCGAATGATGTATGCTCTATTGGCGAGTTCCTCGTTGCTGGTTATCAGGGCTCCTCCCCTGTAGAGCGGAAAGAATACCTTCGCGAAACTCAGGACCCCGATGTCGCCGCTAGATCCGGTGTATTTTCCCATGATCCTCGCCCCAAATGCCTGAGCCGCGTCTTCGATAATCCACAGGTCCTTGTCTCTTGAGATGTCGACCAGGCTGTCCATATCGTCGGTAGGACAACCATACAGACAGCTTGTGAGAAGTGCTTTTGTGCTCGAGTTGACCCTTCTCTCCAAGATGTCTTGATTCAATGACAGATCTCTGTTTACATCGACCAATAGGGGAGTCAATCCCGTTGAGATTACGGTTTGAGGGACAATAGGACAGGTTAGGTTAGGGACCACAACCTCTCCCTCGGGAACATCGAGGGACTGCAAGGCGATCTTGAGAGCCATCCGTCCAGAACCAGTGACTATCGCATATCGAGTACCGAAGAAATCTGCAATCCTCTTCTCAAAGTCTTGCAGCGTCATGGACATGCACGATTGGTGAAGTGATCGACTCGCATATTTATCCATACCACGGGTTGGGACACGCAGCGTCTCCTGGTCCCCAGCAACTCCAAGCCACCTAGCCTTGCGATTGAGCCGATGCGGAAAACGGCTGACGGGTCCCTCGAAGTCGTGTCGTAGCGGGGATCCTCTTGGCTGCGAGTGTAGGCGGCTACCGGATGCCCCAGCTCGCCTGGTGCGCCATGGCGCCCATGATGTACATCGTGCGCCGGGGTCCGGAAGGTCGTTGAATCGGCCGGCCCGCCTTAGGGCTCCTCCCTGACCAGGTACTCGGCGATCCCGTAGCCCAGCTCTCCGTCCATCTCATATCTGGTGAGCGTCTCATGCATCATGGAAAGGCTCTGCTTCTCTGCGAAGGGAAGCACGGCGGCTCTGACAACCTCGCCATGTATGTGGCGCGACTCCCCGCCGAGAGCCTCCAGATCGATCTCCATCGAAACGGGGTCCCCGTCCTCGTCAAGCTTGGTGTCTATCGAAGCGCGACCCACGGGCAGGTTCCGGCCATCCAGGTGGAGGAAGCCGGCGTCGACCTCCCCTTGGTCCATGACGAGCTTGGTGATGTTGAGGGCGAGCTTCTCCGAGAACTCGCAGGTCAGCCAGATCCACATCCTGGGAGCCGTCCACTCCCTGACGCCCCAAGAATGGTCCCTTTCCCCCAGGCCGTCAAGGACGTACTCCTTGTCCCCCACGACGAGGCTCCCCCTCGCCCTCCCGAACTGCTCGAGGTGCTCCGAAGCGACCTTCCTGGACATCGCCTCCTTCTCCCCTTTGACGCACTCCCTGTAGTCGAAGACTTCGTTCAGGCACTCGAAGTCCGCCGCGAAGGTGACTTCAACTGGCCTGACGCGGCCCTCCTGTACGCGGTTCAGCGGGCCTGCGAAGGAGACCCTCCACTTCCTCTCGGGCACAAGCCTTTCGAACTTGAGCCCCTTCACTTCGAGCTCGGGGGACCCGTAGGGCCCCTGATCCATGAGGCCCATCTTCGAGCCGTCAGGGAGGAGCACGTAGAAGAACATGGCCTTCTCGTCCCTGTTGGGCTTCAGCCCGATCCTCATGAAGGCGCAGACGTCGGCCTTCCTGTCGTAGAAGTTGAAGTAGAAGCTCTCGTTCCAGTCGGGCTGGTTTCCGAACGCGTGCAGGACGTCAGTGTCCAACCAGCTCACTCCTTGAGCAGGGTCACGGTCCCCTCGTTTCCGTCGACTAGGACCTTCTGTCCGTTCCGGAAGATCTTCCGGGCGTTCTTGACGGCGGTGACCGCCGGCAGGCCGTATTCCCTCGACACCACCGCCCCATGCGAAAGGATCCCTCCGGTCTCCGTGATGAGGCCTCCCAGCTTGAGGAAGACGGGAGTCCAGCCGGGGTCCGTGTTCGAGGTGACCAGTATGTCTCCGCGCTGCACGAGGCCGATGTCGTCGATGCTTTCGACGATCCTGACAGGCCCGGTCGCCCGACCTGGGCTGGCGGATGTTCCCGTGACATGAAGGACTCCTTCGTCGAGGCTCAGGGTGTCGTCGAACTCAACCCTTCCCTGCACGAACTTCGGCGGAAGGCGATCCCTCCAGGCGTCGAACTCCCTCCTCCTCTCCGCCAGGACGGATCTGGGCGTCGGGGCCGCTCCCCTCGCCATCGCGAAGACCTCCTCCTTTGAGAGGAAGAAGACGTCGTCCTGCCTGTCCATCAGCCCCCTCTCGACGAACCGTCTCCCGTACTCCATGAAGAGCCTGCGCTCCCTGAACAGCATGTGATCGAGGTAGAACCTCTGGTTCTCCCTGAACATCAGGTAGGTCTGGGCGGTGCCCATCACCGCCTTGAAGACCGGCTTCTTGGCGAAGCCATAGCGGAGCTTGGACACCTTCTCCAGTACCTCCTTCTCGGTCTCCAACCTCTCCTTCAACCTCTCTTCCTGCAGCTTGGCCATGTCCAGGCCCGGCACTGCCGCTAGAGACTTGACTATCCCGACCACCAGGGTCGGATCGTCCGCCCATCTTGGAAAGAAGGTCTCCCTCGTATGCGACCGGTGCCCGTAGTCCTTCATGAAGGCCTCGAACCTGGGGCGGAAGCCGGGGAACGCCTCACTCTCCATCATGCCTAGGAAGGCTTCCGGCGTCTCCTTCAGCAGAGCGTCCAGGACCTGGGGGTCCCCCCTGGCCTGCTCTGCGAGGTCGGAAAGCGCCCGGTTGGTTATTATCGTCTTGTTGTCGGGAAGCCCGGATATCAGCCTAGAGTAGAGCTCTCCCCCTGTGTCCCCCAGCCAGTCCTTCAGCCAGCTCTTCATGATGAGGTTGGAGCCGATGCTGTGGGTGACCATGCCGTACCGAATGAGCCGATAGTGCTTGAGCACGGCCTCGTAGTTCCTCCTGTACTGGGCGTAGAGCTCGTCATCGGAGAGCCGCGTCAGGTCCATGGAGTCGAACTCCTTCATCTTCTCGAGATAGGAGCTGGCCCACTTCCTGTAAGCCTTGTCCGTCCGCGTTATCATCCCGTCCGAGTCAACGAAGGCCGTCCTGACCTCGGCCCAGATCCTGCCGGCGATCTTCGTGTCCGCCTCGGCGATCCTCTGCTGGTCCTTCTCGGGGAAGTAGTTGAGCAGCTCCTTCGTGCGTGAGAACTTCGGGTTGTACGTGAAGACCACCTCCAGGACCTTCGAGTTGAAGTAGATGTGCCCCTTGTGCAGCTTCAGGAGCTCCAGTCCCGCCAGCTCCTTGTATCCCATAACTTTGTACCCTTCCTCGAGGACGTACCTGGAGAGGAACTCCCCGAGGGTAGAGAAGAAGAGCGGCGAGGTGACGTCGGCCCAGTATTCGTCCCCGTAGGCCCGTGTCCAGAGGGTTTCGCCCCTCGCTTTCAAGGTCGTGATGGGCCGGGACTGCAGGACGTAGAGCTTCCTTCCGTCAGAAGCCCACTCTATGTCCTGGGGAGATCCGAAGCTGGACTCGATCCTGCGGCCCAGATCGGCGATGGCCGCCACTTCGGCGTCTCCGACCGAGGGGACGAGCTGTCTTCCCTCGTCGACGTCGGCGTACATCTTCCCTCCGGATGAAAGGGTGACCTCCTTGGTCTTCCTGGACACCTTCCTCTCCTTGACCTTCATTGTGCCCTTCTCGAGAACGAACCTGTCTGGTGTGACCAGGCCCGAGACTATGGCCTCCCCAAGGCCCCACGCCGACTCGATGAGAATACTGTCCTCGCCCGTGACCGGGTCCACCGTGAAGATGACTCCCGAGGAAAGGGCATCGACCATCTTCTGGACCACCACCGCCATCCCTCCTTCCTTTCCGTCGACGCCGGCGTCGTGCCGATAGAAGACCGCCCTCTCGTTCCAGTAGGAGGCCCAGCACTTCTTGATGCTGTCGAGCACTTCGTCGGAGCCGACCCCCAAGAACGTGTCCTGCTGGCCCGCGAACGATGCTTCCGGAAGGTCCTCGGCCATGGCGGACGACCTGACCGCCCATGGTCCCCCGGATGAGACAGCCAGCCTGACCTCCTTCGACAGGCCTTCGCCGATCCTCCCTTCCATCACCAGCTCCTTCGCTCTGCGGGAGAAGGTCCTGAGGCTTGCATCGTCTCTGAACTCCAGGGAAGTGGAGAGGTCGGCTATCCTCGCAGCCAGGCCGTTCTCCTTCAGGAACGCATCGAAGGCCTCCACCGGGACGACGAAGCCATCGGGGATTGGGAAGCCCGCCGAGGCAAGCCTGGACAGGTTGGCGGCCTTTCCGCCCACCCTGGCTCCCCGGCCTTCTCCTATCTTGATGAGCTGTACGGAATCGAGGGCCAACCGAACCACCGAAATCGAGCGTGCACCATATGTCTCGTCCTAGCCCCTTTATTTCGTTGCGCCGCCGGACCGCGAGTTAAAGAAGGATTACGAAAACGCCCACAATTGTTGGCTACTTACATAGAAATCCATGTGTTTCCAAGAACCGGACGCCGACCGGTATTTGCGGGCCCCCATAATGTATTCGGGAGACAAAGTGTCGCTCGCTTTCGAGACAAACGGGCGAGGGTGCCTAGGTTACATTCTGCAGCTCCCGGGAGCGTACGTCCGGGCCCCGACGGAGAAGGAGGCCCTGTCGAAGGTCAAGGTTGAGATGGGCTCCTACTACCGCTGGCTGGGCCTCAAGCCCCCTCCGGCCGCCAGGACGCTCATCGTCCAGTGGCATCAGAGCCAGCTCAGGGTGGAAGACGCAGACAGCGAGATCCTTCTGGACGCCGACAGGAGGCCGTTCCGAGAGGGTGAGTTCAAGGATCTCCTGGACCTCGTCCGGTACTCGGGAGAGACCTTCAACAAGGCCTACGAGGGGGCCGCTCTCAAGGACTGGGTGGACGAGAGCAGGAGGAGGGAGACGTTCTACGGCGCCGTCCCCGCGACGATAGATCAGGTGAAGGAGCACGTGATGGGCACCCAGCATTACTATCTTGGCCGCCTCGGCGCGCAGCTGGGCAACGGCACCGAGGACTTCATGGAGGCGAGGACCCGCTGCATTGACGAAATGCTCCGCCTTTACGAGAACGGCGTGAGCTCCTCCATCATCGGCACCGAGAACGAACTCTGGACGCTCAAGAAGGTCATGAGGCGCTTCATCTGGCACGACCGGATCCACGGCAAGGCGGTCATCAGGATGGAGATGAAGCAGCGGGAGATGAAGCTCATCGACGACTTCTCAGATCCCTTCAGGTTCCTGAAAGCCTCCCTCAAGCCGTGAGCGTTCCCTGGGCAACGTTAAAGTCTGACCTTCCCCCTTCGAAGTGACAGCATGACGCTCAAGGTGGGAGAGACCGCCCCCGCATTCAGGGCCAAGGCGGACGACGGGAGCACCTTCGATCTGGGCGAGGCCACCGCCAGGTCGAACGTCGTCCTCTACTTCTACCCAAAGGACGAGACCATGGGCTGCACAGCGGAGGCCTGCTCCTTCCGCGATAGCTGGTCGCAGATCAGGGAGGAGGACGCGACCGTCGTCGGGGTCAGCCAGGACAGCGTCGACTCGCACGCGTCGTTCAAGAGGCACCACGACCTCCCCTTCACCCTCGTCAGCGATGCAGACGGCAGGATAAGGAAGAGCTACGGCGTCACAGGCAAGTTGATGCAGCCGAGGGTGACCTTCGTCATCGACAGGAACGGAATCGTCAGGCATGTCTACGACTCCAGGCTCTCCCCGACCAGCCACGTCCGCGAGGCCTTGGAGGCCTTACGCAGGCTAAGGCAGCCCCCCGCCTCGCCGAGCTAGGGACCCGACGGGTCCGCCACCGGATTCGCAATAGGCTTATGAAAGACCCCAGCCTGCGCCATGCTAGCATGAAACGGTCCGAGCTCAAGGGTCGGAGGGTGTCCGAGTCCTCCGAGACCCTCGTCCGCCTGATGATGCCCACCGATGCCAATCCCTCTGGCAACGTCTTCGGCGGGACCATACTCCGCCTCATGGACGAGGTCTCCGGCATAGTCGCGGTGAGGCACGCTAGGTCGAACGCGGTGACCGCATCGGTCGACCGGATGGACTTCTGGGCTCCGGTCTACGTCGGCAACCTGCTGGTGCTGAAGGCCGCGGTCAACTACGTCGGGAGGACCTCCATGGAGGTGGGCGTGCGCATCGAGGCCGAGGATCTGAAGACCGGAAAGAGGACCCACACCGGCTCCTGCTACCTCACCTACGTCGCCCTCGGCCCTGACAGGCGCCCCGCCGCCGTCCCGCCGGTGATACCGGAGACCCAAGCACAGAAGAGGCGCTACCTCGAAGCCCGCGAGCGGCGCAGGAGGAGGATGCGAGACCTCGAAGGCGCCTCCCGGTTCCGCCTTCGGGGGAAGAAGGTCCCTTAGAGGAAAGCAGCCCTCGTTACAACACTTATGAGGCCGCCCGCCGTACCCTTTTCGTCATGGAGAAGCTGGATCTGAAGAAGGAGTACAAGTCGCTCTACAACCCCTCGGCCAAGGAGGTCGGGCTCGTGGCTGTCCCCCCTCTGAGCTTCATAATGGTCGACGGGAAAGGCGACCCGAACGTCAGCAGGTCCTACCGTGAATCCGTAGACGTGCTCTACAATCTCTCATACACCCTGAAGTTCGCCATCAAGAAGGAGGAGGGGATCGACTACCCCGTGATGGCCCTGGAGGGCCTGTGGTCAACTCCTGAAGGGAAACCCATCGGCATGACCGACAAAGGCAGCTGGCTCTGGACCTCGATGATGATGCAGCCGAAGTGCGTCACTCCGGCCTGGTTCCGGAAGGCG
>DATKKG010000062.1:0-56167 GCA_035543015.1 Conexivisphaerales archaeon | reverse complement strand
GTGGCCATAACCAGGCATAGCAACGTTTCTCTCCTGGTCACCCCTAGGAAGTTCAGCGGAAGCCGGCCGCGCAACGACGTTGTGGTGATGGTCTCCTCGGGGGAGTCCGTGGACTATGTAGTAAGACAGGTCATCTCCCTGTATGTCACCGGAAGGAGTGCGATGCACATCGTTGCAAAGGAGGGGAGGCTGTCCTCGGCACAGAAGGCCGCCATAAAGCTGGCTGTGCGGAAGCACCTGATCGGTACCGAGGTCGTAGCCGATTCGAATGAATCGATCACCGTTCAGGTGCTCCTGAGCTACCCCGAGCTCAATGTTGAGAACGTCATAAAGAGGATGTCACTCGTCACCGCTTCAATGCTCAAGGAATCGGTGCAATCGTTGGTCCGGGGCAACAGGGAGGAGGCCAGCGAAGTGATCAGGACCGACGACGAGGTGGACAGGTTCAGCCTCTACCTATTCCGTCAACTGAACTTGGCAGCCCAGAGCGACAAGGTACTCAAGGATGTCGGCCTGAACTCGTCGATGGAGTGCATGGCGTACGGCCTGGTGGGAAGGAGCATCGAAAGGGTCGCCGACCACGCCACAAGAATCGCTCAGGAGGTCTTCGTGATGGAAAGCCCCTTGGAGGATGCGCTCAGCCTTCCTCTGGTGACGCTCACCGACTTCGCCTCCGGACTGCTCGACGAGTCCGTGCTTTCGCTGTTCAAACGCGACTATGGCGGGGCTGACAAGGTCGTCGAAAGGGCGAAGCTCTTCGCAGACATGGAGAAGGGATTCCTCGAGGGACTGCAGAGGAGCAAAGGCACCGTATCCTACTACGCCATGCGACATGTGGTGGAGGCCATACGGAGGACCGCCGAGTACTCGAGCGACATTGCTGAGATGGTCCTGAACACTACGGTTCACTCCCGTGTGAAAGAGGCCGTCGAAGACTCTCCGAAGGTGTAGGGACATGGCCAGACCGGGGGCATTGCCGTCTCCGCCTTTTATGAAATGCCCCAAGTGCGGCAGACTGCACAAATGCCAGATCCTCCCGGGGACCAAGGGCGCCCCGATCGATCCGGAGGACACTGTTCACTACTGCGACAAGTGTGGTACTGAGTGGCGCGAAGGGGCCTCCGGTGCCTTCCAACTGCCCAAGACCGGCGGACCACCAATGGCCCTCCCTCATCGGGCTGCGGAGAACCAGGGGGGCAAGCCGGCGGTTCCTGCGATGCTAGGAACGGAGGTCGAGCCGGCATCTGGCGAGGCGGTACGTGGATCGGTTGTCTCTCCATCCCGTCCGTTCCAAGTCGCCCTTCTGCTCGTTCTGATTCTGGACATCCTGCTGGGAGTGTACGCCACGATACTGGTCTATCATCTGCTTGGCTAGAAGAGGGGCCAAGATCCACTTGAAGCGTGGTTGTTCTCTGGCTGCTTGGAGACGCCGACGGACCTGACGGGCCTTCCTTTCAGGTGGAATCCGCATCCGAGGGTGAAGATGGGGCCCATCAGGGTTTAGTTTCCCGGCGTGAACGGAAGGACGGGATGTTCCAGCAATCAGGTCTGCCATATGTTCAATGCGCGGACACAGGTAGACCCTAGGTCAACATATGACCATATCATCGCTCAATTGCCCGTGACCACGGCTTATCAACGGCGAAGATGTTCGTGGTGCAGCTGGCCCCCACCTTGGTGTCAATGAAAAGAAGGATCCTGAATCGGCTCTTGGGACCCATCCTTCGGTTGCCGCTCCACTCACCCCTCGACAGGGACCCCATATCTATCACCTACGCTGGCAGTGGTTCTGGCCGCAGCTTCCTCCTAGTGCAGCAAGTACAGTCTGGCAATCAGCTCATAGTGATCGCCGGGAAGCCCCAAAGCAAGAGCTTGTGGCGCGACTTCCAGAGCCAGCAGAAGGCCGACGTGATCTTCCAGGGTAGGCAGGTCCGACGCTCCGTCCAGGTCTTCTCCGAGGAGCTGAGCAGAGTGGTCCCGAGGCCGACCGCCCATTCAGGGAAGTCCCCCCGTCAAGCCCTGTTCCTCGAGTCGCATGCGGGGAAGAAGGGGGCGCTCGGTGCCGGAGAATTGGCCGCCGCCAGAAGCACGGACATGGTGGTCTTCAGGCTGCCTCCGAGGCACGGCCGGAAGACGGCAGATCCCGAGGGCCGTCTCCTCGTTTCATTTGGCCCAGATGCCCTGACCCGGCAGACGAGTTCTTCCTTCGTTTGCAAGGCTACCGCATGGGTCCGGCGCTGACCCGGCAACGCCGGTCAGTCGGAATCGCTATCATCTGACCCGCCTGCAGCCCTGGGTCAGGCGAATCAACACAGTTATCTAGAGGAGGGCCATTCAGATTCCGATTGCAAAGGGGATCATGTCGACGGCTCAGTTCAAAGCGATTCCTCGGAATCGGCATCCTCGTTCTGGCCCTGCTCGTTCTCTCTCTTCAGGGAGCTCCGAGCGCGACGCCGGCGAGGGCCAGGCAGATCATAATGGTCGATGTCTCGGAGATCACCCCGACCCTCTTCGACCCCCAGGCGGTGAACATCAGCGTGGGGGACTCGGTAATCTGGTACGGCATTCATGACGCGCACACCACCACCTCGTTCCCCGGCCAGGCCGTAGAATGGGACTCCGGCTCGCTGACCGAGGGGCTAACCTACATGGTGACGTTCTTCAAGCCCGGCAACTTCACCTACTACAGCGAGTTCCCGGAGGACGCCGGGCAAGTGGGGTGGGTCAACGTCCAGCAGCCTGTTCCGGAGTTCCCTGGATACGTGCTCTATGTCACGTTGGCGACTGCCGTCGTCCTGACCCTCCTGCTGGATAGACATTTCAGGCGCCATGCTGGGAACGCTCTTCCCTCTGCAATAAGGTAGAGGCTAGAACACGCCGATCTCCCGGAAGCTCGCGGAGAGGATCTGCCCCTCGAATCCACGCCCAGCCAGCCGTCCAGGACCGAGGCGCAACCTATTGCGAGTGTCGCGACGCCAGCCAGGGCCGTTCCTATGGCCATGAACAGGGGACTGAAGCCAGCCTTTTGGAGCCGGGAAAGAGAGAAGGTGGCTAGGACCGCGAGGACATGGAAGAAAGGATCATGGCTCTAAGCGAAACGCTCGAGCCCACTTGTCCCTAAGATCGCCGATCCCCTAAGGTGAGAGGACTCCCGCCTTGTAGAGCAGGAACTCGAAGAGGGAGACCTGCTGAAGAGGGAGGCCGTTGGCGAGGTCCGAAGCCGTCGGGAACGTTATCTTGACGAGGAAAGCCGGGTTGCCGTCATCGTTCACCGTAAGATCGAAGTGGGCGGACCCGCTGGCGGGAGCTCCGGGCTTGAAGTCCATGGGTACGATATATGTGTCCAGCTTCTGGCCGTTCTTGTTGTTGAAGACGGAGACGTTCACCGACCCCTTCTCCTCCACCGAGAGCCTGTTGGCGGTCATGAAAGTCACCACCACGGAGGTCTTGAACTCCGTCTGGCAGCCCGAAGTGGACACCTGAGGCGAGACCACCAGGGTGTTGCTGCTGGGCGCCCAGGTCTGCACGCCCACTATCTGGGCGTCCGTGTCCCCCCCGGTGGATTCATCGTAGACGCTCTGCGCTCCGCCGTTGATGGAGGTGATCAGGACCTTGTCCACCATGTCGGCCGGAAGGGCGGTGGCTCCCTTGGGCATCGGAGTGTAGGCAACGGTGACCCTCGAAAGGGAGAACAGGAGCAGGATCACCGCCACGAATGCCACAGGCTTGGCCAGCCTCCTGAACTGCACCGAGCCCCTCTTCTCATTCATGGCGTATGAATTAGTGCGATTGTTGGCTATTAACCTTTATGCGAAGCGGGCTTGGCCGCCCTTCGAGGGGCCTGGAGCTCGCGCTGAGCGTTGTGGGGGTTGAAAAAGGAATTGAGGGAGGCGCAGAAGCGCCTCCCCCGGTGTGGATCTAGAGTTGCAGTGCCCTTGCGACTGCGACCGAAGCGAGGTTCTTCTTGTAGGAGTTCATCGTCATCGGGCTGGCATCGGAGACCGCTGCTTGTCCGACCGTCGTGGCCGTCGTGGCGCTTATGGTCTGTCCCTTGAGGGCCGTCTCGGCTGCGGCGGACCTCCTCGGAGTCTGGTAGACTCCGCCGAGGAAGATCCTGCAGTCCGTGACCGCGCTCGTTCCGGGCGTGTACCATACGCCGGCGCTTGCCAACGAGAAGTCGATCGAGTCGCGTATGGCCAGCTTCACGAAGGCAGACTTGGAGCCGGCCGCGGGGGTCGGCACGTCTATCTCCTTGATCAGCTCGCCAGCGGCGAGTGTGTTGCCTGGAGCCGTCTCGACGAAGAACTTGTCCATGGTGAGCGTCTGCTTGGTGGTGACCACCGAAGCGTTCAGGGCTGCGAGCGCGACGCCGGTGTCCGTCGGGGACACCGCGTAGCACCCCTTGGGGCCGCCGAAGATCGAGTGGTAGAACCTGTTGTCTCCCGCCTGGGCGTAGCACACGGCTCCGCCCTTGCGGATGCAGTTGAACACGTTGTCCGCGCCCCTGTAGTACCAGCACCAGACGTCCTGGCCGATGTTGCCCGCGATGGTCCCCATGTTCCTCAGCAACGGTGAGGCCACCTTGCCGGCTGCCTGCGCCAGGGCCCTGTAGTTGCCCTGAACGGTGGAGCTGGCGGCGATGGTGGCCAACGTCGCGTTGGGGCCGATCTTCAGCATCCCGCCCGACTCCGTGATGGTGTCGAGTCCAGGGATGGCCTTAAGGTCGACCAGGGTCGTAGGCTCGTTCGGCAGGTTGTACTGCTTCAGCGAGTGGAGCAGCTCAGTCCCGCCGGCTATCGGAGCAGCGTTCGAGTTCTTCGCTAGGTATGCAGCAGCATCGTCGATGCTCTTGGGGACGTAGTAGAGTAGTTGTTTCATGGTCTAGGCGCCTCCTCCATACTGAGTTCCCTGTGGCACGTTCGCCTTGCCCAGCGCGGCGAGTACCTTCTCCGGTGTGAAAGGCACCTGGTAGAGGTGTACACCCGTCGCGTTTGCGAAGGCGTTCGCGATGGCCGCGATGCCGGGTCCCGTCAGAGGCTCGGCCTGGCCCTTCGCTCCGTAGTTGCCTACCGAGTCGGGGGGAGACTCCGGGTTCTCGAACGGGATGAACTGGCAGTTTGCAAGCGGCGGCAGCTGGTGCGTGGTCTGAAGCTTGTGGTCGAGGTGGCTGGTGATGATGTTCTTGCCCGTGGGTATGTCAGGCCACTGCTCCTCCTGCAGGGCTGCGCTGATCGCCTGCATCATGCCGCTCTGAGCCTGTCCCTCCCATCCTGCCGCGAAGAGGACCCTTCCGATGTCCTGGACCTGGGTGAAGTTCGTCACGCTGATTAGGCCCGTGTCCGTGTCGACGTCCACCTCGGCGACGCACGTCGCGTAGACGCGCTGGGTCGTCTTGGTGGGTGCGATGTAGTGCCCCGTCCCGATCAGCATCGGCTCTCCCGTAAGTGACTTGAAGGTCACCGACTTCGTCGCGTCGGAGGTCAGGGCGATCTTCATGGAGCCGTCGTAGTAGTAGGTGAGCTGGTCCGGTGTGGTGTTCAGGCTCGTGGCCGCCTTCGCCAGCATCTGGTTCCTGAGGTCGATGCAGGCTGCGCCTACGGCGTTGCCCGCCCTCTTGGTCTGCGTGCTGCCAGCGGAGACACCCGTGTCGGTGCCACCGTCGGAGTCATAGTTGTTGATGGTCACCATGCTGAACGGCAGCCCGAGCTGCTCTGCGGCTACGATGGCTAGCTCCTCCCTTCTTCCCTGGCCGAGTGAGTTCGAGTCCGCGTGGATCTCGACGCTGCCGTCAGCCAGCATTATGGCGACGGCGCTGGTCGAGCTTCCCGAACCGTGGCTGCAGGAGTGGTTCGCCAGGCCGATGCCGTGAACCACGCCCGTGAGCTGCGATGGGTTCGTGGGCGGCGCCTTCCACTTCGAGACGAAGTTGGTGGCCGCGAGGGCCTTGTTGTACACGTCAGGCTGGCCGCAGGACGCGATCCTATTGCCAGTCTGCTGGTCCTTGTCTCCAGCAACGTACATGTTGTTCTTGGCGACCACGTCCGTGTACTTCATTCCCAGCTTCTGAGCGATCTCGTCGAGAGACGAGTTGATGCACCACATTGCGTAGGGGTCCGCGACGCACCTGATTGGTCCGCATTTGTCGGTGTTGGAGTAGACGTCGTAGGTGGTGATCCTGAAGTTGGGGAACTTGTAGACCGCGTAGAGGCCCAAGGCGCTACCCGACGTGCCGCCTCCGCCGAATGCGGAGTTGCAGCCGTAGAGGTTGGCGATGACAGCTGTGACGGTCCCGTCGGACTTGTACCCTATCTGGATCTGGAAGACGACCTTGTTGCGGTGGTTGCCGCGGATAAGGTTGTCCTCGTGTTCACACAGGTAGTGCACAGGTCGACCCGTCTTCTGCGCAAGCCAGACGCCCAGGTAGTGAGCCCTGTTGACTCCGGTCTTGTCGCCGAAGCCGCCGTCGCAGGACTCGTTGTAGCATCTGACCCTGCTTCTTGCTACGTGAAGCGCGTCCGCGATCGAGTACTGGAAGGTCTTGGCGTACTGGTTGGAGCTCCACATCTCCGTCCTGCCCGCGTTGTCCACCTTGACGGTGAACGACCAGGGGATGATGTTGTTGTTCTGCCAGTGGGATGACTCGTATTGGGCCGTGTAGGTCTGGATGGTCGTGTCCTTCATGGCCGTGTCGGGGTCCCCGAAGGAGTAGACGGTCGGGGCCACCTGGTTCGCTGTGCCGTCGTAGACCTGCGGAGCAGAGGTGCTCTTGGCCGTCAGGGGGTGGAGCACGAACGGAGAGGAGTTGTAGGTGACGCTGATGGCCTGCACCGCCTCTTCGGCGGCGTAGGGGTCTTCGGCCACCACGGCAGCTATCTCCTCGCCGCAGCACCGGATCTTGTCGAACGGCAAGACCGGAACCGCGCTCCAGGTGAGCCCGTAGACGGAGGTTCCTGCAGAGCTGATGACACCCCAGACCGGGTCGTTCTTGATGTCGTTGGGAGTCACGATGGCTACGACGCCGGGCACCTTCATTGCCGCGGTCGTGTCCATCGATGCGATGGTCCCGGACGGGATGGTGCTTCGCTTGATCTTCATGTAGAGCTGGTTGGGGAGGTTCATGTCGGCGCCGAACTTGGTCTGTCCGGTTATCTTCGACACGCCGTCAAGACGCCTGCCCTTCCACTTTCCGACTTGGTAGAATTGGCTTGACATTTAGGATTTCACCGCCATGAGGCCGTTGAGGATATGAGGCCAGTTGCCGCACTTGCAGAGGTTGCCTACTAGGGCGTCCCTCCACTGCTGCTCGGTCGGGGTGGGGTTCTGTTTGAGGTACGCTGTCGCCGCGACCACTATGCCCGGCATGCAGGCGCCGCACATGACGCCGTCCGAGTCCACTTGAGCGGCTTGGATGTTGCTTAGATGCTCACCCATTCCGATGCCTTCGATGGTCGTGATCTTGCGTCCCTGTGCCGCCACAGCAAGCAGCATGCAGCTGAGAACCGGCGTTCCGTCCACTAGGACGGCGCAGGCGCCGCATTCTCCCCTGTCGCAGCCGACCTTCGTGCCAATGAGGTTGAACTTGTAGCGGAGCGTGTCCGCGAGGGTCCACCTGTTGTCCACCAGCGCAGCCTTGTCCACGCCGTTCACGTTGAGGGTGACGAGCGTAGTCGGGCCTAGCGGCCCGGCCGGTGTGGTTCCGGTCACGGTGCTAGTCACGGTGCTAGTCGCGGTGGTTGTCACGGTCTTGGTCGAGCCGCCAGAGCTGCCGGTCTGCAGCAGCGACTCAGCGCCAGCAACCGCGACCGCACCGACTGCGGCCGCCGCGCCGACGCCGACGATGAAGTTTCTACGTGATACTTTATTCTTCTGTGTGTCGTCATTTCCTGTTGACATAATCGTCGTTTCACGGAACTGACATTGCGCGTTTAAGTATTATGAATATACAATAAATGTAATATAAATAGTATGGACATGTATCGATTATCATCCAATAGAGGCTCCTGACAGCAAACGTTTTGGGCCAGGATTGTCCTCGGAGAACGACCTGGTCTGTTCCCCGGTGTGACCAGGCTACCAGGGTTCTACATCCCAGGGCGGTCGCTCCGGGAACAGCGGTCGCGAAGGGCTCGGAGGCTGAGGCTCCCTCGGCTCCAGCATGGCGTAATGGGTTGGCATCATGCGGGTCACTCTACTGGGGCGCCTCTCCGGGCACCACCTTCAGCTTCGTGATCGTTTCGGCCCTAAGGACTGTGAGCTCTGTTGGCCTGCCTATGGCGTCGTCTCTGAGCGCTCCTTTCAGGGATGGGTGGTCCTCGACCTTCAAGTCCCCGATTCCGATGATTACGTCGCCCAACGCCAAACCTGCCTTCTTCGCGGGGCTTCCAGTCTCCACGGACATAACGAGCATTCCCCTCTCCTGGCCGATGTCCTTCCTGCTCGCTATGGCTTCAGGGAGTTCGATGTCTTCGGTCACTATGCCCAGGAAGGCCCGCTTGATCTTCCCGTCCTTGAGCAGCTTCTCCGCCACCTCTTTGACGGCGTTGGCGGGGATGGCGACTCCCCTCCGTGCGAAGTATGCCACGTCGAGGCCGATCATCCGGCCGCCTGCATCGACCAGGGGGCCACCGGAGTAGCCCGGGTTCAGCCTGGCGTCCGTGAGCAAGAGCGTTCCCTGCAGACCGCCGGCCCACCTGCCGATCTGGCCATTGACGCTGGTCAGGATGCCGGAAGTGAGGCCCGGCTGCCTTCCGGCGGGGTTGGCGAAGGCCATGACGAACTGGCCCACCTTCACTCCCGAAGAGTCCGCGACCGCTATCGGTGAGAGGCCGTCCCCCTCCACCTTGACTACCGCGATGTCCGTGTCCCGGTCGCGTCCGACCACCATCCCCTTTCGCGTCGTTCCGTCGGCGGTCGTCACCTCAACTTCTCCCAACCGCCCTACGATGTGGTCGCAGGTGATGACGTATCCTTCCGGGCTCCACACGACGCCCGTGCCCAGCCCGTGGTCCGATGCGACCCTCACAACATGGGGGGACACGCCCTCGGCCACGGCTGAAATCGCGTCTGAAAACGACTGAAGGATCCCGCTGCCGTTCCCTTCCAATTCCATAAGCACCGCGGTATCATTGGAAGGCTGCGTATTTGTTGACTGGGTCGGCCGCCCACTCGGTCAACCTAGTTCGAAACCGGGGCCTCGTCCCAGAAGTCCAGGAGAGAAACGCGCTTCCGTGCGCCGAACCTGGCGTACACCCTCGTCAGGTGGCCCATGAGCTCGTAGGACGCCTTGATGGCGTCCGACAGCCTCCAGCCCTCCTTGATGTTGGCGGTAACCTCCAGCTGGCCGGGAGAGAACGCGGCGTCTACCTGTATTCCGCCGTCCTCGCTTATCCACTTCAGGACGGTGGTCTCGGAGCTCGAGGTGAGCCCGAGCCACCTGAGGCTGCCGAACCAGCGGCCCCTCAAGGCCGAAGTGACGTCGGTCAGGTTCACGTCGTCGGGAAGGAGAGACTGGAGCAAGGGAACGGTGGCGAACCTGAAGTCGGCCGAAACGCCCGAGCTCTCGGCACCGTGCTTGACCACGGAGTAGCCTTGCGCTCCCCTCATGAGGAGACCCCTTCCCTCCAGCCTGTCGAGGACCCTGGAGAGGGTCTCCTGATGGAGGCCGGTCTTCCTTCGTAGGCCGTCGAACGAGAACTGGTCCAGGTTCTCCCCGCTAATGACGCTGGCGACCGCCGCGTCGTTCCCCGTGAGAGGGTCGGCCCTGCCGCCAGGACGATCTAGGAGGCCTTCTCTGTCGACCGAGCCGCCATCCCCCTCCATCTCCGTGCTTGACGTTCCGAGGCCGATTTAAACGATGCCTTTGTTCCTTCTCAAAGGCACCCGGGCGGGCCTCCCTTCCGGTGTCGGGCCGTCGGGGCGCATCACCGGGCCTCGGGGGGCAGGGGTCGGCTTCCTTAAATCCCAAGTCTGCGGATGGGACTTCGTGCCAGAGTTCGTGGTCATTTCGCGCCTGGTGGTGGACAGGGAGAGGACTGCGCCGTTCAGAGATCTTCACATGGCGTACATGGCCAAGTTGAAGTCCGAGGGGAAGCTCCGTATGGCAGGCCGGTTCTCCGACGGCAGGGGCGGGATGTACATTCTCGTCGCGGGGTCTCTCGATGAGGCGAGGGCCCTGGCGGAAGCCGACCCGTACCACGGCAGCCGTGTCAGGGAGTACGAGCTTCTGGAGTGGGAGCAGCGCTTCTAGGGGCGCCTCTCGCGAAAACCTGGCCCTTCCCACCACTCTGTTTATTAACGATGGAATGAGTAATCGCTCTGCCATGAAGCTGGGCGTTCTCACCGGGGGCGGAGACTGCGCGGGTCTCAACGCCGTGATCAGGGCTGTCGTTCGGAGGTCCGAGGACTACGGATACGAAGTCGTCGGAATAAGGAGGGGGTGGGCGGGCCTCATGAGCCCGGACACCGTGCGCCTCTCCTATGAAGACGTCGAAGCATCGCTCCCCTTGGGAGGGACCCTCCTCCTGACTTCGAGGACCAATCCCTACGCTAAGGAGGGAGGGCCCGAGACGGTGATGGCCAACTTCGCAGGTCTGGGTCTCGACTGCCTCATCGCCGTGGGAGGGGAGGACACGCTCGGCGTCGCCCAGAAGCTCTCGGAGAAGGGCCTTAAGGTGGTCGGCGTGCCGAAGACCATCGACAACGACCTTTCGGCCACGGACGTCACCTTCGGGTTCAACACGGCGGTGGACGTCGCCATGGAGGCCATCGACCGGATCAAGACCACCGGCGAGTCCCACGAGAGGACGATGGTGGTGGAGGTGATGGGCAGGGGCGCGGGGTGGATAGCCACGTACGCTGGAATCGCCTCCGGCGCCCATGCGATATTGGTCCCCGAGCAGCCGTTCGACCTTCAGGTAATATGCGACAGGCTCCAGGCGCGGGCCAAGAGGGGCAAGAAGTCCTCGCTCATCGTCGTCGCAGAGGGCGCCCGGGCGAAGGAGTGGAAGGAGGCGTCCGACTCGGGCAGGCCTCTCGACCAGTTCGGCCATCCGATACTCGGAGGGGTGGGCCACTTCGTGGCTCAGGAGGTGGAGAGGAGGACCGGCTTCGAGACGCGCGAGGTCGTCCTGGGGCACCTCATCAGGGGAGGCTCGCCCAACGCCTTCGACAGGGTCCTGGCCACCAGGTTCGGGGTGGCAGCCGTGGACCTGGTGGAGGCCAAGGGCTTCGGAAGGATGGTGGCTCTCCACGGCAACCACATCATCTCCGTCGACATCAAGGAGGCCCTCAAGCCCAAGCAGTTGGACATGGACCTCCTCGCGATGGGACAGGAGTTCCGGTAGCTGCCGCTCGGCCTGCTGAACGGCCCTCACTGTTTATATCGAAGCAAAGGCGACTCCGGTTCGCATGACTCGCTCCAGGATGGAGGCCTTCATGACGAACGGGCGGAGCGTGCTTCTGGCCTACGACCAGGGCCTCGAGCACGGACCGTCCACCGACTTCAGCGACCGGAACGTGGACCCCTCGTTCATAATGGAGACGGCCTCGAAGGGAGGTTTCAACGGGGTCATCTTCCAGAAGGGCGTCGCTGAGAGGTACTACGACGGGAAGGTCCCCCTCATTGTGAAGGTCAATGGCAGGAGCAGCATTCCCAAGGGAGAGCCGGTCTCGAGGCAGGTCTGCTCGGTCGAGTACGCGGTCTCCCTGGGAGCCAGGGCGGTGGGCTACACCATCTACCTGGGCAGTTCGTTCGAGTCGGAGATGTTCGTAGAGTTCGGAAGGATTCAGGAGCAGGCGCATGAGAGAGGGCTTGCAGCCATCGCCTGGGTGTACCCCCGGGGCGCGGCCGTCACGAACGATACGTCAAGGGAGGTCGTTTCGTACGCCGCCAGGGCCGCGCTGGAGCTCGGCGCGGACGCGGCCAAGATCAAGTACACCGGCGACAGCGACAGCTTCTCCTGGGCCGTCAAGGCTGCGGGCAGCATGCCGGTCTTCATGTCAGGAGGCCCCAAGGCGCCCGATGACGCTACCTTCCTGGCGCAGGTGGCCGGCGCCGTGAAAGCCGGAGCCGTAGGGCTCGCCGTAGGAAGGAACGTATGGCAGAACCCCGACCCGCTTGGCATGGCAAGGGCGCTCAAATCGGTCGTCATAGAAGGAAGGCTGCCATAGCGGACGCGAGCCCGCCCGGAGTAAACGTTATCTATGGGTCGTCAGTTCGGTGGCTCTATGTCAAGCCATGGATATAGCGGACTTATAACAGGGAACCGAGCTGACATCGCAGTCGCTCTCCTCGTAGGGGTTCTGGCGGCATCGATGTTCCTCTTCGTCGCCTCGCCGGTCAAGGCGGCGAACTATAACGTAGCGATATCCGACCAGACGCCGACCCTGTTCACCCCTCAGTTGCAGACCATCAACGTCGGAGACACCGTCACCTGGACCTGCAACGATGGCGCCCACACCACCACCTCGAATGGCGGCCAGTCTGAGTCTTGGGCTTCGCCGACGCTCAACGAAGGCGCAACGTTCTCTCACACGTTCACGACGACTGGCAACTTCTCCTACGTGAGCATCGCTTCCGGCGACTCGGGCGAAGTGGGGTATATCGTCGTCCAGCAGCCGACTCCCGAGTTCCCTGGCTACTTCCTGTTCATAGCGGTCGCCGCCGCTGCGGCCATCGCGCTCATCGTCGAGAGAAGGCTCAGCGCCTAGAGCGATCGCAGCCACCGGTCCTCGAAGACGGACTTCGAGGGATCATTCTGTTCCCTTCCGTGGCCCAGCCTCGAGGCCGTGAGACTACTCCGAGTGCTCGCTTCGAAGCCTTCTTTCGACCAGGAGCCCGGCGAACGAGACTACCGCTATGACGAGCATGGCTGCCGGGCCGGGAAACTCGGGGACGGCCTGTCGCACGACGACGGCTCCGACCATGTCGATGTCCATGGGATAGGTGCTCCAGTAGGTGAAGCTGCCCGACACGGTGAAGGTGTGGGAATAGGATTCGCCTGGGCTAAGGATCCCCGAATCCCACCATTCGCCCTGACCTGCGTCAGACGTGGTGCTGTGGAGGCCGGAGACGTCGGTCCAGTTCACCGTGTCGCCCACACTGATCGTTATGTTCTGAGGTATGTACTGGTACACGTTGTTCATGTCATCGCCGTACATCTGGACGTCCCAGGTCCTCGCTGCCTTCGCCGGGCCTCCCTGAAAGGACAAGACCGAAATGATCAGGATGATTCCCAGCCCGAAGGCGATTCCACGACGGATGACGTGCAGACGTGTTCCGGCCAACTCCAGGAACCACCAGACCGCGAACGATAGCCCCATAGATAACGTTTCCCGGGTCGTCTCCTTCCAGCGGCCCCCAGCGTGGGCCTAGGATGATCTGGACCGGAACAGGCCGTCGCCGCAAATCGAAGTGCCTCCTCCGCGCGGAACATCCGGCGCCCTCCGCGGCAGGAGCTCCCGTGACGACCCCGGTCACCACGGCTTGCGTTCTGGCGTAGCCTACGGCCAGACGAGCGAGGTAGGATACCTGTTCCCGGTGGAGGTGACGGCCACCACGGGGTATTCGTTACCGGAAAAGGCGGTCGGAGGCTGCCTGAGCAGCACCGATACCGCGTCCCCGGGCTGCAGGGTCACCCTCCCCTGCCTGATGGCGCCGTTCCCGGAGGTGATCCCCTGTATCCCGGCCGATTCGTCTCCGAACTCCACCTTCTCGATGGTCAGGGGCGCGGTGCCCGAGTTCTTCACAGTCAGGACCATGTAGCCGAACGTCACTCCGCACGACTCGATGGTCAGCTTCTCCACCAGGGGCTCCTGCTGAGGCGTCCGCAGGTCGGTGCCGCAGTTCGCGCACAGCTTCATTTCGTCGTCGACGTTCGCTCCACAGGTTGGGCAGAACTTCATGGAAGCCCCGGCGACAGTTCGCGTTTATCAGTCTTGCGGGTCAGGGCCCGTCGAACTGTTCGACCTCCCTAGAGGACCGTTGCACAGCATGGGTAGGAGAGTATGTCACGACATCCGGATTCTGGCATTCATGAGACGCCTAACAGATATGAGTATAACGCTTATAGTCCCAATGCTTAAAAGAAGTTTGACAACTCAAAACGTTCGACAATCAATGTCACTCGATGAAGATGACGGTTTCATAAAGAATAACAAATTATCGCGCAGGAACTTCATCAAGGGCGCCGCAGTAGGTGGCGCGATCGCCGCAGTGGTGGTCGCCGGTGCCTCTGATATGATCCTGAGCAATCCTAATGGCGGCAACAACTCAGGCACAACTACGACGACGAGCACCAGCCAGACGGGCAGCCAGACAACCTCGACTTCCGCTAACCAGCAGTTGGCGCCCACTACTTTCGTGACCCTCAACATCAATGGAGTAGACCATGGACTCTCTATCGACAACAGGTGGAGCCTGGCCGACACATTGAGGTACAAGCTCAACCTCATAGGCACAAAGCAAGGATGCAAGAGAGGAGAATGTGGAGCTTGCGCTGTTCTCGTCGACGGCGTTTCCATGCTCAGCTGCATGATCCTCGCCGTTGAAGCGGGCGGGCACAAGATCACCACTATAGAAGGGATCGGCTCTCCTGGCAATCTAACTAAGCTGCAGGGGGCTCTCCTCGATGCGGACGGGGTGCAGTGCGGTTACTGCTTGCCCGGCATCGTCGTGACTGCCACCGAGCTTCTGAACAACAACCCGAAGCCCACCTTGGACCAGATCAAGCTGGCCCTTTCTGGCAACATCTGCAGGTGCCAGAACTGGCCCCACATCCTAGCCGGAGTTCAGGCGGCGACCTCCTAAATGTCCACACCCAACTACAGGTTAGTCGGCAAGTGGAGCGGGAGGCGCCTCGACGGAGCCCAGAAGATCACCGGCCAGATGCCCTACGGGAGCGACTTCGTGAAGCCCAACATGCTCTTCATGAAGATCCTCGGCAGCCAGATCCCCTCGGGTCACGTCACGGCCTGGGACACGACCGCCGCCAAGGCGATCCCGGGAGTCGTGATGGTTGCGACCGCTGACGACATCAAGAACGACCCATACTGGAGCAAGATAATGTTCACGGGCACCCTGCCGATGCTGGCGTACGACAAGATCAGGGCGGCCGGAGAGGAGATCGCGGCCGTAGTGGCCGAAGACCCATACGCCGCCGAGGAAGCCTGCCAGGCCATCAAGGTGACGTACTCTGCGACCCCGTTCGTCATCGACCAGATGGATGCCATCCAGAGCAGCGCGCCGCAGGTCTTCGACGGGACACCGAACTTGGGGACCCACACCAACTACACCTTCGGCAACGTCTCGACTGCCAAACAGGGCGCGGGCCTCACCCAGGTCCAGAACACCTACGTCAGCCAGACCCACCAGCACTTCAACATCGGCCCCAGGGCGTTCACCATCCAGGTGGACACAAACGGGCTCACCGAGATCTGGTCGAGCAACCAGTACGAGAAAGGCTTCCAGAGCGCGGTCGCAGGCTGGCTGGGCATTGCCCAGAGTCGTGTCAGGTGCCACATGTACGCGATAGGCGGAGGGAACGGCGACAACAGCGGAACCTTCAGGTGCCACATGCTGGGCACCTACTTCTCCCAGAAGACCGGCAGAGCGGTGCACTACGATGCCACACGGGAGGAGGACGCGCTGCGAGGCAACCACCGCCCCAGGGCCTACTTCAACATAACGACCTATCACGACAGCAAGGGCACGGTCCAGTCTCTTGAAGCGACCGTGTACAACAATACGAGCTACCAGGGAAGCAACGCCTCGGCGGTACCTGCCAGCGGCCTGATCCAGACGTGGAAGTTCCCCAACTTCAACATCGACGGCTACGAGGTCACCACCAACAACTGGAGGTGCGGCGCCATGAGATGCCCGCCTTCTCCTCATCCATGTTGGGCGATCAACACACATTTGGACATCATCTCGCAGATGACGGGCGTCGACCCGGTCACCGTATCGAACAACAACGGCCTCTACGTGAAGGGAGACGCGGATCAGCTGACCGGCAACAGGATCGCGTCCTGCGGCCAGCCGGACGTCTTCAACTGGGTCGTCCAGAACTCCCAGTTCAGCTCCAAGTGGAAGCCGTGGAAGCAGGGGACGACTGTCTCTGGCGTGATGCACGGTATCGGCCTCGCGAGCTTCGCGGTTGGCAACGGCTCCGGCTCCACGTCCACGGGCCTCGTCTACCTCCAGAGTGACGGCAGCCTCCAGGTCCACGTCAACTCCACTCCTCTCGGCAACGGCAGGAGGGAATCGGCGGCGATCATGGCGGGCGAGCTCTTGGGCATGCCGTTCAACATGGTCACGATGATGAACTACGACAGCCAGGGCGGGACCGACGTTGGAATGTCAGTGGGCAGCCTTCAGACCAAGACCACCGGGAACTGCATCGGAGCGGCCTGCGCGGACGCGAAGAACCAGATGATGGCCAAGGCGGCCACCAGCCTGGGGACGACCGTCGACAAGCTCACCTACGCCATGGACGGCTCCATGAAGATCTTCCTCACCTCCGACCCGACCAAGTACGTGACCTTCGCGTCGCTCTCCGGAGCCCCGAGGATCATCGGCGTGGGAACCTGGATAGCCCCGACCAAGACGACGCAGAGGGTCTTCAACACGGCAGTGGCTGAAGTGGACGTAGACACGGACACGGGCCTGGTCACCGTCGACAACATCTGGGAAGCCCAGGATGCCGGCCAGGTCATCTTCCCCGCGGGCATCGAAGCGCAGATCCAGGGAGCGATAATCCAGGCCTGCGCCTACGCTCTGCAGGAGGAGATGTGGCCAGACAAGAACACGGGCACCCAGTATGTCACCGGCTACCTCGATCACAAGCTCTATCTCGCCAACCAGGTCCCCAACATCTACTCGACGTCCGTCAACAACCCGGAGTCCGGCGCCGACACCACGTCCTTCGGAATGAAGGGCATGGGCGAGCCGCCCCTCAACCCACCGTCCGCAGCCATAACCAACGCGATCTACAACGCCTGCGGGGCACGCGTGTTCTCGCTGCCGCTGACGCCTGACAAGATACTAAAGGCGTTGGGGAAGGCTTGAGGTGAATAGACAATGAAACAATTCCTGCACTACGTTCCGAAGAGTCTCGACGACGCGTCCTCGTTCCTGAAGGCCAACGCCGGGTCGATGCCCATCGCCGGAGGGACTGAGCTTCTTCACACGATGAAGCAGAACAGCCTCCCCGCGAAGGTCACTGCTCTGGTGGACCTCAAAGCCATCTCCGGCCTCGACACCATCGCGGAGTCGGGAGGTATGCTGAAGATCGGCCCCAATGCGAAGCTGACGACCATCGCGAACAGTTCCGTCGTGAAGGGCAACTACGCGGCCCTCGCGCAGGCGGCCTCTCGCGTCGCGTCACCTCACCTCCGCAACATGGGCACCATCGCGGGCAACCTCTGCCAGGACGTCTGGTGCTGGTACTACAAGGGCCAGGACGTGCTGTACAACTGCATCAGGAAGGGCGGCGCCATATGCTACGCGCAGGCTGGCGACAACAGGATCTACCACTCGATATTCGGCGGTCCCAAGGGCTGCTACGCAATACACCCGTCTGATACTGCCGTCGCCCTGTCGGCGCTCAACGCGACCATAGTCACCACAGCCGGTTCGTACACGATGGACAAGTTCTTCTCAGCTTCAGCCCCAGGCAACAACCTCGCGGTGGGCGAGCTCATCAAGGAGATAGACGTGCCAACCCCCGCGGCCGGCTCCAAGTCTGCCTTCTACAAGATCGCCATACGGCCCTCCATCGACTTCGCCCTGACCAGCGCCGGCGTCTGGTACACCCCCGGCTCGGGCGCGGTAACCGACTGCAGGATCTACCTCGGCGGCGTCGCGCAGACCCCACGCCGCGCCACGGAGTCTGAGGCCGCCCTCAAGGGACAGACCATCAGCGCTTCGGTGGCGATGACGGTGGGCCAGGCGGCGGTAGCCAACGCGGCGCCGATGACCCAGAACGGATACAAGAAGCAGCTGGCGGCTGTGGCCATTCAGAGAGCACTCTTAGCTTAGATTCACGAAAGGGGGAGGGCGCCTCCGCGCTCTCCTCCCGGATTCTCTTATTTCAGCGAAGTCTCCAGCCAAGGGCAGGCAGGGCGGCACAACAGTCGTTATGCGTCTTCACAAGAGACTTGGGACCGGTTTCACGGCTGCGAGGACGCCAGGGCTGCCTTTGCGTTGAGGAGCCCCGTCTTCACCAGGACGTACTCGAGCAGGCTCATGTGGTAGGTCGTGGTTACGGGCCCCAGGTCCGCTCCAGTCGGGAAGCTGACCCTTACCCTGAAGATGGGGTCGGCTTCGGGGGTGGAAAGGTAGAAGCTCAAGGTCGTCGTCTGAGGTACTCCGGGCTTGAGGTCCACGGAGACGAGCTGCGACCCCATGAGCTTGCCGTTGGACACTTCGTAGACTGTCACGTTGGCCGTGGCCTGCGCCTCGGCCGTCAGCTCGTTGGCCGTCGTGAAGCTGATGTTGACGTCATACCTGAACTCCGTGTTGCAGCCTTCCAGCAGTGTAAGGTCGGACTGGATCAGGGCCTCGTTGTCCGTGAGGTTCGACGTCTGGAAGGTTATGGGCTCGGGCTCGGGGCTCGCGTCCTCGCTCATCGAAGTTCCCGGCGCGGTCATCGATGCGCCGTTGATGGAGGTCACCATTACTCGCGACCTGGCCGTTTCGGGGAGCGCCTGGAAGTACTGGGTCACCGTAAGCGGGATTGAGACCTGGGAGAAGACGAAGAGCAGCGCTACCACGGCAATGAAGGCCGCGGGCTTGTAGTAGCGCGCCACCCGTCTCTGCATGCCAGCCTCACTCTAAGTACTACTATATGGGCGTTCAAGGACTTATAAGCTTAGCCTGGGGCCGCACGAATCAGGCGGGGCTCTTTCCCCGGCTCGTGAACAGGGAGTACGCCTTCTCGGCCGTCGCCTTCTCGTGGACGACCGCCCGCACCGCCTTGATCATCGCGACAGGATCGCTCGACTGGAAGATGTTCCTGCCCATGTCGACCCCGACCGCCCCGTGGGCGATGGCGTTGCAGGCCAGCTCAAGGGCTTCCCTCTCGGGGAGTTTCCTCCCCCCCGCTATGACAACGGGGACGGGGCAGGACTCGACGACCTTCTCGAAGCCCTCACAATAGTAGGTCTTCACCATGCTGGCCCCCAGCTCGGCCGCTATCCTGCACGCGAGGCCGAGGTACCGCGAATCCCTGTTCATCTCCCTCCCCACTGCGGTGACGGCGAGCACCGGGACGCCGTACCTCTCCCCTTCGTCCACCAAGGAGGCCAGGTTCATGAGCGACTGCTTCTCGAACTCGGACCCGACGAATACTGATACCGCGACGGCCGACGCGTTCAGTCGGATGGCCTCCTCCATAGATGTCGTAACACCCTCATTCGAGAGCTCCTTCAGGACGCTTGTCCCGCCGGAGACCCTGAGCACTATCGGCACGCGAGAGGACGGGTCCACAGACGTCCGCAGCACCCCCCTCGTCAGCATGAGCGAGTCGGCGAAGGGTATCAGAGGTGAAATCGTCGCCCTCGGCACTTCCAGTCCCGTCGTGGGCCCCTGAAAGTAGCCGTGGTCAACCGCCAGCATGACCGTCCTGTCCGTGGCCGGGTTCATCAGCCTCGAAAGCCTATTCCTTAGACCCCATCCCAAGTCGCATCTCACCGTTTGTGCCCTAGCTCACGTTGAGGCGACGTATTAAGCGTAACTCCGCGGCTCCGAACCGGCTCAGGGTGTCACCACAGTCTTCATCCCTTCCCCTCGGGACGCCGCTTCGACAGCCTTGTCGAAATCCGACAGCGCATACCTGTTGGTGATGAGGGAGCCCAGTTCCACGCGGCGCTCGGCCATCAGCAGCAGTGCCTTGGCGGTCTCTCTGTCCGTCGCAGCGTAGCTGGAGATGACCGAGACCTCCGAATTGAAGATCTCGCTGAAGTCGTAGTCGAGCACTGACCCTTTCACCGGCACCCCGAAGAGGCAGACCTTCCCGCCCTTTCGCACCGACCTCAGGGCCTGGACGATGGCCTTCGGGTTCCCCGAGGCTACGATGGCGAGGTCGGCCCCCCTGCCTCCCGTCTCCTCCCTGACGAAGGCGGGCACCTCGGTCTTGGTCGCGTCCACCGTAGACTGGACGCCCAGCCCGGCCGCGAACTCGAGCCTCGTCGCGCTGACATCGCTCAGGAGCACCCTGGCCTTCATGGAGAGGAGGAGAAGGGCGTGGGTCATCCCGAGCGGCCCGGCGCCCACCACGAGGACCCTATCATCGGGCTCCACGGAGCATCTGTCCAGAGCCCTGATGCAGCAGGCGGCCGGCTCGATCATGCTGGCCTCCTCGAAGCCTACGTTCGGTGGCAGCTTCAGGACGCCTCCGCCCGCCACGTTCCACGAAGGCACCCTGAAGAACTCGCTGAAGCCTCCGGGCTCTATGTTGCTCGTCTTGTACTCCTTGCACATGGTTTCGTTTCCATGGAGGCAATAATAGCACCTGTGGCAGGGCACATGATGGTGGGGGAAGACCCTGTCTCCCTCCCTGAACCCACCGGCCTCCCCCTGAACAGCGCTGACGATGCCTGTGGCCTCGTGGCCCAGGACGGGCATCGCAGCCGTGTACTGGCCATGGAGCTTCTCGATGTCGGTCCCGCACAGGCCGCACGCTCTCATCGAGACCATCAGCTCGCCCTCGGACAGCCTTGGCAAAGGGACGTCCTCCAGCTGCGCTGAAGCCTCCGCGGCGCCGGGCCTTCTCCTTAGAAGGACAGCCTTCATACCTCTGGGCCTCCGTCGGGCTTTCCACCGCGGGGCGATATAAGCCGTCTGAAGATGAGGTCTCCCGTCGCACAACCCATTTTAGTCGCCTCTCCATACACGCCACCGATGCCCTCAATTCCGATGAGGCGGAGGAACGTCCGATCGATATACCGACGCGCAGCCATCTCCTTCTCTCTCATCATAGCGATCCTGGTCATCGGGACAGTCGGCTTCCACATAATCGAGGGGTACCCGTACATCGATTCGTTCTACTTCATCTCGATGCTGGCCACGGCCCAGGGGCCCGCCACGGTCCCCTCCACGGTCGGCGGGAAGCTCTTCGCCTCGCTGATGGCATTCGTCTCCGTCGGGACGGTCATTGCCGCCCTCGGCTTCCTGTTTGGCCCGTTCTTCGGCACCGTGTGGAGGGAGGGAGTCCTGAAGGTCGAAGAGGAGGAGGAGAAGATGAAATCAAAAACCGAAAGGGCGTCCCCCGGCGGCGACGAGAACCCTCCAGAGAACTAGAGAGCGGGGAACGGGAGTACGCGGGCGGCTGACGCTCGCCTAGTGGGGGAAGAGCCGGGTGAACTTCCTCGGCTCCCTGCCCTTCCAGCTGCCCTTGCGGTAGGCGTAGGACGCCAGCAGAGGAAATGCGACGGCGGCCTCGGCGTAGACCATCTGCGTGCCTCCAAGGTCCACCTTCCCCCAGGAGTGGGCCTCCTTCAGGGTCGAGCCCGACAGCCCGCCGTCCCTTTCGTCCGCGACCGTGATCTGCACCGCGTACTTGTGCATCCTGGTCTTCCCGGTGAGTATGTCGGCCGCGACGACCACGTCCTGCGCGAAGTTCTTGGGGACACCTCCCCCGATCATCAGGAGGCCCGTCTCCTTCGCGGCCATCTTCACCTGAGTCAGCTCCAGGAAGTCCCTGGCCGAATCTATCGTCACGTGCTCTTTGCGCCTCAGCTGGTGCTCTATCAGCCCGAAGCCCGCGCTGCAGTCGGAGAACGCCGGCACGAAGATGGGCACTTCCTTCTTGTAGGAGGCTAGGACCACGGACTCCCTGTTCTTCGCGTGCTCGTCCAGGTACCTGCCCATCTCCCCGATGAACTCCCTGGAGGAGTAAGGTCTCGGAGGGAGGGAGTCGGCTATCTTGCCCACGGTCTCGTCGCAGATCCTCAGGTCGTCCTCGTCGATGTAGGTGTCGTAGATGCGGTCGATGTGAAGCTTCTGAAGCTCGTCGTCGTCCACCATCGAGGTGCCCAGGTAGTGCTTGAATCCCAGGCCCTCAAAGAAGTCCTGGTCGACCATGATGGCCCCGGTGGAGACGATGGCATCCACCATATTGTGCTCCACCATGTCGTAGACTACGTTCTTTAGGCCGGCGCTGAAAAGTGAGCCTGCAAGGCAAAGGATTACGGAGCAGTCGGCGTCCGCCAGCATCTGGTCGTATATCCTGGAGGCCCTGGAAAGGCTGCGGGCCGAGAAGGCCATAGCCCCGTAGTCTTCAATGATGGAGACTACGTCGTGCTTCTTCTTGATGTCGAAGTGTTGGATCGTCTCCCTCAGGTAGTCGCCCTTCTTCCTGACGACGTACCCGGCACGTTCCTTCGATGCGCTCATGGTCTTCACAGCTAACTCAGGGTCTGCTCTTAACGTTTTTCATAAGTCGGCGCTCGGCATGGCTCCGCGGTTCGTCCACAGAACGCCTTAAGTAAAGAGGCCCTCTATGGAGTGCCAATGAAGACGAGCTATATTCTCGGAATCGTCCTGGTTGTCATACTCGTTGGCGCCGTCGGCGCCTACCTGCTTCTGAACAACAACTCCGGCCAGTGCTCTGGCAAGTGCCTCGTCGTCGGCACCAACGTCCCCTTCCCGCCGTTCGAGTACCAACTCTCGAACGGCACCGTCACCGGCTTCGACATGGACGTCATCAGGGCCTTGGCTATTCAGGATGGGTACAACGGCATAACGATCAAGAACTTCGCGAGCTTCGACTCATTGATCCCCGCCCTCCAGCAGGGTCAGGTGGACGTCGTGGCCGCCGGAATGACCATCACCCCGGACAGGCAGGCTCAGGTCAACTTCACGAATCCGTACTGGCAGGCAGACCAGTCCATCCTCGTCCTGAACTCCTCCAACTCGAATCCTCAGAGCATCACTGACCTCGCAGGAAAGACGGTGGGCGTTCAGACGGGGACCACCGGGGAAAGCCTTGCTGAGCAGTACAACACTACGCTGGGCCCGATAAAGCACTATGACACCTTCTTGCTCGCGGTGCTGGACCTCGTCAACGGAAAGCTCGACGCGGTCATAGTTGATTCACCGGTGGCGACGGCCTTCACGGGCCAGTACAGCGTCAGAGTGGCTTCAACGGTCGTCACGGGCGAGCAGTGGGGCTTCGCAGTGAAGATCGGGAACACCTCCCTGCTCAACGGCCTCAACAGCGCGTTGGCCACCTTCAAGGGCTCAACTCAGTGGAACGCTCTGATCAAACAATACTTCGGCACCCAGAGCTAGGGCATCGCACTTGGTACTGAACGCCGTCCTCGGGGACTACATCCCGTTTTTGTTGTCCGGGTTCCTCGAGACGGCGCTCTTGACGGCCGGCGGCCTAGCCCTCGGGTTCGTGATCGGCGTGGCTCTCGCCTTCGCAGAGGTTTTCCTCCCGCGCTGGGCTGGCGCACCAGCCTCTGCGGTCGAGCAGGTCCTACGGGGCATCCCCCTCCTCGTGATGTTCCTTCTCCTCTACCTCGGCCTTCCCTCCTTCGGCATCATCCTTTCGCCTGAAGTGGCTGCAGTGGTGGGGCTGGGCCTAAGGAGCGGAGGTTATCAGTCGCAGATATTCAGGAGCGCCCTAGGCAGCATAGGGGTGGGGCAGTCCGAGGCCGCCCTCAGCATCGGGCTGGGAAGGTTCGAGGCCTACAGGGAGATCCTGCTGCCGCAGGCCCTTCGCATATCGATCCCGTCCTGGAGCAACGAGTTCACGGTCGTCCTGAAGGACACGAGCCTCGCCTACTCCATCGGAGTCTCAGAGATAATGGCTAGGGCCTCCAACATCATCGCACTGACCCTGCAGCCGCTTCAGGTCTACCTGATAGTGGCCGCGGTGTACCTGGTCGCCACCATCATCATCAACAGGGGCATGAACTCGATCTACGAGAAACTGAAGATACCCGGCCTCGGAGGCGGCGCCTGATGGCGGCACCCCTCCTCGAAGTCGACGACGTCCACAAGAAGTTCGGGAACCTTGCTGTGCTGAAGGGGGCCTCCCTGAAGGTGGACAGAGGCCAGACGAAGGTCATCATAGGCCCCAGCGGAGCAGGGAAGAGCACGCTTCTCAGGTGCATCAACCTGCTTGTGAAGCCGGACTCAGGCAGGGTCCTTCTGGATGGGCAGGAGATCACTGCCAAAGGCGTGAAGCTCAGCACCGTGAGGAGCGAGATAGGCTTCGTCTTTCAGAGCTTCAATCTGTTCATGCACCTCACGGCGATCGACAACATACGGCTGGGACTCGTCAAGGTCAAGAAGATGCAGCCTGAAGAGGCGACCAGGGCGGCCAGCGAAGCCCTCCTCGACGTCGGGATCGACAGGTCCCTGTTCGGCCACTTCCCGGCGCAGCTGAGCGGAGGCCAGCAGCAGCGAGTGGCCATCGCCCGCAGCATCGCCATGAAGACCAAGATAATACTCCTGGACGAGCCCACTTCGGCCCTGGACCCCGAACTCATAGGAGAGGTGCTCAGGGTCATGGAACAGCTGGCTGAATCCCATACCACCATGCTGGCCGTCACACACGAGATCGGCTTCGCCAGGAAGGTGGCTGACGAGATAATATTCATGGACCAGGGGAAGGTCCTGGAGTCCGGGCCTCCGGACTCGCTCCTGAGCAGCCCGAAGGAGGAGAGGACGAGGAGGTTCCTCAGCAAGATGGAGGACCTCTACGGCTCGCAGCATAGGGAGGGCGATTGAGGGGTGGCGGACTTCCTGACGCAGTACGGCCCGCTTTTCCTCCAGGGCTTTGGGACAACTCTCATACTTTCGGTCGCAGGCTTCGTGCTGGGCTTCGCCCTGGGCGTGCCCATCTCCTTCGCCAAGACCTTCGGATCGGGACCCCTGAAGTGGCTGGCGGCGGGCTATGTCGAAGTGATCCGGGGGACCCCCATGCTCGTCCAGCTCTTCATCATATACTACTCCCTTCCACAGGTGGGCATCAACCTCGACGCTCTCACCGCTTCGATTGTGGCCCTCGGCCTCAACAGCGCTGCCTACCAGGCGGAGTACTTCAGGGGGGCCATGAGGTCGGTGCCGGCGGGACAGATGGAGGCGGCGCTGTCCGTGGGCATGACTAGGATCGGTTCGATCATGTCGGTCGTGTTTCCACAGTCGCTTCGCCTGGTGATACCCGCCTGGACCAACGAGCTCGTCTACCTCGTCCAGTACTCCTCCATCGCATACCTCGTCACCGTCGAGGAGCTCACCGGCGTGGGAACGCTGATTGGATCCCGCACCTTCCAGTACGTGACCGTCTACGGCATAATCGCCCTCATCTACCTGGCCACGACGCTGGCCATAGTGCGCGGCAGCAGGATCCTCGAAAGGCGGTACGCCATACCAGGGCTGAGCGCGTCCTCCGCCGGACGCTCCATCTAGGCCGCCTAGGAAGCCCGGGTTCCCTTAAATCGCTCCACCGAAGGACTCGGGGCCGTGCCCTGCCCGATCTGCGGCGCCATCATGTTCGAGATGCACTGCGAGGAGGTCTGCCCGAACTGCGGCTTCAGGCTGGACTGCTCCGACCTCTGAGACCCCGCGGTTCCCTCTCCATGTCTTACGAAATTGACACCTTCGTACAGCGCGTTGGGTTGATTTTGCTATATGTTCAAAGGGCAAGACGCGCCATGTGACCATGGCAATGGAGACGAAGGTCTGCCCAGTGTGCGGAAAGGAAATGAAGGAAGTCCGCAACGAGGACATCTGCACGAACTGCGGCTTCAAGATCGCCTGCTCCGATTGAGTTTCTAGGCCGGCTGGTTCGGGGCGCCGGCGCGGCACTATGTTCAACGCTTAAATCCAATGCCCAGCCGCTTCAGTCTGTGAGATCCTCCAGGGTGGGCATCACGGGAAGCCCAGCGACGGGTAAGAAGACCATCGGTCGGGCGCTGGCGGAGGAGATGGGGGTCCCATGCCTGAACCTGAACGAAGTGGCCGGCCTCGCGGGCTTCCTGGTGAAGGAGGGTCGCGGAGAGCCCAAGCTGGACGCCGTCGGCTTCAGGAGGGCGGCGCCGAAGCTCCTCCCGGCGGGCGGCTTCGTGATCTCCGGCGTCTTCGTCCCGGAGGCGGTGCCTTCCAGGCTCCTGGACAAAGTGGTGGTGCTCAGATGCAACCCCCTGGTGCTGGCCAAGAGATACGAAGAAAGGGGCTACGGCGCCAAGAAGACCAAGGAGAACCTGACCGCGGAGTTCCTCGACGCCTGCCTCGGCGCCGCGCTTCAGGCTTTCGGAGGGAAGGTGAGGGAGGTCGACGTGACCGGAATGGACCTCCCCCGCGCGCTCTCAGCCGTGAAGGCGTCCCTGAAGGGGGCACAGCCTGTCGGCCAGGTGGACTGGCTAAGCCTGATCAAGGGGCCGGAGGACGTCTTCAAGTTCATGTCCTGAACCCGGGCTCACTTCGGCGGTCGCATGGCTTTCGTCCCTTCCCCAAGGACCTCTTCGGCTTCGACCGCCGCAAGGACGCTGCTCTGGAGCCTCGACACGCAGACGATGGCTTCGCCCACGGAAAGGTTCGACAGGTACTTCACCTGGTCCGGGTTCAGGTTCATCACGTCGCCCATGAGCCTGGTGTCGCTCACCCAGGACATCCTGTGGCAGATCTTGACTCCGGTGTTCTTAATGGCCTCGAGGGATACCTGCGAAGGGAACTGCGCGATGTAGACGACCGCCTCCCCGAACTTCCTCAGCTCTGCGGAGAGCTTCTCGGAAACCTGAGGGGGGTCCTCGGCCCTCCTGGCCGGGACTATGGCCCTCGCTTCTTCGATGAGCAGCACGTGCCTGAGGTCAGCCTGTTTCTGGGTCAGCCTGTAGTCGTAGATCGTCTTGAGGAGGAAGCTGCTGAATATGGAGCGCGTCTCCGAGTCTCTGAAATGCCCGAGCTCGACCACGGCCGGCCTGGACAGCATCTCAGCCACGTCCAGCGTGTTCTTGCCGCAGAGCGACCTCCCTCCCTGTCCTTCGGTCAGGGGGATGAGCCTCCTGAGGAGGGCCAGCTTGGTTTCGTTATCGTAGGCCGACTTGATCGGATAGGACTCGATGGCCTCCACGAGGCCTCCGATGTCGTGCCTGAACCCCGTGGCCTTCTCCGGCTCGCTGAGCACCTTCAACACGGCTCCCCGGAAGAGGAAGGCCTGCGGGTGGGTGAACCTGTAGATGTCGGAGAAGATGTCCGTGACCAGGGCCGCGTGCTCGGAGATGTCCCTCGAGCCCACGGGGTCCAGTGGGTTGAGCACGAACTCATCTCTGCCGGGCGCGACCACCGCCGCTCCCACCTCACCCGCGAACGAGGAATACTCATTGTGAGTGTCCAAGACCATGAAGGGGAGACCCCTCTCCAGAAGCCTCTTGGCCATGACCTTGGCTGTTGTCGTCTTCCCGGAGCCCGTCATCCCGAGGACGCAGATGTGCCGTCCGACGTCGTCAACGTCAAGCGAGAACGGCTGCTTCCTCACCCCTGCCGATATGACGCTGCCCAAGCAAATCCCCCCCGCGTGGACCTCCTGCCTTGACGGCACATGGAATTCAGGAGGGATCGCCGTCCTGCTGCTCCCGACCGAGCCCATGCTTATGGGCATGAAGTGGGCCAGGTCATCAATCGAAGACCTCTCGCCGAGCTTGTGGCCTGCGAACATGAAGTTCTCCGCAAGGCGCCTCAGCTCCGCTCTCTCGACCCTGCGCGCCAGGCAGTGGGGGTTCGCCACGGTGATCGCGGTGTTGAGGGCCTGCCATTGCTGCTCCAGCCGGACCAGGGCCTCACCGATCCTCCCCTCTTCACAGTTCACCCATGTCCCGATGATGAACTCGTACTGGAAGAAGTCTCCGTCGACCGGCTGCGCCAGCACGAGATACATGAAGGGCGTTCCCGTCTTGTAGAGCCCCGCGTAGAAGCTCTTGACCCTCGAGTGATACAGGGCGTCTCCGTACTCCTCCCCCCTCCTGAAGCGGTCCTGCTCTTCGTCCACTGCGTTGACCCTCACGAAGGAGAGGCATCTGGCCCTGGATCCGTCGGACAGGACCAGGTACCGGCCCTGCTCTAGCCTGGCCTCCTTCTCACTCCTGCCGATGAGAGGGAGCCTGAGCAAGCCATGTCACCAGTGCCAGAGGAACCCGAACAGCCCATCCAAAGCCTTGGATATGTCGTCCCAGATGGAACCCGTGAAGGTGCCGGCCTTCGTCAGGATCCCCTGGATGCCGCCCACGAGGAGCGAAAGCGTGATTATGGCAACAACGAGCAACAGTGCCTCTTCTACCAGCTGAACTGCTCTCCTGTCCATGGAAGATCTGACCCGAGTCCCAGCGGCTCGCCGCATATAACGACCTTCAGGGACCGCTCAGGAGGGGCAGCGAGGATGCCAGCGACGTGGAGACGAAGAGCACCCCCATGAAGGCGGCCATTGTGCCCCACTCCCTTCCCCGTCCTCCCGTCGAAGCGACGTTGGAGAGATGGTACGACGAAACGAGCGCCAGCGCCACTCCGAGCTCCTTCAGGACGGGGTCGACGGGGGCCGGCGCGAACGATCCGCTCTGCAGGACGCCCAGGAGCGGAAGGAGGTCGACGAAGAATGGAACCACGAAGCACAGCACCAGAGAGAGGACGAGCCCCCTGAAGGCGGCCGAAGATGCCATCTCCGCCAGGCGCATCTCGTCCTCGTCGAAGGAGTCGAGAGCCTCCTTGACGGCGGCGGCGGCTTCCTCCGTCTTCTTCATGGACACTCGTCTCGCCATGGCCGTCGCCTCCAGAAGAAGGGAGCTCGAGGTGCCGTCCTGTGCAGGCCTCACCTCCAGGCCCCTGCAGGCCGCGTGGATGGAGGCCCTCGCGCCCTCCCCCCTTTGGTCGATGATCGCGGATCCCAGGCTCCTCCCGGCCACCAGCTCCCTAGTGACGGCGTCCCGCCATTCCTGGTCCATTTCTTCTGGCGGTCGACGAAGCCACGACCAAATGACAAGACAGCCCGAGGACCCCAGCAGCAGGAAGAGCCTAAGAAAGTCCATCCTTCAGGTCCCCACCGATCCGGAGAGGTATCTCATAGCCGAGAAAGCGAGGAAGGAAACCGCGAAAGCCCCGAAAGCCCCCGAGGCATACCGGGGGAAGGTGATGAGGACAAGCATCGGCAGAAAGAAGGCCATTCCCTGGACCACCGAGACCCTTGTCTCGAACGACCCGAGTGCCTTGGCGTAATAGCCGTCCAGGTCCAGGGCCGAGGCCGCGGTCTCGCTCCTCACGGTCTCGAGCCCAAGCCCCGACCGAATCCTTCTCACCCCGTTGCCCAGGCCCTTGTACGGCAGCGAACTCGAGGCCCTGGAGATCGCTTCGTCAACCCCCGCCCCACGGTAGCACAGGGAGAGGGCTCGTAGGAAGGCGACATCGATCCCCTCAACGGACGAGCTCGACAGCATCTCGACCAGGCGCGTCCTGGAGCCCGTTATCTGCAGGACCATGGTCCCTGCGGCGGCCAGCGCCGGCAGCGACCTGATCTGTTTGAGCGAGCTCCTCTTCCGACGTTTCAGGACCAGGACGACGGCCACGTTGAGCATCGGCAGGGAGACCGTGGAGATCGAGATCAGTCCTCCGATGGCGAGCGCCAGCGCCGCTGCGTCGGTCGCGGCGACCGCCAGGAGCGCCCTCGCCGCGCTTCGGTCAAGCGACATGCGCGTCGTTCCCCCTGGGCTTCCAATACGAGCTCAGGAAGTCGCCCAGCTCCGTGGCCCTCTCTGCGACGGCCCTGTTCAGCCGCTCCAAGCAGCCCTCGAAGCTCTCCTCGAACCAGCCTTCGCCACGCGCCGAGTCCGTCTCTCGTGAGGCCTTCGTCGAAGGGACCTCCATGAGCCTCTCATGTCTTTCGAACGGAGGCGACGTGCTGAAGATGTCCTCCACGACTCCCTTCTCGTTGACCTGGCTCACCTTCGTTACGTACCTCTTGGACGAAAGCGGGCTCGGCCTCAGCAGCGTCACCAGGACGCCGAGGTCTGCCAGCTGGACCAGCGCGATCCCGTGGAGCTGCGTCCATCTCCTGACCGCCTGCTCGGGGCCCGAGGCATGGTAAGTCTGGAGGCCCTTGATCCCCGAGGAGAGCGCCTGAAAGAGGGCCCTGCTGTGGCCCTCACTCTGTATCTCGCCCAGAATGAGCATATCAGGTGTCTTGTGGAGTGACTTGAGGACCTCCATGCTCTTCCCGGCGCCCGCGTCCAGCTCCGATTCGATCGGGGGCACCCTCAGCTTGGACTGATGGAACCCGAAGCCTGACAGGTCGAGGCTCTCGACGGCGTCTTCAACGTAGATCCTGCGGTACTCGGGAGGCGCTGCGACGTCCAGCGCGTTGAGGAGGCTGGTCTTCCCAGAGCCGGAAGGCCCGACTATGGTGATGTTGACGGGGGCTGCCAGGCAGGCGGCCAGGAAGGAGGCCTCTTCGATCCCGATGGTACCCTCGAGCACGAGTTGAGGAAGGGTGAAGGGCTTCGCTCCCACCTTCCTGACGTGGATCGCCTCCCCGTTGAGCGCCAACGGAGGGTTGTCCATCCCCACCCTCAGCCTGAGTCCGCCCACCTGAAGCTCCCCCTTGACGGTCGGTCGCTCCAGCGAAGGAGATTCTCCGCAGAACATCTCAAGGTGGGTGCGAAGCGCCGTCAGCTCGCGGGCTGACATGAAGACCGGGGTGTCGCACCGGCCATGCCTACGATGATCGAGGTAGAGCGTCGAGTGAGGGGAGTCGAGATAGAGCTCGTCCACAAGGTCGTCAATGAAGAATGGATGAAGGCTGGGAAGCCCCACGAACTGATAGGCCAGCATCTCGGCCAAGTCCATGGCGGGGCTCAGGGACTCCCTGGCCAGCATCGGCGCGAGCCTCGCGCTCACCTGAAAGATGAGGTCCCCAAGGCTCAGAGGCCTGGTCAATGGTACCCATTCCTCCCTCTCGAGCTCCGAGAGGCAGCTGGCTCCCGACTGAAGGGTCGAGCTGGAGTCAGGCGGAAGCGAGGCCGAGTACAGGACCGATCCCTCCATTCTTGATATCCTGATCTCGTAGAGGCCAACCCTGTAGGAATCGAGCAGAGGGAGCGAAGGCGGGGACGGAGTCATCTCTATTCGGACGCTTATGTTGGGTACGCTCACCTTGCCAAGCCGAGGTGATGAGTTCATCACAGGGCGAACGCGAGCTTTCTTAAATAGACCCGTAAAAGCCTGGATTCCCCTGCTCGATGACTCCTTTCATTCATTTAGCCCATTTTTCGTGGGTCCAAGCCCACGTACTTACGAATAATCTCGAATCGGCGATTTGTTCACTCCACGCCGAGCCCTTTTGACAACCACTAACCTTATCTCAACAGGCTTTCGCCTTTCATGGCCCACCCTTGACCGTCACCCGCAAACTCGATTGTCGTAGCCGACCTTGTCCCGAGCCCCTCTTGCGTGCCATCTCATCCATCAGGGAGATTGAGATAGGTGATTCCATTGAGATCTGGGTCAGGACTCCTGCCGCTCGGGAAGACATAGAAAAATGGGCTGAGAAAGCTGACCAGAAGATCGTTCTGAGCAGGAATCAAGGCGATAGGTTCATTCTCATCATAGAGAGAACGAAGTAGCCCATTCGCAGATCCAAGCCCACGCCCTATCGGTGGGATCGATGACCTTTCCTCTTCCAACTGCAGCAGGCAACCTGATCTTTGAACGATGAACCCTACCCGGTGCTGAAAGACATATATCTGAACCCGGGTTCATAGCGTCTCGTGGGCATCCACTCGGAAGTAGGCGAAAGGCGGAGCGGTAGCCCTAGGAGTGACTGAAGACGGATGCAGTTCTCCTCGACAATCTGGTTGTGCTGTTCGCCCTAGTCTACTATGCCTTCCTCTCTATCGTGTACCTGATACGCGCCCTTGAGCAATCTGAGCTTGAGCTGAAACTAGCCCCATTCTTCAGCCTCCTCCTGGTCCCCTTCACCTCTCTCCTTGCATTGGATATCTTCGTAGGCCAAAACATCTCAAAGCCGATGACACTCCTCCCAATAGTCATCTTCTTCATCTACGACCTCTGGTATCGCCTGTTGAGTCGGAAGAAACCTGTACACCATCCCAAGAAATGGCCCATAGAGCTTGTGATCTATCTGCTTCTCCTGATGGCAGGGAGCATCGGCTTGAACTGGTATGGGTACCTGACTTCAAAGTCCCATGGCAACGTTCTAGTGGCTGCCTTCTTTGTTATGATGGGCTTCTTCGGCTACTATCAACACAGGCATGGGAAGAGTTCCCCAGACACACACATCTGACTTCATAAGACCCCTCGCGTAACTCTACCCCGCTTTCGCAGGTCCAAGCCCACGCCCGACCTCATTGGTCTGATTATTCTATTGTTTTCAATATGTTAAAGATGATTAACCTATTGAGAGAGCTGCAGATAACCTGACTCGATTGAGCAGGCCGTCCCTGCCTGAATCAGGCCTGTTTAAGTGTTAAGATAGGTCGTTTAATAGACCCGCAAGTTCGTTGGGGGGTGCCCTGTTTGCAGATCGTCGCAAAGGCGCTAATCTCCGCGGTCACGTCCGTGGTGATCGCTATCGCCGCCTCCACGCCTCTTGGGGCAGCAGGCGTGGCGGCCCAGGCCGCTACGTACGCCCGGGCGACTTGCGCCCTGCTCGCCGGGGCCGCGGCGGAAGAGCTTCTTTCGGGCTCGCCCCTGAGCACAAGGGTCTTCTCGCCAACGCCGATGAACATCACTGCGGTGGGCTTCGTCATGAAGTGCGCATCGGGGAACGCGACCTATTCCATTTCCCTTCCCGCCGCATCAGCGCCTTTCCAATCGACGTTCACGGGCACGGCGAACTTCACGGTGACTAACGACAACGGAACCCTCGAGTGGTGATGGGGAACGTCGTCCAAGATCGTCGAAGGCGGCATGGGGTTCTTGCTGGTGGCGATGCTCTCCATTTCGGCGATGACCGCGTTCGGGTCGGGCATCGAGGGGAGCTCCACGAAGCTGGAGTCGAGGTCCGCAAGTGCCCTTCTTCAGAGGACTGTCGAGCTGCTTGGGTCGCAGGGAAGGAACTCGACCGTCGTCGTCTACTTTCCCGCCTCGGCTTTCCAAATCACGCTGAACCTCTCGGGAACCTTGCTCACCATGGTTGCTGGGAACGAAACCGCTGCGGCGAACTTGGACGGCCTCAGCGGCGACTTCCTTGTGTCGCTCCGGGGGCAGGTGACGTTCAGGTCTTCGGGATCCATCCTGGAGGCGTCGCAAGATGGATGACCTTCTGGAGACTTCGGTCCAGGTCGTGGCTGTGATCGTGGTCGCGGCCGTCTTCGCCCTGTGCCTCGGGTTGCTTCAGGCCATCGCGAAGGTGACTCCCTGACGAAGCTGATCGACGCCTTCGGAGGCATTTCGATAGCGCTGCTCGCTCTCGCCGGGCTCGCCCTTTCGCTGGGTGCCACCCAGGCATCCGCCGCGGCCGCTGCTAGGTCCCTCGAGAGGGTCAACGCCGTGTCATCCGCGATACAGGGCCTGGAAACGCGCACCCTGTTCCAGGGGGGAGGGGAGACCTTCCATTTCGGTAACGTGACATGCTCGATCCAGAGAGGGCCGTCCTCCCATCCCTACCTCCAGTGGTCGTTCAACGCGGCGCCGGGCGTCGTCGAGGTGTCGGTCACATGCGCAGAGCCCTGACAGTGACCGTGGCGGCGCTCGTCATGTCCGCCCTCGTCCTGGGCGCGGCCATAGAGCTGAGCTCCCTTGCGGACTCTTCCGTGGCGGTCATTCAGGCTGAAACGAGGATGGCCTTTATCCGGGACGTCTCCGACGCGTTTCAGGTGAGCGTCAGGGCCTCCGCACTGGCGTGTTTGGATGCCTTCGCGCAGAGCCTCTCGATCGTCCCCCCTTCGGCGGAATACTCGGCGGTGTTGGAAGCCTCGCTTGCCTCTTCTTTGCATGACCTCTCCTTTTCCTCCGCCCTCGACTTGGGCGTTGGCTCCGTCTCAGCCCAGGTGAGCGCCTCAGCCGACGGCGGTCTGCTGGCGACCCTTCGGATCGGCTACACCGTAAGGGACGGCGCGGGGGACTCAGCCGCCGAGACCTATTCCATCTCCCTTCGCCACGGGCTCAAGATCCTTTCGGCCTCCTCCCTTGTCTCCTCCCGACACGCCTCCAGCCTGTCCGTCCTCTCCTCCATGGAGGGCGCCAGCCTGTTCCAGCTCTCCGGGCTCAACGGCTCCTACGTCGATGCAGCTTCGGGCCTTGTGGTCGCCACCATGCTGACGGTGAAGGGCCCTGGCTATGTTGAGCTGACGACCTCCGTCGCGGACTCCGGCGGCTGTGAGGTCCTTCGGGGCGGCTACTCCTACTCGGTGGAGGACGACTCGGTCGTGCCCCTTCAGTGGGTTCAGTAGTCGGTCTGTATCGGGGCGGCCTCGGAGCGCTCCGGGTTGCCTCGCAGGAAGGGTTTGAACTTGGCGGTCTGCTCCCTAACGGTGTACTCCGAGACCCCCAGGAACTCGGCCACCGCCTTCTGGGTGAAGACCCTCCTCCTGCCTTCTTCGGAGGTGAGCATGTCTTCGGCCATGTACAGCATCGTGGCCGAGACCGCGACGGGGTTGTAGCCGGAGAAGGCTTCCTGCCCCAGGGACTTCATGAGCGAGGAGGCCCTCTTCAGCAGGGAAGCCTCGTACTTGATGGGGTTGAGGCGGCACGCCTCTATCCCTTCCTTCACCGGCGGGCTCATCATCAGGTTCCTGGCGGCGTCCCTGAGATACTCCTCCATCTTGAGCTTGCCGCGCTCCAGCGGAGCGGCCGTCGCTATGGAGATCAGAGAGGTCAGCTTGACCTTGTGGCCCATGAGCGACAGGTTCTTCGACACGACCTTCCAGCTTATCGTGCTCCGCCCTATGCGCCGCGCCGCCACCACGACGCAGTAGGCGGCCAGGGTGGGGAGGGAACCCTTCTTGACGCGCTCCTGCCTCAGCCTGATCGAAGCCATGTGCTGGGCGTCTAGCATCGCCTTCCTTGGCAGGTTTATGGACTCGCCCAGCCTGGCCACCATGTCCAGCACGTAGGTCTGGGTCTTCTGGGCGGGGGTCCTCAGGCCGAAGTCCGACAGGGTCTTCATGTAGGCTGGAGTGGAGAACTCGAAATCCAGCCCCGCGTAGCCGTTCACCGAGGCCGAGCCGCTGGACCCCAGGAAGCTGCCCAGCTCCACCTCCTTCAGGTCGGTGAGCGAGCCCTCCTTCGGACGGAACGTCGGCTCCCCGATGTCCACATGGGCCGGCACGGCGCCGCAGCTCCTGCAGACCCATTCGCCTTCATACGAGATTATGTCCCCTCCGCAAACGTCGCAGGCGGACACCCCGCTGGTGTATGTCATGGTGTTCCTAACGGCGATGGGGACCAGGGGTATTCTCCCTGACGGGTGGCCGCCATGGCTTCTGTGGGAGGAACCATGCTGACGTAGCCCTCCGCCGCACGCTGACCCGGGGTCGTCGGACGGGGCCGGACCCGCGAGACGGTCGTAACACTTTCAAAGGTTCACACGAACGCCGCGGGGAGTCAAGTTCATAGGGGCGAGGACGGATAGCTCGGCCGTGCCTCCGCCGGCGGACGAGGTGAGAGCCTGAAGTTCTCAGTGCCGCGCCAGCGGTCGGCATCAACGGTGGAATGGTTCGTCGGCGTCGGGACGGCCCTGGGCGCCATAGCCTGTGGGATCGTTTCCTCGTACTACTTCCTGCAGTCGATCTGCCCTCCGGTCACGACGACCACCGGCCTCGGCTGTGTCCTCCACGCCGCCGAGATGGTCCCCCGCGGGGAATACTGGGTGATCCTGGCGGGGGTCTTCGCCCTAGTGGCCTCGGTCAGCTACCCCATGAAGCGGTTCGGGGGCGCCTCCTTCATCAGGGGGAGGCTCTTCCAGCCCGGCACGCTCGAGGGCGTTGCCCCGGTGAGCTGGAGGAAGTGGCTCTTCGTGCCCCTGCTCCTGGCTGCGTACGCGGCGCTGCAGCTCACCGAGATACTACTCATCCCCGGAGGGAACGCCCCCTACAGCGACCCCAAGGCATTCTACATCCCCGCGGCCCTTGACATACTTTCGGGGGAGAGGTGTACCACCGCGCCCCTGGCCTCCACATGCAACTACGAACACCCTCCCCTCGACAAGCTCTTCCTCGCGCTCTCGATCAAGGTCTTCGGCAAGAACATCGTCGGCTACTCCCTCTTCCCGCTCCTTTTCGGCGCCGGCACCCTCCTCATGACCTACGGGATCGCGAGGGCGGTCAGCGGCGAGAGGGTCGGCAGGTGGGCGGCATTCTTCCTCCTCATCGACGGGACCTTCCTCGGCCTCGACCAGCAGGCATGGACGGACGTCCCCATGGTCTTCTTTGGCCTCGCCGCCGTCTACGTCCAGTTCGCGCTCCTCAAGGACCATCCTTCCCTGAGGGAGACCCTCGTCGGCGTGCTCCTCGGGCTCTCGATACTTTCGAAGGAGACGGGGATCCTCTTCCTTTTCGCGATAGTTCTCTATTCGGGAGGGGTCACCCGCGAGCTGTCCCTACGCCGGCTCGCGCTCCTCGTGGGGGTCACGGCGCTCGTGTCCGCCGCCGGCCTGCAGATCTACGACACGGTGTTCACGCCGTTCCCCACGTTCGTCGATCACATCAAGTACATACTCCATTACAACTCCCTCATCGGCACGCCGGGCTGGCCCCAGGAGTCGTGGCTCCCCTTCCTCGGGAGATCGGTGGTGCCCCTGGCGTGGCTCGTCTTCTATCCACCCTTCGGCTTCATCTCGACGATGCCCGAGGAGTGGCTGCTCGTCCTGGCGATGGTGGTGGCGTTCTATCTCCAGGGCTGGAGGGTCGGGCAGCTCAGCCTGCTCGAACACAGGACCACGCTCTTCATCATCGCCTGGATGGCCGCCACCTACGCTCCGTACTTCATCGCGCAGCTCTTCAGGGCCACCTATCCCTTCTACATGATCCAGATGCTTCCCGCTGCCGCGGTCGCCGACGCCTGGTTGATGACGAAGTTCACTCGCGGCATGAAGGTCGGCTTCGTGCTCGGATGTCTGGGCTGGCTCTACGTGTTCTTCCCGATGTCATCCACGGCGATACCTATCCTCACCAACGTCGCGAAGTGGGTCACTTGCGTAATGGGCGCCTGCCCAGGCGGACCCTAGGCGCCGCCTAGGGTCACAAGAAGGTCCGTGAGGAAGCCGGCGCAGAGCCCGACGAAGATCCCAGCCATCAGCACCCGGTTGGTGGTCTGCCTCCTGCCGGAGCCGTACATCAGCAGGGACACGAAGACCAGCGCCCCGCCAGCGATGCTCAGGAAGAGCACATAGGTGAAGGTCGAGACTCCGACGAGGCTCCCGACGACGGTTCCAAGGAAGGTGGGGCCTCCGCCGACGAGCCCAGCCGTGGCCAGGAAGCGGACGCTCGGCCTCTTTTCAAGCCTGGTGAGAGGGCCTGAAATGCCGAATCCTTCCGTTGCGTTGTGGGCGCCGAAGCCGACTATGAGTATTAGGGCCAGTCCGATGGAGCCCGCTGCATAGGACTGGCCGATGGCCAGGCCCTCGCTGAAGTTGTGGGCCCCTATCCCCACGGCTATCATGAGCGCCAGCCTGTAGGCGCCGGCATCCTCCAATGTCACCGCTTCGAGGATCGAGCCATCATTCGAAGCGATCTGAACGCCAGCCTGACCTGCCGCGCTGCCCCCTCCCCTGGCCATGTATCTCGATTCATAGAGGACCAGCCCCAGGAGGCCGACGGCGATCCCTCCGAAGACGGCGAGAAGGTCCGCAGCTGCTGACCCGATGCTGGCCCTGCCGGCGAAAGCGTCAAGGGCCGCTTGGGAGGCGGCGCCCCACGCGTGGTCGAGCACATCCACGATCAGGAACACGAGGATCCCCACCGCGAAGGCGTTGAGGAAGCCCTTCTTCTTCGAGCTCACTCCCTGAAGGAGCGCCAGCGGGAGCCCGAGGAAGATTGTGAACCCAGACAGGGCACCCAAGAGGAGAAGCTGTGGGAGGTCCACCTTGCCGGTCTACCTGCGCCGGGAATTGTCGGGCAATATTTATCGCTAACGATGTTAACTTTCGGGGTTAACGCCGTTATTAACAGGAGAGTCTGATACATGTCTGTCCGTCGTTCCGTCCTCGGCGAGGGAATCCTTCCCGAGGAGAGGCTCATTCCCCTGATCAGGGCCCGCCTGGCCATCAAGCTGGCGCACAGAGGCTTCCGTGTGAAGGAGATCGCCCAGGCTCTGCGCGTCTCGCCACCGGCGGTGACACAATACATCGTGGGAAGGAGGGGGGCCTCGGCTGCTGCCCTTCCCAACATCGACGATCTGTTGGAACCGTTGGCCGAACGGCTTTCTAGGAGGATACGCTTGGGCCTGGGGATCGAGCCAGTTGAGCTGTTGGAGACGGCCAAGGAGGTCTCCATCGTGATCGGCGGCAAGGAGGCCCTGGCCTCCGCCGGCGAGGGTGTCGTGGATGAAGGGCCCCTAGAGCTGCTCAGGAGCAGGCTCAGGCTGGAGCTGGACGCAGCGGAGAAGTACCTGGAGCTCGCCAACCGGACATCCGACGACTACACCAAGCTGCTCCTGAGGATGATCGCCGCTGACAGCATCAGGCACGGCGACGTAGTCTCTCAGCTCATCTCCTGGATCGAAGCCGGAAGGAAGGGAAAGGGGCTTGTCCCGGAGGAGTCGATCCTGAAGAGCATGCTCTCAATAGAGGATTCGGCCAGGGAGGCCAGCCTGCTGGAGGAAATCCAAGTGGAGCACCCCGTAGCGCGGCTCCTGCTGAACTGGATAGATCTCGACGAGGCCAAGCACGAAAAGATGGTAAGGAGGCTCCTCACTCTCAGCAGAGTGGGCAGTGAACATCAGAAGGGGGCCCTGCGGGGCCGGCCCGGCCCAGAGGCCGGGAGATAGGAGGTCGCCCACGCCAAGCGACTAAAATAGCCGGATGCCATCTCCAGCGTCCGGATGCTCTCTCGACAATTATTTATATACACTGAGAATCAAGCACCATTGTATTGTCAGTAGCACCTGCCCGAAGGTATATTGAGGAACTGGGCACTTTCGTGGGCCGGAAGGTCCAGGTCGAGACATCGGACGGAAGGAAGTACGATGGGCTCCTCCTGGGCATATCCGAGAACCTGTCTCTTGTCCTCGGAGGCTACGAAGGCGGGATGTTCAAGGTCGCAATCAACGGCTCCCAGATAAGGGAAGTCAGGCTGGTGGAGAAGCCCTTCGATCTGAAGACCCTCGCCGAGGCCATCAACAAGGTCTTTCCAGGCCTGGTCAGGCTCCGGGAGGACATAGGCGCCATCATAGTGATGGACAAGATCAAGGTGACGGAGAGCGGCGTGGTCGAGGGGACGGGCCCCAGCGCCGACAGGGTCCGCCAGGTCTACGACGGCTACCTGGCCACTCTCAAGAAGACAGAGAAGCAGGCTTGATAGTTGTTCGAGGTTAGGGACACAGACCTCGCCGGAAGGCTCGGCAGGCTGACGGTTGCCGGGAAGACCGTAGAGACCCCTGCGTTCCTGCCGGTGGTGCATCCCGTCCGGCAGGAGGTGCCCTGCTCCAAGCTCAAGGAGATGGGCTTCGAGGCCGTCATCACCAACTCCTACATCACCAAGAAGAGATACGGTGAGGAGGCCATCCGGAGAGGCATACATGACATCATAGGATATGACGGGGTCGTGATGACTGACTCCGGCGGCTACCAGGCCCTCATCTACGGCGGGGTCGAGGTGGATGCGGTGGCCCAGGCCGAATACCAGAGGGACATCGGGAGCGACCTGGCCGTCATCCTGGACCTCCCCACGGGGTACCCAGCCAGCCGCCGCAGGGCCCTTCATACCGTGAGGGAGACGCTCAGGGCGGCGAGGAGGACCCTTCCCGTCCTGGAGAGCAAGCCGCCACTCTGGGTGGGCCCGGTGCAGGGAGGGGCTCACCTTGACATTGTAAGGAGATGCGCGCGGCAGGTGGCCTCAATGCCCTTCGACGTCTTCGCCATCGGCTCCCCCGTGGAAGTGATGAACGGCTACGACTTCGACGTCCTCGCCTCCATAATCGCCGCGGCCAAGTCCTCTCTCCCCCCGGAGGTTCCGGTCCACCTCTTCGGCGCCGCCCATCCCCTCACCATACCTCTCGCCGTGGCCCTGGGGTGCGATCTCTTCGATTCGGCTTCCTACATCCTGTTCGCCAAGCAGGACAGGTACATGACGCCGTCGGGCGTCCGTCACCTCGACGAGATGAGCTATCTGCCCTGCTCCTGCCCAGTCTGCTCCTCGAGCGACGCGCGTTCGCTGGCCGCGACCCCCAAGGCCGACAGGGTTCGGGCCCTCGCGCTCCACAACCTGTACGTGTTAAAGGCCGAGGTGGACTCGGCGAAGGAGGCCCTCAAGGAAGGAAGGCTCTGGGAGCTGGTCTCCGCGAAGGCCAGGAGCCACCCCAGGCTCCTGGACGCCATGACGTCTCTGGACGCTTCGTCAGACCTGATGCTGGCGGGGACTCCGGTGACCAAGACGAAGGCCCTCCTCCTGTTCGACGCGTTCGACTGGGGCCGCCCCGAGCTCGTAAGGTTCCGGTCGAGGGTTCGGGACGTGTGGGAGCCCTCCGAGGACGACCTGGTGGTGATGGTGATCTCCAAGGTGAGCGAAAGGTTCTTCATCTCCGTGCCCAAGCTGCTCGGGATCGCGGCTGAGAACGGGCTCTCCGTCTGCGTGTACCGCCCCTTCTTCGGGCTGGTGCCGCTTGAGCTCTACTCCGACTATCCGGCCTCGCAGAGCGTTCTGCCAAGGGAGCCGTCCAGGGAGCTTGCGGACCTTACGCTGGCGCACGTGGAACTGCTGGGCCGAAAGAAGAAGTTCAAGCGCGTCCATGTGCTCTACGACGGCGATAGGGCGCTCGCGGCCAAGCTGTCCAGGCTTCTGGGAGGGAGGCTGGTCCGCATGGAGGAGAAGCACCTGGCCGAGTTCAGGCGCCTGGCCCCCATGCTGAAGGCTCCAGCAATGGCAGGGTCACGAAGCTCGAAGCCTGGCCCTGGCGCCGGAACGCTTCACCGAGCTCGGCCCAAGGCACCCTGACTACGTATACATGGAGTCACCGGAGCGCTTGTCCATGGAGGGTTCGTCCCTTAGGCCGTCCGACTCCAGGACTTCCGCGCCCTTCATCAGGGCCGAAGTGTCGATGGAGAAGCCGTAGACCCCGGACATCAGCGCTATGGCAGCCGACGCGGCCCTCGGGTCCGCCCTTTCGGTGGACGCGTACGAGAGCACCGCGTACGCCGGGAACTTCATAGCTTCGAAATAGTTGAGCAGGATCGCCACAGGCCCGACTATCACATGGTCGTCCTCCAGAACCTGAGAATCGGCAAGCTTCCCCGCAGGGGAGTACGCCGAGGTGTGGACGATCCTGTGCGTCGAATCATCCACCTTCAGAGAGGCGTCGAGGCCCCCGATGAGCGCGACCTCCCTGAAACCCGCCCCGACGACCCACTGGGCGAGCTCGCGGTAGAACTTCACTTCGAAGTCCCTGTACAGCGGCACGTCGATCTTGAGGAAGACCAGGTCGCCCTTCCGCGCGAGCTCGTGGGGGGTCGTGAGCTTCCCTCCCTGCACGGCCGCGACGGGGGCTATGTACTCGGAGTCTATGAAGGCCGCCCTCTCCACCTTGAGCTGCTGTATCATGTATTTGACGGACCAGTAGCCCGTTGCTCCTATTCCGTGGAAACCTGCGATGAGCGTGCAGCCGTCGAACCTGACTCCTTTCGGTATTACTTCCAGCAAGCTCTCCTCCCCATAAGGTTTAAAGACCCTATTGAAAAATGTGGCTATAAGGCTAGTGTAAGAAGATGCAAGTGAGAGTCCTCGGCGCCGCAAACGAGGTGGGAAGGTCCGCCGTCCTTGTGGAGTCGAACGGCTCTCGCCTCCTGCTCGACTACGGCGTGAAGCTCGCAAAGGAACCCGAGTACCCGATTCACATCCGCCCGAAGGACATCGACGCCCTCGTGCTTTCCCACGCTCACCTCGACCATGTAGGGGCGGCGCCGCTGTTCTACCTTTCCGCGGGCCCCCCGCTTTCTTCGACGCCGGTCACGCTCGAGCTCTCCAAGGTCCTCCTCCGCGACTTCCTGAAGATCTCGGGACAGATACTGCCCTTCGACGAGGACGCCATATCCAACATGGCCGAGAGGAGCAAGCTCTCCGACCTCGGGGACCACTTCAAGGTGGGCAAGGTGAACGTGAGTTTCAGGGACGCGGGCCACATCCCGGGAAGCGCCATCACCATCATCGAAGGGGACAAGAAGGCGATCTACACGGGCGACATGAACAGGACCCCCACCCAGCTCTTGAACCCCGCCGACGTCGACGGCCTCGACGCGGACGTCATGATAACCGAGAGCACGTACTCCCAGGCCGATCATCCCGACCGAAAGAAGGAGGAGGAGAGGTTCGTGAAGTACGCTGAGCAGATAGTGGACGACGGCGGGACCCTCCTGGTTCCCTCGTTCGCCGTCGGGAGGGCCCAGGAGCTCGCCTGCATTCTCTACAGCCACGGTTTCAAGCACAGGGTCTACATGGACGGGATGGCTCTCAAGACCAACGAGATCCTCTTGGAGCACCCCGAATCGGTGCGCGATCCGACGCTGCTTCAGAGGGCCCTCGGCAAGGTCCAGTTCGTCGAGGACTGGGGCGCCCGGAAGAGGGCAGTGGCCGACGCGTCCGTGATAATCTCGCCCGCCGGGATGCTGGTGGGAGGCTTCTCCACCTTCTACAACAAGTCCATCGCGAAGAACAAACGGAACGGCATAGCGATAGTCTCCTTCCAGGTGCCGGGAACGCCCGGGAGGACCCTCCTGGAGAAAAGGGAGGTCAAGCTCGACGGGAAGAGGTATAAGGTCTCCGCCGACGTCCAGAGGTTCGACTTCTCTTCACACCTTGGTATGACCGAGTTGTTCGATTTGTTTAAGGAGAAGGTGAAGGGCTCTCCTAAGGTGATCGTAGTCCATGGAGAGCGTGAGAACAGCGAGCAGTTCGCAAGAAGGCTCAGGGAGGAGCTCGGCCTAGACGCCGTGTCTCCTGAAGCTGGTGAGGAATTTGAAATCTAAGGGAACCATAACGTTCGTGTCCCTCGGCGGCCTGCTGTCGGCGACAGACGCCAAGCCCTTCGAGACTGCGGCAGGGGTCTTCGACCTGAGGGCCAACTTCCTTCCGACCCCGTCTCCGCTGGAGGAATCCGAGCTCAACGCCGCCCGCAAGCAGTACGACGCGGCGCTGATCCTAAAGCGCCTGGAGGGGCTCGTCAAGGCCGGCGGGTCGAACTTCGTGGTAGGGGTGACTGAGAAGGACATCTTCGTGCAGGGTTCGAACTACGTCTTCGGCCTGGCCGACCCCCAGCGCTCCGCCGGCGTGGTCAGCCTCGCCAGGCTCCGAATAAACTCCAACCCGAGGCTCCTCAGCGAGAGGACCATGAAGGAGGCGGCGCACGAGATTGGGCATCTGGTGGGCCTCAAGCACTGCCCGGAGCCCACCTGCATAATGAGCTTCGCGAACTCGACCTTCGACGTGGATTCCAAGCTGCCCATGCTCTGCAAGGAGTGCCTGGCGCAGATAGGCGTGAAGTTTTGAAGATAGGGACAGTCCCCTACGTACTGTCGTACACCGTCGCCGCCCAGTTGGCGGCCCTGCTCTTCACGGCCATACTGGCGCCCCTGGAGGGGCAGGTCACCTTCGCGCCCGTGCAGGGCGACGCGGGGCCCTTCCTGAACACGCTCATCTTCCTCGCCTTCCCCGTGGTGGGGAGCCTCCTCTACCTGAAGTTCTTCAAGAAGAAGGCGTTCACGTACGTCTACGCTCTCGGGGAAGCCACCCTGGTGTCCATCCTCAGCTTCCTGATACTCGGCTTCGCCGGCCTTGACCTGACTCCGGCGGCCGTGATCGGTCTGGCCGTCGGGGCGGCGGGGTTCCTCGTCCTGGTCTACGGGAAGACGCGGGCTAAGGGGGCCTTCTCCCTTCTGCTCAGCGCGGAGGCTGGCGCCTACCTGGCGCTGGTCTTCGCTCCCCCCACCCTGTACGTCGTCATCCTGGCCTTCGCTCTGTACGACTACTACTCCGTCAACCGGGGCCCGCTGAAGAAGGTGGTCGAGCAGGTCCCGTTTGGAGCCCTGAGCGTGGACTTCGGCAGCATATCTCTGGGGCTGGGGGACGAGCTCTTCTACTCGATGATGCCGTCCGCCGCCTACATCATGTCCGGGCTCGGCGCCGCCCTTCTGATGCTTGTCGTGGTGGACGCAGGCGTGGTGGCGACCCTGATGCTCTTGAGGAAGAGGAAGGCCCTTCCCGGCCTTACGATACCGCTCCTTCTGGCCCTGGGCCTCTTCGCAATTCTGTCGTTCGTCTAGGCCTTGATTTCCTTGATCGGCTTGGACACGTTCTTCAGGAGCTTGTCCGCTTCGGCCTTCTCGGCCACGTAGGTGTACAGGAGGTGCTTGGTCTTCAGCTTGAGCTTGACGTGCTCCTCTCCGCGGACCACCCTCACTTCGTCGGCCTTCTCGATGAGCTTCTTGAACGACTTTGCGTCGTAGATCTGCCTCGGCAACGCGAATCCCTCGAGCCCATCTCGCGAAGGGACGGCTATTAAGCCTTATTGAATCGGGCTCCACGAGACCTTCGTCTGGAGTATCTGGTTCCCCTGGCTGCCCACGCGCTGAAGGATGCGGAGCGGCATCCCCATCCTTTCAAGGTAGCCTATGAACGCGAGGAGCCAGAGGCTCTCCGGGAAGACCCTCGCGGGCTCCGCGACCTCAAAGGTCAGCATCTTCGTCAGGCTGTCGTATCGGACCTTCCCCCTGCCCTCGAGGGAAAGGCTGATAAGCTCGGACCAGGCCGGCAGCGCCGCGTCCGGGCTCATGGAGAAGACCTCGCTGGGATTAGTAACCGCCACCCTTTCGTAGAACTCGACGGCCAGCTTCCTTATCTCGTCCTCGTTCATCCTCTCCATCACGGTCCGCAGGAAAGCCCTGTACAGCGAGCCGTCGCCCTTGATGGAGGGAAGCTCGTCGCCTATGTTGAGGTTCATCAGGCGCATGAACTGAGCCAGGTCCACCGCGGAGTCCCAGTACGGCGAGAAGAGGGTGTGGTCGAGGAACCCGGCCACCTCCGCTATGGGGAGGAAGAGCGCGCTCCCCGTGCTGCTGTTGGTTATGAGAAGGCTGGAGCCGTCGGCGATGAAGACGTTCCTTCCCTCCATCACCTGGCCGACCTTGGCAGATATCGGAAGGCCCAGCTGCTCCTGGAGTGGCTCCTGGTCCTTGTACGAGACGACCACCTTGATGTCGGCGTCTCCCATGTTGAGGGTGGCCAGGGCCTCCCTGCACTCATGGAGCATAGCCAGCCCCCTTCCGTCCACCAGCGCATGGAAGGAGTACCGCGCCTCGGAGACGAGCTCCAGGAGCTTGCGCCCGGACTCCTCTGCGACGTACATGTAGTACTTCCCTTCGGCGAGGCTCCTCCCCCTGAGCGAGTTCGCCTTCATCCTGTTGATCTTCGCGATGGCCGTTCTCATCGACCTGAGCCTCGCTTCCTCCTCCGCGAGGGCCTCCTTGAAGCCCTCCTCCACGTCCTGGGCGCTGCATTTCAGGGGCGTGTCGTAGAGCTTGACGAGGTTCTTGACGGCCAGGCCGCGAATGGCTGCGTAGGACTTCGTCCTGGGAACCGCGGCGCTGAACGCGAGGTCCTTCACCCTGGACGGCCCGTTGGCGAGGAGGGTCAGGTACAGCTTCGCCTCGTATTCGGTCAGCCCCAGTTCCTTCAACGCGCCTATCAGCGGCTGGTTCCCGGGAGCCTTTGTCAATCTGGTCGATGCTAGGTCCGGCGGCTTAGAAGTGCTCGGGTGCAATCTTTTGAACCATCTGCTCAAAGGCTGTCACCGTGGGCTCTGTCACTCTGGTGACAGCGCCGCAGGTTACAGAAGTGATAAAGTGCGCAGGGGGCCGTCTGATTGTAAGGTGCCTAATAGTGTCCGAATTCAGTAAGAAATGGCAGAGTCCCCAGACCCCCGGGTTTGGGGAGAAGGTAAAGGACGCGGTCAGACCCGCTGGTCCTCTGAAGCCACGCATCGATCAAGCTGTTCGAGGGATACAGATTCAGGTCTCGAAGCTCGAGAACACAAGCAACAAGCTGAAGGAGAGGGACGGGGCGCTCTTCAACAAGGTCGTCTCATCCATCCAGAAGCACGACATGCAGCACGCCTCCGTGTACGCGAACGAGCTGAGCGAGATAAGGAAGATGGCCAAGATGGTCACCTCCGCCAGGATCGCCCTGGAGCAGATCATACTCAGGCTCAACACCGCGACGGAGCTCGGTGACATCGTCGTCACCCTGGCCCCAGCCATGGCCGTCATCAAGAGCGTGAAATCCGGCCTGGTCGGTGTAATGCCGGAGGCTGAGCAGGAGATCGGCGAGATCAACAACGTGCTCAGCAGCATACTGGTCGACGCAGGCCAGCTTGGCGGCTTGACCCTCAACTTCGAGGCTGCCAACGAGGACGCCGAACACATCCTAGCCGAGGCGTCCGCAGTCGCGGAGCAGAAGATGAAGGACAAGTTCCCCGACCTGCCAAGCATGGGCGGCGAGGCCGGCCAGAGCTACTCACAATAGACGAACGGAAAGGGTGATGGGCTGACGGAAGGGAGGTCGCCGGGTCTGACCGGCGACCTCTCATACTTCTTTTTTCAGACTTGTTTTATTGTCTTAATGGGATTGTTAATCATTTGTGACCCTTATGATTCTAAACGAAAGCGACTGTCCGACTAGCGTCGCTGGGCATGGCGGGGCAGGCTGACCTACGTTGAAATTGAGTTGGGGCTCGAAGAAGACGGAGGAGAGTCTCAGAGAGAAGATCTCCGACTCCATAAGGAAACTCGAGCTCCACAGGAGGGAGGTAGAAACCCTGCGCCACCGACTCGAGGAGAGGAGGGTGAAGCTCTTCGACATCATAGTTGCGTCCGTTCAGAAGCAGGAGAGGGAGAGGGCCTCGGTCTACGCCAACGAGCACGTCGAGGTCAAGAAGATAATACGCGTGCTTGTGACCTGCGAGCTGGCCCTGACCCAGGTTATCCTTAGACTTGAGAGCATAAGGGACATCGGAGACGCCATGACCGAGATGGGCCACGCCTTCAAGGTCATCAAGGGCGTCGGGACGGTGCTCAACGGCCTCAGCGCTGACGTGATGAACGTTCAGGAGGACATCCAGAACACCTTGAACGACACCATGGCGGAGCTGGGACAGGTGGCCCCGAACCTGAACATAGACGTGAACACCTCGAGCGGAGAGGAGATCGTGGAGGAGGCCATGAGGTACCTCGAAAACGAGATCTCGAGCAGCGAGCTCCCCGAGCCGATAACTGCGGCCCCGGACCCGACCACCTTCGACAAGGTGAAGCGCACGGCGCTGCTGGCCGCGGGGGAGGACGAGGAGGATCCGTTCAAGATCGACATATTCCAGTCCTCCAAGAGCAAGCCCCTCGAGGACGCCGTGGAGAACTACGTCAACACTCAGGGCGGCAAGCTGAACGTCTACGAAGCGGCGGTGGCCCTGAGCGCGCCCCTCGACGAAGTGGAGAAGATAGTGATCAAGCTTGTCAGAGAGGGACGTGTCAAGGTCGGCAGCTAGAGCTGGAGTGGTTTAGTTCATGAGCGAACAGGCGGCAAAGATGCTTGAGGAGGCGGCGAGCAAGCATGCGAGCGACGCGATCAAGGCCGACAGCGAAGCAAGGTACGGGCAGGCCATAAGCAGCTACCAGAAGGCGATCTCCACACTGATGCGCCTTGTGCAGCTGTATCCCGAGTACAAGCTCAACCAGATGTACCTGCAGAGGGCCATGGCCTACCAGGAGAGGATAAAGGCCCTGCAGTCCGCCAGGGGCCTCATGCCGCCTGACGAAGAGGGGATGTCGACGGACGAAGAAGGAGACACAGGCGGAGGAGGCGGGGGCGCGGCGCCCACCAGCGGAGGCCCGGTCATGGTCGAGAAGCTGAAGGCGTCGTACGACGACCTCGTGGTCAAGGAGAAACCTGACGTCCACATCGAGGACGTCGTAGGGCTCGAGGACGCGAAGAGGGCCCTGAAGGAGGCCATCGTGTTCCCCTACAGGAGGCCCGACCTGTTCCCGCTCGGCTGGCCCAGGGGCCTCCTCATGTACGGCCCGCCCGGATGCGGCAAGACCATGCTGGCGGCCGCCACGGCAGCGGAGATCGAGAGCTCTTTTATGACCGTGGACGCGGCGAGCATAATGAGCAAGTGGCTAGGCGAGGGAGAGAGGAACGTCGCCAAGCTCTTCAACACGGCCAGGAAGCTGGCAGCTCAGGGGCAGCCTGCGATCATATTCATCGACGAAGTCGACTCCCTCCTTGGCGTCAGGTCCCAGGAGGTCGGCGGGGAGGTGAGGGTCAGGAACCAGTTCCTGAAGGAGATGGACGGCCTCGCGGACAAGGGGAAGAGCATCCAGATGTACGTCCTCGCCGCCACGAACAAGCCCTGGGTGCTGGACACGCCTTTCCTCAGGCGCTTCCAGAAGAGGATCTACGTCATGCTGCCCGACCCCGCGTCGCGACGCCACATGTTCGAGCTCTACACCAAGCCTCTGTCCGTGGACCCCTCGGTCCACCTGGACGAGCTGGCCAGGATGGGTGAGAACTACTCAGGGAGCGACATCAAGGACATCTGTCAGTCGGTTCAGCTGAGGGTCGTCAGCGAGCTCTTCGAAAGCGGCCACGCTCTAGAGCCGGGAAGCAGCACACGGCCAATCAACATGAACGACTTCAGGGAGATCTTCAGGACAAGGAAGCCCAGCGTTCCCCAGGAGACCCTGAAGGCCTACATCAAGTGGAGCGAGCAGTACAAGGCCCTCTAGAAGGGTCGCACGGCCTCCCGACAGCCCACCAGGGTTCAACCGTTGGCTACGGAGTAACGCGCACGGAGTCCCTAGGGTACAGGACGGCTTCGCGGATGTTCGAGAACCCGGCCAGCTGCGCTACGAACCTCTCCACGCCGAAGCCCCATCCGGCATGCGGGGGCATGCCCCAGTCGTAGACCTGCAGGTGCTCCCTGAAATGCTCCGGGTCGAGCCCCTTCTCCTTGAGCCTGGTTTCAAGGAGGCCGCGGTCGGCGACGCGCTCTCCTCCGGAGGCCAGCTCCAGCTGCCCGTGCATGAGGTCGAACGACTCGCTGACCTCAGGTCGCCTCGGGTTTGGCTTGATGTAGAAGGGCTTTATCGAAGTGGGCCACTCCGTCAGGAAGTAATACCCAGGGCGAGCCTCCCCCAGCGCCTTCAGGGTGTCCCCGTCGAAGTCGTCGCCGAACCTCGCGGGCAGCCCTTTCTTCTGCACCTCGGCCATTGCGTCCTCGTACGTAATCACGGGGAAGGGTGCCTGCGGGATCTCAGGGCTCCTTCCCAGGAGGGAGAACTCCGCCTTGGACCCGGAAGCCAGCTCGGTCACGGCGGTCGTCGTCAGCCCTTCTAGGAGCTTCATCGCGTCCTCCTTCGTGAACAACGCTGCCTCGGCATCGAGCCCGAGGAACTCGCTTATGTGGCGGGTGGTGTGGCTCTTCTCAGCCCTGAAGTAGGTCCCCACCTCGTAGACTCTCTCCAGGGACATGGTGAGCTCCTCCTTGTAGAGCTGGGGGCTCTGGGCGAGGCACGCCTCCCTTCCAAAATAGTCGAAGCCGAAGAGCTCCGCACCGCCCTCGGTCGCGGCGCCGATGATTTTCGCCGTGCGCACCTCCATGAAGCCCTGGCCTTCGAGGTATCTCCTGGCAGAGTCCAGGAAGGCCGCCTCGATCTTGAACACGGCCGCGGACCTGGGGTTCCTTAGGTCGAGCGGTCTGGCGTCCAGCCGCGTGTCGAGGAGGGCCTCCACGCGGCCCGTCGGGTCCAGGGGCAGCGGGTGAACCGCTCTGGCCAGCACCTCGAAAGACGAAACGTCGATCTCATATCGAGATATCTTCGCCCTGCTCTCCTTGACCGTCCCCGTGACGCTCACAAAGCTCTGGCGGGGCAGCCCTGCGGCTTCCGCGAACCTCTCGTCGCCCAGGCTCTTCCTGTTGAAGACCGCCTGGAGGACCCCGTGGCTGTCCCTGATCGTGAAGAATAGAATTGAGCCGATGGAACGCAGGTCCTCTATCCACCCGGCGACCGTGACCGTCTTGCCTACGACGCTCCCGTCCAGCTGGTCTGAGTACCTGTCCCTTCTAGATTCTGTCTTCTCGCTCAAACTTTACGACCAGCTCGATTCCTCTTGTGTCTTTCACTATCTTTTTTACCTTTTCGAGGTTGACAGGGAACCGACCGGTCCTCCTTCCGGGAATGATGACCTTCATGATCTTGCTCCCGTCCGGGAGCCAGACCGTGTTCATGGTCATTATCCTCGCAGGGAAGAGGAGGTGCTCGACGTAGCGGCGGTCGTCGGCGTCGGCCTCCGTGAACCACAGCTTCCTGCCCAGGGTCTCTTCAAGGTTCTTTGTGAATTCCTGCTCGGACCGCAGGACTGACATCTCGCCAAGCCCCACCATGAGCACGAGGTCCCCCTCGACCTCGGCCGCCTTCCGGAGGGTGATCTTGTCGAGGAGTGGGAACTTCGCCAGGTTCTTCGCCAGCATGTACGAGACGTCGACGTCGGTCCTCGAAAGCTCTCCGCTCCTGAGCTTGAGCTCACACTTGGGGCACAGGACCCCGACCTTCGCGTCAAAACTGCAAATTGGGAGCTTCAAACTTCCGAATCCTCTGAGCTACTCCGCTGTTCGCGGTCTCGCTGGTTTAAATATCTTAGCCCAGATAGCCAGAAAATAGGAAAGTCTCCAAACCCTGGGGGATCGCCGTGGCGCCAAGGCAACCGCCGGCGCATTCTTTAAGTACGTTTCACCGGCATGCTCTGCTGAAACTCATGAGGCTTCTTGAGTATCAGGCCAAGGCTCTCTTCGGCGAGTATGGAATACAGGTCCCTGCGGGCCATCTTGTCAGGAACGCTGGCGACCTCGACGAGGCGGTCAGGAAGGTGGGCTTTCCCCTCGTCCTCAAGGCCCAGCTCCCGGTAGGGGGCAGAGGGAAGGCCGGGGCCGTCGTCAAGGTGATGACCGAGGAGGAGCTGAAGCCCTCCTACGAGAAGCTCTCCTCTCTCGTCATCTCCGGGCTTCAGGTCAGGGAGGTCCTGGCGGAGCAGTTCTATCCTCACGAGAAGGAGTTCTACTGCAGCTACTTCGAGAACAGGGGCCAGCGCTGCTTCTCCCTGATAGTGACGAAGGAAGGCGGGATCGACGTCGAGGAGGTCAAGGACAAGGAGGTCTTCGACTTCGGCCTCGACGGGCCCGCGCAGGCCGACTACGACAGGGCCGCAGCCTACTTCCAGCTTCCAAGCTCGGACGCGGAATCCCTGAAGGGCCTCCTGAGGTCCCTGTACTCCCTCTACTCGGGGGTGGAGGGGGACCTGGTCGAGATCAACCCTCTCGCCTACACCCCCGGCCGGGGGTTCGCGGCCCTCGACGCCAAGGTCATAGTCGACGACAACGCCCTCTTTCGACATCCCGAGTTGCAGAAGTACGTCAGGAAGGACTCCTCCGAAGAGGATGCGGAGAGGTACGGCTTCAACTTCGTCTCCTTGGACGGCGACATCGCCGTTGTGGGCAACGGGGCCGGCCTGGTGCTCGCGACCCTGGACATGGTCTCCTCCAAAGGGCTCAGGCCGGGCTGCTTCCTGGACCTGGGCGGCGGGGCCTCCTCCGACAGGGTGCTGGCAGCGCTGAAGTTGCTGGCGGCGCAGCCGAACCTCAGGGCCTATTTCATCAACGTTTTCGGAGGGATCACCAACGGGGTCTCCGTGGCGCAGGGGATACTTGACGCCAAGTCCCAGGGGACTCTCACCAAACCCCTCGTCATGAGGCTGAGCGGGGCCGGTGACGTCGAGGCGCGTGAGATGCTCGCCAGGGAGGGGCTCAGCTCTTTCATCGACGAGCAGGATGCGCTCGCCGCGATCGGAGGCTGGAAGTAGATGAGCCTGCTCGGCGGCTGGCTCTCAGGCAGCGTGGAGCCGCGGCTCTCCAAGGTCGTGGTCAGGGGGATCACGGGGCGATATGGCAGCCTCCATTCCCAGCTCATGGCCGAATACGGCACGAGGATCGTGGGCGGCGTAACCCCTGGCAAGGGCGGCCAGACCGTCAACGGCGTCCCCGTATTCGGGACGATGGAGGAGGCCGTCAAGCAGACGGGGGCCGAGGTGAGCATGATATTCGTCCCCGCCCCCGCCTATCTAGCGGCGGTCTCAGACGACTTCAAGGCCGGCATCAGGCTCGTGGTGGGCATCACGGAGAAGGTCCCCGTCAGAGACACCATGAGGACCATCGAGGAGGCGAGGAGGGCGGGGGGGCACATCATAGGGCCCAACACGCCTGGTCTCATACTCCCCGGCAGGATCAAGCTTGGCATAATGCCGGCGCAGCCCTTCGTTCCGGGGCCCGTTGCCCTGTTCTCGCGCAGCGGGACCCTTACGTATGAGATAGCAGACTACATCAGGCGGAGCGGGTTCGGCGTCTTCGCGGCCCTGGGGATAGGGGGCGACCCTATCATCTCCACGAACTTCATAGAGTGCCTGGAGATGGTAAGGGAAAACCCCGCGGTCCAGGCCGTCGCCATCAACGGGGAGATCGGAGGCGACGCCGAGGAGAAGGCCGCGGCTTACATCGCCGACACGGACTTCCCCAAGCCGGTGGTGGCCTACATTGCCGGCAGGAGCGCCCCGAAGGAGAAGAAGATGGGGCACGCGGGCGCCATCATCTACGGCAAGGCTGGAACGGTCCAGTCGAAGGAGAAGGCCCTGAACGCCGCCGGGGTCCCAGTCGCGAAGATGCCCTGGGAGGTCCCGGAGCTGCTTAGGCAGGTCCTCAGGAAGTAGCGAGCGCCATGGTCTTGGGCTCCAGCCACAGCATGAGGCGTCACGACCGCGAGTTGGGCTCGGCTGAAGCCGAGGAGCTCTTCTCGACGGCCCAGTTCGGGGTGCTTTCCACGGTCGGGGAGGGGGGAGCCCCCTACGGCGTTCCGGTCAGCTTTGCCTACGCCGGAGGGCGGATCTACTTCCATTCGGCCAAGGAAGGCCACAAGGTCTCCAACCTTGAGAAGGATCCCAGGGTTTCCTTCTGCGTGGTGGGCTTCGCCGAGGCCCAGCCCAGGGACTTCACGGTCCATTTCCGAAGTGCCATCGCCTTCGGCGAGGCAGGGCGAGTCGGGGGGAAGGAGAAGACCGATGCCCTGCGTTCCATAGCCGCCAAGTACACGGACCGTTCCGCGGAGGAGATAGCCAGGTACGTCGATGCCGAGGGCGCGGACGCCCTGGTGTATAGGATCGACGTCGACAGGATGACCGCGAAGGGGAACGCGCCTGCCAAGAAGTGACCCGAGCCCTCCTTCCGACTTCGGATATATACCCCCGGGCACCACGCTGGGGATGGAAGTTGGCTCGTCCAGGTCCTGAGCAGGGAGAGGGCTCGACCGCTGGGCACAGGCTCTCCCTCGTACTGCCCACCTACAACGAGCGGGACAACCTCCCGGTCGTTCTGGAAAGGCTCGAGCAGGCGCTGGCAGGCGTCAGCCACCAGATCATCGTGGTCGATGACGACAGTCCAGACGGCACTTGGCAGCTGGCGGAAGAGGCGGCACGCAGGTACGGGGACGTGCTTCTGATACGAAGGTCAGGCAAGATGGGGCTCGCCTCCGCCTTCCTGGATGGCGTGAAGGCCTCGGACGGCGATCTGATCGGCCTGATGGACGCAGACCTTCAGCATCCTCCGGAACTCCTGCCGCAACTGCTGAAGGCGATCGATGACGGCGCCGACATCGCGATAGCGAGCAGGTTCGTGAAGGGGGGAGGCGTTGGGGAATGGTCGGCATACAGGAGGCTGGTGAGCTGGGGGGCACGCCTCCTTGCGACCTTCGCGCTGCCCAGGACCAGCGGGGTCCATGACACCATGTCGGGGTACTTCGTCGTCAGGAGGGAGGTCCTATCAGGAATCACGCTGAGCTCGAGAAGCTTCAAGGTCCTCCTGGAGATCCTGGCAAAAGGCCACTACAGCAAGGTGGTCGAGGTGCCCTACGTCTTCGAGCCCCGCCGGAAGGGACACAGCAAGCTGGGCTCCGGAGAGATGTGGAACTACGTCAAACACCTCTATCGGCTCTTCGTCGAGACCAGAAGCTATCTAACCTTTCTGAGGTTCTGCCTGGTGGGCCTCAGCGGGGTCGTGGTCAATGAAGCCGTTTTCTGGGCTCTCACGGGGCCGCTGAAGGTATACCTGTTGGTAGCCGGAGCCCTGAGCGCCGAGGCCGCCATCGTCAACAACTTCGTCTGGAACGACTCTTGGACCTTCAAGGAGAAGGCCAAAGCGACCAGCAGGTCCCGCCTCGTTCGGTTCGCGCTGTTCAACGTCAACATGGCCGGAGGGGTCCTCATCAGCCTGGTGGTCCTCTATCTGCTCGCCACCGTCCTCGGCATCAACGCTCTGGTCGCTAACCTTGGGGCGATTGTCGTCTCCATGCTGTGGAACTACGCTGCAAGCACGAAGTTCGTGTGGAACAGCTGAAAGGCCTCTAGTCGAAGTGACCGGCCAGCTCAGACATGTCCTGCGCCAGCTCCTGGGGCTTCGTAATCATCGGCCAGTGACCCGAGTCGATGACCTTGTATGGGCCCTCCAGCTCCCCCTTTAGGATTTCGTCCACGTTGTCGCCGCCGCCCCTGCAGAATATGTAGGCCTTGTCCAGGGAATCGAAGTTCTCAGAAAGCGTCACCGGGTCGCCGGCGTACCTGGTGGGCCATGGCGTGGCCTTGGAGGCGAGCCACTCGCGGTCTGCCCCGCGAACGTCCTTTCCTATGAGATTGATTGTGTCTTCCGTAAGCGGAATCGTCAGCCCGGCACCGATGGCATCGGTGAAACTCCCCTGGGGCGTTCTGACGTTGCCGGGCAGAAACGCGTCAAGGTACAGCAGGACCCTCACCTTCTCGGGAATCAGGTCCGCAACAGCCGCCACGACCTTTCCAGCGAAGCTGTGTCCGACCAGCACGACATCGTCCAGATCGTTGTACTCCATCACATTGACGACGTCTCGGATCGCCGTCTCTATGCCGACATCCTTGGAAACGAGGTGGACCCTCTCTCCCATCCCCGTAAGCGTGACGGCGTAGGCTTCGTGTCCTCTCTCCTCCAGCAGGGGGATGACCTTCTTCCACGCCCAGCCCCCCAGCCAGGCTCCAGGCACCAACACAAAGGTAGTCATTCTGTTCCGCTCGATGGAATCTGCCATTCGGCTCCTGTATTTTAGTTGTCCTTCGTTCCCTGCAGCCTCCGACGATCCCATGGGTTCCTCTCGGAGGGTCCGGGGCAAGCGCAACAGGGAGAGATAGAACATCCTTCAGCGGGGGATGATGTCACTGTCAAACGATGCAACAGCTAATTATGGGCGATGCACAGAGCATCATCAGATTCGAGTTGACTTCCATCGAGCAATTCTCCGGTTGGAAGTACATTGGCCTAGAGACATACAAAAAGGGTGGGGAGCCGAAGCTGACTCCAGTCCAATCACTGAAGCATGAAGGATTGGTCTATGTGCGCACCGACCCACGGTCATGGAAGGTTAAGCGAATCGGGAGAAACCCGCATGTTCGCATTGCGCCGACTGACGGGAGCGGGAAACCGAACGGAAAGTGGGTCGAGGGGGACGCTCGAATGCTGGAAGGGGAAGAGAGAGTCCGAATGCTTGATCTCCTCGAGAAGGAGTATAGAAAGGAGTACGGGGCGATCCGCTACTCAGTGGTGAGCTTCATGGGCCGGCTCGCAGGGCGGCAGATGACCGCCGTGATAGCGATCAAGCTCGAACCCGCGCAAGCCACGGCCACCTCTTGACCTGGATGGTTGCGGGCCCGACGGGATTTCGGGTCCGAATCGTGTAAGTAGCCACAACAGACAGGCTCAAGGCGCATCGTGTAAGTAGGACAGATACCCTGCATAAAACGGGGATTGAAGAAGGTAGGCAGGCTCGTCATTATTGGAGTCCTGACAGCCCTGCTGATTGTGGTGGTGTTCATCCCAATCGTTCCGGTTGACAACGCCTACTTC